>JBDHDE010000041.1:0-24843 GCA_039591655.1 Gemmatimonadota bacterium
TGCCGGCCGGCGACCTGGTGCTGCGACGCCTGAGCCTGCGTGAGAGTCTCATGACCCTGGGCCACGTGGTCGTGGGGATCGGCGTGGTCGGTCTCATGTACGACGCCTTGGGGGGCGGAACGGGCACCGACGCGATATCCGCGGACAACCTGCTTCAGCTCGCAGTGGCCGTGCTGCTCCCTCCCATCGTGGCAAACATCTCGTTCTATGGGCAGCTGGGGCTGGCGGGGGTGCTCCCCCGCACCGACGTGAAGCTCACTGTCCGGTGGGAGGCCGTGGTCTCGGCGGCCGGCGCGGTCTTCGCCATAGGCTGGGTGGCCGTTGCCACTGCCGAGCTCGCGCCCGGCGCCGCGTCCTTCATCGTGGCCGCCCTCGTCGCGGCCGCGTGGCTTGCGTGGTGGGTGATTCAGACGGCCGTCCGTGCCGACGAGCTGGAGCTGGTCCAGGGCCTGGCCGGAGCCGTCGCCACGGAGGTGAACATCGAGCAGAGCTTCGCCCGGATCCAGGAGCTCACCGGCAAGCTCGTGCCCTGGGAGCACATGGGGTTTGGCAGCTACGACCCCGAGCGCGAAGAGGTGGAGCTCGTCGCCGACACGAGCACCAGCGAGAAGCTGCGGTTCCACATCCAAACCGGACTGGTGGGCGAGGCGGTCCGGGCCCGGGGACCCGTGGTGGCCAACGTGCTCACCAGGGCGACCATGGTCCTCCCGGAGGGCGAGACGGCGGGAGCTGAGATCCTGATTCCGCTATACCAGGGAGACGACTTGGTGGGAATGTGGAGCGTGCGGCACTCCGATCCCACCATGTACCGGCCCGCCGACGGCGCGCTGCTCAACCTGCTCGCCCCACAGCTCGCGCTATCCCTCTCCCTGAGCTCGCTGGTGGGACCTCTGGCCGAGTCGTCGGAGCGCACCGCGGCCTACGTCCGTCAGCTAACAGCCGCGAGCCAGACCATCCAGACGGCGGCACAGACCATGGCCGAGAGCGCCGTTCGCGCGGAGGAGCGAGCGCGACACGCGGCCCAGCGGATGGAGGAGGCCGGCGACTCCCTGAAGCATCTGGGCCAGAGCATCGAAGGGACGCTGAACGCGGCGTCCGAGACCAATGATGCCAGCCAGGCCACTGCTGAGACGGCCCTGGGGGTGCGGGACGCCAGCGGCCGGGCCGTCGAGCAGCTGGGGCAGCTCATCAGCACCATCGCCGAGGGCGCGGCCGAGGTGAGCCGGCTGCGGGACGCCGCCCAGGACGTAGAGGAGTTCTCCGAGACCATCGCCCAGATCGCCAACCAGACCAACCTCCTGGCGCTGAACGCCACCATCGAGGCGGCGCGTACCGGGATCCACGGCAAGGGCTTCGCGGTGGTGGCCGACGAGGTCCGCAAGCTGGCCGAGCAGAGCGCTCAGGCTGCGGGGAGCATGGGCCGCGGTGCGCAGGAGACTCGGCGGGTGATTGACCGGGCGGCCAGGGTCCTGGAGGAGCTGAACAGCCAGCTGACTACGGTCACTCAGGCATCCGAAGCCTGGACCGTGGAGCTTGACCACGTGGTCAACACGGCGGAGGCGGCGCGGCGCACTGGCGAGCGGATGGCCCAGGGGCCCCGGGAGAACCGCCAGAAGGCCGACGCCACCCATGAGGTGGTGGGCGACGCCCAAACGGCAGCCGCGGCCTCGGCCAAAGAGGCCGCCGATATGGCCGCCGCCGCAAAGGACCAACTGCGCGCCATCGCCGATCTCTCCCGCGGCGCTGGGGAGCTCACCGCGCTGGCCGAGCAGCTCCAGCGAGGCGCCAGATTCGTGCGGGCCGGGCACCCGGCATCAGAGTGATCCACGGCACAGCTTCGGGGGGCTCCCGGGGCTGTAAATTGTTGCAACACCTATGGAAATGACCTCTCGCGCGGCGCGCCGCGCCGCGATCGTCGCGCTGCTGTCGGCAGCAGGCTCTACCAGCGCCCTCGCCCAGTCGGGCTCCGCCTGGCAGCTCGAGGTGGGCGTGTTGGGGACCGTGACGGCCTACGACAACACCAACATCGCGCTGGACACGAAGTTCGGCGCCGGCGGCGTCGTCGGGCTCTACTTCAGCCGCATGTTCTCCCTCGAGGCGACGGGCGACTACACGGCCACCAGCGATTCCCTGGGAGCCGACGTCAACGTCTCACAGATCGGCGGGACGTTCGTCGCTCACACGCGGCCCACCGTGCTCGGTAGCATGTACGTCGGTCTGGGCTACTCCCGGGTGTTCTATCGCGGCGCGGTGGATGCGAACGACAACGAGGCTCACCTCATCCTGGGAGACCGCTTCTCTCTCGGGGGGCGCACGGCCATCCGCATCGAGGGTCGCCTCGGGTGGCTGCCGCAGTCGTCCCTCTCTCCCACGAACGGCGGTGCGGTGAACATCGGCGCTGCGGTGGGCATCTCGGTCTTCGCCTTTGGCGGACCGCCCCGGGATGCCGATGGCGACGGCGTGATCAACGAGACAGACCAGTGTCCCGACACACCCAGGGGCGCTTTGGTGGACTCGGTGGGGTGCCCCCTCGACGCGGATGGTGATGGGGTGTTTGATGGGCTGGACCAATGCCCCGACACACCGTCAGGTGCATTCGTGGACGAGCGGGGGTGCCCCACCGACACCGATGCTGACGGAGTGCCCGACGGCATCGATGTCTGCCCCAACACTCCGGTGGGCGCCACGGTGGACGAGAACGGGTGCCCCACAGACGCCGACGACGACGGTGTGTTCGACGGGCTGGACCAGTGCCCCGACACACCCCTGGGCGCCGAAGTGGACGCCGTCGGTTGTCCCACCGACGCAGACGGGGACGGCGTATACGACGGTCTCGACCAGTGCCCCGACACACCCCCGGGGACAACGGTGGACGCCACGGGTTGCCCGGTGATCGAGCGGGATAGCGACGGCGACGGCGTGCCCGACAGCCGCGACCGGTGTCCCAACACGGCGGCGGGGCAGGAGATCGACGAGGTCGGCTGCCCGATCCTGTTCGTGGTGGAGGAAGGGGTGGCGCGGGCCCTCGTTCTCAGGGGCGTGAACTTCCAGACCAACCGATCGGCTCTGACGGCGGCATCGTTTGCCATCCTCGACGAGGTGGCGGCATCGCTGCTGGCGCACCCCGACGTGCGAATCGAGATCGGCGGACACACGGACAACACCGGCCGAGCCTCCTACAACCAGCGGCTCTCAGAGCAGCGGGCCCAGGCGGTGAAGGCGTACCTGGCGCGCCGGGGCGTGAGCCCATCGCGCATGGTGGCCCGCGGCTACGGCGAGGACAGCCCCATCACCACCAACGCCACCCCAGACGGGCGGGCCCAGAACCGGCGGGTCGAGCTCAGGTTGCTGGAGGGGGGTCAGAGGCAGTAAATCAAGCGGTAGTGCGGCACTAGGAGGACGGCAAGACAGGTAGGCGATGACTGGGCGGTCGCGGGGCGGCGGGAGCTCACTCCTGCCGCCCCGCACCGCCCTCAGCCACCTCGACGGTTCCCAGGGGGTCCGGCACGGATGATGGTGAGCATACGGCACGGTACCATGACCGCTCTGCTGGGAGCGGCTCTAGCCGCCCCGGCCGCTGCCCAGGGGGGTGGCGGGGAGCGCACCTTGGTGCCCCTGCACCATGCGGCTCCGGTGCCGGACTACCTCGCCGTCCTGCGCCACGAGGGGGTGCCTCCCATCCGGATGCCGTTGCCGCCGGAGGTCGGCCCCACAGTCCATCCCCTGCACCACGGCAACACGGCGCCGGACTACCTGGTGGCGGTGGCTCTGGCGGACGAGGCGATTGCCCAGCCGACACAGTTCCAGATCCCCCCTCCCCCGCCGGGCCGGCCTCCTACCGTCGTCCGTGGGCTCTACCTCAACGCGTGGGTCTTCGGCTCGGGCCGGTTCTACGATCTGGTGGCGCTCGCCGACACCACGGAGATCAACGCGTTCGTCATCGACGTGAAAGACGCCACGGGGTTCATCGCCTACCGCTCCAGTGTGCCCACTGCAGTAGCCATCGGCGCCAATGGCCTGGTGCGCTCCCGGGATGCCCGCCGGCGCCTCGCAGTCCTGGAGGCACACGGCATCCATGCCATTGCCCGCATCGTCGTTGCGCGTGACCCGTTGCTGGCCAAGCGCAAGTCCGATTGGGCAATCCACCATGTCGAAGGAGGGCTGTGGCGCGACGGCTTGGGCGAGCCGTGGGTGGACGCGTATCACGATTCAGTGTGGATCTACGCCGCCGACATCGCCGCCGAGGCGGTAGTGATGGGATTCAAGGAGATCCAGTTCGACTACGTGCGATTTCCCGACGAGCCGCCCGGGCGCCTCAACAACGCTGTATACGTCGCGCGGAACGACGGCGAGAGCAAGCGGGCCGCCATGCGGCGCCACGTCGGGCTGCTGCGGGATCGTGTCACCCGACTCGGCGTGCCCTTCACCCTGGACGTGTTCGGACTCACCACCAGCGCCCGTGGCGGGATGGGAATCGGGCAGTACTGGGAGGACCTCTCCCAGCTGGCGGACGTGCTATTACCGATGGTGTACCCCAGCCACTACCCCAGAGGCTCCTACGGCATCTCCTATCCCAACGCGGAGCCGTACACCATCGTCCGTCGCGCGCTGGAGGACGGGATCACCCGATCGGCCGACCTCGCCAACGCGGCCCGTATCCGGCCCTACCTCCAGGCATTCACGCTGCGCCGGCCGCGCTACACGGCGGCTCACGTGCGGGCGCAGATTCGGGCCGTCGAGGACGCAGGACTGACGGACTGGGTGCTGTGGAATGCCAGTGGGAGGTATCCGGCGGCGGCATTGAGACCGATCTGGCCCGTGACGCCCGCCGTCGCACCGGCGGTGGCGCCGGCGACCGGGCAGTCCGACTTCCGCTAACTCCCTCGCCTCGAGCAAGCCCGATTCGTTACGACGAACCGGGCTGCCAGCCAGTGATGTACCCCGCGACCGCCGAGGCGGCCGTCGTGTATGGCGACGCCAGGTAAAGCTGCCCCGGCCCCGACCGGCCGGGGAAGTTCCGATTGATGGCGCTCACCGTCACGGTCTCACGATCGTAGGAGACACCGGGCCCCGCGTTGATGCACGCCCCGCAGCTGGGCTCAATGAATTGCGCGCCCACCTGCTCGAACACGTCCAGATAGCCGCGCTCTTCGCAGTAGCGTTTCACCTCCTGCGAGCCCACCTGGATGAAGCACTGCACGTCCGCATGTACCTTGAGCCCGCCCTCGAGCGCGCTCTTGAACACCGCTACGTACATGTCCATGTCCGACTTCTTGCCCGCCGTGCAGGAACCAGCGTAGGCGATGTCGATCTTCACCGGACCACCTAACTCCGCTATGGAGAGCCCGTTGCCCGGGTCGCCCGGCAACGCGATCATCGGCTCCAGCCCCGCAGCGTCGATCTCGATGATCGTCTCGTACTCCGCGCCCTCGTCCGAGTAGAGTCCCTCGAGGAGCGGGCGCGTCTCGGCCGGATCCATCCCGCGTTCCCGGGCCAGGAAACCCACGACCTTCTCGTCCGGACGCACGATCCCCGTGAACGCCCCCACTTCGGCGGCCATGTTCGTCATCGTCGCGCGCTCGTCGACCGACAGCGCCTCCACCGCCTCGCCGGCGTACTCCACGATCTTCCCGATGGCGTTCCCGTTCTTCACGTACGGGTGCTTCAGGATCTGCAGCATGAAGTCCTTCGCCGTCACGTTGTCGGGCTTCTCCCCACTCACCCGGATCAGAACCGACGGCGGAACCTTGATGCGGACGTCCTTGGTGAGCCACGAGTTGAAGATCGCGGTGGTGCCGACGCCGAACGCGACTGCACCGACGGCGCCGGCATGCGGCGTGTGGGAGTCCGTCCCGATGATCAGGTGACCCGGGAGGGCGTGCTGCTCGAGGATCTTGGAGTGGCAGATGGCTTCGGAGCCGCGCACGGCCATCCGCCCGAGGCGCGGCAGCTCGCCGTACAGCGTGACACCCTGCTCAGCGGCGAACTTCTCCTGCTTCGCTTTCAGCTCCAACGCGACATCCAGCAGGCCCTGCGCCTTGCGCTCCTCGGTCATGGCTATCTCGAGGAACGTCAGGTGATCGCGGAAGAAGAAGACCGAGGCCGGATCCACGATCTTCTCGTCCTCTCCCACGTAGTCACGCCAGAAGATGGCTGCCATGGGCGTCACGTACTCGTGACTGAACCGGATGTCGGTCCGCACGAACCCCTCGTCGCCGCACTGTACGCACCGCACGCCTACCTCGTCTTCGGCGAGGTCGGCGATCCAGTGCCGGGCGAGAATCTTCTCTGCCAGGGTCATGGGCCGCTCGCCGGTGGTGACCGCCGGTACCTGCACCTTGCCCTGGAGTCGGGCCACGTTGTACTGGAACAGCCCGCCGAACTCGATGATGCCCCTGGTGATCTCGCCTTCCCCCTCCGTGAACACGCTCAGGGGAATCTCCTCACCACCGCGGAGCCGCTCGATGAGGCCGAAGTCGGTGCTGGTGAGGACGCCCAGGTTCTGGCAGTTCTCCCGGTAGATCCGTTCGATACTCTCCGCGATGACCAGCCGGACGCCGGCGATCATCTCGGCGTAGGGCGATTGCTCCCTGGAGGAGCCCTTGCCGCGCCGCTTGCCGCTCACCGAGCAGACGAAGCCGCCCCCCTTGACGCTGCCCCTCCCGATTGGGAACTCCTCGCCTGCCTTCAGACCGAGATAGGGGAATTCCCCTAGCGTCTCGTCGTAGTAGTAGCAGATGTAGGCCGGTGTGATCTCGTCGGTGGAGATGTCGTCCCGCAGCGAGGCATCCACCGGCCAGGAGAGGTCCTCTCCCTCAAGCTGCCGGCGGACCAGGGCGGGGTCATCCACCAGGAAGAGAACGCGACCGTCGAACCTGACGCGGTCGGGTCGCTGCTCCACGGGTCGGGCCTTGAGACTCTCGATCATCGGCTCACAGGGGTACGGGCCGAAACTTGACGGCTCTGTTTCCGATAGGCAACCGAGCGTGTAGAATATGTCGATGCCTGAGGCGGCGGCCGCACACCGCTTCTGCGCCAGTTGGCGGCTGGCGCTGGTGCTCCTGGCAACGGGGGCGTGGGCCGTGGCGTGCTCCAACCAGCGTGCCCGGGCCCCGGGCGGGGCGGTGCGGCCTGCGGTCTTCGAGTATACCGGGGCGTTCGTTGCCCCAAACCTCACCGAGAGCTCCGGAGTCGTGGTGAGCCGACGGCACGCCGGAGTGCTCTGGACCCACAACGACTCCGAAGACGGCGCCTACCTCTACGCCAGCACCCTGGCCGGCGAGGACCTGGGCGGCTACCACATCGCCAACGCCTGGGCGGTAGACTGGGAGGACATCGCGTTGGGGCCGTGCCCCGAATCGGACGAGAGCTGCCTCTACATCGCCGATACCGGCGACAACAACGTGCGACGCAGCGACGCCGGCATCTACATCCTGAAGGAGCCCGACGCGCTGCCGGTCCCCGGCAGGTGGCCGTTTGAGGAGATCAGCGCCCGCCGGCTGGCACTGCGCTACGAGGACGGTCCTTGTGATGTGGAGGCGATGGCGGTGACGCCCGAGGGGCAGATCCTGCTGATCACCAAGGGCCGATCCGGTCCCATCAGGCTGTTCCGCATCGACCGCCTGGCGGCGCAGGCCGACTCGGCGGTCCCACGGCCGACCGATACACTCAACATCGTACCACAACGCAACCTGGGCCGTTTGCCGACGGGGGCGGCCATGTCACCCGATGGCGAGCGCCTCGTGGTGCGCACCTACACCGAGCTCTATTTCTACCGCCTGGAGGGCGAGGACATCGCTCCCGAGAGCAAGCCATGCTGGCTCGGCACGCAGGAGCCCCAGGGCGAGGCCGTAGACTTCCTGGACAACCATACATTAGTGGTCACGAGCGAGGCGAAATTCGGCCTCCAGGGCACTATCGGGCGGGTGCGGTGCCCGACACTGGAGGGACAGGAGGCTCAGTGATCGCGGCTGGACGCGCGAGGAGGGCACTGCTCCTGGCACTGCTCACCGTCGGCGCCGTGACCACCCGTGGATCGACCCAAGCGCCGGCCCAGGACCCGGTGCTCGGCCCGGCGCTGACGACCCCCAGTGCCGCGGCAATCCAGGCACACCTGCGCTTCCTCTCCGGGGACCTGCTCCAGGGACGGGCTCCAGGTACCGCTGGGGGTGACCTGGCCGCCGCCTACCTCGCGACCCAGTTCGAGCTCATGGGCTTGGAGCCGGGGGCGCCCGACGGCAGCTACTTCCAGCCGTTCGATCTGGTGGGCTCCACACCGCAGCCGTCTCTCGTCATCGGCGTCAGACGTCTCACCACCACGCTAGAGCCCCTCTCCGAGTTCGTGGCGTGGCCGGTGCGGGCCGAGCCCTCACTGGCCGTGGACGGCGAGCTGGTCTTCGTGGGCTACGGCATCGACGCCCCGGAGTGGGGGTGGGACGACTACCGCGGCTCCTCGCTCACGGGCAAGGTAGCGCTGGTTCTCGCCAACGACCCCGGACTCACCGACTCCTCCCGCTTTCACGGCAGCGCAAGCACCTACTACGGCCGCTGGACCTACAAGTTGGAGCAGGCGGCGCGGATGGGTGCAGTAGGCGCGATCCTGGTTCACACCGATGAGAGCGTAGGGCTCCCGTGGAGTGCGATCCGCAACGCCCACTCGGGCGAGCATCTCCAGCCGGATGCGCCGGTGCGCGAGACGTTGCGGTTCGGCGCCTGGATCACCTCCGACGCCGCCCGCGAAATCCTCGCTGGAACCGGGAGGGACTTCGACCTGCTCGTGGGGAGGGCTCAGCGTCCCGACTTCCGTCCCATCTCCCTCGACGCCCACGTCGTGCTCCGCATTCGCAGTGGGGTGCGGCACTTCCAAACCAGCAACGTGGTGGCCCGTCTCCCCGGTAGCGATCCCGTGCGGAACCGCGAGGCGGTACTCTTCACCGCACACTACGATCACCTGGGCGCCCGGTACGCCGTCGATGGGGATTCGATCTACAACGGTGCCGTGGACAACGCCTCGGGCGTGGCCGCCCTCCTCGCGGTTGCAGCCGGCCTGAAGGAAACGGGCGTGCCACCCCAGCGATCGATCTTGTTCCTCGCCACATCCGCCGCGGAGGCCGGGCACCTCGGGGCCCAGGCCTACGTGGGCGATCCCCCGGTGCCCCTCGAGTGGACGGTGGCCATGATCAACCTGGACCGGGCCAATCTGCGGGGCGCCACGGTGGATGCCGTCGCCCTGGGCGCAGCGCACTCGAGCCTCGCCGGTTACTTCGAGCGGGCCGCCCAGGCGGAAGGCCTACAGTCCGCACCCGACCCGGATGCCGCGGCCGGCCGATTCTTCTGGTCCGACCACCTGCCCTTCGCCCGGGCCGGGGTCACCATGCTCTCGCTGGTCAGCGGCACCAGGTATCTGGGACAGGCTCCGGAGTGGGGCCTCGAGGAGCAACGGGCCTACGTGGCGCAGCGCTACCATCAGCCCGGCGACGAGTTCCGCGGAGATTTCGACTACGCGGGGGCCCTGCAGCAGGTGCGGTTGCTAGTCCGGCTGGGCTGGGAGCTGGCCAACACGGCGGATTTCCCGGCGTGGAGCCGGGAATCCGAGTACCGGCCCGCCGGGGAGCAGCTCCGCCTGAGGCGGCTGCGGGGCCGTCCCCGCTAGTTCCCAACGCCGGAGCGCCACTCGACTACTGGCCGAATGGGCGTAATCTTGGTATGTTCCCGCCCGATTTTAGGTCCAGTTCCCGCCTTTTCGAGGAGCAGATCAGCTGGAACTGCCATCGAGGCACCGCGTCCCGGTCGGCTGGATCCGTGAGAACGCCTGCGCTCCTGTGCGGTGGCGGACCGTCACCGAGATACTTCCGCGAGGGGCCGCCACTCCCACCGACGTGGCGGAGCTGCGCGCCGAACTCCTTCAATACAAAGGGGTTACGCAGACCCTGAAGAAGCAGCGCGCCACCGGCCTGTGGGGTGGCAACATCCTGGGTCTGGCGCCGGCCAAGGGACAGGGGGTCAAGGACGTCGGCACGGTGGCGCAGTACCGCCACCTGGTCGAGATGGGCGTGCCCACCGATGATCGGACCTTCCGGATCGCCGAGCGGGTGTTCTTCCGGCTGCTCTCCCGCGACGAGGACCCGGCCCTGCTGTACGAGTACCAGAAGGCGGCCAAGACGAACCTCGAGCTGGGGCCCTGGGCCCGGGACCTCATGCGGGAGGCTGCGACGGCTGCCCTGGCGCACTCGGGTCAGATCGACGACCCCCGGGTGCGGGGCGCAGCACATAAGGTCGCTTCCCGTATCTCCCAGTTCCTGCGCTCCGAGGTCTCCCAGAAGCCCATCAGGCGGAAGGGATCCCGCAATATCCTGGATCCCGAGGCGTATCCGCCCACCGTGTTTTCAGTGGCCGCGGTAGCCTACATGCCCAACCTGCAGCGGGAGCGCGCGGGCTTCGTGGAGCGCCTGGGAGCTTTCCTGGCGCAGCCGGAGACGAAGCGCACCTACGTGATTCAGGTCGGGCGCAAGGTCATGAAGCCCACCTTCCAGCTCCTGGGCGATCCCCTCAAGGCCGACTCCTCGGGGAACGCCAAGGACCTGCCGTTCGCGCTGCACTGGATCGAGCTCCTGGTCCGGCTGGGCATGTTGGGGAACTCGCCCACGGCCCAACGAATCCTGGCCCGCTTGCTCAAGGAGTGCGACGAGTCGGGGGTGTGGAGCCCGAGGAACCTGCGGGCGCTGCCGAAGAGCCCCTCGAAGCTCGCCGACTTCGCCTTTCCCCTGGAGCTCGATACCAGCACGGTGGAGCAGCGCAAGGCGGATGTCACCTTCCGCATCGCCTTGATCGCCCGGCTCGCCGGGTGGAAGCTCGAATACGTGTAGGGGGTAGGCCTCACCGCCGCGCCCTGCAGAAAGCGCAGGAGCGAGTGGGAGTGACCTACCTCCGCGACTAAGCGCTCGGGGCGGGCCTCACCGCCGCGAACTGCAGTTCGCAGGACCTCCGAGGCCTCCCGACCTCCCCGGCAATCGGTCTCGCTCCACTTGCACGTCACCCCCCCAACGCGCTGCACTGACGTTCGCTCTGGTGAGGCCCACCCCCTCGCTCCGTACCCGCTGACGTTCGCTTCGGCAGGCCCCTCCCAGGGGGTTGCACCGGATTCAGGGATGAGCAAGAATAGTAGTAGCGAGCGCTACTACGATGTCCCTCGATTTCACCCCATTCGGCTTCACCGCTACCGAGTCCGCGGCATATGAGGCTCTGCTCGACCGGGGCCCGTCGTCCGGCTACGCCCTGGCCAAGAGCCTAAGCCTCGCCAGGGCCAACGTTTACCAGGCTCTGAACGGGCTCGTCGCCAAGGGGGCCGCCGTAGCCAGCGGGGACAGCCCCCAGATCTTCCGCGCCGTGGCTCCCGACAGTGTCTTCGCCCGGATAGCCCGCCAGGAGGCCGGCAAGCTGGACCGGCTCGAGCACCAGATCCAAGCGCTCGGGGCGGCCGGTGCGGCGGCATTGGTGCCGTTTCGCGGTGAGCGGGAACTCAAGGAGCTGGTTCTTCGGACGGCGGCCCGCGAGTCCGGCCCGGCTGCCTTCCTCGCTCCGGGGTCGCTGATCGCCACCCTGCTCCCGGTATGGCGCAAGCGGCAGGCAGATTCGGCTCCCACCCGGCTGTGGGTCGTGGGCGAGGCCCCCAGCGGGTTCCCTCTCCCCCTAGCCGGGGTGGTGGCCGAGGAGGCCGTGCGGGGGTACTTCGGCGGGGTGGTGGCCCTGCTGCTGACCGGCGGGATGGCGCTGATGGGCCGCTCCGACGAGAGTGGCCTCACCGGGTATTGGGCGTCAGACCCGCTGTTCATGGGCCTTGCCCAGGCATCCCTTGCAGCCCTCACGGCGCCGGGCCCTTGACGCCGGGTCCCCGCATGTCGAGCTTTCGCTCGATTCTCAACCGTTCGGTTGACTGACGTGACCGAGGTCGCACGAGACAGGGATTCCCGCGGTTTGGTGGCCGAAGCGGCCAGCGCCGAGTTCGCCGAGCATGGCTACGCCGGCGCCCGAACCGAGCGAATCGCGCAGCGAGCCGGGGTCAACAAGCAGCTGCTGTACTACTACTTCGGCTCGAAGGCGGAGCTCTACGACGGCGTGATGGAGGCGGCCGCCCGGAAGCTCCAGGACGCCACCCAGGAGGCGGAGCCCCAGCCCGGTACAGCGGGCGAAGTCCTCCGGGCCAAGCTCACCGCCGTCTTCGAGGTGCTGAGCCGCTCACCGGAGCTCGCACGTCTGCTGGTCCGCAGCACGTTCGACCCCGGAAGCGCGGCCTCGGAGCGCCCCGCCCGGCAGCTCGCCGCGGGATTTGCCCGGGTGATCTCGCAGGGACAGGGTATGGGCTACTTTCGGGACGACGTGGATCCCGAGACCGCCGCCAGGCAGGCGGTGGTGTTGGTCGTGGGGTACCTCGCGCTGGAAGCCTCCCTGGAAGAAGGCCCGGCGGAGAGCCGCCGGGCCACCTGGATCCAGAGCGCGTGCGACCTCTTGGTGCGGTCGCTCTCGTGGTGAGGCGGAGTGTTATCCCGGCACAAGCTCCGGCTCCAGCTTGCCGAGGCTGGCCGGCTGGCCCTCGACCCTGCCCAGCGCGATATCGAGCACCTCGCTGAGGCGCTCGGCCGGGTAGACGGTGAGTCGGCGCCGCTCCTCCTCACTGAGGTCCTGTAGGTCCGCCAAGTTCTCCTTGGGCATGATGATGTGGCTGATGCCCGCGCGGCACGCACCCAGCACCTTCTCCTTCACCCCGCCGATGGGCAGCACTCGTCCCGACAGCGTGATCTCGCCCGTCATGGCGACGTCGTGGCGGACCGGCGTTCCCGAAAGGCGGCTCACCAGGGCCGTGGCCATGGTGACGCCGGCCGAGGGTCCGTCCTTGGGAATCGCGCCGGCCGGTACGTGGATGTGGAAGTCCCTGTTGGCCAGGGCCTCCTCGCTGATCCCCAGCTCCTTGGAGTGTGACTTGGTGTAGGTGAGCGCGGCCTGGGCCGACTCCTTCATCACGTCACCCAGCTGTCCGGTGAGCACCAGGTTGTCCCTGCCGCTCATCACCGAGACCTCCACGAACATGATGTCGCCGCCCACCGGGGTGTAAAACATGCCCGTGGCCATGCCGACCTTGTCCTCCTCGGCCGCCCGCTCCGGGTGGACCGTAGGCCGGCCCAACAGGTCGTCAACCTGCTCCTTCGACATCCCGTAGGTCTCTACATCTCCATCGGCGATCTTCCGGGCGACCTTGCGTGCCATCTTGCCGATCTCGCGCTCCAGCTGACGCACACCGGCTTCCCTGGTGTAGCTGCTGATGACCTCGAGCACGGCCTCTTCGTTGAGTACCAGCTCGCCCTTCTTCAGGCCGGCCTCGCTGAGCTGTCGCGGGATGAGGAACTGCTTCGCGATCTGCAGCTTCTCGCCTTCCGTGTATCCGCTGAACTCGACTTCCTCCATCCGGTCCAGGAGCGGGATCGGGATATTCTGTCGGAAGTTGGCGGTGGCAATGAACAACACCTCCGACAGGTCGAACGGTACCCCGAGGTAGTGGTCTGTAAACGAGTCGTTCTGCGCCGGGTCGAGCACCTCCAGCAGCGCCGCCGCCGGGTCTCCCTGGAACGACACACCCAGCTTGTCCACCTCGTCCAGTAGGAAAACCGGGTTCTTGGTTCCGGCCCGCTTCATCCCCTCGATGATGCGACCGGGCATGGCACCCACGTAGGTGCGGCGGTGCCCGCGGATGTCCGCCTCATCCCGCGCGCCGCCGAGGGAGATCCGCACGTACTTACGGCCGATCGCCCGGGCAATGGACTTGGCGATGGAGGTCTTCCCCACACCGGGAGGCCCGATGAAGAGCAGGATCGAGCCCATGCCGCGGCGGTCGTCCACGTTGCCCACGAACTCGCCGGTGTCGCGCTTGTCGCGTTGCTGCAGGAGCTGCCGCACGGCGAGGAACTCGAGGACGCGGTCCTTGACGTCCCGCAGCCCGTAGTGGTCCTCGTCGAGAATGCGGTCCGCTTCCTTGAGGTCCAGGTGATCCGCGGAGCGCCTGTTCCACGGGAGCTCGGCCACCGTCTCGAGGAAGGTGCGAATGACCTGCGCTTCCATCGAGTCCTTGGCCGTGCGCTCCAGCCGACGCAGCTCGCGGTCCACCTCCTTGCGGGCCTCCTCGGGGAGCTCGAGCGTCGCCACCCGCTCGCGCAGCTCGTCGACCTCAGCCGAGTCGTCGTCTCCCAGCTCCTTCTGGATTGCCTTCATCTGCTCGCGCAGGAACATCTCTCGCTGCCGCTCGCCGATTTCCTCCTGCACCTTCGACTTGATCTCTTCCTGCGCATCGGCCAGCTCCAGCTGCCGCTGCACGTGGATCAGCACGCGACGCAGCCGCTCTTCGACGCCTCGGGTCTCCAGCAGCGCCTGCCGCTCGGCTGGGGAGATGTCGATGTAGCCCGCCACCAGATCGGCGAACCGTCCCGCGTCCTCGACGCCCTCGAGCACCTGCTGTACGACTTCCTGCGGCAGCCCAGTCTTCACACCCAACTCCGCAGCCCGCTCCCGCACCTCCTTGTGCAGCGCGACGAAGGCGGCGTCTTCGGGGTCGAGGGGTGGAAGATCGGGGGCCTCCTGAACCACGGCTTCGATGTACCCTTCGCCCTCCGAGTACTGCAGCACCGTGGCCCGGTACTCCCCCATGAGCAGGAGCTGGATGCCGCCGATCCCGCGCTGCACCTGACCGATTCGGGCAAGGGTGCCGGTGGTGTAGAGCACCTCGGGCTGCGCGAAGTCGACGTTCTCCCTCTGGGCGACTGCGAAGATGAGATGCTCTTCCTGCTTGAGGGCTGCCTCGATGGCCCGCAGCGTGGCCGGGCGACCGGCACCGATGGGCGCCGTCACGCCGGGGAACATCACCGTCTCCCGCAGCGGCAGCACCGGCAGGCGCAAGCGTGTCGTCGTGGTCTCGTGCATAATCCTCTCCCCTCCTGGCGAGGGGTCCGGGGGCGTGAAGTCGGTCAAGCGCGCAGCTCAGGCGCACGCTTCGTGCCACCTACCACACCCCTCATCCAGCACTCCCCACCGGTGGAACACCCCCTTTTGGCACCATGTTCCTGCCGATCAAGGCAAGCAAGCCCGGTGCCTGCCATTCTGGCCGGGCCCCGGATCTCTGTGACTGCCGGCGTTCAGGGAGCCCGGGGGGCGACGTTGAGGAGGGCCTTGAGCTCCGACTCGGTGAGCTGTTCCAGCAACCCGGCCCGCGCGGTTACCTCACGCGCCGGCTCCGATCCGTCCGTGGCACATTCGAATCGAATGATGTCGGCCGGCTGAGGAAACGTGCGCTTGTCCTTCTTTGTTGGGATCATGCCGGAGGTCCTGCCCACTCGCTCGGCAGACCACCGGCGTCCCGAGTCGTCGGTTACCCAACGCATCGTGTGCTCAAAACCGCGTAGAGTTCAGGTTGCCTGGGGGTTAGGGCTACGTTAATCTATCCCCGGTTGGGAGCATATGCTACATGGAAGACAGCAACCTGCGATCCGTCGCAGCACGCCTCGCCGACACCCTTGCCGACGCGTACGAGATCGAGGGAGAGATCGGCCGTGGTGGCATGGGGATCGTATATAGCGCTCGGGACATCAAGCTCAAGCGCCGCGTCGCCATCAAGGTCCTGCCTCCCGACCTCGCCTTCAGGGATGAGATCCGCAAGCGGTTCCTGAGGGAGGCCCAGACGGCGGCCCGCCTCTCACACCCTCACATCGTCCCTATCCACGCCGTCGGCGAAGCCGCTGGTCTGGTGTACTTCGTCATGGCCTATGTGGACGGCGAGTCGCTGGGAGGCCGCCTGCGGCGCCGGGACCGGCTCCCTGCCGAGGAAGCCCGCCGGATCATGAAGGAAACGGCCGACGCTCTGGGCATGGCGCACGCGATGAGCGTAGTCCACCGGGACATCAAGCCGGACAACATCCTCCTCGAGGGCACCCGGCGCCGGGTGGTGGTCACCGACTTCGGGATCGCCAAGGCTCTCACCGCAGTGGATGGGGGCACCCTCACAGGTACCGGGGTTGCCATCGGGACGCCGGCCTATATGAGCCCCGAGCAGGCCGCCGGTGAGAAGGAGATCGACGCGCGCAGCGATATCTACTCCCTCGGCGTCGTTGCCTACGAGATGCTCACCGGCGAGCTCCCGTTCAAGGCCCCGACGGTGGCCGGCATTCTCCTCAAGCAGGTTACCGAGGTTCCCGCGGACATCCGTACTATGCGAGCGGATTGCCCCGAAGAGCTCTCCACCACCGTCATGCGGTGCCTCGACAAGGAGCCGGAAAACCGCTGGCCCACTGCGGATTCGCTGCGGCGCGCCCTCGAGTCTCGCACGTCGGCCCCCTACCGTGCGCTCCCGCCCGCCCCCAGACGGCCCGGCCGGCCCGCCGCCAGGCCCAGCAGCCGACCCGCCCGGGCCAAGGATCGCCAGAAGGACGCCGACTGGTGGGAGTGGTTCTCGGAAGGTGATCGCCGCCGCGTGGCACGCCGCCCGCGGCACGAGATGGAGCGGAAGAAGGATGAGCCCCGTGAGGTAGCGCCCGCCGGCGAGCCCGGCGTCGTGCGCAAGTTCCGGGCGAACTTTGCTTCGTATGTCTCCGTGAACGGCGGGCTGCTGCTGCTCAACGTGGTCACGGGCCTCGAGACCCCTTGGTTCCTGTTCCCGGCCATTGCTTGGGGGATCGGGCTCGCCTCGCAGTACGGCAAGCTCTGGTCATCGGGCTACAGCATGCGCGACGTGCTCAACCGCCCGCCGGCGCCCGATGCCCTGCCGGTGCCCGGCAAGGGGAAGCGGGCGGCGGCCCTACCGGCAGGCTTGCCCGAGCCTACGAGCGGCGAGTTCGGGACCTGGGCCGGTCAGATCGAGCAGATGCGGCGGGACCACACCGCCATCACGCGGCTGGTAGAGCGGCTTCCCGAGGGCGAGCGTCAGATGCTGCCGGAGGTGGCCCCCACGGTCAACGCCCTGCTGGAGCGCGCCGTGGAGCTAGCCCGTACCCTCGGCGTGATGGACCGGGACGTGAACCAGGACGCGCTGGCCAGCCTCGATGCCCGCATCGGCGAACTCGAGGCGAGCAGCAGCAGTCCGGAGACCGACCGTCGTCTCGACCTGCTGAAGCGCCAGCGCGAGGCATTGGGCGAGCTCGTCAAGCGGCGCTCGAAGGTCGAGTCGCAGTTCGAATCCTGCGTGCTATCGGTGCAGAACGTACGGTTCGATCTCTTACGCCTCCGCTCTGCAGGAGTGGCAGAGGTCCTCAATGATCTTACGTCGGCTACTCAGCAGGCCCGGGCACTCCGCATAGATATGGAGGCCGCGTTGGATGCAGCCGGCGAGATCAAGGAGGTGCTGGGGAAGGGCGTACCGCGCTAGACTCTATCGCTCGGGGGTGGGCCTCACCGCCGCGCCCTGCAGAAAGCCCAGCCCTCCGGTTCCACCACCAATCCCCAAGCCACTTCAGAAAGCGTGCAGCTCCTGGACAGCCCGCTTGACGTCGCCGACCTGAGGCAGGATCACATCCTCCAATTCGGGTGAGTAGGCCACGAACGTGTCCGTCGACGCGAGCCGCCTGACCGGCGCGTCGAGCCACGGGAACAGCTCATCCCCGATTCGCGCTGCCAGCTCGGCGCCGTACCCCCAGGACAGGGAGTCCTCGTAGGCCACCAGCACCCTGCTGGTCTTCTTCACCGAGTCGCCGATCCGCTCCCAATCCACCGGGCTGAGAGAGCGTAGGTCGATGACCTCCGTGCTGATCCCCTCGCTCTCCTCCAGCTCCTTCGCGGCGACCACTGATCGCTGCACCAGTGCTCCGTAGGTCACCACGGTGACGTCGGTGCCCTCCCGGACGACCTTCGCCTTGCCGAGGGGGATCATGAAGTCGGGTCCCGGATTGGGCGACTTGTTGTACGTCTGCCGGTACAGGTGCTTGTGCTCCAAGAAAATCACCGGATCGTCGCACCGGATGGCCGTGCGCAGCAACCCGTTGGCATCGAGGGCGGTGGCGGGGCACACGACGCGCAGCCCCGGGATGTGGGTGAACAGGGACGCGCCGGTTTGCGAGTGGTAGATGGCGCCACCCTTGAGGTAGCCCCCGTAGGTCGCACGCACCACTACGGGCGCGCTGAAGGCGTTGTTGCTGCGCCAGCGGAGGAGTGCGAGCTCATTCCGGATCTGGTGATACGCAGGCCAGATGTAGTCGAAGAACTGAATCTCCACCACGGGCTTGATACCCCGGGTGGCTAGCCCCACTGCCCGGCCAACGATGTTGGCTTCCGCGAGGGGCGAGTTGTACACGCGGTCGCCGCCGAACCGCTTCTGCAGTCCCCATGTGACCTTGAAGACGCCGCCCTTCCCCTTCACATCCTCGATGTGCTCGTCCCTCGAAATGTCCGCGATGTCCTCTCCGAACAGGACGATCCGGGGATCCCGCTTCATTTCGTCCTGCAGGCACCTGTTGAGGAGGTCCACCATCGTAGTCGGGTCGCCTTCGAACTGCGGGTCCTCCTCGGTATCGAATGCTGCGCCCGTGGGGTCCACATCTGGAGAGTACACGTACAGCGACACGGTATCGGCCGTGGGCTGCGGAGCCGCCAGGGCGACCTCGGCCGCCAGATCCACATCCTCGTCGACCTTGGCCTGGATCTCCTCGATCTCGGCTTCGGTTGCGACTCCCTCTGCGGTCAACTTCGCCCGGAACGTAGCAACCGGGTCACGCCTCGCCTCCTCCTCGCGCTCCCAGCCGGGCTTGTAGTGCACCTCGTCGTCGGAGAGCGAGTGTGAATACGGACGGATCACGTCGGCGTGGATCAACGCGGGGCCCTTGCGGGCCCGACAGTACGCGATGGCCGTGGCCAGCACATCGTACGAGAGGAGGGGGTCGCACCCGTCCATGTCGTCCACGTAGAGGTTCGGAAAGCAGGTTACGAGACTCGAGATCGACCCGCCTGCGGTCTGCACCTCCCGGGGCACCGAGATCGCGTAGCCGTTGTCCTCGATCAGGAAGAGTACCGGGAGCTGCAGGTTGCTCGCCGTGTTCAGCGCCTCCCAGAACTCTCCCTCGCTGGTCGTGCCGTCTCCCGAAGTGCACAACACCACTTCGTCGCCCTCGATCCGCTCTTCACGATCGGGGATGTCCTTGATGCGGTCGTACCGCAGCCACGCCTCGGCACAGCCAATGGCGTTGAGATACTGCGTACCGGTGGGGCTCGACGAGCTTACGATGTTGAGATCCTTGTGCCCCCAGTGAGAGGGCATCTGCCGACCTCCCGAGTTGGGATCGTCGGCCGCGGCGAAGGCCGAGAGCAGCATCTCCGTGGGCGTCATGCCCAGGGCGAGGCACAGCGCCCGGTCCCGGTAATAGGTGTAGAACCAATCGTGACCCGGCTTGAGGATCTTCCCGGCCGCTACCTGCACGGCCTCGTGCCCGGCACCGGAGATCTGGAAGAAGATCCTATTCTGGCGCTTCAGCTGCACTTCCTTGTCGTCCAACCGCCGTGACGTGAGCATCAGGCGGTACAGCTCGAGCAGCTCGTGCTTCTCGAGCCGCGCGGCCGGCTTGCGCTTCGGACGTGCCTTGGATCGGGACTTGGGGTTGGCTCGGGAGGTCATCGCCGAAAAAGATAACAGCGTCAGCGGAGCTTGGTGAGCTTGCGTAGTGTCTCCAGCTTCTCCAATGCGGACTTGGACGAGGCCGTGTCGCCGATCGCCCCGAGAGCGTCGCGGACGTCCATCAACACCTCGAGGATGAGCTGCTCCCGCTGGTACGACCAGTCCAGCTGCGCCATTCGCTCCTTGTCACCGGCCTTGGTGGCGCGGTCGTAGGCGTCTCGGTAAATGGTCTCCAAGTTGGCGAGGACGTCCTGGCGGGGTCGCGGGCTCATACCGAAGCTCTCTGTTCTCGTGTTTGCGCAGAATCTCGTAGCCGAGGCGCGGCGGTGCAACTCAGTAGCCGAGGATCACCAACCCGCTGGGCACCTTGGGTACGAAATACGTGGACTTCTGCGGCATCACGGAGCCAGCGTCGGCTACGTCCAACACCCGCTCGAGGGCCGTCGGGTTGAGCAGCACCCCGGCCGGCGCGGCGCCGCTCCTCACCTCGTCGATCACGTGATGGGCATCGGCACTGTACTCGATCCGAGCGTCCCCTCCGGCACTGGACTTCAGCCGCTTGACCACGATCTCGTCGATGCGTGCCACGTCCAGCGATGCCACCACGGGCTCGTTGGCAAACGGAAGATCCCCGAGACTCGCGCCGCCCTTGAGTAGCAGCGCCACGCCGCGGCCGCCCGACAACACTACAACGCACGCCGTCCCTCGGTCGCGCAGCGTGGCGAGCTCCTCTGCGTAGTTGGCCTCCGGCGGCAGGTCCCGCATCTGAAACCGCTCCCGCAGATCACCGGCGATGGCGGTCTCTCCTACGTCCTCGCCGCGCACAATCCGGTGGGTCGGCAGCACAACCAGGCCGGGGTCTCCAGCCGGAACGATGTGCGCCGGGACCCGGTCCGCCGCCGGGTTCTCACCGCGGTAGGCAATGGCAGTCTCGTAGCGGTGGTGACCATCCGCAATGTAGAGCGCCGCGCTCCCCGCCGCCTCGGCCAGAGCACGCGCCCGGCGGCCCGTCACCCGCCACAGCGTGTTCTGCACTCCCAGTAGCTCGGCCACGGCGAGATGCTTGCGTTCGACCGCTTCCTCCAGGGCCGCCTGCAGCGAGCCGTCCTCGTCTCGCTTCACCATGAAGAGCGCCTCGAACATCGCCTCGGTGGCACGAGCCAGCGCCAGACGATCCTCCTTGGGGCCCGTGTGCGTCCTCTCGTGCGGCTTGACACGCCCCTCGACAAAGGACTCCACTGCAACGCCGCCAATGACGCCGGTGCGGGTGCGACGCTTGCCATCAGGCGCCGTGAACTCCTGGCGCAGCACTGTGAGCGAGGGGTCGGCATCGGCTGCGAAGACCCCAGCCTGCCGCCACTCGGCGAGCTGCATCGCCGCGGCGGCGTAGCGCTGCTCGTCGCCCTCCGGCAAGATCAGGTGGACGATGTTGTGGGGGTCCCGCCCCGCGAGTGTCTCCCGTTCCGCCGGGGCGATGACGTCGTAGGGCGGAGCGATGAGATCGCTCAGTCTCGCCCGCTTGGCGTACCGCTCACCCACGAACGGGGCGACGAGCGGACTCTGGACCTCCGTTGGCGTCTTCAATCAGCTAACTCCAAGGACGGGCGGCTCGCAGCGCCTCTGCGAGAAGCGAACGATACGACTCGAGACGGCTCGCGGCGATATCGCGTTGCTCGACCGCCATGGCAACCGCACAATCGGGCTCCTCCAGATGGCGGCAGTTGTCGAACCGGCAGTGCGGAGCATGCTCGGTGAACTCGGGAAATGCCGCGGCGACTTCGAGCGGCTCCAACCCCCAAAGCCCGATGTCGCGCAGGCCCGGCGTGTCCACCACGAACCCGCCGCCGCTCAGCGGGTGCATCTCGGCCGAGACCGTCGTGTGCCTGCCGGTGCGGGACTTCGCGCTCACCTCACCGGTACGCAGCCGGAGACCCGGCTGGATCGCATTCAGCAGGCTCGACTTGCCCACTCCGGTGGGACCCATAAGAAGGGACACGTGACCCTCGAGCCGGGCACGCAGCTCCTCGATTCCGCTACCGTCGCGTGCGCTCGTGAGCAACACGGGATAGCCGGCGCGCTCATACGGCGCTATGCTGACGCGGCATTCCTCCGCCAGATCGCACTTGTTGATCACCACCAGGACCGGTAGGTCGTTTGCTGCAGCCACGACGGTGAACCGGTCCATCTGGTGAGGGTCCCAGTCCGGGTGCCTGGCCGCACCCACCACCACCACCCAATCCACGTTGGACGCGACCTCCCGCTCCCCATGTGACTTCCCCGGGCTGCGGCGCTTGAGCACTGAGCGACGCGGATGCACATCCTCGATGGTGGCCGCCTCCCCGGGGTGCAGTTCCACCGTCACCTCGTCTCCTACGAGGACCTTGTCTCGTCCCCGCTTCAGGCGCCCACGCAGCGTGGCGTCGAAGTCCTCCCCCTCGTGGAAGATCCGGTAGCGACCACCGGTCTTCGAGAGCACGACGCCCTCGGAGCGGGCTAACACACCGGGCGCTCCCTCCCCGCGTCGATAGCCCGGTCCAGGTGCTGCTTCACCTCGTGCAGGGTGAGCGCTCCGACCTGGGCCTCCGCTTCCTCGGGCGTGCTGCCGAAGGCGAGGTAGGGAGTCTCCAGGTGTCCCACGGCGTGGCTGCCCATCTCCGACCACCGCACGAAGAGCACGGCCGCTCCGAACCGCCCCCGCTTGTCGGGCGTGTCGTCCACGTACACGGCTGCCGAGTACGCCGCCCCGTCAGCACCTTCGAACGCAGGCGGGCGATCATGGACTTCCAGGTATCCACCCAGGGTCGAGTCGTCAATCACCGGCGTCGGAAGGTCTCTTTCAGAAGGCTGCCGACCATGAACGCCACGTTGGCGGGGCGCTCGGCGAGGCGCCGCATTAGATAGGGGTACCAGGCTGTGCCGAAGGGGATGTACACACGCATGTTGTAGCCCTTGGCGTGCAGAGCATCCTGCAGGTCACGGCGCACCCCATAGAGCATCTGGAACTCGAAGCGTTCGGGCGGGATCTCCCGCTGCTCCGCAAACGCGACTGTGCGGTCGATCAGGGCCTTGTCGTGTGTCGCGATGCCGGGGTAGTTGCCATGTTCCAGCAGCTTCTGCATGAGCACGTCGAACGAATCGCTCACTTCCCTCCGCGCCTGGAACGCAATCTCGGCCGGCTCGGCGTATGCCCCTTTGCACAGCCTGACCCGAGCGTCCAGTGCGTTGAGATCATCGACGTCCGCGTCGGAGCGCCGCAGGTAGCTCTGGATCACGACCCCCGTCAGCCCATCGAACTCGGGGTGGAACCGGTCATAGAACAGTCGCAGGGTCCGCTCCGTGTAGTCAGAGCCCTCCATGTCGATCCGAACGAAGACGCCCACCTCCTTCGCACGGGCCAACACCGACCGCATGTTATCCGCGCAGAGAGCGTCACTGATCTCGAGTCCGAGCTGGGTGAGCTTGACGGAGACGTTGCCGTCGACCCTCGACCGCGCAACGGCTTCGACGGTACGGATGATCTCATCACGGGCCTTGTGGGTCTCTTCGGGACTGGCAACGCTCTCACCGAGGAGGTCGAGGCTCACCGTGATGCCCTTGGCATTCATCGCCCGGGCCGCCTCGATCGCGCTGTCCAGGGTCTCCCCCGCCACAAAACGGGAAGCGACGCGACGCGCCAACCGGTTGCGCTTGACGAAGGCAAAGATGCGCGAGCGTTCGCTGAGCCAGAGAAAAGTCGATCGTAGCACGAAGGAGTGAGGTCGGGGTCAGGCTGGGTAGAAGCGCTCGGCGCCTTCGGCCATGCGCTTAAGCCGAGGGCAGGGCGTGAAACGATCGCCATACTTCTGTGAGAGCTCCGAGAGCGTCTCGACCGCCTGCTTGGCGCCGGTGTCATCCAGATAGCGGAGCGGGCCACCCCGGAAGGGAGCGAAGCCAATCCCGAACACCGCCCCGATGTCGCCGTCGCGGGGGGAGCGGACGACACCCTCGTCCAAAGCCCGGGCAGCCTCGTTCAACATGGCGAAGACCAGCCGCCGGGTGACGTCCTCCCGGGGCACCTTGGAGCTGGCAGCCGCTTCGATGATCTCGTAGATCGTCTCGTCTACCTCACGACGCTTGCCCTTCTCGTAGCGATAGAAGCCACTGCCGCCCTTGCGACCGAGGCGGCCGTCCTGTGTCATCCGCGCGAGGCCGTCCGTGGCCTTCATGCGCTCACCGAAAGCCTCGTGCAACACCTTCGAAGCCTCGTGCGCCACGTCGAGCCCCACCTCGTCGAGCAGCGTGATGGGCCCGACCGGGAACCCGAACCGGGTCATCGCTTTGTCGATGGTCTCGACGGTAACGCCCTCCTGGAGCAACCGTCCGGCCTCATTCAGGTAGGGCGCGAGGATGCGGTTCACCCAGAAGCCTGGCTGGTCGCGCACCACGATCACCGTCTTCCCCAGCTCTCTGCCGAACGCGACCGCCGTGACGGTCACCCACGGCGCGGTCTGATCGGTCACGATCACCTCGAGCAAAGGCATCTTCTCCACCGGGGAGAAGAAGTGCATCCCCACCACCCGCTCGGGTTGCTGGACGACGCCGGCGATCCGTGCGATGGGAATAGTGCTCGTGTTGGACGCGATCACGCACTCGTCGCTCACGTGCTGCTCCAGGGCGCGCATGACCTCGTGCTTCACCTCGAGGCTCTCGAACACCGCCTCGATCACGACGTCGCAGCGCCCGAACCCCTGCCACTCGGTGCCGCCCGACAGCAGCCGCTCCAGACGACGGTATTCGTGTCGCGTGATGCGGCGGCGCTGGAGCCGCTCTTTGAGGATCTTGCGCGCACCCTCGATCCCCCGCCCCACACCGGCCAGATCCACGTCCCGGAATCGCACGTCCACGCCCGCTTGCGTCACCGCGACGCCGCCGATGGCCGCCCCCATGAAACCGGCGCCAACCACGCCCAAATTGGCCACCGGCCTGGGATCCGGGACCTCGCCCTCGACCCCGGGGTCCTTCTTCAGCGCCGTAGTGGCGAAGAAGATGCGCACCAGATTGCGGGACACGTCGCTCACCGCCAGCTCGGCGAACAGAGCCGCCTCCATGTCCAGACCGGCCTCGAGGCCGTACTTGATCCCGTGTCGCACCGCGGTGAGGGCGGCCTCCGGGGCAGGGTAGTGCCCGCCGGTCTTCTTGAGCAGTTGCTTCTTGGCAGTGGTGAAGACGAC
>JBDHDE010000042.1:0-29312 GCA_039591655.1 Gemmatimonadota bacterium
ATTGAGCCTGGTTTGCTTCCGGCACGTGGCCGGCGACGAGGTCAACCAGCGGGTGTTGGACGAGGTGAACGCGTCCGGCAAGCTGTACATCACCCACACGAAGCTGGACGACCAGCTGGTCCTGCGGTTTGCGGTGGGGGCACCGCCTACCCGCCGGCGACACGTGGAGCGGGCGTGGGCGATCATCAAAGAGACGGCCGCGGCCGTTGCGGGCTGACACCGCAGGCCCGAGCAGCGAAGACCGGACGGAGCGGACATGAACCGAAAGTCGCACTGGGAGCAAGTCTACGCCGCCAGGGCACCCACTGAGGTGAGCTGGTACCAGGCCCGACCCACGCTCTCGCTGGAGTTGATCGAGCGGGCTGGCGTCGCACCCGGGACCGGCATAATCGATGTCGGCGGCGGAACGTCCACGCTGGTAGACGCGCTGCTAGATCGCGGCTTCGACGACCTGACGGTAATGGACGTCGCGTCGCCGGCCATCCGACATGCCAGGGAGCGCTTGGGCGAGCGGGCGAGCCTGGTGCAGTGGCTCGAGGCGGACGTGACCGCGTTCCAGCCCCCGCGCCGCTGGGGACTGTGGCACGACCGGGCGGTATTCCACTTCCTTACAGAGGAGGACGACCGGGAAGCCTACCTCCGAACATTGCACGCGGCGGTGGCGCCGGAGGGCCACGTGATCATCGCCACCTTCGATCTCACCGCACCCGAACGGTGCAGCGGCCTGCATGTGGTGCGCTACAGCCCCGAGTCGTTGAGCGAAGCCCTCAGGCAGGGATTCGTGCGGGTGGAGACACGAGAAGAGGTCCACTGCACCCCTGCGGGCAAGGAACAGCCGTTCGTGTATTGCCTCTTCCAACGAACAGGCGGTTGAGCGGCAGCGGCAGAGACACCCGATGAGCGCGCGCCTGAGCGTCACCATCCGGACCATGGATCTCGACGACTGGCCCGCCGTGCAAGCCATCCTGGCCGAAGGGATTCAGTCGGGCATCGCCACCCTGGAGACCGAGGTGCCCGACTGGTCCGAGTGGAACGGCGGACACCTACACCACTGCCGGCTCGTGGCGCTGGACGCGGACACCGTAGCGGGATGGGGCGCCCTGAGCCCCGTCTCCCGGCGCCGGGCCTACCGAGGGGTGGCCGAGGTGAGCGTATATGTGGCGACCCGCGCTCGACAAGGGGGGGTGGGCAAAGTCCTCCTGAAACGGCTCATCGAGTGCTCGGAGAGCGAGGGGATCTGGACGCTCCAGGCAGCCATGTTCCCGGAGAACGAGGCCAGCGTCACGTTGCACGAGGCCTGCGGGTTTCGCACGGTGGGGCGGCGAGAGCGCCTGGGCGAACAGCGGGGCACGTGGCGCGACGTACTGTTGATGGAGCGCCGCAGCCCCACCGTCGCAACCGAGGGCCCGCCGGCACCGAGGTCGCCGTGACGGCCCGCTCGAGCTTCTCCCACGTGGTGGGCTTCGATGACGCCCCGTTCGACCGCAACCACCGCGGCGACGTGCCGGTGGTGGGCGCGGTGTTCGCGGGGCTCCGTCTCGAGGGCGTGCTGCGCGGGCGCGTGCGGCGCGACGGTGCCAACGCCACGCGCAATCTGGCGCGCCTCGTAGCCACGTCCAAGTTCGCGCCCCAGCTCCAGCTGGTGCTGCTACAGGGGATCGCCATGGCGGGATTCAACGTGGTGGATCTCGACGAGCTGCACCGCCTCCTGGAGATCCCGGTCATGGTGGTGGCGCGGAAGCGGCCACGCATGGAACGGGTCCGCCGGGCGCTCCTGGCACGCGTGCCGGGGGGACGGCGCAAGTGGGACATCATCGACCGCCTGGGCCCTCCGGAGCCGCTGGCGGGCGTGTACGTGCAGCGAGCGGGGCTCACGCGGGGCCAGGCCGAGCGCCTGATCCGGCGGCTCGCCGTGCACGGCAGCATTCCCGAGCCCCTGCGCACCGCCCACCTGATTGCCGGGGGACTGGCGGCAGGCCAGAGCCGGGGGCGGACGTAGGGTAGCATTAACGGTCGGCCAACAGCATCATCAACCCGCAGCAAAGGAAGCAGCGATGAGGTGGGAGTATCAGACGATCACCATCAAGACCGGCGGCATGCTGGGCGGAAAGCTGGACACCGACGAACTGACCCGCCGGTTGAATGAGCTCGGACGGGACGGGTGGGAGCTGGTGAGCACCTTCGACACCGCCATGGGCTCGGGCCAGTCCCGCGACGTGGTGGCGGTGCTCAAGCGAGCCCGGTAGCCGCCGAGCCCAAGGAGACCACATGCACCTGTGGATTCTGCTGGTCCACGCGTTGGGCGCAACGATCTGGACCGGTGGGCATCTGGTCCTGGCGCTCACCGTGCTGCCCCGGGCGCTCCGCACCGGAAGCCCCGAGATGGTCCTGCAGTTCGAGGAGGGGTATGAGAAGCTCGGCATGCCCGCCCTGGTAGTTCAGATCATCACCGGCATATGGCTGGCCTACCGTTACCTCCCCGATCCCGGCGCGTGGTTCGGCTTCGGCTCGCCGTTGGCCGTGAACATCTTCGTCAAGCTTGCGCTCCTTGCGCTCACCCTGGTCCTGGCCGTGCATGCGCGGTTACGCGTGATCCCGCGACTCGATGCGCAACGGCTCAAGGGCCTCGCCTATCACATCGTGGCGGTCACCGTCCTCGCCGTGCTGTTCGTCGTCATGGGGATCGGGTTCCGGTTCGGGGGCGTGCTGTAGCGCGCCAGCGGCGCGGTCGACATCCGCGGCTCCACCCTCAATTCCGTGGCACCGTGTTTGCCCGCCGTGTTCCCTGCGGGTAAACTCCGGCCGTCGACGTGCGCCGCAGATGGCGAAGGTCCGCCCGGGGTGGTGGAGCGCGCGTCCCACCGATTCCGCACACCGAGCCGATTGACGTGAACCGTCGCCGTCCCCACACCGCGTGCATCCTGGCGTTGCTGGCCGTAGTGAGTATCCCGGACCACCTCGCAGCGCAGAGCACCTCCCGGTTCCTGCCGGACCGGGACTATCTGCCGCTGCTGCTGGCGGATCCCCGCCAGCCCACCATTGCCGGCAAGCTGCTGTACGCCTTCGACAGCCCGAGCGCCTTCGGCTCGATCCTGGAGGGCGACGTGGCCCTGGGCGCATCGCTTCCGCTGTATCTCTTAGCAGGCCAGTCGCGGGAAGACGGCCTCGTGCTGGGGGTAGAGGCCGGCGTGTTCGCCCGCTTCAACCTGGAGACCCGGGCGAAGGAACTCATCACGTCCGACTGGGTCGTCGCGGTGCCGTTGGTCTGGCATCGGGGACGACACTGGATCCGACTGCGCTACTACCACAGCAGCGCGCACCTGGGCGACGAGTACATGCAGTTGTTCGAGGTGGATCGTGTTGCCCACGCCCGTGACATCGCCGAGGTGCTGGGATGGCTCCAGGCGTCGCCCAGCGTCGGGGTGTACGCCGGCGGCGGCTGGGCCTTCCGCGTGGACCCGCCAGAAGACGAGCCGTTTACCATACGGCTCGGTGCCCAGGCCGAGAGCCGAATCCAGCATACCGTGCGACCGTACGCGGCCGCCGACGCCTACCTGGATCAGGACAACGACTGGAAGCCGCGGATCAACATCCAGATAGGCGTCCGGCTCGCCTTCGCCGGCTCCAGCCGCCTCGTGCGCGTAGCAGCCGAATTCCTCACAGGCCCCACACCGCAGGGCCAGTTCAACACGGAGGAAACGACATTTGTGACGTTGGGGTTCTACGTGGATCTTTGATGGCGGGCCGCTCACCCCCGACCGTTTGGACCATGTTCGACCACTTCGATCTGTTGGCTTCCGTTTACGAACGTGTCATTCCGCCGCCCGATGCGGAGTACCTCCGGTCACTGCTGCGCCTCCCGGCCGATGGGTGGCTGCTGGACGCCGGTGGCGGGACCGGTCGGGTCTCGGGGACGGTGAAAGATCTGGTGGGCGGGGTCGTGGTCAGCGACTTGTCGATCCGCATGCTCCGGGAGACGCAGGCCAAGAACGGCCTGAGCCCGGTGCGGGCACACGCGGAGCGGCTCCCATTTCCCGACGCGTGCTTCGAGCGCGTGCTCGTGGTGGACGCCCTGCATCACTTCTGCGACCAGCGGGACGCGATCGCGGACCTCCTGCGGGTGCTCGAGCCCGGCGGCCGCCTGGTCATCGAGGAGCCCGACTACACGCGGTTCGCGGTGAAGCTCGTCGCTGTGGCCGAGAAGCTGGCGTTCATGCGCAGCCGGTTCTACACACCGGAGACGATCCGCGACATGGTGGCCGGGCACGGGCTCGCGGCGAGCATCGAGCGGAGCGGCGGGTTCGCGGCGTGGGTGGTGGTGGACAAGTAGCGCGTGTCGCTCGTTGGGGTGCCGGACCGTATCTTTTGCAGAGCACTTGCCGGACCGTTGCCAGCTGCCTCTACCCACACGAGCCATGAGCGACCGTCCGAAGACCCTGATTGCCGAGCCCGACATCCAGCAGCGCGTGACGGAGCTCGCGGCGCAGATCTCCCGAGACTACGCCGGGAAGGACAGCGTGACCCTGCTGGCCGTGCTGAAGGGCGCGTTCATCTTCCTCGCCGACCTGGCACGACGCCTCACCATTCCACACCGCATCGAGTTCATCGCGCTCTCGAGCTACGAGAAGGGCGCGGTCTCCAGCGGCGTGGTGCGCCTGGAGATGGACGTGCGTGACAGCATCGAGGGCAATCACGTGATCATCGTCGAAGACATCGTGGACACGGGCCACACGCTGCACCACCTGATCGATCTCCTGAGTACCCGGAATCCCGCCTCCGTCCGTACTTGCGCGCTGGTGCGAAAGAAGGATCGTCACGAGGTGGAGGTCGCCATCGACTACCTGGGGTTCGACATCCCAGACGAGTGGGTCGTGGGCTATGGTCTCGACTACGCCGAGCGCCACCGCACCCTGCCCTACATCGGCGTTGTGGAGCCGAGCGAGGTCGACCCGCCGGCATGACGGGACCGGGGGACCTCGTTTAGATGCGCTGCGATCCGCCGCCGTCCAGCCTCCTTTCCATCCTCCCGTGGCTCCTCGACGCCAACTCCTGGGCGTTGGAGCGCGGGCCGCATGACCCCGTGTCGGCTGACGAGGCCGGTGTCTGGCCCGTGGGCAACGGCTGGATGTTCGCCCACGCCGGACTCGCCCAGCCGTACAACCGGCTCCAGGGTATCGTCGGACCCACCTACCAGACCGACGCATGGCATTCTCCCACCGGCGACTACGGCGACTGCTGGATCGAGCTCTGGGGCGACACGGAGATCTCACTCTCGCAGCAGCAGATCTGGCGACCGCGGCACTCCGGCATCCTGGTGACACGGGGATACCGCGGGCCGGTCTCACTGATAACCGTGGACGCGGCCCTTCCCGAGCGACCGGTGCTGGTGCGCTGGATAGAGGTGTGGGGGTGCGAGCACCTGGGGGAGGACGCCCGGGTGGTAGTGCACCTCCCCACGGGCATGCCGCACGATCCCCGGCGCCGCTCTCTCCGGGCCAAGGGCCACCGGGGCGGCAAGATCCTCATTCTGGGAGCGGTGGCCGGTCGCGGTGCCGAGCCGGGCCGCCTGCATGTGCGGTTGGCCGACCTCCCTATCACCGGTGGCGTCCGACAGCTGGTGGTCGCCATGGCCTGCGGAGCTACGGACGCGGAGGCCATCGGACGCCTGAGTCTTCCCACCGGAGCTGTGACCGCGCTGGAGGAGACGCGAGCCTATTGGAGCCACTGGCTGGAGCGCACGCGAACACCGGAGCTGTGGCCCCAGCACCTCCCCGGCCGCACTGCCACCGAGCGGGCCATGGACGACCTCATCGAGCTGAACAAGATCAACCTCAAGATGCAGCAGGCCCGTCCGGGCGGGGGCGTGAGTCCCATGGTGCACTACAAAGGCGTGTGGGCGCGGGACTCCAACGGGCCGGTGCGCGCCTTCTTGCAGATGCGGGCGCTCACCGAGGCGGGACAGCTGTTGGAGTACTACTACCGCGCGTCGATCATCCAGGGGAAGATCGCCAGCTCGCTGGCCGTGGACCTCGACACATCCGATGCGCGTGAGCCGGGCGACTGGTCGGCAGTGGACGTGTCGCCTGCCGAGGTTCCCTCCTGGATCATCCTGCAACACCGCTGGTGGCTCGAGGCGGGCGGCGACGCCGACCTGGTGCGGCGCCACTGGGGCTACCTGCGGCGCTGCGCCACGGGCCAGGTCACGAGCCCCGAGGGCTTCCAGGCGTTCCATGGCGACGAGACGTATCTGCACGGGGCGCTGTACGCGATCTTCCCCGAGCGGGCTGGGTGGCCCAACCATCTCATCGCCCACGACGCGGAGAGCGGCTACGCCCCGTGGTCGCTGGACTCGATGGTCGCGTACGTTGCGGCCCAGGAAGCCATGGCCTGGATGTGTCCCCTGGCAGGGCACGAGGGGGAAGCGAACGAGTACCGGCGCGAGGCCGATCGTGTGCGCGCCGGGATCGAGAACCACTTCTGGATGGACGACCACGGGTACTACGCACCCGCGATCTATCCGCTGAGCGGCGCCAGGCACGAAGCGCCGTTCGCTCCCATCAACCTGCGACCGCTCTGGCTGGGCTACCACCCCCCCGACGATCCCAGGGCCCGCAAGAACCTCGAGGCAGTGATGGACCTCCTGGGATTCGGGAGCATCACCCCCACCTGCGAGTACACGGTAGGGCACGCACCGGGCTACCTGCTGTGGAACCTGCTGGAGGCGGGCTCGGACCTCGCACCGCTGGGCCTGGCGAACCTAGTGAGCATGGCCTCCCCGGCGGGTGAGTGGGCCGAGGTGTACGGCCCCGGCGGCCGGCCGCACTGGAGCTACCGGCCGGACGCGCCGAACCGGCTGCGACCCTGTGAGAGCGGCATCAACCTCGACGCCATCTACCGCTACTTCCAGACCCGCCATCCGGACGACGAGCCGGAGCGGGAAATGCGCGGCATTGCCCGGGCAACAGGAACAAGCGGCTCGGGTCCCGTGAAGGCGGTGCGCCTGCCCAAGCCTCCCAGCCCTGCACGGGTGGTGCTGGTCACGGCCGATCCCGCGGAGATCGAGGAGACGCGCCGGACGGGAGTCGCCGGCCCCGAGGAGCTCACGGTCGTCGAGCCGGGCGTGCCCATGGGCGGCAGCTACTTCGCGGAGCTGTTGTTCGACGCCAAGACGGGAGAGCGCCGGGTGGACGTACTCATCCTCGGGTCCAGCGCGCTGGCCGGCGACCGTCGCTCGATGAAGCCGCCGGCCTTCTGGAGCCTCCCCCAGGTGGCCGATGCGCTCAGCCGATTCGAGGAGGCGGGAGGGCGGCTACTGCGCGGCGGCGAGCAGTGAGTCCCGCGTCGCCCTGAAGGGGACTCCTTCCCGCCAGTTGGGAAAGTCGCTGTCCGCAGCGAGCCGGTAGCCCACCCGAAACAGCAAGCGCAGGTCGTCCACCAGGCCCGCGAGATCCCAAGCGGGATCGTACTCGTCCGAGGGCGTGTGATACCGCTCCTCGTTGTACTCGGCCCGGCGCTCCATCGTCCACTGCTCTCCGTGCTCCACGTGATCGATGCCGGCATTGGCGTTCAGCGCGGGTACCCCCTGCTTGGCGAAGCTGAAGTGATCGGACCGGAAGTAGAACCCCTTCTCCTCCTCGGGATCCGGACGCACGCTGCGCCCCTGCGCATCGGCGGCCGCGGTCATGTAATCGTCCAGCTCCGAGTACCCCAGGCCCACCACCGTCACGTCGCGCATCGGACCCAGCACGTTCATCCCGTCCATGTTGATGGCTGCCACCGTCTTGGCGAGGGGATACACGGGATGCGCCGCGTAGTACGCTGAGCCTAGGAGTCCCTGCTCCTCAGCGGTGACGGCGAGGAACAGGATGGAGCGACGCGGCGCGGGCTCCAGCGCTGCGAAGGCCCCGGCCACAGCCAGGAGCCCGGCCGTGCCCGTCGCGTTGTCCTTGGCGCCGTTGTAGATCTGATCGCCCTCGAGGGAGGCATCGCGGCCGAGATGGTCCCAGTGCGCCATGTACAGCACGTACTCGTCGGCCCGGTCCGTGCCCGGCAGCACCGCCAGCACGTTGTGGGAGACAGAGCGCCGCACCTGGTTGCGCAGCGCGATCGCAGCGCGGACACCGAGAGGCACGGCGGCAAACTCCCGCGTCGCCGCCTGCTCCTTGAGGGAGTCGTAGTCGAGAGCCGCCCGAGCGAACACCGACCGGGCCGTCTCCACGGCGAGCCACCCCTCCACGGCCACGCGTGACATGTTGTCATCGTCGTGCACCAGGTCGAACTGCTCGCCGCCCCAGCTCCCCTCCACCACGTCCCAGGGATAACCGGCGGGCCCGGTCTCGTGCACCACGAAGGCCGCGGCGGCGCCCTGGCGGGCCGCCTCCTCGAACTTGTAGGTCCAGCGCCCGTAGTAGGTCATGGCGTTGCCGCTGAAGAGAGCGCTGTCCTTGGTCGGGAAGCCGGGGTCGTTCACCAGGATCACGACTGCCTTGCCGCGCACGTCGAGTCCGGCATAGTCGTTCCAATCGTATTCCGGCGCCACGATGCCGTAGCCCACGAAGACGAGCTCGGCATCGCGTACCGTGACCCGATCCACGACGCGCTTGGTCCACGCTATGAACTCCCGGCCGTAGGCATAGCCCGTCGCCGCGCCACGGCCGGAGACCGTGAGCCGCGCTCCCGGGTCGGCCGTGATCGAGACGAGCGGCACCTGCTGGAAGAAGCTGTCCCCATTCCCCGGCCGGAGGCCGAGTGCCTCGAGCTCGGCGCCGAGGTACGCGATGGTCCGCTCCTCCCCCGGGGAGGAGGGGCCGCGACCCTCGAATTCGTCGGAGGCCAGCACTTGGATGTGCTGCGCCACGCTCTCAGCGGTGATCGTCTCCAGAGCGGCCGTGAGCTGGGGGTCCTCGGCCGCACAGCCGGCGACCAGGAGGGCGACCATCATCGTCACGGTGCCACGCACTTGCTTCGCTGACATCTCCATCCCCTCTTCCCGGATTCGCGCGCTCGATCCCGCTCCCCGTAGCCCACTTTCGCCCGCGGCAAGTGGCGACATCGGGGAGCACCCGAGAAACGCTAACCAGCGGGCCCGGAAAACGAAACGGGGAAGCGTAGCACGCTTCCCCGCCCCGTCCGGAGACTCCGTGACGCGATCCTCAACGGGTTCCCGAGGGCGGCAGGGGAGAGCCCCGACCCGCAGCGTCAGCCGCGCACGGCGGAGTTCGTCGTCGGGAGACTGTGTGGGGAAGCCGCCGCACGACCTCGCCGGCGGATGCGCTGGGCCACCACCCGGTACGCCAGCAGCCCGACCAGCACCACCCCGTAAGCCACGGGCAGCCGCGTGTCGGCCTTCACCAGCCACAGGAAGTGGAGCACCCCTCCGGCGGCCGCGACGTACACCAGGCGGTGCAGCGCTTGCCACCGCTTGGCCCCCAGCCGCTTCACCCACCCGCTGGTGGACGTCACGGCCAGGGGAATGAGCAACAGCAGGGTCGTGAACCCCACCGTGATGTAGGGCCGCTTGGCCACGTCGGCCGTCACGGCCGCCAGCGACAGCCCGGTGCCGGCGAACACCGTCTGGTCGGCGAGATACGTGAGGAAATGCAACGCGGCGTAGCAGAACGCGAACAGACCCAGCATGCGCCGCAGTCGGGTCAGGCCACCGAGACGGAGCAGCCGGCTCGCCGGCGTCACCGCCAGGGTGATCATCAGGAACGTGATGGCGGTCAGACCCGTCCGGTGCGTGATCTCCTCGATGGGGTTGGCGCCGAGTCCGCCTCCCAACGCATCACGCAGCAGGAGCCCGAACGGCACCAGCGACGACACGAATACCAGCGGCTTGACGACCCGCCGGATCCATTGGCCTTGGGTCATGCGACGGTCAGTAGAGGCGCCGGAGGTCCATCCCGGCGTAGAGCTGGGCCACCTGATCGGCGTAACCGTTGAACATCGGGGTGGGACGCTTGAACAGGTCCCCGATCCGCCGCTCCCGCGCCTGGCTCCAGCGGGGATGATCCACCTCGGGGTTCACGTTGGCGTAGAACCCGTACTCGTGCGGCGCCGACACGTTCCACGTGGTGAGGGGCTGGGTGCGGACCAGCCGGATGCGCACGATGGACTTCACGCTCTTGAACCCGTACTTCCACGGCACCACAAGCCTGATCGGCGCCCCGTTCTGGTTGGGGAGCTCATTGCCGTAGAGCCCCACGGCCAGGAGTGTGAGGGGATGCATGGCCTCGTCCAGCCTGAGTCCCTCGACGTAGGGCCAGGGGAGCACGTTGCGGCGCTGCCCCGGCATCTGCTCCGGATCGTGCAGCGTCGTGAGCTCGACGTATTGGGCGTGGGAGGTCGGCTCGACGGCGGCGAGCACATCCTTCAAGGGAATGCCCAGCCACGGGATCACCATGGACCAGGCCTCCACGCACCGCAGGCGGTACACCCGCTCCTCCGGCGGGAACCGCTGCCACAGGTCGTCAATGTCGAAGGTCGCAGGCTTGTGCACCTCACCTTCGACCCGCACCGTCCACGGCCGGGTGCGCAGCGTATGGGCGTGCCTCTTGGGATCGTCCTTGCCCGTGCCGAACTCGTAGAAGTTGTTGTAGCTCGTGACGTCCTCGTAGGGGGTGAGCTCGTCGTCCTGGCGCGCGGGCATCTCCTCCCCGTTCGCCGCCCGGTGGCAGGCCCCCAGCAGGCCCGGCACGGCGACGGCCGCCCCCACCGCGGCCGCCGCGCCCAGGAAGCGCCGGCGGTCCCAGTACAGGGCCTCGTCGGTGATCTCGGATGCCTTCATGTCGTCGGGCCGCTTGATCAGCATGTCGTCACCCCAGTGCGTTGCGCCGGCGTCGAACGTCGTCCGCCTACAGCGGTATGTAATGCCGATCACCTCACCATTGTTCCCGCTGCGGGTGGGGCGATGCGTAACCCCGTCAAACGATCCGGGCGCCCGCCGACGGCCGAGCCACGAAGAACTCGCCGGCCGACTCGACGTGCCGGCGGTACTGGTGCGACACGGTGGCCACGAAATCCTCGGCGCCCCCGGCATCCACCAGCGCCACAGCGCAGCCGCCGAACCCGGCCCCGGTCATGCGGGCGCCGCGGCATCCCGTGTGTGACCGGGCAAGCCGTGTCACGAGATCGAGCTCCCGGCTCGACACCTCGTAGAGATCCCGCAGGCTCCAGTGCGAGTCGTTCATCAGGCGCCCCGCCCGCCCGACGTCGCCCGCGCCCAGCGCCTCGGCCATGTCCGGCGGACGCTGCGTCTCGGCCACGACGTGCTGCACGAGCTGGAAGACCTCAGGGTCCAGCACCTCCCTCCCGGCCTCCAGCAGCGCCCCGTCGACGTCCCGCAGCGAGTGCATCCCGGGGGCGCGCGAGCGCAGGGCCTCGACAGCTGCTGCACATGCTGCGCGGCGCTCGTTATAGGCGCTTCCAGCGAGGGCGCGCCGGACGCCGGTGTCCATGACGACCACGCACGCCGTCGAGGGAAGCGGCACCGGCGCCAGCTTCAAGCTGCGGCAGTCCACCAGGAGGGCGGCGCCTTCGATGGCCACCGCCGCCGCGAGCTGGTCCATGATCCCGCACTGGACGCCGGCGAACTCGTGCTCGGCCCGCTGGCAGAGCCGGGCCATGGCAATCGGGTCCCAAGGCTCCTGCGCCACCGCACAGAGGCTCCGTGCAACCGCCAGCTCCAGCGCGGCCGAGGAGGAGAGCCCCGCCCCAACCGGTAGGTCACCGGCGACGACCAGGTCCGCCCCGGCGAGAGCGTGCCCCGCCTCCCGCAGCGCCCACGCCACCCCGGCCACATAGGCGAACCAGCTGCCGTCGCCGGGTGGGCTGAGTGCGGCGAGCTCCGCCTCCCGCGTCTCCGCATGGGCCGTGGCGTGCACCCGCAACTTCCCGCCCTCGCCCGGCGCAAAGGCCACTGCAATGTGGCGGTCCACGGCCATGGGCAGCACGAAGCCATCGTTGTAGTCGGTGTGCTCGCCGATGAGGTTGACCCGGCCGGGGGCGAGGGCTACGCGGGGGATGCGATCCGGCCCGAAGACGCTGCGGAAGCCTTCCGTGACCGTGACCGCGAGGCGCATGAGGTGTCTAGACGCGTAGGCGCGCGGCGACTGCATGTGTAGCGGGGAGGTCCGTTGCCCAACTACATCCTTCCCAGCCCACCGGGACTACGCGCCTAGACACCTGTAATACCGATCAGCCCGAAGGAAGGTTGCCGCGGGCCACCTCGATCCGCACCCTGCTCCCCTCCCCCGCCTCGCTCTGCACCTCGATCGTCCCACCCCACGACTCGACCAGGCGCTTGCAGATGGCGAGCCCGAGCCCGGTGCCGCTGGAGGTCGTGGAGAACTGCGGCTCGAAGATGTGGATCATGTGCTCCGCCGTGATGCCGCGGCCGTTGTCCTCCACCGTGAGCACGGCCGTCTCGTCCCCGGCGGCCACGCGGACGGTCACCTGCGTGGCTCCCGCGTCCCGCGCATTCTCCACGAGATTGACCAGCACCTCCTTCACCTCGTCGGGGCGCACCATCGCGGTCACGGGCCCCTCCGCCGCCACCGTCACCTCCGCCTCCCCGCTGAGGGAGTAGAGATCCGCGGCATCCTTCGCGATCGCACTCAGGTCGGCAGACACCAGCGGAGCGGCCTCGGTGGGCGGTGCGCCGAAGCGGGAGAACGCCCGGGCGATGGCGTCCAACCGCTCGATCTCCGCCAGGATCTGCCGGGAGGTGCGCTCCAGGGTGGCGTCGAAATCGGCCTTGCCGTGGCGCCGCGCCCGCTGCAGGTGCTGGATGCCGAGGCGAATGGGCGTCAACGGGTTCTTGATCTCGTGCGCGATCTGGCGGGCGAGCTCGCCCCAGGCGAGCACCCGCACCGCGTGAGCCAGCTCGGTCGTATCGTCCAGCGCCACCACGCAGCCCCGGGGATCAGTCTGCAGCGCGGCGATCTGCGCGCGGATGCGGCGCTGGCCGATGGCGAACTCCCGGGTGTCCAACTCACTCCCGGTGCGCATGAAGTCCAGCACCCACTCCCACACCGGCAGCCAGGCGGGTGGCGTGGCGGCCGCCACGGGGGTGCCGGACTCGAGGGGCGCCTCCAGGAGCTCCCCCGCACGGGCATTGGCGATGGTCACCAGCATGGTGCGGTCCAGGGCCACCACCCCCGTGGCGATGTTGCGCAACACGGTCGCGGTCCGGCGGCGCGCCGCCTCCAGGGCGTGCTGGCTCGCGTCCACGTCGGCCGCCATGCGCTCGAACGCCTGCACCACCGATACGAACTCCGCCGGCACGTCGGAGCCAAAGGGTGTCACTTCGTCGCCCCTTCCCACGGCGACGGCCGCGGCACGCAGCGACTGCACCGGCCGGGCAAGGGAGCGCGCCGCCAGCGCCGCGAGCCCCGCTGCCCCGCCGAGGCCGACGAGCGTCACGAGCAGCAGCCCGTAGGCCAGGTCCTCCTGCTCCCGGCGGACACCCCTCACGTCCACCAGTCGCGGCGCGGCGAGGACCGGCGTCGCCGGCCGCCCGCCGGCCAGCCGCTGGTAGCCCACCCGCGTCAGCTGACCACCGATGGCGGCGTCCGCCGTCACTTCGAGCTCGTCCTCCAGGGTGAGCGCCTGGTACACCGCCGGCGTGAGGTAGGCGTCCAGCAGTCCCAGCTCCACCAGCACCGTGCTGCTGGCCTCGACGAGAGCGCCTCCCTCATACCAGATGAGATCGGTACCGAGACGCCCCGCCAGCTCCTTTAGTGGCTCGCCGATCTCGCCGGGGCTCAGGCCCCCGAACCGCCGCGCAGTGCCCGCTGCATCGCTCAGGGTCTGCTGGATCAAGAGATCGCGGCTCCGCCGCGCATCCACCCGCAGGCGACCGACGGACCATGCCGCGAAGCCGAGGGTGGGAATGACGAAGAACGCCGCCAGAGCCAGAGTGAGGCGAACCCGGTAGGACTTGAACCACGGCCGCCTGAGCACGGCGCCCCCCAGCCTGAGCCTGCCGCCCAGGGCCTCGGCACCGAGTCCGAGCAGCGCCACCAGCACGGCGTCCAGGAAGACGAACAGGACGCCCCGCACCAGGAGCTGGGAAGGATCGCGCAGCGGGACCGTCACGTGGAGGTGGCGGGCGCCCCGGCCGCGCTCGAGGGCGCGGGTAGCGCGCACCCGCCAGCCGTCACGGCGCCAGGTCATGGCTGCTCCGGCGTCGGGGCCCTGCGCCAACGGCTCTCCCAGGAACATCCCGTACGGTGCCACCAACCGGCGCTCCCCTCTGAGGAAGCGACCCACCAGCACCGGTCGGATCAGCTGGGAGCGGGGGGCTACGCCCACCGTGACCACCGTGCCGTCGGGGAAGGGCGTGGCACTGACGTAGCGGACCCCCGGGTCGGGCTCCAGAGATCTGAGTACGGGCTCGCCGGCCGCGAGCGCGGTATCGGCCAACGCTCGATAGAGCTCGTCCGGCAGGTCCAGCCCGGCAAGCTCCAACGAAGCCAAGCGTCGCCCCTCGGGCGACCAGGTGGCCAGCACCGCCGGGTAGTCGTCCTCGCTCAGCGGCGAGCGCCGCCAATGGGCGTACAGCGCGGCGGCGGAGAGGGGCGCCTCCCCCTCTCCCAGCTCCAGGGAGAACCGGTCCAGGAACCCGATGGCCACCGGGTCACCGCCCCGTAGCCGCTGGGTGTCCCGTTCCGCCAGGAGCAGCCGGCCGTGCACCGTGGCCCCCCAGGTGAGGAGCGCGGCCCCGGCACCGGCCACGATGGCCAGTGTGAACAGCAATCGGGCGCGGCGCGCTGGCTGGATGGCGAGGAGCAACAGTGGAGCCCACAGCACTCCGTACCACACGGGCCAGTCACCGGTGGGCCGCCAGGCCAGGACGCCCACGACCCCCAGCGCCAGGGCGCCCCCCGCCACCGCCCACGGGGCCCAGGCACGCCGCGGGGTGGCGGCGCCACCGCCCAGCAGCAGGGCTGCGCCGAGCCCCAGCGCCGTCCCCACGAGCGCCAGCGTGATTTGCCAGCTGAGCCACAGCCCCACACCGAGTCCGGTGGCCGGTGGCGTGATCCCCCGGGCCACGGCCCACATCACCCAGGGCGCGGCCAGGACCAGGAGACCGGCCGCCGCTGCGCCGGGCAGCCGACGCCTCAGAGGCCGCTGGACGAACTGCAGCAGCAGCAGCAGCGCCACGGACGCCGCAAGCCCCAGTGCCCCGGCGGACGCCGAGAGCGGACCCAGGCCCTTGAGGAAGTACACCGCCGCGGAGAACAGCGGGTCCAGGCCAAGGTGCTGTCCCGCCCGGGACATGATGAAGATCCCCACCAAGCCCAGTACGCCGGCCCAGCGCCCCACCGCTCCCCCGAGCACGACGAGCACAACGAGCGTCGCCACGGCCAGCAGCGAGACCCAGTAACCGCCCCAGGCGACCAACTCCAGCTTGAGTGTGCCCTGCGGCGCCGGCACCGCCCGCAAGCTGAACAGGGTATCGGGGGCCGCCTCCCCGGGAGCCGGATTGCAGGTGGGCAGGCAGTAGTCGAACACGTCGCGCTCGAACGGGGCCATGCCCGGCGGGAAGAACTCGAGCCCCACACCGGTCTGCCGCACGAACCGGTCGGCCAGGGTCCGTTCCCGATCGGGCACCGCCCCGCCGGCCGCCAGCACCACCTGGGCGACCGCCACCCGCATCCCCACCTGGCGGCGGGCCTCGAGCAGGACATAGAATGGGGTCATGCGGGCAGCGAGCTCGGCGGTCGTCAGGTCCGGAGGAAGCCGGTGGGAACCGGCCCAGCTCCAGGGCCGGCCGGTCGCATCGAACAGCACGACGCCGTGCTCCGGGGTGTCCTCGGTAACGAGCCCCTCCAGCGCCGCGAAGGCCTCCGCGCGGGTCTCGGCCTCGATCCGCACTGCGTCCTCGGCCAGTGAGCGGGCGCGATCCACCGCCGAGGCCAGCGTCGCATCGAGGCGCTCGCTCGCGCCCTGGATCAGGGACTCCCGTGTCTCGGGCCAGCGACGCTCGACGGCGCGGATGCGGAGCGCGGCGGACACGGCGACCAGGGCACCGGCCACCACGGTCAACGCCGCTAGCAGCGCCCCGAGGCGTCGAGCGTGGATGGCGGCGGCCACGACCCACACGGCCAAGCCAGACGCGACCACAGCCCACGCGAGGCCCGGCCCCCGGATCCACAACCCGAACGCGACCGCCGCCGCGGCGACGGCGATCTCCCAATGAGCGATTCGAAGCCCTCTCACCGGCAACCGCTGCTCCTCAAGTACATGACGCCCGACGAGGTGCGCACGCACCTCGACCGGGATGCCCGGCTCATCGTCCCGGTGGGGACCACCGAGCAGCACGGGCCGCACCTGCCACTGGGCTGCGACACCATCCTCGTCGAGCGGCTCGCGGACGAGCTCTCGGCGGAGTTCGCTGTGCTCCGAGCACCAACCATAGAATATGGCGTCAACGCACCCACCCAGACCCCCTACGCCGGGAGCGCCTCACTCCACCGCAAGACGATGCATCGGTTCCTGAATGACCTGGTGGGCGGCTGGGAGGCCGGCGGGGTGCACCAGTTCGTCATCCTCACCGCCCACGGAGCAGACCCGCACCAGGAGGCGCTGAGCACCCTCAACACCAGGCACGCCACCGTGCGCGCCGTGGACATCTTCGCCGTGCCGCTGCGCCAGGGCGACGGCGAGGCGCCGATCCACGGCGGCGAGGTGGACACATCGCTGCTGCTCTACATCGATCGCGGTCTGGTCGACCTCGAGTCGGCACGCGACTACTTCCCATCCAAGGCCGTGGCGCGCCGCTACCGCCGCGGCGGCCGCGGATCGATCCCCCGGGGCAGCCCCGGCTCCCTCGGCCGACCGAGCCTCGCCTCCATAGAGAAGGGCGAGCAGCTCTACCACTATATCTACGACCGCATCGCGACGCGCGTCTTCCGCGCGCCGGAGCCGGCGCCAGCGGAGCCCTGAGGCCGACATGCCGCACCTGCGACCCCTCGCACTCTCCATCCTGCTCCTCAGCCCTCATGCCGCAAGCGTGGCGGCAGCCCAGGGCAGGGTCCTCGACCGTGGGATCCTCTCCATCATGGAGGGGGACCGGGTGGTCGGGGTCGAGGAGTTCGTCCTCCAGCGGGGCCGCCGCTCCGGAGCGCCCGACGGCTTCACCATCTCGAGCACCGCCAAATACCCGGCGGACCGGCCCACCAGGACACTCACGGCGGTCGTGGAGCTCCTGCCCGACTCGCTCCCGGCGGCCACGGCCCTGGAAGCGGAGGATGGGGAGCTCCAGCGCGTCTTGATCGTGTTCGCCCCCCGGCGAGTCACCGTACGTCGCAAGACCCACACCGGGGAGTCCGCCCGGGAGTTCCCGGGAGGCGGCACCCACCTGATCTTCTGCGACTCCCTGTTCGGCTACCATGCCATCGCCCCCAGCATCGGGGGCGAGCCGGTTCGGTCGATCACGCTGCGCGGAGGGCAGCGCTCCCCCGCCGAGGTCAGGGACCACGGCGTGGAGCCAACGCCGGTCAGGGATGCCGAGCCTGCGCTGCGGCACATCAGCGTCGCGGTGGACGGTCAGACCAGGCACCTGTGGTACGATGAGGGAGGGAGGCTCATCAAGCTGACGATCCCGGACCGGGGCCTCACGGCGCTCCGCTCCCCAACCCAGTAGCCCTGGGTAACTCCGCACACCATAGCGGGTTCCGGCCCTTGGCCCGGGACCCGCGGCCCTCCATCTCCGTTGGTCTGCCCGCGATGTCTCGGGTTGAAACTTCCCACCGCCACCGCCGTACGAAGTGATGGACATTCACCACCCTACAGACCGAAGGCTGAGCAATGTCACGCAGAGCGACTCTTCTGCTCCTGGCCCTCACGTGGGGCCTCCCCGCGCTGGGACACTCCCAGCAGGTCGTTGCCCGGATTCCCGACTCCCTCTCCCTGGCGGAGGCCGTGCGACTCGCGCGGAGCTACAGCCCCACCTACCGCCAGGTCGAGAACGACCTCGAACCGGCGACATGGGGTGTGCGCAACGCGTACGCGTCGTTCCTGCCACGGGTGGACATCGGGGGCGGCATCGGCTATCAGGGGGCGGGCTCCCAGCGGTTCCTCACCCAGGAGTTCTCGGCCGGATCGGCCACCCGGGGCTCGAGCTACAACCTGGCGCTGAACCTGACGCTGGACGGCCTCACGCTAACGGGCCCCTCGGCTGCCAACGCTCAGTACCGTGCCACCGAGGCCCTCATCACGGGGGCCGAGATCAACCTCGAGGCGGCGGTCAAGCAGCAGTACCTCTCCGCGCTCGCGGCCGAGGCAGGAGTGGGCCTGGCCGAGCTGCAATTGGAGCGCAACGAGGAGTTCCTGCGGCTCGCCCGCGCCCGCTTCGACGTGGGGCAGAACACGATGCTCGAGGTGCGCCGCGCAGAGGTAGCCAGGGGACAGTCCGAGGTAGCGCTGCTGCAGGCGGGCCAACTGGTCACCGTGGAGAAGCTGCGCCTGTTCCAGACAATTGGGCTGCCGTCACCCGAGGACCCCACGGCCATCGTGCTCACCGACACCTTTCCCATCGTCGAGCCGCACTGGGAGCTCGACAGGCTGCTGAGCGACGCGGACCGCGACAACCCGGACCTGATCTCGCGGCGGGCGCAGACAGGAGTCGCCCGCGCCAACGAGCGGGCCGCCCGGTCTCAGTGGTGGCTCCCCACCCTGAGGTTCTCGGCGGGGTGGTCGGGATTCACGCAGCAGTTCACCAACTCGGACTTCGTGGTGGCGCAGGCGGAGAACAGCGCAGACGCCCAGTTCGGCTTGTGCACGGTGGCCAACGATCGTTGGGTCAACCCCGGCCTGCCTCAGGACGACTGCTCCGGGCTGCTCCTGACCGATTCCGAGCGGGACCAAATCCGCGCCGACAACGATGTGTTCCCGTTCTCGTTCACTAGCCAGCCGTTCCAGGCGAGCGTCTCGCTCTCCTTCCCCCTCTTCACGCAGTTCAGCCGGCCCCTGGCCGTGGCGGAGGCGGAAGCGTTCACGCGGGACTCCGAGGAGGATCTGCGGGCCCGTGAGCTGCAGGTGCGCACCGACGTGACGGCAGCGTACTACGCGCTGCTGGCCGCGTACGAGGCGATCAGGATCCAGGTGAGCAACCAGACGGCCGCCGAGGAGCAACTCCGGCTGGGTCAGGAGCGTTATAGGGTCGGCTCCGGAACGTTCATCGAGCTGTTGGACGCCCAGGTGGCCGCCTTGATGGCGGAAGCCGATTACATCAACGCCATCTACCTGTACCATCAGTCCGTCGCGACTCTCGAAGCCGCAGTGGGACGACCGCTGCGCTAACCCAAAGAGACGGCAATGTCACGCAAGAAGATCATCATATTCGGAAGTCTGGCGGTCGTGGTCGTGGGCCTCATCGGCCTGAACGCCGCGGGTCAGCGGGACCGGGGCGTGTCTGTGCGACTAGAGGAGGTGGGGCGCCGCGACTTGGTCGCCTCGGTCACGGCCAGCGGGCAGATCGAGCCGAAGCGCTCGGTGGACATCAGCGCGGACATCACCGGCCGCATCACCCACCTTCCGGTGGAAGAGGGAGACTGGGTGCGCCGCGGTGACCTAGTGCTGCGCATCGATCCCTCGCAGTACGAGGCGGCCGTGGCGCGGGCGCGGGCCATGATGGCCTCCGCCGAGGCGTCAGCGCTCCAGGCGGTGGCCAACCGCGATCAGGCGAAGCGCGCGGCGGACCGCGCCGAGCAGCTGCGCCGGCAGGACGTCAACCTCGTGTCGGACGAGCAGCTGGAGCAGGCGCGGACGCAACACGAAGTGGCCGAGGCCCTCGCCGTCTCCGCCCGGCACCAGGTAGCCCAGGCCCAGGCGAGCCTGCAGGAGGTCCAGGAGCAACTGGCCAAGACGGTGCTCCGTGCGCCCATGGCCGGCCAGGTCACCCGCCTGGCCGTGGAGGAGGGCGAGGTGGCCGTCCCCGGCACCTTCTCGCGGGAGACCGGGCTCCTGATGACGATCGCAGACCTGTCGGTGATCCAGGTGAAGGTGCGGGTGGATGAGACGGACGTCGTCCGGCTCCACCTCGCCGACTCGGCAGAGGTCACCATTGACGCTTTCCCCGATACCGCCTTCACCGGGCGCGTAACGAGAATCTCTCAGAGCGCGGTGCGGGGCCTCGCGCAGACGAGCGGGGGCACCAACCAGGCCGTCGACTACGACGTCGAGGTGACCCTGGACGACCCACCTGAGGGTATCCGACCGGATCTCTCGGCGACGGCCAAGGTCATCACGGCGACGCGGGGCAGTTCGCTGAGCATCCCCATCATCGCCCTGACCGTGCGGGAGCACGAGCCGATCTCCACCGAGACGGCGCCGCAGGATACCACGGCAGGGACGGAGGAGATGGAGGGCGTGTTCGTGGTAAGCGACGGGGCTGCCGAATTCCGTCCCGTGAAGGTGGGGATCGCCGGTGAGGAGTACTTCGAGGTGCTCGAGGGACTGGAAGAGGGAGACACCCTCGTGGCCGGCCCCTATCAGACCATACGAGAGCTTCGTGACGGCGCGCGCGTGCGCCCCACGGAGGAGCGTCGCCCAGAGGAGGACCAGTCATGACCGCCGGACCGCTGATCAGGGTGGAGGGCCTCACGAGGGAGTACCAGATGGGGGCCGAGACGGTGCACGCGCTCCGGGGCATCGATCTCGAGATCGACCCCAACGAGTTCGTGGCGATCATGGGACCCTCGGGATCGGGGAAGTCCACACTGATGAACATGGTCGGCTGCCTGGACTCCCCCACGGCCGGAGAGTACTGGCTCAACGGGGTAGAGGTCTCGGACATGGGAGACGACGAGCTGGCCCGTGTGCGCAACCGGGAGATCGGCTTTGTGTTCCAGACCTTCAACTTGCTACCTCGAGCCTCGGCGCTGCACAACGTCGAGCTCCCGCTGATCTATGCGGGCGTGTCCGGCAAGGATCGTAAGCTGCGCGCCGCTAAAGCCCTGGAGCGCGTGGGCCTCGGCGACCGCATGCACCACCGGCCCAACGAGCTTTCTGGTGGCCAGCGCCAACGGGTCGCCATTGCCCGCGGCCTGGTGAACGCGCCCAGTATCCTCCTGGCCGACGAGCCCACCGGCAACCTGGACTCGACCACCAGCGAGGAGATCATGGGCGTGTTCCAGGAGCTGCACGTGCACGGCCAGACGATCGTGATGGTCACGCACGAGGCCAACATCGCCGAGCATGCGCACCGCGCGGTCACGCTGCTCGACGGCCTGGTGCACAGCGACACGATGCGAGAGGCCGCCTAGTCCGTGCCGTTCCGCGAGGCGATCCGGCTGGCGCTTCGGGTCATCTGGACCCAGAAGATGAAGAGCGGCTTCTCCGTGATCGGCGTCTTCATTGGCGTGACCTTCCTGATCGCAGTGGTATCCATCGTCGAGGGCATGAACAGCTACATGACGGAGCGGTTCGCCAACACCCTCCTCGGCGTGAACACGTTCCAGCTGCGGCGCTACCCCGATTTGCGCGTCGGCGACATCTCACGAGAAACCTGGCGTGAGTGGCGGCGGCGACCGCGGATCTCGTACGACGATGCCCGGGCCGTGGAGGCCGGCATCTCGGTGGAGCACCTCTGGGCATGGGAATCGTGGAACCGGGGCATCGTGGAGTACGACGGTAGGGTCGCCCGGGACATCAACCTGATCGGGGTCACAGAGGGCTACTTCGAGATCAAGAACTGGGAGATCGCCGAGGGGCGGCCGTTCAGTCCTCAGGAAGCACGCGCCGGTCTGCCGGTGACCGTGATCGGCCAGGAGCTGGCGGACCGCCTATTCGGGGACCTGGATCCCATCGGACGGGAAGTCCGCATACGCCGCATCCCGTACCGCGTAGTCGGGGTCGTCGAATCGCAGGGCAACCTGTTCGGCATCTCTCTGGACAAGTTCGCGGTGGCGCCGGCGCTGTCGCCCCTCAAGCGCTACGTCAATCCGCCGCGCATCGTCGATGCCCTGCTGGTCAAGACGAACAACGTCGCAGACCTGCAGACGGCGATGGCCGATGCGGAGTCCATCATGCGGAGCCGCCGGGCCCTCAGGCCCACCCAGGACAGCAATTTCAGCGTCGAGACCTCCGAGGCCCTGCTGGATTTCTGGGGCAAGATCAATGGGGTCCTCATGATGGCGCTGCCCGGGCTGGTGAGCATCTCGCTCGTGGTGGGCGGCATCGTGATCATGAACATCATGCTGATGGCCGTGGCCGAGCGCACTCGGGAGATCGGCATCAGGAAATCGCTGGGCGCCAGGCGGCGCGACATCCTGCGGCAGTTCCTGGTGGAGTCGGCCACGCTGGCCGTGGTGGGAGCCGGCATCGGGATCGCCACGGGGCTCGCCATGGCAGCCGTGGTGCAGGCCACGACGTTCCTGCCCGCCCGGGTGGCGCCTTGGTCTATCGTCGTCGGGGTACTGTTGGGCGGCGGCGTGGGGATCGCGGCGGGCCTCTACCCGGCGAGCCGCGCCGCGCGGCTGGATCCGGTGGAAGCCATCCGACACGAGTGAGCCATGACCCAACTGTTTGAAGGCGTCGGCATCGCGCTCCAGTCGCTCCGGGCCAGCAAGGTCCGGGCGTCGCTCACCATTCTGGGCGTCGCCATCGGCGTCATGGTCGTGATGGTCATCGGCTCCATGATCACTGGGATCAACCGGGGTGTCGAGGACATCTTCAATCAACTCGGCCCCCGTACGTTCTTCGTGTTCCGCTACTTCTCCGCCGGGATCCACGTGTCGGACGGATCGGACGAGATGAGCCCCTGGCGCCGCATGCCGCCGCTGACCGTACACGAGGCGCGACGCCTGGAGCAGCTCGCGTCGGTGTCGTACGTCGTGGTGGCCGAGAACACCAGCGGCGAGATCGAGTACGGGAGCGAGAAGCGCAGCGACGTGCCGATCCGCGGTCGCGGCCCGAACTGGGCCCTCGTCTCGGGGGGCGACGTCCAGCCGGGCCGCTCATACACCGCGCTGGAGGCCGCCGCCGGCGCCCGGGTCGCGGTGCTGAACGAGAAGCTGGCCGGTGAGCTCTTCGGGCTGCTCGACCCAATCGGCAAGCGGATCAAGATCGGAGGGGTGCCCTACGAGGTGATCGGCGTCTACATCCCGCCGCCCGACATCTTCGGCGAGGGCAACCGGCCGGAGGTCATCGTCCCGCACAACACGTTCACTAAGTACGTGCCCCACTGGCGCGGCTGGATGGACTTCCTGGTCTCCCCGGCGGAGGGCGCCACGGTTCAGCAGGCCATGGACGAGGTCACGGGCACCATGCGCTCGATGCGCGGCCTGCGCCCCGGCGAGGACAACAACTTCGCCATCGTCACCCAGGACAAGCTGCTGGACAGCTGGAACCAGGTAACGGGCATGTTCTTCCTCGTGATGATCGCCCTCTCGAGCGTGGGGCTCATGGTGGGCGGCGTGGGCGTGGTGGCCATCATGATGATCTCCGTCACCGAGCGCACCCGGGAGATCGGCGTGCGCAAGGCGATGGGGGCCAAGCGCCGCGAGATCCTGTGGCAGTTCCTGGTCGAGGCAGCGACGCTCACTCTGATAGGGGGCCTGTGCGGGATGGTGCTGGGCGCGCTCATCACCTTCACGGTTAAGGCCGCCACCCCGCTCCCGGCCGAGATCCCACTCTTCTCGGTGGTCGCCGCCATCGCCATGTCACTCGTCACCGGGATCGCATTCGGGCTGTACCCCGCCGCCCGCGCGGCGCGGCTGGACCCGGTGGAGGCGTTGCGGTACGAGTAGGGCGGAGGCTCTGAGAGATGCCTCTGCCCAACACCGCTGTCCTCTTGCCCCTGGCCGGGCTGGTCCAGCTTCCCTTACCGCTCCGCTCCAAATGAGGGCACGTCGATGGTCTCCGCCGCAACCACCACCATAGCGACCAGCGCCGCTGCCGCGATCAGCCCGACCCCGATCACCACACCCCAGTCCGTTCCCTCCACAGCCACGTACTGAACGTCTTCGAGCGCTACTGACAGCTGTACGTTCTCAGGCACGGCCCGGCCTGCTGCCCACACCTGATCCTCCGGCGGCGCGAGCCCCATGAGGGAGTCCCCGACGACCCGTGGGTCCCACACCGTGAGCTTCGTGCCGTCGGTCTTGGTGATCTGGATAACGTCCGGCTCCTGCTCGGCGATGACCTGCTCAGGCGCCGGCTCTTGCACGTTCCAGGTGGCGCAGCCACCAATGTGCATTGGCATCGCTGCCATCAACGCCGATGCGATAGCTCGTCGAGGTCTCATGACCGCACCTCCTCTCCATTGCCGCGCCCAACATCCCCTGCCCTACGAGCACTCCCCACTCGGATCCATCATGTTGGTGGCACGACAGTAGCCCGAGCAGCACTCGCTATCTGCCAGGCAGAATCTGCCTTCCTCTCTGCAACTGGGCCCGGTGGTGCTGTTGTCCACACATCCGGCGTTGGTCGTGGGCGCGGACGCCGTGAGCAGCAACGCAGCGAGTATCACGAGGCGCTTGCGGTGTCTCATGGCGACATCCCCCACGACATGTCGAGGGACGAGTAGACGACGGCAGCTGTCACGCCTGCCACTGCGACCGCGATCCCCGTGATGAGCGCAGTCGTCAGAAGAGCATCGGTCTTCCGTAGCTCCAAGCCTGACACATCAGCAAGCGGGCGGCTCCACTGCTCACTTGACTCACGACGAGTCAGTCCGTTCACCCACTCCGCACGCATCTCCAAGCCCCTGAGCGTGTCGCCGACGACAACCGGGTCCGCTAGCTCAACCTGCGACCCGTCAGTGAGACCTTTGCCATGTGGCGCACGCTACAGTTTGACCGAGCATGGCTGCGATCAATGTCAATGAGATAGCTCGTCGATGTTGCATACCGGCACCTCCCGGCAGTGCCTACACCGGCATGCTAGCGGTCTCGCGTCAAGCTGGAGTCAAGCGGATTCCGGATGGGATTGCTCGGCGTTGGAGCCGGAAGAGCCGGCGCCCGGCACTGGGCCGGGCGCGCGCGTCAGAACGCGAGCGAGATCCCCAGCGCGACCCCCTCGCGCCGCGGCACGAGGCTCACGCGGAGCCGGTCGAGCGGCACCTCCTCCCACCGGTCGGTCTTGATCAAAGCGCCGACACCCGCTCCGAGCAGCCCTCCCGCCACACCGCCAATCCCGGCTCCCGCTAGGACCGCCAACCCCATGTAATCGTCGCTGCACAACCAGTCGTTCTTGCACACCAGGACTCCGGTCACCACACCGGCGACGGCCCCAACAGCCGATCCGATGCCAGCACCCAGCCAGACGTGTCCCTGCCGCCCCCGGTGCACCTCGAGCCGCGTCACAGAGGCCAGGGGACAGTACGTCGCAGAGTCGGCGACGACGATGAGCGTGTCACCACGCAACGTCTGGAACGTCGTTGCCTGCTTCTCGATGCCCAGCTGGGGAGCCGTGACACGCACGCGTGCACCCGGTTCGAGTTGCAGCACCTGTGCTGTCAGACTACTGCATGAGGTGGCCAACAACAGGCTCAGTGACGCAGTGGCTCTTCGCGTGGAGGTCATTGCTGAATCTCCTTGAGCGGCACAGAAGGAACTTCTGGTCAGAAGCCGACCGCCACACCCAACTCAAACCGGCCGCCGCCCTGGGACGCCACGTACATGCTCGATGGACCGAGGTGTGCCGGCTCCCAGCGCTCGACCTTGATGAGCGCGCCGATGACGCCGCCCACGAGCCCGCCGGCCAGTCCACCGACCAAAGCTCCCCCCATGAACCCTCGCCCGGGCCAGGGATCGAAGCAGTACCATTGGTCAACCGGGCATGGCGGATCGTAGTTTGCAGCGCCCACGAGTCCACCAGCGAGGGCGCCGACGAGCACTCCGGTGATCGCCCCTGCCTGCAGCCGCGATCCGTGCCCACTACTCACTTCAAGTTGAGTCACGGAAGAGCGTGGCATGGCCAACCGGTCTCTACGCTCCCCGACATGAAGGACAACGCTGTCGGCTGTCACGCTCGCCACCGTGCCCTCCACTCTCCCGCATCCCTCGATTCCAGGGTGGTCTGGTTCACATGAACGTGAGAAGCGGGCCCGCATGCCGGCTTCAAGCGTCGTGGGCTCCTCCTGCGCCGTGACTGCGACGATCGGCAGGATAGCGAATCCAGTGAGAAGAAGCGTGGCACGTCGCATGAGTCCCTCCACCTAGCGACGTGCCCAACGTCCGAGCTCGGCGTCAAGCCGGAGTCAAGCGGATTCCGGACGGAATTGATCGGCCTTGAAGCCCCGAAGGCAACAGCGCCCGGCGGGGAGCCGGACGCATATGTGATAGCGTAGCCGACTCCAGTCTATGCGGGGGCGAGCCGGAACTCCCAGGAGACACTGGAGGGATCGAGCAGCGACACCGCGGGCCACGAGTTCGGTCCAGCCCCGGCCCATCAGTTGCCCGGCTGACCCGCAACCAACACCGGCTCAGTGATGCTGCCGGTCGCAACGCCGATACCCAGCTGTCCCGACGCGTTGCGGCCCCAGCAGTAGGCACGTCCACTGGTGGTGACCCCACACGTATGTCCCCCGTCATCGGACCCACCGGCGCTCAGCGATTGGAAGACGTGCCCGCCGGCGACCGGCACCGGGGTGGTGCTGCACAGACGGCCACCGCAGCTCTCGAACGTGGCGCTGGAACCGAGCGCGCCGTGTGCGTTGTCGCCCCAGCAGTAAGCGATCCCGTCGGCGGTCACACCGCACGTATGCCCGGTCCCCGCCGTCAGGACGACGAACGACAATCCGCCCGAGACTACTACTGGCGTGCTCGAGGTCGTCGTGGATCCGTCTCCCAGTTGACCGGACGAATTGTCGCCCCAGCAGTATGCCAGTCCGCCGGCGGTGAGGGCGCACGCATGCCACCAGCCGTTGACAACTGACTCGAAGGCGGGAGCGCCGCCCACGGCAACTGGTACCATGCTGCAGGGTACCTCATCCCCCCTGGGAGTCGTACAGCGGTCGCCGACCGTGGAGGTGCCAAGCTGTCCGGAGCGGTTGTCGCCCCAGCAGTGCGCGGTGCCGGCGCCATCGATGCCGCAGGTGAAGGAGCGGCCGACGGCCAAGGATCGCAACCAGAGCCCGCTCACCACGGGGATGGGCGCGAAACTCCCTTGCCACGAGCCGCTGCCCACCTCACCGTACCAGTTGCCTCCCCAGCAGTAGGCATTGGTGCCGCTCTGCGCGCTCGTCGCTTGGCCAACAGCACTCGTCACGTGCGTCAGGGCGCACGCATGCAGACTGTGCGCTATCACCGTCTCGAAGCCGAGTCCACCGGCCACCGGAATAGGCACCCACGAATCCGCCTTCCCACCCCGACCCAGCTGGCCAAAGCGATTCCCTCCCCAGCAATACGCCTCTGGGGTCCCTGTCACGCCGCACGTGACGTCACGCCCCGCATCGATTTCCAGGAACTCGAGCCCGCCTTGCACGTACGAGGGCGTCGGGGCGGACTCCGTCGACCCGGTGCCGAGACGCCCGCTCCCTCCATTGCCCCAGCAGTACGCCGCACTCAAGAGAGTGATGCCGCACGAGTGCTCCACTCCTGCGGTCACCGAGCGATACAGCACCAGCACGGTGACCGATGCCGTGTCGGCATGATCGTCCGACGTAGCTGTAACGCGCACCGTCCCGCGCCTGAGACCCCGCACGACGCCACCCTGCGACATTTCGGCAACGGTGGGATCCCAACTCCGCCAGACTACCTCACGGTCTTCCAGGGGACTGCCAGCCGAGTCCCATACTGTGACGGCGAGAGGTACGGTCTCTCCTTCAACTACGGTGGCGTGGGTGGGCGAGATGGTAACCGATGCGACCGGCGTGGGGGCAGTCGTGGCCACCGGAGACTCTCCGCAGGAAGTGGCGAGCATGCCTGCGAGGAGCAACGTAGGCACCGACCGGATGGGCGGCGGCGCTCCTGGGACGACCGCGCGTGTTTCCCGCATCGCGTGTGCAGGTGAGACCGCTCCCTTAAGTTTAAGCCCTGGACTGCAGGAGGGCCAGACGGAGTACTCCGCCCCGATAGTGCGGGCCGCCCACCGCCTGGCGGCCGAACGAACGCGTATCCTGTGGGTAGTATCCGTACGCCCCTGGGATCCTGGGGGCGCCACCAAGCCAATGCCGGCATGCCCTACGCGCGTCGCGGCGCGCTCCGCCTACCTTGGCGTCGCAGTGACGCTCACCTGCCTACTTGCGGGCTGCTCCACCGACTCGACCGGGGCCGAGGACGAACTCGTATTCGTGACGGTCTCCGCCGGCAGGCTCCACACGTGTGGCGTCACCACGCGTGGGCTGGCGTACTGCTGGGGAAGCAACCAGTACGGGCAGCTCGGAAACGGCGCTACCGACGACAGCCCCGCACCGGTTCTGGTACTGGCGGGCCGCCAGTTCACAGCGGTGAGCGCGGGGTTCGCTCACACCTGCGGCATCGCGCGCAACGGCGTCATGTACTGTTGGGGCGGCAACTTCGCCGGCGAGCTGGGTGACGGGACCGAGACGAACCGTGCGGTGCCGGCGCCGGTATCGAGTTCCTCGGGTAGCCTGACGTTTCGTAGCGTCAGCACGGGGGAGGCTAGCTCCTGCGGCATCACGCCGAACGGTATTGGGTACTGTTGGGGTGCCCCGAGCGGTCCCGCGCCTGGTGGTACGGGCTCACTGCCGAACGCCACGCGGCCGCAGCCCTTGATGCTCGGACCGCTCGCCGACCTCAGCGCCGGTTACGAGATCAAGTGTGCCGTGACGATGACGGGAACTGTGTACTGCTGGGGCCTCAGCGCCCCCGGGGTCGTGGACGACCAGAATCCCCGCGACACTGCGTTCCCCGCACGCGTGGCCGATGCCCCGGTCCTGTTGACCGTGAGCGCGGGACACAAGCACGCGTGCGGCATCGCGCACGACGGCCAGACGTTCTGCTGGGGCCGCAACACCAGCGGCCAACTCGGTGACGGAACGGTGGCGAACCACCACACGCCCCTGCCGGTGAGCGGCGACGTGGTGTTCGACGGCGTAACCGCCCACGCACCCTCCCACACGTGCGCCCTCACTGATACCGGCGCCGCCTATTGCTGGGGCAGTAATCAGTACGGTCAGCTGGGGGACGGCACGACCGGCGGCAGTACCGTACCCGAGCCCGTCTCGGGGGATGTCGGGTTCTCGACGGTGAGTACCGGTTTCGCGCACACCTGCGGTGTGACGGCGGCTGGCGCCGCGTACTGTTGGGGCAACGGTCAGGTCGGACAGTTGGGAACCGGGCTGCTGGAGAACAGTCCCCAGCCGGCACGGGTCGTCGCCCAGATGCCGTAGTCGGACC
>JBDHDE010000043.1:0-23875 GCA_039591655.1 Gemmatimonadota bacterium
TAGCCTCCGTCCTCGAGCTCGGCGGCGAGCGCCCTCGCCACCGGCAGGGGATCGAGCCCAACGGCATCCGTCTTGAGCAGGATGCCGCGGTCCGCACCCATGGCCAGCGCGGTGCGCATCGTCTCCTGCGCCGCGTCGCCCCCGACTGAGACGACCACTACTTCGCCGCTCCCCGCAGCTTCCTTGAGCTTCAGCGCCTCCTCGACGGCGTACTCGTCATAGGGATTGAGCGTGAACTTGACGCCGCTCTCGTCGATGGACGTCTTGTCCGCGCCGACCTTGATGCGGGCCTCGGAGTCGGGGACCCGCTTCACACAGACGGCTATCTTCACGACGACCTCGTTGGTGAATCGGAGTTCAACGCCGCGAGCCTGCCGCGGCTCAGCGCCGGGAAACTACTCCGGCTCACATGGGGCCGCAACGCGCGGCGGGTGTCACTGCTCATCATCGAAGCAGGCTGCCTTGTGCGCTCCGTCGCAGAACGGCTTAGACTGTGAGTAGCCGCAGCGGCACAGCGTGTAGTTGTCCTTGTTCTTGGCCTCGATAGGGTTCCCCTCGGCGTCGGTGAGCTCCACGCCCCCGGTCACGAGATAGGGACCGTTCTTGCGCACCTTGATCGTGGCCATCGCTCTCTCCTTGCTTCTTGATCGGGATTCGTCGAGCGTCGGCGTTGCCGACATCCGGCCGCCCACCCCCATCAGCTCCGGGCCATCACCCCCAACAGCCGCTCCAGCGGATACGTGTTAATCACGTCGTCCCTCGTGAGCCACGCACGCCGCGCCTGATCGACTCCGTAGCGCATCAGCGCCAGGTCGTCCACGCGGTGAGCGTCGGTGCCGAGGGAGACCTCGAGTCCGAGCTCCTTCGCCCGCATCAGATGGGTGTCCTTGAGATCCAACCGATCGGGGTGGCTGTTCAGCTCCACCGCGACCCTATGCTCGGCGGCGCAGCGCATGACCTCCTCGAGATCGAAATCCATGGCGTCCCGGCGGTTGATGAGCCGCCCGGTGGGGTGCGCCAGGATGTTCACCCGGGGATGTTGCACCGCCCGGAGAACGCGCTCGGTTTGCTCCACCGCCGGGAGGTCGAACCGGGAGTGCACCGAGGCCAGCACGATGTCCAACTCGGCCAGCAGCTCATCCTCCAGATCGAGCGTCCCGTCGGCCAGAATATCCACCTCCATCCCCCGCAGGATCCGGATCTCGGAGTGCCGCGCCTGGATCTCGGCAATCTCCTCCCATTGTCGCCTGAGCTTGGCGGCATCCAGCCCCCCCGTCATCGCCAGCGACTTGCTGTGGTCGGTGACGGCGAAGTACTCGTAGCCGCGCCGGACGCAGCCGTCCAGCATCTCTTCGAGGGTGTTCTTCCCGTCCGACCAGGTGGAGTGCATCTGGAGATCACCGCGGATATCCTCCAGAGCGAGGAGCGGGGGGAGCGCCCCCTGCTCGGCGGCGTCGATCTCACCGCGGTCTTCCCGGAGCTCAGGCGGAATCCACGGGAGGCCTACCGCGGAGTACACGTCCGCCTCCTCGCGCCCGGCCACGAGCCCCGCATCGCCTTCCCCGCCCGTGGAGTCGGTCGCATCACCCGCCGGCTGCTCCGGCATCTTCCCCCCCACCCGAACCACTCCGTACTCCGAGATGCTCAACCCCCGGGCCACGGCACGCTTGCGCAGCCTCACGTTGTGCTCCTTGGAGCCGGTGAAGTACTGCAGCGCGGCGCCATAGCTCTCGGGGGGGAGAATCCGGAGATCCACCTGCAGCCCCGACCGCAGCACCACCGTCACCTTGGTCTCGCCCGCGAGCTCCACCCGACTCACGTCGCCGTATGACGTGAATGCCTCCACCACGGGGCTGGGATCGGTGGCGATGGCGAGCAGATCGATGTCCCCCACCGTCTCCCGGCGGCGGCGGTGGCTGCCAGCCACCTCGAGTCGCCGGACCGTCGGCACCGCCCGCAGGTGCTCCAGCAGCGGCTCCACGTACTGGTCGGCGTCGGCCAGCTTGAAGCGGCCCGTGCGCCGACGATGGGCGGCGATGGCCCGCAGGATCTTCTCCTGGCTCTTGGCGCCGAACCCGGCGAGCTCGGCCACCCGCCCATCGCTAGCTCCCCGCTCCAGCTGGTCGATCGTCTCGATCTCCAGCTCCTCCCACAGCTTCCGGGCGCGCTTGGCACCGACCCCGGGAAGGCGCGTGAGCTCGATCAGCGAGAGCGGGATCTCCTTGGCGAGGCCGTCCAACGTGTTGAGCCGTCCCTCGGAGACGAGCTGTGTGATGTCGGCGGCGATGCCCTTGCCGACTCCGGGCAGCTCCGTGAGGTCCGCCTTCTCCTCGATCATGCGGCGCAGCGGGGTCGAGTGCGACTCCACGATGCGTGCCGCGTTCTGATAGGCTCGGATTCGGAAGGGGTTGGCACCGATGATCTCGAGGAGGGCGGCCACATCGTCTAGAACGCGGGCGATCTCGAGATTCTCCACCTAGAGGAAGACTCCCTTGGAGCGCAACAGCTCGAGGAATCCCTCCTCGGTGAGGGTGGCGACGCCGAGACGCCGGGCATCGTCCAACTTGGAGCCGGGGTTCTCGCCCGCCACGACGTAGGCCGTTTCCTTGCTCACCGAGGAGGTCACCCGTCCGCCGAGGGACTCCACGAGCTCCTTGGCTTCCCGGCGCGACAGGCGCTCGAGCACGCCGGTGAGGACGATCCTGAGGCCCTCCAGCACGGCCGCCGACTCGACTCCGGCTTCCGCCAGGTTGACGCGACCAAGGAGGGCGTCGAGGATCTCGCGGTTTCGCCGGTCGCGGAAGAAGTCCTCGATGGCCTGCGACATGGTGGGCCCCACGCCGTCCACGGCCTCCAGCTCCTCCCGCGACGCAGCCCGCAAGGCGTCCAGCGTCTTGAAGTGTCGCGCGAGGTCTCCCGCCACGGCGACCCCCACCTCCGGGATGCCGAGGGCGATGAGGAAGCGGCGAAGCTCGGCTCCGTCGGTCGCCGCGGTGATGCCGTCCACCAGGCCGGTGGCCGATTTCTCTGCGAACCCTTCGAGCCTGACGAGCTGTTCCACCTCGATGTCCAACAGGTCGGGTAGCTTCCGCACCAGACCTTCGGCGACCAGGAGCCTGGCCGTCTTATCCCCCAGTCCCTCGATGTCCATCGCCTCGCGAGATGCGAACAGCTGGATGCGGCCGGCCAGCTGCGCAGGGCATTCGAAGGAATTGGGACAGGCAGTGTACGGCCCGCGCTCCACCAGCGGCGTGCCGCACGAGGGGCACTCCCGTGGCATGCGGTACGGGCCCTGGCGCTCCCGGTCGGGCTCGTCAACACGCTCCAGAACCTGGGGTATCACGTCGCCCGCCCGCTGCACTCGCACGCGATCGCCCTCGCGGATGTCCTTGCGCACCACCTCTTCCCGGTTGTGCAGGCTGGCGCGACTCACCGTCACGCCGCCCAGCTCCACCGGCCGCAGCATGGCGATGGGCGTCACCACCCCGGTGCGCCCCACGCTGGGCACGATGGCCAGCACGCGCGTGACCTCCTTGCGGGGCGTGAACTTGAAGGCGTAGGCCCAGCGCGGGTGGTGCGACGTAGCCCCGAGCTCGGCCCGAGCGGCAAGTGCGTCGAGCTTGATCACCACGCCGTCGATCTCGTAAGGCAGGTCGTCGCGCCGCTCGTACAGCTCCGCATGGTACGGGACGATCTCGTCCACAGTTGAGACCCGCCGGGCGTGCTCATTCACCGGGAGACCCCAGGCCTCGAGAGCCGCGAGCGCTTCCCACTGCGATGAGAGCTCGGCCCCCTCCACCGCCAGGATGTCGTACACGTACAGGTCCAGCGGGCGCCTGGCGGTGACTTGCGGGTCGAGCTGGCGCAGCGAGCCGGCCGCCGCGTTGCGCGGGTTGGCGAAGGGCTCCTTCCCTTCCGCGATGAGGCCCTCGTTGAGCCGCTCGAACGCGACAGCCCGCATGATGACCTCGCCCCGCACCGCGAGGAGGGCCGGAGCCGACCGCTCGCCCTCCCTGAGTCGCAGGGGCGCCGTGCGGATGGTGCGGACGTTCTCGGTGATCCCCTCCCCCGTGCGGCCGTCCCCCCGGGTAGCCGCCCGCACCAGCGCCCCGTCCTCGTAGACGAGCTCCACCGACGCCCCATCCAGCTTGGGATCGACTACGTATGCGAGGTTGGGCCCGAGCGCCTTGCGGAGCCGCTCGTCGAAGCGCTGGAGCTGTGCCGCCTCCTGGCTGGAGTCGAGGCTCAGCATCGGCGCGGTGTGCTCGACGGAGGGAAACTCGTCCAACGGTGCACCGGCCACCCGCTGTGTGGGGGAGTCCGGGGTCAGGAGATGAGGGAACCGCTCTTCCAGCTCTTTGAGTTCCCGGTACAGGTCGTCGTACGCCTCGTCCGAGACCTCGGGAGCGTCCTTGACGTAATACAGGTAGTCGTGGTGGCGGATCTGGGTGCGCAGCTCGCGAATGCGCTGCTCGGCCTGCGTGCGTTTCATAGCTCTTGAGAATCTACACCGACGTCTCGAACCCGGTCAGGCACCAGGACGACCAGCATGACCAGCGTTCCCGCCGCGAGCACGCCGCTCACCAGGAACGTGCCGGTCAGCCCGAGGCCCATGTAGGCGGCACCGGCGACGATGGGGCCCAATGTCTGGCCCAGCCGCAGCACCATCCCGTTCACCGACATGAAGACGCCGCGGAACGCCGCCGGCGTTGAACCGGCGATGACAGTGAGAATGCTCGGGATGTTGATGCCGTTGCCCACGCCGAACAGCATGATGAGTGCGACCAAGAGCGCTACCCTCGGCGCAAAGGGCATGGCCGCCACAGTGACCACGTAGAGCAGGAACCCGACCTTGACCAACCGGCCTTCGCCGTAGGAGCGGGCCAGGCGTCCCAGCATGAAGGAGGCCACCGCCGTGGCCAGCGACGCCGCCGCCATGGCGAATCCGATCCACAGCGCCGTGGCGCCGAAGGAGCCCTGTAGCACGAAGGGGAGGTAGGTGAGGAAGGCGCCGTAGATGAGGACGAAGGTCACGAGGCCTGCCACGAACATCGCGAGGACCACCCGGTTGCCCATCATGCGCAGCGCGCCCCGCAAGTAGCTCCTGAGATCGCTGGGGGCTTCGGGCTCGGGAGCCCGCAGCACCACCAGCACCACGAACCCTACCGGGACGGCGAGAATGGGGAGGAAGAACGGCGCGTACCAGGCGAACATGGCCAGCGCGCCGCCGATCGCCGGGTATACCGCGGTTCCCACGCTCAGCACCGAGGCGTTGTAGCCCAGCGCGGTGGTGCGCCGATGACCCTGGTAGAGGTCGCCGAGGACTGTGAGGTTCAGGGCTCCCAGGGCGGCGGCGCCGACGCCCTGCAGGAGCCTGAGCCCCATGAGCACCTCGAAGTCACGGGCGAAGCCGCATGCGGCGCCCGCCAGCCCGAAGAGGAAGAGCGACGGCACGATGATAGACTTCCGCCCCACCCGGTCCGCCAACACGCCCAAGAACGGCGCGAGCACCACGCCCGGGACGGTGAAGATCGAGACCAGGAGACCCACGGCCTGGGGCGTCACCTCCAGCGCCTGGGCCACCTGGGGGAACGCCGGCGTGATACTGGAGACGCCCAGCATCGCCATCAGCGTGATGCTGAAGACGACGTGGAGATTGGGGTCGCGGAGGAGCGGGGTGGGGGGCGCGGCCGGTCTCAGGAGGACTTCACCAAGCGGTACACCCGCCCGCTCTGCGACAGTATGTAGAGCTCCCCCTGGGCATCCACGCCGAACGAGAGCACGCCGCCCACGCTTCCCACTTCCCATTCGCGCTCGTCGGTGGCGCTGCCCTGGACGTAGCGGAAGCTCCGCAGCCAGCCGCTGCAATAGTCGGAGTAGAAGTAGTGGCCGACGGTCTCGGGGATCGCGCTGCCGCGGTAGACGAACCCGCCGATCACCGAGCAGCCGATGCTGCCGTTGGCGTATTCCACGGCGGGAAGCGTGAGGCCCGTCTGATCGCAGGTGGCCGCACCGAAACAGTGCAGCCCCTCCATGACGTTCCAGCCGTAGTTGCGGGCTGCGGAGTTGGCCGGGGCGACGCTCACCTCCTCCCAGGCGTTCTGACCCACGTCGGCGATGAAGATGAGCCCGGACGGCGGATCGAACGAGAAGCGCCATGGGTTTCGCAGGCCAAAGGCCCAGATCTCGTCTCGGGCGCTCCCGACCCCCACGAACGGGTTGTCGGGCGGGACGGCGTAGGGATCGCCGCCATCCACGTCGATACGCAACAGGGCGCCGAGCAGGGTCCCCAGGTCCTGTCCGCTGCCGAGGGGATCGCCGCCGCTCCCGCCGTCACCCATGCCGATGTACAGCATCCCGTCGGGCCCGAACGCCAACTGCCCACCGTTGTGGTTGGGGAACGGCTGTTCAATGGTCAGCAGGATCTTGGCGGATCCCGGATCTGCCACGTTTGGATCGGCCGTAACGCTGTATCGCACAACCCGCGTGTCGCCGCTATTGTCGCTGTAGTTGACGTAGAAGAACCCGTTGGTCGCGTATTGCGGATGGAAGGCCATGGACAACAGGCCCCGCTCCGCGCCACCCTGTACGATGGAGTCGATATCCAGGAACGGCGTCGCGAGCAGCTCGCCGCCCCGGACGATGCGGATGCGACCGGCCTGCTCCACCACGAACAGGCGCCCGTCGCCGGCCGGCGCCGTGAGATGGACCGGGCTGCCGAGCCCGCTGGCCACTTCCTGAACCGCCAGTTGCACGGTGGGCATGCCACCCCCGCCGTTGCCGCCGTCGCCGTCGCCGCCCCCGTTGCCGACGTCACCTCCGCCCCCGTTGCCGCCGTCGCCGAGTGGGGCAGGGGCGGTGCTGTCCCCACACGCCACGAGGATCGCCAGCGTCAACAGCAAGTGCGTCACGATCGTCACTCCCCTCCGGGACTGCGCGGCCGCGGGCGAGCCCCAGTTCCCCGCCGGACCGCTCACCCCCCGAATGCGCTCATTCCGGTGACGTCGGCGCCGAGGATGAGCGTGTGGATGTCGTGGGTGCCCTCGTACGTGTAGACGCTCTCCAGATTGGCCATGTGCCGCATCGCCTGGTACTCCGCCAGGATCCCGCTGGCGCCGAGCAGACGCCGCGTCTCGCGGGCGCACTCGCACGCCATGTTGACGTTGTTCCGTTTGGCAAGGGACACCTGCTGCGGCGTGGCGGCACCGCGGTCCTTCAACCGGCCGAGTTGCAGGCAGAGGAGCTGCGCCTTGGTGATCTCCGTCAGCATCTCAGCCAGGCGCGTCTGCTGGATCTGGTAGCCGGCGATGGGCCGGTCGAACTGCACGCGGCTCTTGGCGTAGCGCAGCGCCTCCTCGTAGCAGGCCATGGCGGCTCCCACTGCCCCCCACGCGATCCCGTAGCGCGCCTGGTTGAGGCATGTGAGGGGGCTCCTGAGCCCCCCGCTGTTGGGGAGGATGTAGTCCTTGGGGATGCGCACGTCCTCCAGCACCAGCTCGCTGGTGTCGCTGGCCAGCAGCGAGAGCTTTCCTTGCTGGTCCCTCGCCGTGAACCCCCTGGCGTCGGTCGGCACGAGAAAACCCTTGATCGACTCGACGTCGTCCAAGCCTCCCGTCTTGGCCCAGACGACCGCCACGTGCGCGACCGAGCCGTTGGTGATCCACATCTTGGTGCCGTTCAGCACCCATTCGTCGCCGTCCTCGCGTGCCGTGGTGATGAGCCCGCCGGGATTCGATCCGAAGTCGGGTTCGGTGAGCCCGAAGCAGCCGATAACCTCGCCGGTCGCCATCTTGGGAAGCCACGTCCGCCGCTGCTCCTCGGAGCCGAAGGTGTAGATCGGATACATCACCAGGGATCCCTGAACGGACGCGAACGAGCGTATCCCACTGTCGCCCCGCTCGAGCTCCTGCATGATGAGGCCGTAGGCAACATTGTTGAGCTCGGCGCAGCCGTACTCCGCAGGCAGACTGGCGCCAAAGCCACCGAGCTCCCCCATCTGTGGCACCAACTCGAGCGGGAAGGTGCGCTCTATATACCGCGAGCCGATGATCGGCATGACGGCAGCGTCCACCCAGCGGCGTACGGTGTCGCGCACCGCGCGCTCCTCCTCGCTGAGCAAAGAGTCGACGTCGTAGTAGTCCACCCCCTGGAACGGCATTCAGTCTTCCTCCTCTCGGGCCCGTCAGGCCGGGCGCGGCTGCGCCCGCACGTCTCGCATCGCCACCGGCTCCACTCCCACTTCCCGCGCCTTGCGGCGAAAGCCGGGCCCGTGGTCCGCCTCCTGTCCCGACTCGACCTGCCACTGATGCACCATCTCGTGCAGCAGCGTGTGCATCACCTCCTCCCAGCCGTCGTGCTCGACGTGTTGCCGGGAGACGGCAATCTCCAGCGGTTGATGGCCCCCGGGATCCACGGTGAGCTCACCCAGGCGGGTGCGCATCCGTCTCGAGAGACGGATGGGAACCGGCCCGAGCGTTCCGCCGAAGTGGCGCCGGTTGAGCTCCTCGTGCAGGGCCCGGAGCCGGCCGAGCACGGAGCGGTCGCCGGGCCGCACGCGCTCGGGTCGGCGCCGCCGCCTACCGGGCCCCAGGAAGTCGTCCGTCGGGAAGGCGACGATCGCCTGCTCCGCGCGTCGCTGCTCGCCGGCCTGCGCCTCCGGATGGGCGAACACCACGAGCGCCTGCAGGATCCGATCAGGGGCATAGGCGAACCCCCGGTGGAGCCGCAGCGCCCCTTGTTTCGTAATGCTCACCAGGACTGTGCGATTCTCGTGGATCTCGACCGGGCGTTCGCCCCCGAGGCCGACTTCGCTGAGGCGCCGCAGCAGGAGCACCTCGTCGGCCTCTCGGGCGACGGCCTCAGCCCACGCCCGTCGCGACTTCCTGGGCACGGGCTCTCGCAGGGCGAGGGAACGCGTGGACGTCTGAGCGCTTGAACAGGCGGCGGTCGGCTTCCCAGCGGTACAGCTCGACGCGGATGGCGGACTCCTCCACCACCACGCGATTGAACACGGACGGACGATCGCCCCGGGAGCGGGTGGAGAGCGTCCCGGCCGTCGAGATCACCACACGGCCGTCCAGCACGTCCGCATTCTCCTGATGGTCGTGGCCGCACAGTACGAGGTCGGCGCCCGACTCCAGAATGCGCCGCTGAGCCTGCCTCCACCGTGCCAGCCCCATCCGCTTCGAGATGTCCCCCCGCAGCACGTTGTGGTGCAGTACCAGGACGCGCACCTGGTCCGGTGCGGCAGCGGAGAACACCTGCCGGGCGCGCTCAATCTGCGCCTTCGGTAGATGTCCCTTCACCGCGATGTCCCGCAGCCGCCAGGTGAGCGAGCCCCACGCCACTCCATGCGATGTCAGGGCGCTGGTGACCACCGCCTCGGGAATTTTGAGTGTCGGGGCGAGCACCGGACCGAAGTACCGGGTGTACTTGCGGTACTTGATCTGGGAGCTGAACGGGATGAACGGCCGCCACCACCACTGCACATCGTGATTCCCGGGGATCACTAACACCGGCGCGGTGCGCTCCAGCTCCCGCGCGAGTGACTTGGCCGCCTGGTATTCCCCGTGACGGCTCCGCTGGGTGAGATCCCCCGATAGCACGATGAGCCGTGGTTCCAGATCGGGGACCAACTCCTCGACGGCCTCGACCTGGCCGACGTCGGCAACCCCGCCAAAATGGATATCGGAGAGGTGGACAATAGAGAACGTCACGAGCGCTCCCGCCTCACTTCAAGTACTCCCGCAAGATCCGCTTCACCACCAAGTACGTCAGCAAGTACCAGATGCCGATCGACATCGCACCCACCAGCCGCGCGGTTCGCTCCTCGGGCATCTGCAGCAGTACGTAGATGGCCAGCCCGACGGTGGAGATCAAGGCCACCAGCCGCCCGATCCGTCCCGCCCGCCGCTCGATGCTCGTCCGGCACGCCCCACAGATCTCGCCCAGGGGCAGCTCGACCGGCTGGCGACACCGGGGGCACTCGTGCTCAGTCAAGACGCCGTATAACGGCGTCCGTGAATCCCATCGTCGTAGCATCACCCTTGAGATCGGGCGTCAGCTCGCTGCCGTCCTGGAACGTCAGCTCCAGCGCTCGGCGGATGCGCGTCGCGGCCGCCGCCTCGTCCAGGTGGTCGAGCATCAGGCAAGCCGCGAGCAGCAGCGCCGAGGGGTTCGCTAAGCCCCTGCCCGCAATGTCGGGGGCCGAGCCGTGCACCGCCTCGAACAGCGCTGCCCGCTCGCCGATGTTGGCTCCGGGGGCAAGGCCCAATCCACCAACCAGCCCGGCGATCTCGTCGCTCAGGATATCGCCGAACATGTTGGTGGTCACGATCACGTCGAACTGAGTCGGATCGAGAACGAGCTTCATGGCGGCGGCGTCGATGATCACGTCGTCCGCGGCGATCCGGCCCTCGTACTCCCGGGAGACGTCCCGCGCCACCTCGAGGAACAAGCCGCTGGTGGCTTTGAGGATATTCGCCTTGTGGCAGACCGTCACCTTCCTCCGGCCATGGCGCACCGCGTAGTCGAACGCGAACCGCGCGATGCGCTCGCACCCGCTGCGCGTCAAAACGGCGACGGACTGCGCCACTGCTTTCGGGTCGCCTCCCATCGGGATGGTCGCCTCGAACCCGATATAGAGTCCCTCTGTGTTCTCCCGCACCAGCACGATGTCCACGTCCTCGAAGCGTCCGCCCGGAACGATCGTCTTGGCGGGCCGCACGTTGGCGTAGAGATCGAACTCCCGCCGCAGGGCAACGTTCACCGACCGAAACCCCGTGCCCACGGGGGTGGAAAGCGGGCCCTTGAGGGCGACCCGCGTGTGCCGGAGGCTCTCGATGGTGGCGTCGGGCAGCGGTGTGCCGGTTTCCTCGAGGGCAGATACCCCGGCAAGGTGCTCATCCCACGCCAAGGCCACCCCGGCCGCGTCGAGCACCCTCAGCACGGCCGCAGTGATCTCCGGCCCGATGCCATCACCGGGAATGAGGGTGACGCGGTGCGTCGTCACGGCAGCCCGGGCACCAGAGAGGTGAGAGCCTCCCATAGCGCGCTGCGGGGATCCTCCCCTTCACCCCTGGCGATGGTGCGCCACCCGACCTGGCCGTTGCGCACGTCCACCAGCACCACCACGAGCTCCGCCCGGGCCATGCCTTCCTCTTCTGTGGCGAAGTACGCGAGGACCGTCGGTACGAAGGCGTATCGGTCACCCACCACGCCCGTGAGGTTGCGCATCTGGCTCCGCAGCGGGTCGGGGACGCGAACGATCTCCTGTCCCCGCAGCACCGACGTACCCATCTTGTCCGGATCGGAGAGGATGCCGGGTGCCTGACCCGCGGCGCGACGGAGCGCATCGGGGAGGATCCACTCCACCTCGGGCGCTCGCTCGGTGAGAAACTGCGCGATCATGCTGTCGGCCACCTCGAGCGCCTCATCCCGGGGGCGCAGGGAGTCCTCCCAGTCCAGCTCCCGCTCGGCGGCGATGAGTGTGAGGGGATAGAGCGCAACCGGCTGGCTCGCGATCCCCACCGTGGGTAGCGGCGAGACCTCGGGCTCGACGGGCTCTTCCGGTTCCGACTTTGCGCATCCGGCGACCAGAGCCGCCGCCAGCAGCATGAGGGTCAGGTGTCGCGCCACTTCGGCTCTCGCTTCTCGAGGAAGGATTGAATGCCCTCGTGCGCGTCCTCGAGGGCCATCAGCTCGCGGAGGTAGAGGTTCTCGGCCTTGAAGAGCGCCTCCTCGTATGCCGCGTAGTAGGACTCCATCTGCGCCCGCTTCGCCAGCATCAAGACCGGCCCCGACTTGCTGGTGAGCTGTCCGACGAGCTCATCCAACCCCTGCTCGAACTCGTCCTTCGGGAACACCCGGTTGACCAGGCCGTACGACTCCAGCTCCCGGGCCGAGACCTGCTCGCCGGTGAGGATCCACTCCATGGCCTTGCGCCGAGGCGCCGCCCGAGGCAACACCACGCAGGCCAGCGGCGGAAAGACTCCCAGCTTGATCTCCGGCACGGCGAACCGGGCGGACTCCGTGGCAACCACCAGGTTGCAGCCGATGGCCAGCTCGAACCCGCCGCCGAGGGCGTGGCCGTCCACGGCGGCGACGGCGACGACGTCCAGCAGCCGGATCGTCTCGAAGATCCGATGGAACACCTGGATCATGCGCGAGACCTTGTCCCGGGTGTGGTCCGCGACATCGACCCCGGCGCAGAACGCCTTGCCCTTGCCACGGATCACCAGAACCTTGATCTCCGGGTGACTCTTGATCTCGAGCAACGCTTCGTTCACCCGCTCCATCATCTCTATGTTGAGCACGTTGAGAGGCGGGCGGTTCAATGTCAGCGTCGCGACGCTTTCCTTAAACGTGAGTTCGACGAGGTCGTTCGACACCCCCGAATCCTCCCCAGCAGTTGGCGTCTGATTCCGGGTGGCCGGTCGCCACCGGTCCACCCCATCCCAGGCGTCGGTCAGTTGTCAGGGTGTTGGGCTCAGTGAAGGGTGAGCCCACCGTCCACAAAGATAACCTGTCCGGTGATGTGTCGAGCGTCGTCGGAGCAGAGGAAAGCCACTACGAGAGCCACATCATCGGGCTCGGCGATCCGCCCTAGAACCGAGCCCTTTTCGGCATCAGAGAGGACCTCAGGCGGGAGGGAGCCAATGAGCTCAGTGCGCACGAACCCCGGGGCGACTGCGTTGACGTTGATGTTGTAGGGTCCCAGCTCCACTGCTGCCGCCTTCGTGAGACCCACCACCGCCGCCTTGCTGGCCGCGTAGTTGGCGACACCGAACCCGGGCTTGTAGGCCTGGTGGGACGCCACGTTCACCACCTTTCCGTAGTGCTGCTCCCGGAACTGGGGCGCCGCCGCGTGGATGCAGTTGAAGCTCCCGGTGAGGTTGGTCTCGACGACCTCGTTCCACGCCTCCTCGGAGAGCCGCCACAGGGCGCCGTCGTGGTGGACTCCCGCGTTGTTCACCAAATAGTGGACACCGCCCAGCTCGGCCCGGGCGCATTCGACGAAGTGCTCGACCAGGTCCCGTTCACGCACGTCGCAGTGGGCGCTGTACACCTCCACGCCGCACGACCGCAGGGCGGTCTCGGTGAGCAGGGCCTGGGCGCTGACGTCCCGACCGGGGAGCTCGATGTAGTTGAAGGCGACGTTGACGCCGCGGCGGGCGAACTCCAGCGCGACGGCTCGGCCGAGCCCCGTAGCACCGCCGGTGACGATGGCGCTGTGGCCCCGCATCTCGCGCCGCGGGACGCGCTCTGCTTGGGGCTGCTCGACCAGCGCCGACCCGGACAGCTGCTCACTCCGCGAGCTGAACTCGGGCGGTTCGGGGGGGTCGTAGGGTATCGGTCGCTCTCGGCTACGCGCGAGCCTCGAACGTACGTCGCGACAAGCATTTGGGCAACCGAGCCTGGGGGCTCCGGGGCGCCGGCCCGCCGCGCCTCAGCCGGTGGGAGTCGGCTCCTCCTCGGGCTTCGGCGACCGGCTGGCTACCAGGGCCCGCCGTAGCGCCGCCACGGCCTCCAGGACGAGCCACAGCTCCAGCACGAAGATCGCCCCGCCCACCGCGAGCAGCACCGCCTGGCTCTCGGTGATGTAGCGCAGCAGGTTCACCACCATCGCCCAGGTGGTCATGAAGAGCAGGAAGGCCATGGGAACGGCCGTTACCCACAGCGGCCGTTTCAGCTTCAGGAGGAAGAGGGTGACCACCAGGAGGGTAAGGGCCCCGGTGAGCTGGTTGGTGGTCCCGAAGAGCGGCCACAGCCGCATGCCGCCGGCCCCGCGATCGATGCCCAGGGCCAAGACAGCGCAGCTCGCCACCGCGATGAACGTGGCGATCCAGCGGTTCTGGACGGCCTTCACCCGATACTGCGCGCCGAGCTCCGAGATGATGTAGCGCTGCAGCCTCACACCGGTGTCCATCGTCGTGGCCGCGAACGAGATCACGACCACCGCCGCGAAGATCACTGCCACGGCCTGCGGGACGCCGATCCCCTCAGCCAGGACCCCGACGCCGTTCACGAACGCCGTGGTCGCACCGCTGGAGGCGCTTGCCCAGCTACCGTAGTGCTCGTGCCACCCGTCGACACCAACCACCAGCGCGAAGCCCGCCGTCGTAGCGAGAATCGACGTGAGGGCCAACGTGCCCTCTCCGATCATCCCGCCGTAGCCCACGTACCGGGCGTCGGTCTCCCGGTTGAGCTGCTTGGCGGAAGTGCCCGACGCCACGAGGCCGTGGAATCCGCTGATGGCCCCACATGCGATGGTGATGAACAGCAGCGGGAACCAGCTCGGCGCATCCGACGGCAGCGCGGTGTTCACAGCGGGGGCAACGACCTCCGGGTTCACTACCAGTACTCCCAGGAAGATGATCCCCAACGCTACGAACAGCTGATGGCTGTTCACGTAGTCCCGGGGCTGGAGCAGGACCCACACCGGCAGGACGCTGGCGAAGAACGCGTACACGAAGAGAACGATGACCCAGGCCGCGCGCACACCGTCGGTCCGGGCCGCCGCCTGGCCTGCGGCGAAATCACCCTGCGCGGCCGCGAGCTGGCTGGCGCTGGGAGCGAACCCGAACACGTCCGGCAGGGTGAAGGGCACGTACTGACCGAGCCAGATGAGGACGTAGAGGATCGCAAGCGCGCCCAACGAAGGGCCCAGGATTCCCAGCCCCGTGCGGTAGATCAACAACCCCACGATCACCGCCACCACGAGACTCCCCCACACCGGAAGCACTGCCCCGGGGTTGGCGACGAGAAGATTGGCGATCACCACAGCAAACACAGCGTTCACCAACAGCAGCAGGAAGAAGATGATGAGGAGGAAGAGGACCCGGGCCCGGCCACCCACGATACGCTCGGTGAGTGAGCCGATCGAGGTGCCCTTGTGCCGGACGGAGATCCACAGCGCGCCGAAGTCGTGAACCGCACCGGCGAAGACCGTCCCCAGTACGACCCAGAGGAATGCCGGCAGCCAGCCCCAGATGACCGCGATCGCCGGGCCAACGATGGGAGCCGCCCCCGCCACCGAGGTGAAGTGATGCCCGAAGAGCACGTGGCGATTGGTGGGCAGGTAGTCCACGCCGTCCTCGAGCTCGTGGGCCGGCGTCACGAAGTCGGGGTCGAGGCGATAGATGTACCGGGCGAGGTAACGGGAGTAGACATGATAACCTGCAAGGAAGGCCAGCAGCCCCACCGCCAGCAGTGCGATCGCGCTCACCCCAGACCTCCTGTGTCTTCAAGCGCGTAATGTAGGGGCGATGGGAGCAAGGGGCGACCTATCGTCACTCTCAAGTTGCCTGCCCGCTCTCTGGCAGCGCCGCGGCCACGCGACGCAGGGCAGCCAGCCCGTGGACGTCGGTCTCGAAGAGGGGAATACGGTGCACATCATGGTCGCGAAAGGCCACATCGATCCACTCGAGGTGCTCAGATTCCCGCTCCCGGCGTCGCGCCAGGAACGCTCCCTCGGCGTCGTCCGGCAGCACCCGGTTCACGAATAGCGCACCCACCGGAATCCCGTGCTTGTCCAACGCCCGGATCGCGTTCTCGGCCTCCACGATCGGTAACCGCTCCGGGGTCGCCACCATCACGAACGCGCTGCGCGCGGCGTTCGTGAGCGTGGCGCGCGCACGCTCGAAGCGCGCCTTGCGCTCCTCCAGGGCCGCCAGGACGCGGTCATCGCGCCCGAGCTCGTCTCCCGCCGCGCTCCCGGCGACGCGGCGCCACATCCGGCCCAGCGCATTCACCTTCCTGCGGCGACTGATGAGACCGCTCATCCACGCCGCCATGTGCTCGGGCAGGGAAAACAGCCGCAGTGTATGCCCCAACGGCGCGGTATCGAACAGGATTCGCTCGAACCGCGCACCCGCCTCCTCCATGATCCGCGTGAACCGCTCGAACAGCGCCGCCTCCTCCGCACCGGGGCTCACCCGAGCAATGTCGATCTGACGCTCGACCTCGGCCATGAGCCGCGGCGGCGTGGTGTCGGCGATCCGCTCCTTGACGTCCTCGATGTAGCGGTCGGCCTCCCGCGCGGGATCGATCTCCATCGCCCAGAGATTCGGCAGGACCGCGCCGGGCTCGGGACCGATGTCCGCTTCGAGGATGTCGGCGGTGGAGTGGGCGGGGTCGGTGGATACCAGGAGGGTGCGATGCCCCCGCTCGGCGGCCAGGAGCGCGTGGGCCGCGGCCAGCGTGGTCTTGCCGACGCCGCCCTTGCCGCCGAACAGGAGGATCTCGCGGTCTAGCAGCACCGGAAGCCGCCCTCCGGTGCGTGCTCCAACCCCATCCGCAGATGCCACTGATGAAACTGCTCTATGAGCTCCGGATAGAGCTCCAGTGTGTAGAACGCCACCGGGTTGGGAGCGCCCAGGAGGTCGGAGAACCCCAGGAGCAGGAAGAGATCCCGCTCCTCGAGGTAGGCGCGGTGGATCTGGGACCGATAGGGCGCTACGTAGAGCCCCTCGTAGATTCCCCGCGCTGAGCGGAGCGCCCGCCTGATCCGGCCCACTGCCGCCTTCACTGCCGGCTCGCTGCTCCGAGCACCGAGAGCAGCACCGCCAGCGCCCCGCTCACCGTCAGGGCCCACACCGCCCCAACTCCGGCGTACAACCCACCGAGGAGGAGTCCCCCGGGGAGCGCCGCCAGCCCCACGCTGGCATGGTACACGCCGAAGCGCCGTCCCCGACGCCTTGCACTACCCAACGCCGACACCAGGGACCGCTCCGGCGCTTCCGTGGCCGCCGCCACCAAGCCGAAGATCAGGAACCAAGCGGCCGCCGCGGGCGCCGTTTCCGCCGTGGCCAGGCCGAAGCACACGATCGCGTAGATCCCCCATCCTAGAAGCATCGTGCGCCGGTGACCCACGTGGTCGCTCATCCACCCGCCGGGGTAGCTCATCGCCGAGCGCACGACATGCAGCGCGGCCCACAGGGCTGGAATCGCGGCCACCGCCACCCCGAGATGCTGCAGCCGCAGGAGCAGCAGGGTTTCCGGAAACCGGGCGAACGCAAAGAGGACGACCAGGGCGAACAGGTAACGGGACCCCGTCTCCCGGTTCCCACTTCCCGCTTCCCCATCCCCCCCTTCCCCCTTGCCCCCTCCCCCTTCCCCTTCGTCCGCTTCCCGCTGCCGGCTTCCCGCCTCCCGGCTCGGCATGGCCCACCCGACCACCATCACCGCGAGCACTCCCGGCACGACGCTCCACAGAATCACCCGGGCCGGTGTCGCCCCCGCGCCGGCAATGAGGGCCCAGGCCACCAGCGGTCCCACCACCGCTCCGGCGTGGTCCATGGCGCGGTGGAATCCGAAGGCGCGTCCCCGGATCACGCCGGGACTCGCATCGGCAATCACCGCGTCGCGTGGCGGGTTGCGCGCCCCCTTGCCCAGACGATCGGTGGCCCTGAGCGCGATCACCTGCCACGCCCCAGTCGCCAGGCCCATGAGGGGGCGCGCCAAAGCCGCCACGGCGTATCCCCCCACTACCAACGGCCGGCGCCGGCGACGCTGCTCGGCGAGCCACCCCGAGGCCAGCTTGACCGTCGCGGCCACGGCGTCGGCGATCCCGTCCAGCGCACCCAGGGCCAGCGCCGTACCGCCGAGGCGCGTGGTCACCAGCGCCGGCAGCAACGGGTAGACCATCTCGCTCGCGAGATCGTTGAGGAAGGAGACTACGCCGAGTTGCTTGACGACCCGCGGCAGTGGGCGCGCGGATCGAGGCAGGCTACTCATCCAACCCCATGCCCCACCGCATGAGGCTCACCGGCAACCGGCCGTAGCCGAGTACCGCATCGTGAAATGCGCGCAGCGAGTAGTCGGCACCCCGGGCCGCCCGAAAGGCATCCCGTGTTGCCAGCAGCTCCCGCCGACCCACCGCATAACAGATCTGGTAGGTCGGCGTCGCGCAGTAGCGCCGCACCTCGGCTTCGGCGTGCGAGCGGTCCACCGGCACCCGCTCCATGAGGAAGTCGACCGCCTCGTCGAAGGTCATCCCACGGGTGTGGAGACCCACGTCCAGCACCACCCGCGCGGCGCGGAACAGCAGCGCAATCCGCTGGAACAGCCGTGCGGCCGGCGTGGCGAAGAAGCCCTCCTCCTCCATCATCCCCTCGCAGTAGAGCGCCCAGCCCTCCTCAGAGAGCGGCGTGCCGACTACTCGCCGAACCAGGCGCGATTGGGCCTGCGACGAGAGGTACTGCAGGTGATGGCCCGGGTAGCCCTCGTGGAGCGACACCGTGGCCATGTCGTACACGCAGTGGTCTTCGAGAAAGCTCTCCACCGCGTCGGGATCGTCGTCGGGATCCGGCGGCGTCACGTAGAACCATCCCGTCCGGTCACTGGAGAACGCGCCCGGCGGTTGGTAGGCGGCAAACGGGATGATCGGCCGCAAAAAGTCCGGCGTCGCCACGACTTCCAGCGGCCCCGGTGGTATGGAGACGAGATCCCGTTCCTCCACGAACTGCCGGGACCGCTCCATCTGCTGGGCGTACGCAGCGACGAGCTCGGCGGCGCTCGGGTGTTCGGCGCGGAGCCCCTCGGCCACGCTCTTCCACGACCGGCCGGCATCGATCTCGGCCGCCATCCGCGTCGTCTCGGCCTCGACCTCCTCCAACAGCGCCAGGCCGTAGCGCCACAGCTCGGGAGCGGTGCTCTGCAACGCGTGCTTGTAGTGCAGGCGGAAGTTGAACGCGTCCTCACCGATGGCGAAGCCGGCGTCTGCATCCTCCAGGAGCTCATCCTCCAGATAGCCACCGAAGGAGGTGAGGGCCGTGGCCGCATCGAGGCAGGCAACGCCGAACTCCTCGTCATCGGGCGCGAGCTGGCGTGCCAGCTCGTCGAACAGCGGTGTGGCGCGTTCGACGACTCTGATCGCGGTCTCCACGAACACCCGCGGGCAGTCGCGCAGCGTCTCACGGGCCGCCTCCAGGAACCTCGGCACGGTCCGCAGCCGCTCGTGCACCGCACCGGCCAGGTGCTCCTGGGACCGGTCCTTTGCGGCGAGGAGGAAGTGGAGCCCCTGGAGCAAGTGGGACACCCAGAAGGTCGGGTTCCGCACGTGCGGCTGCTCCCGCTCGAAGCAGTGGATCGTGACGCGCACGTCGTTGAGGAGCGCCGTGCGGTCGAGCTCGTCGTCCAGGGAATCCAGCTCGTCTTCTTCCAGGGCGCCGGCCATGGACTTGAACGCGGCGAGGTAGCGACGAATGTCATCCGCGCTGTAGGAGCCGAGCCGGCGGTCGTGCTCGACTACGCCTTCGGCCGTGGCGTCCACGGGATCGAAGTTCCACCGGAGATCGAGGTAGGAGTCGACGAGCCGGCTGAGACTCATGAGGCTAGTCTGCCCGCGCGCCCGACACGCGTCAAGGCGCTACGAGAGTCGGCCGTAATACACCTCGGTGTCGTACTCGAACGAGACCCGACCCGTCTATTAGTGGGCGTCGAACAGGACGTGCAGCGTCAAGGTGATACCCCCGCGAGCCTCGCCATCGTATCCCAGAACATTTTCTCGTATCCCTGGAACAGCTGTGCCCCGCGGCGCACGTCGGCGGCATCCACGCCGGTGCTCAACCCCTCCTGGATGATCTCCACGGCGACGTCTTCGAACGGGGGCATATTCGCAAACGCATCGAGGAAGGCCACTTCCTCGGGACCGAAGCCGTGGCGCTCCCGCAAGCCCTCGCTCATCCGACCACAGTTGAAGCCCCACGCGTCGAAGTTGACCAGAATCCCGCAGGTGAACTCGGCGGCAGAGGCATACGTCGCCTGCCACGCCATGTAGGTTGCGTAGGCGAATCCCTCGGGCGTCACCTGGAACCCCGCCAGATCTGCCTCAGGCAGCCCGAGCTTGCGCCCCATCGCGAGGAGCGCTTCGCGGCCCGCGAGCTCGCCCTGGAGCATTCCCGCGAAGAAGTCCCGCGCACGGGTGTGGCCAAACCGGTGGACCAGCACGGCCATGGACCGCAGGTCACTCGTGACGATGTGGTACTGGTGGCCGAGGAACGGCACGAGCGCTTCCACCGGCACGACACCCGCGGCAAGCGCCGCGGGATAGGGGTGCTCCCGGATCGCCCGATCCAGGGGTTTGAGATCCCGCCGGATCTCCTCAACGAGCTTGCGGGCATCAGTCATGCGCGTGGCCTTCCGTAATACACCTCGGTGTCGTACTCGAACGAGACCCGACCCGCCTGTTGGTGGGCGTCGAACAGGGCGTGCAGCGCCTCGAGCATCGGCTGGTGCCGCGGATGCTCCGGCCCCGGGGCGTACGAGCTCGAGAGCAGGCGCCCTTCGAGCCCTGCGTAGTCGAACACCTGCCCGTTCTCGAAGGAGCGGCGCCCGCACCCTGCGGGACCGAACAGCGTCGCGAGGCTGCGCTCTTCCGCATAGTGGGAGCTTATCGCCGAGTACTCGGGGCACCACCGCTGGAGGAACTCCTCATATGCGCCGAGGAAGGCGGTCGTGTCGGTCCGGCGGCTGTTCCACGCCAGGACGACCCACCCTCCGGGCCTGAGGATCCGGAGGAACTCCTCACGGGCCAGCCCCGGCTCGAACCAGTGGAAGGCCTGACCGGTGACCACGAAGTCGGCCGTGGCGGCTGCTAGGCCAGTAGCCTCCGCGCGGCCCTCCACGCTCAGGAAGCGCTCTTCCTCCCGGAACGCGGCTTCCGCCGCCCCTCGCATGGCAGCGTTCGGCTCCACCCCGTAAACGACGTTCCCGTTCCCGAGGAAGAGCCGGGAGAGGAGGCCCGTCCCCGAGCCCACGTCCACCACGACGTGGCGCGACTCCAGCCCCAACCCGTCGCGCAGGAAGTCCAGAACCTCCCCGGGATAGGGGGGACGGTACCGATCGTACGCGGCAGCGCGATCCGAGAACCGCTCGGTGGGGTCGAGGTCGCGCAGATCGCTCATTCCTCGCGGCCGGCGCGGAACTCAACGTAGCTCTGGAGGCGCTCCTCCTCCGATATCTCGCGACTCTTGCGAAGCCGGGCGGCACGCCGCACCTGCACCACCGCCGACGCCACCACCAGGCCCAGCGTCACTGCAACCACCAGCGGCGCGACGGGAGTGCGGGACAGCCCCAGGCCCGAGCCGAGCACGACGGAGCCTCCCACTATGACCTCCAGCGGGGCCAGCCTCGACGCACCCAGGGTGGTGCGCATCCGCTCGCGCAGCTTGAGGGCTCCCGAGACGATCGCAAGGAGCCCCACCAGGAAGAGCAGGAGTCCCATGATGTGCCGCCCTACGGCGCCTCGGCGAGCTCGTCCTTGGCCACCACCATGTTGTGGAGGGTCCAGTCGCTCACCACGGCGTCGTCGCCGATGAGGGTGTGCTTCACCTCCGCGTCCACCACTCGAGCGTTCCGCCCGACGATGGCGTCCCGGACGGTGCTCCGCCGGATGACCGCACCCGGATCGATCGAGACGTTCGGCCCGATCGTGCAATCCTCCAGCGTCACACCCTCGGCCACATAGACCGGATCCACGACGGTGACCCCGCCCCGGGGCTCCGGCCGGCGCAGCCACCCGTGCTCCAGCAGGTGTAGGTTGGTGGAGAGCACGGTCTCCACCTTGCCGCAGTCATACCAGCCCTGGACCTCGGCGGTGAGGAGCTTCTTGTCGCGGTCGATCATGTACTGGAACGCGTCGGTCAGGAACCACTCTCCCTTGAGCTGCGGTCCGTTGAGGGTGTGGTCGATCCCCTCGAACAGGGCTCGCCAGTCGCGGATGTAGTACAGCCCGATGTTGGCCAGGTTGGAGATCGGCTCCGACGGCTTCTCCACTATGCGCTGCATGTAGCCATCTCCATCGGTCACCACGACCCCGAAGCGCTGGTAGTCCTCGACCTCCTTGGCCCAGATGATGCCGTCGGCCTCCACCCGGTTTACCAGCGACAGATCGGCGTCAAACACGGTGTCCACGAACACGATTAGCACCGGGCCGTCCACGTAGGGTCTCGCCAGGTTGACCGCGCCGGCGGTGCCGTCCTGGACCTTCTGCTCCACGAATCGGGCCGGGATCTCGTACGCCGATCGGGCGTACTCCTCGATTTGCTCCTTGAGGTGCCCGGTGATGAAGATGAGCTCCTCGACGTCGAGCCCTTCCAGCTTGTCGAGGACGTAGTCCAGCACCGGCCGGCCCGCCACCCGGACCAGTGGTTTCGGAACATGCTTCGTGATCGGGAGTAGCCGCGTGCCCTTGCCGGCCACCGGCAGGATGACCTTCACCTACACCCTCCCGTAGCGGTCTTCGAGCCGCACCACGTCGTCCAGCTCGGGCGTGGAAGCTTCCAGCAGGTCGCTGGGCACGACCGCCTCCATCTGGTGGATCGTGCGTGGCGTGATGTGGTAGCTCTCCCCTTCCCGCATGCGCCGCTCCGTGAGGTCATCGCCGACTTGAACGCGGAAGATGATCTCACCCCTCAGCACGTGGATCGTCTCGTCCTTCTTCTCGTGGTATTGCAGACTCAACAGGTGCCCCGGCTCGATGTGGAGGATCTTGCCGACGTAGCGGTCCGTCCTGGCCCAGATCAGCTCGTAGCCCCACGGCTTCTCAACGCGATGCGGTATCTCCACGTCAGTTCCTCGTTCAGATCAGCTGGAGTTTGAGCGACGACGGCGTGGTCACGCACGCCCGGACGCACACGCCGCATCCCACGCAACCCTCCGCGTGGATCACCGGCTGCCCTCTGTCGTCCAGGGTGAGCGCTCGCTCTCCTACCGGACAGACCCGAGCGCACACGCCGCACTCCACACCCTGGAACGCGATGCACACCTCCGGCACGAGCTCCAGGGCCGCCATGCGATAGCCCTGCCACAGCCGCTCCGGAACCTCCAGGGCCTCGGTGGGGCACGCCGCCGCACAGAGCATGTCGTTGCAGACCGTGCACGGCTGGACGGCCGGGTCGATCATGGGGGTCCCCGCCGACAACCCGGCGCCCGGCGGGGCCTTGACGATTGCATTGGCAGGGCAGACGTCGATGCAGTCGTCGCAGCGCGTGCACGCCGCCAGGAATTCGACCTCGTCCAGCGCCCCCGGCGGGCGCAGCACCGGCTGCGGCGCCACCCGGCGCTCTGTGCGGCGCACCACCTCCTCCATCAGCCGACCCACCGTCTGGCGGAAGAAGGCGCGGCGGTCACCCTCCGCGCCGGCGAGAAACCGAGAACCGAACTCGTCAGTCATGGGGTCTGGGAAATCGTAGCGGGGCGCAGCCTGCCGCGCCCGGTCGATGCCCCCAACAAGGTACCCGGACGCGGTCGGACACGGCAGATCACGGCCTCCGGGGCTTGGGCCGGATCGGCCCCGGAATCCGCCGAATCCAAGGCCCGGCGGGGCGCCGGCGCTACTGGCGAATCCCGTTCCACGACAATAAGTTAGCAGTCCTAGAACCGGTGGCGGGCAGATGCGGCGGAGCTGCAACAGTCTGCGGGGTGTTCTCCAGCCCGCCCTCCAACTCGTGAGGGCGGGCCTCTTGGTCTTGTCGCTTCCGCTGGTCCTGGGCACCTGCCGCCTGGGAGACCTCACGGGCACGCCCGACGAGCCCGTGTTGGAGGTGGTGCTGGCCGGCACCATCGTGGGGGTGGCCGACACCGCCACCCTGTCCGCCACGGTGCTCATCAACGGCGCGGAGACCGACAGTGTCCCGCTCCAATGGACCTCCTCGGATTCCGCCATCGCCGTCGTCGACTCCACTGGCATGGTGCGCGGTCGCGCCCGGGGCACGGCGGTGATCACCGCCGAGATCATCGGTGGCTCCGTCACCTCCGACTCGGCGGGGGACTCCGACAGCGTCTGGGTCGTGGCCGCCTCCCTGGAACTCGCCCCCGACGACACGACCCTCACCGCCGCGGAGGACACCCTCTGCCTGCGGCATCTCGCCCG
>JBDHDE010000044.1:0-23708 GCA_039591655.1 Gemmatimonadota bacterium
ATCTCGAACTCCCTCAGCTCCCCGGTCTCCAGGGAGTGGACCACGATCTTCCCAACGGCACGGTCCTGGCCGCGCTCCGCGCGGTACACCAGGTGGCGACCGTCAGGGGACCACCCGGGCTGGGAGCGGTCGCCCAACGAATGAGCCGTGATCGCCCTGGGGGAGCCGATGATCGACCTGGAATCTGGATCGAAGTTGGCGACGTACACGTCGCGCTTTCCCGTGCGGACGAGGTAGAAGTACCGCCCGTCCTGCCCGAATCCCAGACCGTGGGCCTGCCACATGTCAGGCTTCACGAGCCAGGGCGTGCCGTTTGCCCGGCCGTCGGCCACCGGAAGCAACCAGGCCCCCGGCGTGCCGGATCTGTCGCTCCGGAACAGCACGTGCTGCCCGTCGGCGGCCCAGCCGAGCATCCGGTCGTTTGCCGGATGCGTCACCAGCGCATGCTCCTCGCCCGTAGCAAGCTCCACCACGACGATGTCGCTGTCCGCGGGATCATCCTGCTGGCAGTCGTAGCTCACATACCGTCCGTCGTGCGACAGTCGCGGATTGTCGCAGTTGGAGCTCTCGTCGAACGCCCTGACCAGTCGGGTGCTGCCATCCTCTGCCGAGACCAAGATGATCTCAACGCGACCCGTCTCGGTCCGCAGTGCGAGGATCCACCGCCCGTCAGGGGACCATTCCGCCGGCTCGATTGTCGTGCCCCGCTCCCGGTAGACGACACGCGGGTTCGTGCCCTCGATGTCGACGACGCCCAGCTTGTAGGTGCGGGGCTCGTCCATGTCGTACCAGGAATACGCCACCCACTTGCCGTCGCGGGAGAACGTGGCGCCCATGGCCATGCCCGGCTCATACGGCGCGCTGTTGTGGGTCACGTGGCGCGCCTCCCCCGTCTTCATATCCCGGATCGCCAAATCACCGGTGTCCCAATCCGTGAGGCTCGCATACCGCCCGTCCGGTGAGAGCGAGTAGACATCAGCGGCCTCGGCCCAGATCCTTCGGGTCACGGTTCTGGCCGTGTCTTGCTCGAGGTCGGCGGCCGGCACGGCGTGCTCGGCAGCAGATGCCAGCACCGCGATGGGGCTCGCGGACGCGGAGGCCAGGGCCAACTCGCTATCCGAGCGCATGGCCCCTTCGCTGCACGCCACACAGACAAGCTCCGTAATGGCGAGTGTAATCATCCCTTTCATGGCAGCCTCTTCAGAAGTCCTCGGGTGGTGAGGTATGGCAACTCGCGTACCCGACTCGAGCATGAGCTGCAAGCGCCGCTCTTGAACGGCGTTGGCAACCCGCTGTCAGCCATCCGACGGGTGGGACGGGTAACGATCCGTTCCGGACGCTTACGGAAACGTTACGCCTGGTCTGCGGGTGGCTCCATCGAGCGCAGAGTGACACGGGCCGTGGTCCCGCTGCCGGGCCGGCTCTCGATCTCCAGCTCACCGCCGTGGGCCCGGGCGATGCGGCGCGCGATGGGCAACCCCAGCCCGGTGCCCTCCGGCGACGTCGAGTAGAACGGCTCGAAGATCCGAGACATCTGCTCCGGGGCAATGCCCCTTCCCCTGTCCCAGATCGAGACCTGCACCGTTCCGTCCGCTTGCTCGAGCTCCACTCCTGCTCTCACTCCGGCTCCTGTGGCTTCCGCCGCGTTCAGCAAGAGGTTGATGAACAGCTGCTCCAAAGCTCCGGCATCGCCGTTGGTCCACACTGGCCCGGCGGGCAGGGCTAGGGACTCGAGCACGGCTCCGTTGGCATCGAACCGGTGCTGCGCCGCGTGGTAGGCCGCTTCCAGCGGTTGGCGCAGATCCAGCTGCACCACCGTCGGCTGTCCGCTGCGGGCGAGGCGCAGCCCGTCGGTGACCGAGGCGTCGAGCCGTTCTACCTCATGGAGGGCATGGTCCACCAGTGCGCCCGAGCGCTCACCGTCGCCGAGCTGCTCGCGAGCCCGCTGGAGATCGAGGCGAATGGCCGTCAGGGGATTCCGCACCTCGTGGGCCAGCGACGCCGCGAACTCCCCAACCGCGGCGAGCGACTCGCGCCGCGACAGCTCGCGCAGTGTCTGGCGCAGGCTCTCCGTCATGGTGTTGAAGGCGCCGGCCACCCGGCGGATCTCGTCGGGTCCGTCCTCGGCGACCGCGCGCTCCAGCTCACCCCGCGCCACGGCACCCGCGCCGTCGGCCAGACGCTCCAGCGGCCGAGTGATCCTCCGCGTCGCGAGCGTCGCAACGACGAACGCGCTCAACGCCACAGCCAGGAGGGCAAGGGCGCCCCGCCGGGCGGCGGTCTCGAACGGCTGGCCCAGCGCGCCGAGCGGCGCCGACAGCGCGATGTGGAGCGGTGGCTCGTACAGGGTGTGCCTCACGGCCAGCCACGTCTCCCCCGCCCAGGCGAACCGGTCACGGGCCAGCAGCTCCGGTTCCATGGTGAGAGGGAGCAGCGGCGTGCTCCCGGTGGCATCGAACAGCGCGAGCACCGAGCCCCCCAGACCCGGCAGCACGAGGTCGCTGGGCAGGAGGCTGCTCGTTTGAAGCCGCACTTCCATCGTTCCGATCCGGCCGCTCGATCCACGGCCATACACGGCCATGCGCAGCGGCAGGACAGACGAGGCAACCCCCGTACCCGAAGTTGGGCGATCTTCGGCGGGGAGGGCGCCCTGCAGCTCGCCGGCGAGATCGTACAGCGTCACCCGCTCCACCGCTCCCGCCACCGCGGCCCATGCCTGCTCCAGCTCCCCGGGGGTCTCGCCGTATGCAGATGAGCGAAGTGGGCGGTGCTCGACCAGCGCCGCCCGGACGGCGTCGGTCTCCGCCAGTCGCAGCAGCTCCGAGCGGCGGCTCACCCAGTTGCGGCCCACCGTCTGGACGATCTCATCCAGCGTCTGGCCCAGTCGGCTGCGCAGCAGCTCTTCTCCGGAGCGCCGGGTCGTGCGTGTGAGCCACCATCCCACGAGTCCGAGGGGGACAACCGCGCCCAACAGCAGAATGAGCAGGAAACGCGTCCGGAGTCCGGAGGTGCGGAGCGCACGCATGCGGATGGCCTAGGGCTGCTGATCCTTCTCCAGCATCCGGTACAACCTGGGCTTGGAGATACCGAGGATCTCCGCCGCCCTCGTCTTGTTTCCGGCGGTGGCTACCAGCACGCGTTGCACGTGGTCGTGCGCCACGTCGTCCAGCGTGGGAAGCTCCCCGCTGGGGCCCTGTGCCTCGCTCCGCAGGCCGAGATGCTCCGGCCGGATGACGTTGCCGGTGGCGAGGACGACTGCGCGGGTCAGGCAGTTCTCCAACTCGCGCACGTTCCCGGGCCAGTCATGCTGCAACAGGGCGTTCGCCGCTTCGTCGCTGAGCGTCGGCTCGGGACGGTGAAGCTCCTCGCTCGCCTTGCGAACGAAGTGGCGTGCCAGGAGTGGGAGGTCGGCCAGCCGCTCGCGCAGGGATGGGAGACGGATCTCCACGACTCGCAGGCGATAGTACAGGTCCTCCCGGAACCTTCCTGCGGAGATCATCTCCTCCAGGTTGCGGTGCGTGGCGGCGATGACCCGCGCTTGGGTCCGCTCCGCACGCTCCGCCCCCACCGGGTAGAACTCCCCGTCCTCCAGCACCCGCAGCAGCTTGCCCTGGAACTCCGCGGTGGTGTCGCCGATCTCGTCCAGGAAGATCGAGCCGCGCCCGGCCAGCGCGAACCGCCCGCGCCGATCGGCCACGGCGCCGGTGAAGGAGCCCTTTCTGTGGCCGAACAGCTCCGACTCCAGCAGGCTCTCGGGGAGGGCGGAGCAGTTGACGGGGATGAATGGCTCGCGGCTGTCAGCCGAGTTGTAGTGGATGGCGCGGGCCACCATCTCCTTCCCGGTCCCCGTGTCGCCGCGGATCAGCACCGTCACGCGACTCGCCGCCAGCTGCCCCACCAGCTTGTACATCTCGATCATGCGGGGATCGTGCCCTACCAGGGCATCCAGGCTGTACGCCTGGGCTTCCTCGTCCGCGCTGCGCCGCGCTTGCTCCCGTGCGCTCCGATCCGCCAGGACCCGGTCGAGGACTGCGCGCAGCTCCTGCAGCTCCAAGGGCTTCACCAGGAAGTCGAAGGCGCCCTCCCGCATCGCCCGCACAACCGTGGGCATGTCATCGAATGCGGTCATGAGGATCACATCGACCCCGTCAGTCACTTGCTGCACCCGCTTGAGCAGCTCGATGCCGTCGAGCCCCGGCATGCGAATGTCCGACAGAATCAGTTCCGGGGAGTCGTCCTGCAGCCGGGCCAGTGCTTCTTCGGCGCTCGCTGCCGAGCGCACCTCGTGGCCCTCTTCCGACAGCGTCTCGGAGAGTGATCTTCGAACCGCCGGGTCGTCCTCAACGAGCAGTAGACGGAGGGGCACGAGACCCTCCCGGTGGAGTCCCCTGAGTGCTGGATAAGATATGACCCGTGCAAGTCCAATGCCTCCCTGGAAACCGGACCCGGCCGCGCCCCCCGAGCCACCCAGGGACGGCCCGGCCCCTCCCCTGTCGCATTCGCCGAGATGTGGTTACCTTCGGACCGCGATCAGAACACGCAGATTTGGTGCACCGAGGAACCAACGATTGACACCGAGGGGACCTGGCATGCACGGAGGTCCTCTCTTGCGTTGTTCGAGTCCCACGCCGGAACGGATGATCTAGCCGCGGACCAACGCAGCCGATCCCCAACGGCAGCCCTACGCGGGGGCAGCAACCGCGGAAGACGATGAGCGATCGGTATGTGCGGCACAGCCGGACTCCGACGAACATCACCACGAACAGGAAGGCAGCAATGAGCACGACCGGAACCGTGAAGTGGTTCAACGACAGCAAGGGCTTCGGATTCATCACGCGCGACGACGGGGAGAAGGACTGCTTCGTCCATCACTCGGCGATCCAGGGCGAAGGCTTCAAGTCGCTGAGAGAAGGACAGCGCGTCGAGTTCGACGTCGTGCAGGGCCAGAAGGGCCCGGCGGCCGAGAACGTCACGAAGCTCGAGGAGTAGGCTCACGCACAGCACTTGGCGGTATTGGTGACCGAAATCATTCTGGAAGAGAACGACAAGCTGGATTGGGCGCTCAAGGCATTCCGGCGGAAGGTGCAGCGGTCGGGCATCCTCCAGGAGCTCCGGAACAAGCGCTATTACGTGAAGCCCAGTCTCGCCAGGCGCCTCAAGGCTGCCGCGGCGCTGCGGCGCCGCCGTCGGGCCAAGCGCCGGGGGCGGTGAGGCAACCTACGGCGCCCCGAACGTAGGTAGGGAACAGCGGCGGCCCGGACACCCGTGAGGGTGGCGGGCCGCTTCCCCAAGAGGCCAAAAAAAAGGGGCGACCCGCACACCCGAGGGTGGCGGGCCGCCCCGCGTACTGGTTACCCGGAGCCAGGGGATTCACTCCCTCTGTTCTTCTCCCCGTCGCCACCACTTGGCCTGATACGGCCGCGGGAGGGCTTCAGGGGCTCCGGCTTCCATCCCCAAGCGGCCTGGCCGGGCCGCAAGGTTCACCAGTACGAGCGCTGCGAGTCAACCGGGTCGCGGACCGGCCTCCCGCACTGCACGCCGAGGCGCCACATCAGCGTGGACGAGGCACGCGACTGGCCTCGTCAGCCTTGGCAGGGTGATCACCCGGATCGTCAGGCGCCCGAAGCCCTTGATTGAGTCGGCGCCCTCCCCGGAATTCCCGACCGAGGCCTGTTCAACGGGGCGTGGCAGAAACTGACGGGGTCTCTACCCCTTTCCCGTTGCACGCGCACAATCTAGGACCCTGCTCAAGGCGCGCAAGCGCCGATGTTTCTTCGGCTTACGCGCTTGGTTGTGGGTCCGATGTGGATGCACAAGTCCCACGCCACGACCCACTTCCCCGCTCTTTCCACTCCATGTGGAGTTGTGCATAACCGGGATCCCTTCGGGTCCACATGAGCGCCGCATGGCAGCCGATCCCATGCCCCGCGCAGAACGCCGACCCTGGGAACCCGAGCCGAGCACCGTGTTGGCAAGCGTGAGGTTATCAACAGGCAGCTTCAGTGAGCGGGCGGGTGTGCTCCGGACCCGCTGAGTGGTGTGCAGCAGCTTCTAGGTGAGATGGAGGAGCGGATTACGGTAGCCTGGGCTCGACCTTGAAGTCCGCAGCCCGGGCGAAGCGCGCGGCCTCGTCGTAGTACGCCATGATACCGCGCTCGACCTGCGCCGTGTGATACGGCCCCCAGGCCCGGAGGGTGTCCGCCCACACACCGGGTCCCTCCGCGGTCATGGTCTGTTCACAGTGCTCACCCAGAGTCCCGCGGAGAGTACGCATCTGGCCCACGAGCTCCCGGGACTGGGTGCGGACCCGCTCGTCGGGCGCCCGTGCGGACCGGAAGACAGGCTCGGCGCCCTGCAGCGTCTCCATCGCGGTGACGCACCGATCCCTCAGGCGCCTAGCGCGACCGACAACGGTCTCCGGTCCCGCCTGGCCCAGGTCGCGTCTGAAGCTCCGGACCTGCACCCGCACTCCGGCCAGTGTATCCCGCAGCATGATCAGCGCGTCCTTGTAGCTCTGGCGGACGCTGTCCAGGACGGGCTCCGGAGTGTCGGTCATGATGATCTCCTGGGCGCGACACGGACGGCTGAGCCCGAGGAGAACGAGCCCGATGGTGCAGCCGAGCTGCAGCGCGCGCGGCGTCACCGCTCGGCCTCCACTTCCTCGTACACGTAGGGCTCGCCGGGATGAGCTGGGGCGAACAGGATCCCGCCGCCACTAGTGGCGAACCAGCCAGCCAGCATGTTGTTCGACACGTCCGGCGAGGGACTCTCGAACACGGCCGCCAGCCAGCGCCGCGCATGGAGCAGTTCCGGGGCCCGCTTGGACAGCAGCGACAAGACGCCGCCCACGCCCTGTGTCGCCCGCAGGAAATGCGCGACGGCGTGCGCCCGCTGCACGAACTCGAACGCCCGCACCCCGGGCTCGTCGTACAGGAGAGAGCCCTCGTACGGGTCGGCCGGCGGGGCATCGATCCGCGGCCCGAGGTAGAGAAACCGCCGCTTCCCATCCAGGTGCCGCTCCACCACCGCGGCGGCGTCCTCCCCGCTGAGGCGAGCCGCGTGGACCAGATCGGAGTCGTTCAGGACCCCAACGGCCAACGTCCACTCCAGCGCCGCGAGGGCGTTGTGGAGTGGGCAGCCCAGGTCGGGGTCGTAGGCTATGAGGCGTGGAGCCTCTCCCGCGCGCTCGAAGAAGTATCCGAGCGCCTCGCCCCTCCCCTGCCAGGTATGCGTCGATCTGGAAATGGCGGGCACCGTCATGTCACGTTCCTCAAGATAACTCTACCCCTTCGCTCCCAATAGGTGCTCCGCCTGGGAGCCCCGGGACCACGTGCGCCTCGCCCGTGCTGCGGCCGGTACGCGGTGTTAAACTCTGTCTCGGTCGCGGGGTACTCCACCGGTGACAGCCACGGGGACACACATGCGAGCGCTGATCGTCTTCTGCGCCATGATGCTGCTCTCTGCCGCCCACTGGTCGGGACAGGAGGAGGAGTCCCGCCTGTTGCGGCGCTGGGTCGGCACGCATTACAACCGGGCCATCCACCTGGACTTCTACGGAGATACCATGCTGCTGGTGAACGATCAGTTCGCCGCAGACTACGTGATCATCCGCGACTCGCTGCTGGTGTTCGGCGACACCTCCTTTGCCATCTCCTATTGGTTCGCTCGGGACCGGCTCCTGCTCCAGACCGAGGAAGGGCGCATCATCACCATGTCCGAGCAGGACAAGCTGGCGCGGCCGCTGCACGCGGGGCGCTGGCGCGGGGGCGAGATCGGACAGCCCGATGACATGGAGCTGCTCATGTTGCGGGGCGGGATCGCCCGGTGGCGCACCATACCGGGAGGGGAGTGGGAGGACGGCGAATGGGACCGGTCTACCCGGATCATCACCTTCACGTGGTTCCCCGATACCGCCGCGGTGGAAGTGGAGGCGGAAGCGGACTCCATCCAGTGGGTGGCCCAGTACGACCCCGAGGGCTCCGCGCTGCTCTTCCCCGAGTCCATTCCCGAGAAGGGCACGGTCGTCCTGCGACGCGCACTTCGTTGGTAACCACCAGGCAGTGCAGGCGACTAGATCACCGCTACCGGTGTCAGCACCTCCCGCTCGGCCTGAAATACGGCCTCGGCACGATCCAGCGCCTCCAGCACGCGCGGGGAGTCGAGCTCCGAGAACTTCGCGTTGGGCTCGAGCTGGCCGGTGAAGCGCCGCACCATCACCAGCGCGCGGGTGACCTCACAGTGGATCGGATGCTGGTGGGTATGGCCCGCAGTAAGGAGTCCCCGGAAGAACCCGAGGGTGTCGCGCTCGTCGAGCACGTAGAGCGACTCCAGGATGCGGGGGCTCAGGAACTCCCGGAGGTGGAGGTCGGTGCGGACGGCACCGAACAACTCCATCAGCCGAGCCGCGGGTTCCCGCTCCGGGTAGAAGCGCGCGGCTTCGGCGGCGGTCCCCACGAAAGCGTGGTGGGCGTCGGGCGTGAGGTAGCGCCTGAACAGCGACCAGTCCGACTTGCGATGGCGTTTGGCTAGAGCCAGGAAGGCAAAGTAGCGCCGCGCCAACGGAGCCTCCTCGTCGGCCACCACCATCCGGAGGCCCGCTCGCCCGAACCGCTGGGCGACGAGCCCTGCTGCCGTGGCATGTTGGAGCCGCTCCAACTCCGGCAGCCGGAACGTGCGGATGTGCACCGAGGCGGGATCGGCCGCCGCTGCCAGCACCGGGAGCCGATCCAGCAGGCGCAACAGCAACCCATCGACCTCGTCCAGCGCCCTCTCCCACTGACGCACGTCCCTCTTCCAGGCTTGGCCAAGGGCCTCCCAGCCGAGGCGATCGACACCGGAGGCGAGCCACTGCTCCTCCAGCGCCTCGGGGGTACGTGCCTCGAGCAGCCGGCGCAGCTCTTCCGCGAAACAGTAGACCAGTTCAGGCATAGGCTGTCCTATAATTTAGCCGTTGCGTCGCCGCCTCGGCGAGCTTAAGGTTTGGCCCACATGCATCTCCTCAAGCGGTTGCCGCTCTTGGCGATCGCCGGCGTGCTGTCCGGTGGATGCGGTGGGGGTGATGACCCTATCCCCATCGGTCTCGCCGGTCCGTTCGAGCAACCCCGCGGCAGATCCATGGAGCAGGCCGCGCAACTCGCTGTCTCCGAGGTGAACGCCCGCGGGGGGATCGACGGCCGCCTCCTGCTCCTGGTTTTGCGGGACGACAGCGCGTCGGCCGACGTGGCCGTCCGCGTCGCCCAGGAGCTATACGACACCCCCGGGCTGGTGGCGGTCATTGGACACCTCACCAGCGGGGCCACCATCGCCGCGGCTCCGGTCTACAACGGCGGCTCCCGCCCCGTGCTCCAGATCTCCCCTTCGGCATCGAGCCCTGAGGTGAGCCGCGCCGGCTCGTACACCTTCCGGATCTGCCCCAGCGACTCGGTGCACGGCGAGCGCCTGGCCGATTGGGCCCTGAGCCAGCTGGGCGCGAGGCGGGCCGCTGTCATCTATCAGAACGACGACTACGGCCGTGGTGTGCGGCGCACGTTCTCGCGGAGCTTCACGACCATGGGAGGCGAGGTGGTGACCGAGGATCCCTACGTCGCCTCGCTCCCCACGTTCGAGCCCTATCTCCGCCGCCTCCGAGCCCGGGGAGGGGCGGACGTCGTGATGATCGCCGGAACCCGTGCGGGCGCCGAGCGCATCGTCGCCACAATGGACTCCCTCGGCATCACCTACCCGGTGCTCGGGGGCGACGGGCTGGCCGGCATCGAGAACTCCGATATCGACGCCGAGGGAACCTTCATCTCGGCCGCGTACCTGCCGGACCGCCCCGGGGCGCAGAACCAAGCGTTCGTCGCAGCGTACCGGGAGGCCTACGGTGAGGGACAACTCCCGGACCACAGGGGCGCCGGCGCGTACGATGTCGTTCACCTCCTGGCCCGCGCCCTCGAAGCCGTGGGCACCGATCGAGAAGCCCTCAGGGACTACATCGCCGGGGTCGGACGCGAGACACGCTCTCACCTCGGCGTCACGGGCTCGATCGCGTTCGACGAGAGCGGCGACGTCCCGGAGAAGCACGTGATGGTGGGCGTCGTGCGCGACGGCCGCCTGGTCACGGCCACCCGCCGATGAGGCTTTCCCGCCGCCTCAACACGATCAAGGCGCGCATTGCCGTCAGCCTGGGTGCACTCGTGGCCGGCATCCTGGTGATCGCCCTGTTGGGGGTGGCGGCACTGCGCACCTTGGGCGAGACGGTAACCCGGGAGCTCAACGACCTCTCGCGCGTATCGGAGATCAGTAATGCGCTGGTCGTGACCCTGTTCGACGCGCTCCGCACGGGAGAGCAGTACCTCACCGACCGCTCGCCCACGACGCGCACCGCCTTCCGCATCGCCGGGGAGAGGGCCTACGAGCTGCAGACCCAGCTTCAGGGTCTCCCGGACCTCAACCAGTCCGAGCGGCTCATGATCACCGGGATCGCGGAGCTCCAATCGCAGGTCGAGGTCTGGTACAGCCTGGCCCACGCCCAGGTCGATCTCGGGCGACGCAGCGCAGCGGAGCAAGCGGCGTTCGAGGTGCGGACACCCTCGTTCGAGCTGCTGCGAACGGTCCAGGACTTCTCCGCGCTGCAGCGCAATCGCGCCGGTGCCATTGCCCGCTCGCTGCAGCGCACCAGCGAGGAGCGCCGCTTGCTGGTCTGGACAGTGCTCGCAGCATCGATACTGCTGGGCGCCGTGATCGGCATAGGAACGCTCCGTGCCGTCGAGCGCCCCCTGGTCCGTCTCGAGGCCGTCGCACGCCGCTTTGCCGACGGCGACCTGCGCCCGGTGGGGGTGGGGAAGATGCCCGACGAGCTGGCCTCGCTCTCCGAGGCCATGGGCCGCGTCAGCGTAAAGCTGCGCGACCTGGTGGCGAACGTGGTCTGGGAGGGCGAGCGCATCGCCGGCACCGCCGAAGACTTCTCCGCCATCAGCGAGCAGCTGGCCGCCTCAGCGGGGCAGATCTCCACCGCCATGATCGACGTGTCCAGCGGCGCCGGACAGCAGGTCGCGGGGCTGGAGGAGAGCACCAGCGCCGTGGATCGCCTGCGGGAAGCCACCGAGCGCAGCGGTCGGATGGCCGAGCGGGTGGCGACCCTGGGCGACGAGATCCACACGCTCGCCGAACGGTACCAGCAGGACGTCTCGGCCTCGGCAGCTGCGTTACTCGAGCTCGGCGACGTGGTGCAGCAAACCGCCGGCCAAGTGGAGGAGCTCGACCGGCTGTCGGAGGCAATCTACGACTTCGTCGAGTTGATCAAGCAGATCTCCTCACAGACGAACCTGCTGGCCCTGAACGCCGCGATCGAGGCGGCGCGGGCCGGCGAGCGGGGCATCGGCTTCGCGGTGGTAGCCGACGAGGTGCGTCAGCTTGCCGACTCGAGCGCGGCCGCGGCTGAGGAGGTCACCCAAACGCTGAGTGCCGTCCGGAATCAGGTCTCGGAGGTCTCCTCCACGATGATCGCGGGGCGCGGCAAGGTGCGCGGCATAGAGAACATCGCCCAAGGGGCGGCCAAGGCGCTGCAGGAGATTGCCCGGGCCATCGAGGAGGTTGAGATGGGGGCCCGGCGCGTGCGGGAGGAGGCAACCACGAATCTGGAGGCGGCGGAGCGGATCAAGGACGAGATTCGCAGGGCATCAGATGCCGCAAACGCTCATGCCTCGACGAGCGAGGAGGTGGCGGCCGCCGCTCAGCAGCAGGGTGCGTCCACCCAAGAAATGGCCGCCCAGGCCACCCAGCTCAATGAGGCGGCCGAGCGGCTCCGCACGCTCGTCCAGGGGTTCCGCGTCTAGCGCCGCGTCAGCGCTTCTTTCCCTTCTTCTTCTTTGCGGCCTTCGGCCTCGACGCCTTCTTCGGGGCGTGCTTGGCCTTCTTCCTCGCGACCTTCTTGGTCTTGGCCGTCCTGGCCGGCTGCTTCGCCCCGGCCTTGACCCGCCCCCTGCGCTTGCGGGCCACGGCGGTCACATCCACCAGCAGCTCCTCGCTCTCGTCCACGCTGATCAGGCCGCGGCGCACGGCGTACTGGATCAGCTCCTTGGCCGCATCGAGCCGAAACGGCTCGAAGCCGGCGCCGGCACGGATCATCTGCACCAGCGCGTCGGCCACCGGGCTGCGGAGCACGCTCCGGATACCCGGTACCGATTCGAGGAGGGCTGAGATTTGCGACCCGCCGAGCTCGCGCGCCATCGGGGCTCCTACACCACGTAAGTTCGGCGCCAAGCTAGTCGGTGGTAGGGCGTGCGTCAAGCGGGGGCGTGACCGAAAAAGAGCACCCAAGTCGCTGACGTTCAATGACTTGGGTGCCGACGACTCGACGAGGGTCGAGCCGCTATGTCTTGGACTTGTGGGCCGGGTTCGGACGCTTGGGCCGGTTGAACGGCTGCGGGGCGCGACGGAGAACCCGCCAATCCGACTGGGCCAGGAGCTCACCCAGGACGGCGCGGGTGCGCTCGTCGATGGGCATCTCCAGTTCCATCACTAGCCGATAGTCGGCGCGGTCGCTGCCCCGTCCCGTCAAGATGAAGCCCGTGCGCGCCGGCTGAACGGCGTCAATCTCCACCTCCGCCACGTTCACGAACCCGTCATCGACCTTATCGGCGGGAGACATCGGACGCTCCGGTTCAAAGCCTCTGGCTGCAGTGTGAGCCCTAAATGCCTGTCCGTCAAGCCCATGGGCGGCGTTTGCCAGAGGCACCGGGCGCGGATACATTTCCTGCCCTAGCTTGACGGGAGTGGATGCTGTGGGACGCCGAGGGATCAAGGAATACCGAGCCGCGGAGGCGCTGCAGCTCATTCTGGCTGACCGCGACCGTGAGCCTCTTGCCTGTCCTTCCTGCGGAAACAGGGGGATCGATCGCACACCCAGGCGACGCTTGCCGAGAACCAAGTGGCAGACGCACCGCCAGGTCACGTTGAAGTGCGCCAAGTGCGGCCGACAGGCCGTCTACGTGCCCCGCAACGTTACCCAGCCTTCGGACAAGCAGCTCATCGGCACGTAAAGGGCACGCCACACATGACCGGGGAGCCCCGGGGTCTAATCCCCCGGTCCTCCCGCCGTGCGAGCCACCACGGGAAGGGTCCACCGCTCGAATAGTGTGGTGAGGCCCACCTGGGCCTCCGCCGTGCAGCCCGCCTTGCGCGCAGCCTCGAGGTGCGGCTCGACCTGACCCACCTCCCCCACGCGCAGCTTCAGCAGATAGCCGGTTTCCCCTGTCACACGATGGCACTCCAGGATCTCGCCGGCGGCGTCCCACGCCTTGACAAGCCGCTCCACGTTGGATCGAGGGCCCGGTTGGATCCTGAGGAAGGCGATGACGCCGCGCCCCACCTCCTGCGGCGCCAACCGGGCGTGGTAGCCGGTGATCGCGCCGCCGGACTCAAGCTTGCGCACTCGCTGGTACGCCGCCGGGGCGCTCAGCCCAACCGCGTCCCCCAGCTCCTCATACGTGAGGCGGGTATCGCGCTGCAGCAGTGCGAGGAGATGACGATCGGTGCGGTCGAGTTCCATGATCGGCTCGGCTGCGGGGCCCGGGAGGGTGCGTCAGGCCCGGGCGCGGTGAGTGGATTGGCTTACTAAATTTTGTTTTGTACGGTATATACCATATAATCCTTTGTCAATATGCCTGCGGAGACAATATCATTTTGCAGTTCCTCACTTCTCCCGGCGCGTTCCGGTTCCCCTTTCCCACTTCGCCGCCGTTGCCGGTTCCCGGGAGGTCTTCCCGCTCCCCATGCACCGTCCTCCCCGTTTCCCCCTTTCCCCTCTTCCCAAATGCAAGACGCCCGGCGGGAGTTCTCTCCCGCCGGGCGCATGACTCGCCCCGCAGCCCCGGCTGCTGGCCGGGGCGGGGGTCAGGGACTCATCTTGGTGCCGAGAAGATCCGGTTCCAGCGCACGTTGAGGTACGGGACCGGCATCAGCCCGGACCTGTCGAAGCTGTAGTAGATGAACAGCGGCCGTCCGGCAATGCGATCGCGCCCCAGGAACCCCCAATAGCGGCTGTCATACGAGTTGTCGCGGTTGTCGCCCATGACGAAGAACGAGTCGGGCGGTATCACGATGGGGCCCCAGTTCTTCAGCGTCGGGCGGTAGCCACGCAGGTTGCCGTCCACCAGATAACGGCTCTGCCACACCCGCATCCGCGGGTCTTCCGGATCGGCGCCGGGGTCGCCGGCCAACGCGTGAGGCTCATCCAGCGCCACGCCGTTCAGGTGCAGGACGTTCGCGCTCATCGAGAGCGTGTCGCCGGGCATGCCCACCACCCGCTTGACCACGTTCACGCCCGGCTGCTCCGGCGACTCGAAGATCACGATGTCGAATCGCTCGGGCTCGCGGAACGCCGGGAGCCGCGTCTTCACGATGGGGATCTCCGCCCCGTACAGCGCCTTGTTGACGAACAGGAAGTCGCCGACCAGCAGGGTGCCCTCCATGCTGCCGGACGGGATCCGGAATGCCTCGATCAGCAGCGCCCGCAGGAAGAACCAGATCACCAGGGCAATGGCGATGGACTTGATCCATTCCTTGGCAGACTGCGCCGCCGACTTCCTCGGGGGAGGCGGAGTCGTCTTCAGCTCGTCCCGCTTCGCCTTCTCCTGCTTCTGCTTCTTCTCGCTCACTCCGATCGATCCTCCAACTGAGCTACTCCTCGCCCTGGTATTCTACCCAGTCGGCGATGAAGATGTTCGTTTCTCCCCGCACACTTCCATAACGATTCGACGCGAACACGAGTTTCGTTCCGTCCGGCGAGAACATCGGAAAACCGTCGAAGTCCCCGTGCGTGGTCACGCGGGCCAGTCCCGTCCCGTCGAGGTTGACAATGTAGAGGTCGAAGTCCCGCGCCGGCCGAGCCGTGTCCGCGTGATTCGACGAGAAGATGATCCGGCGCCCGTCGGGGTGGAAGAACGGCGCGAAGTTGGCCTTGCCCAGTTGCGTCACCCGCCGCTGGTCGGAGCCGTCGGCGTTCATCACCCAGATCTCCATGCGGCTGGGACGCACCAGATTCTGGGCCAGCAGCCGTCGGTAATCCGCCAGCTCCTGCGGCGTCTCCGGGTGCCACGAACGGTACACGATCATGCTCCCGTCGGGCGAAAAGAACGGGCCTCCGTCATAGCCCGGTGTGTCCGTGAGCCGCCGGACGTCGGAGCCGTCCACATTCATCGTGTAGATGTCGAGGTCGCCGTCTCCGGTCGAAGTGAACACGATCTTCTGCCCGTCCGGTGAGAGCGTGGCTTCCCCGTCGTATCCCGGGGTGCCGAACAGGCGCTCGAGCTCGCTCCCGTCCGGTCGGGACGTGTAGATGTCGAAGTCGTACAGGCCCCACACATACCCGAGGCTGAAGTCGGGCTCCGGGGGGCAGCGCTCGTCGACGTGGAACGTGCTCGAGTAGAGGATCCGGGAGCCCCCGGAGTGGAAGTAGCCGCAGGTGGTGCGCCCGAGGCCGCTGGACACCATGCGCATCCCGCTACCGTCCACGTTCATGACGTACTGCTGATCGCAGGTAGTGTCGGAGTCGGTGCGCTGGAAGACTAGTTGCGTGCCGTCCGGCGAGAAGTACGCCTCAGCGTTCTGCCCGCCGAAGGTGAGCTGCTTCAGGCCCGCGAAGAACGGCTCGTCGGCCTCGGCTTCCCGTGCCACCGCAGGCGAGTCCCCGGCGCCGCACGCGGGCAGCGTCACAATCGTCGCCAGGGCGAGGGCCCGGCCGAGCCGCCATGTGAGAGGATGGTTGTGCATCGCGCAATTATAACCAGGCCGGGCACATTTGGCAGAAGCGCGGACCGCGCCCCGCAAGCTCGAACGCCCGGCGATCGGCCGGTGGCTCCCCACCAGCAGACCGCCGGGCGTCCATCGCACCGGCGCCACTCCGGACATCCCTTCCGCTAGAAGAAGAAGCCCAGCTCGAGCCGCGCAGCCGCCCCCCGGGCGTCAGTCACAAACCCGCCCACGGACCGTCCCGCCAGGGCGAAGAACATGTTCCGCGTCTCGATGCCGAGACCGGCGGAGAAGCCCACCTCCTGCCGCCCGCCGAGGATCAGCCCCACCCTCAGCGGCATGACACGCAACAGCCGCCAGGTGGTGCCCAGCTCCACTTCCAGCGGGTAGTCCAGAACCTGACCGCTGGTAGCGAGCCTGGCGCTCATGTCCAGCTGCAGGATCCGATTGGCCCAGGCAGAGGCCGAGAACCGCACTATAGTCGGGAGGTCCACCACGATGGTGTCGTTGGGGTCCACCACCGTCAGGTCGCGGAACTGGACTCCGTCCGTGGCCGGATCTGAGTCGAGTGAGTCCAGCACTTCCTTGACCGAGGTGGTCGTGACCTGGTAAGACCACGAGCGCCGCTCCACGCCATCCACTGTGACGTTCCCCACGTTCGCCACCATCGCCTCGAGGGCGAGGCCCGACGTGGGCCACTCCACCCGGAGGAGGAAGTCACCCAGCAAGTCCTTGCCCAACGAGGCCTCCAGCGCCACGTCGGGCGTCTCGAAAGTCTCCACGCCCACCGTCGCCGCCACACTGTCACCGGTCACCACCACCCGGCTATCGATGGTGGTGTTGGCGGCGTAGTAGAAGATGGGCTTGACCAGCCGGGCACCGGCGCCGAAGCTCACCACCGCGCCGTCGGGGCTCCCGATGGGCCCGAACCGGGCCACCGCGTGGAGACCGAGCTCCTGGGTGGAGATCGCCACAGCCCGGGTGTCGCCCAACTGGAAATCCTGCCGGGCGGCGTTCCCGTCGCGCAGGAGGGCCACAGCAGCCTCATCCACAGTGGAGACCCCGAATCCTCTCCCCTGGAGGGACAGGCCGACGCTCAAGTGGCGGCCCAAGGGGCCGCCCAAATAGACACCGCCCTCCAGCTCAGCATCGACCTGCAGACCCTGGCCGGCGGGCACCAGGTTCAGCGCGTCCATGACATCACCCACCAGGAGCGAGTCTTGGTCGGCGAGGTAGATCAGGGCCCGGGCGTCGTTGAACGTCACCGTGTTGTTGCCGGCGATCCCGCCACCCGAGATCACGAGACCCCAGTGCGGGAACATGACGTGACGGAACGGGTCCACCCGAAGCTGCGGGGTGCGGCGGTACGCCTCCGGCACCTTGGATGCCTGGGATCCCTCCGGCACCGCCTGGGCGGGGAGGTCCGCGGCCGCTAAGCAGGCCGCCGCCGCAACCAGTATGGCGCGCCTCATGGTCCACCTCCCGTCCGCACGTAGAAGGTCGACTGCACCACAACGATGATGCGATCCGTGGCCCTGAGCGCGCCCCGGCCCCCGTTGGGCGGGGTGAGCCGGATGCGAACGCCGGCCGTAAAGAACTCGCCGAGGAACGGCCGCACTTCGTCGCCCGTGAGGTGCGCCCTGGCGCTATCCAGGGAGGCCGTGAGGACCCGGCCGCTTCCGTCCACCGTAGCAGGGATGACACTTAGGGTGTCCAGCGGCACACGGCTCGCGGGCGGCTCCGCGAACACGTCGGGCACCGAGCCTTCCACGACCTCTATGGCCGCCTCCACGCCGAAGGGCGTGGCATTGATGACCGCCAGCGCTACCACTGCCGAGTCGATGCGGGAGGCGAGGTCGTCCACGGTCGCCGTGTCCAAGGCGAGCCCCTCCCGCGTGGTGTTGCGGTCGAAGCTCACGCCGGCGGGGGCGATCGTGAAGTCGAGACCGATCAGCAGCTCTATGCTCACCGTGAGCTGGTCGGTGCTCGACACCGTGCCGACATTCCCGTCCCCCACGAGGGCGGTGCCGGTGCCAACGATGGCTGCCCGGGTGCTGTCCAGCAGCAGATCCACCAGCCGGTCCACCAGGGCGCTCGCCGCCACGGTGTCTACCACCGGCCCAGAGTCTGCAGCGGCTATGAACAGCGTGTCGCCCGGAGCCGGGACGTCCACCAGGATCGGGGCGCCGCCCCCGTCAGTTTCATAGTCCAGCAGACCGCCTACGCGGCGGGGCTGCCCGGCGGCATCGAGTTGCACCACGCCGAGCTGGAAGTCGGCCACCGCGATGGGCGCGTCGGCAGAATCGTTGGACACGGTAAGGGCCATCAGCGCGGCGTTGATGGCGGCGTCCCGCGCTGCCTCCTCGAAGTCGCCGAGGTTCAGGCCGGCTGCCGAGAACTCCTGGAACTCCTCGATGGGGAAGTTGAGCACCGCCGGATCCAGCGCACCGGTGAACGTGCCTCCGGGACACGCCACGATGGCGCAAACGGAGGCCCCTGCTGCCACCACAATGTCCTGCGGGCTCGCCACGACGGCGAGAATGCCGTCCAGGATCGTGGTGGTGGGGACCGTGAGCCAGTTGCCGAACAGAGAGTCGACCGAGAAGGTGTCCACTGCGATCGGCAACGTGAGCTCGACTGTCCGGTCGGCGCCCCGGCTGAGTTGATCCCTCGCCGCTGTTACGCTGGCGGGCTCGCAGCCCACAAGGGCCACACCGAGGGATAGCAGGCAGGTGACAGGTACGACGTTGCGCACGGCTTAGACATTCCTATCGCAAGATACGCCAATGTTTTACAGCCCCAGGTTCCAAACAAGTACCTACATCACATGGGGGGCCGTGATCTGGGGCACATAGGGGGGTCGCGGGAGACCGAGGATGGCGGCGCCGGGGTCACCGCAGCGGGTGGCGTCAGGAGCGATGCGGCGCCGACCCTTCACCCTGCCGACGCCGCAATGGCTTGAGGAGATTGAGGTTACGAGGCCGGGACCTACTCCTCTCCCATGTAGGGGTAGCGGTAGTCGGTGGGCGGCACGAACGTCTCCTTGATGGCCCGGGCGGATACCCAGCGCAGCAGGTTCATCATGGAGCCCGCCTTGTCGTTGGTCCCGCTGGCCCTGGATCCGCCGAAGGGCTGCTGCCCCACCACCGCCCCGGTGGGCTTGTCGTTGACGTAGAAGTTGCCCGCCGCGTGCCGCAGCCGCGCCGTCGCCTCTGTGACGGCCTGCCGGTCCGTGGCGAACACGGCTCCAGTGAGTCCGTAGGGCGACGTCTCGTCGACCGTGCGCAGCGCCTCCTCCCAGTCCTTCTCGGGATAGACGTACACGGTGACCACCGGACCGAAGATCTCCTCGCACATCAGCTTGTAGTCCGGCTGCTTGGCCTGCACCACCGTCGGTCGGATGAAGTAGCCCTCCGACTTGTCGCACTCGCCGCCCACCAGCACCTCGGCGTCGCCCGACTTGCGTGCGTGCTCGATGTATCCGGCGATGTCGTCGAACGACTTCTCGTCGATCACCGCGCCCATGAAGTTGCGGAAGTCGGTGACGTCTCCCATCCGGATGCTGGAGACCTCATCCAGCAGGCGGTCGCCGATCCTCTTCCACAGGGAGTCCGGCACGTAGACGCGGGACACTGCGCTGCACTTCTGCCCCTGGTATTCATAGCCGCCCCGAACGATGGCCGTGATGAGGGCGTCCTCGTCGGCGCTGGCATGGGCGATGATGAAGTCCTTTCCACCGGTCTCACCCACGATCCTGGGGTACGTGCGGTAGCGCTCGATGTTCTCGCCGATGGTGCGCCAGAAGCTCTGGAAGACGCCGGTGGAGCCGGTGTAGTGAATGCCGGCGAACTCGGGATGGTTGAGCACGGCCTCGGTCACGCCCCGGGGATCGCCGGGCAGGAAGTTGATCACACCCGGCGGCATGCCGGCGGCCTCGAACATCCGCATCAGGTAGTAGGCGCTGAACACGGCGGGTCGCGAGGGCTTCCATATCACCACGTTGCCCATGAGGGCCGGCGACGTGGGGAGGTTGCCGGCGATGGACGTGAAGTTGAACGGAGTGATGGCGTAGACGAAGCCTTCCAGGGGCCGGTACTCCAGCCGGTTCCACATGCCGAGGTCGGAGAGCGGTTGATCCTCGTAGAGGCGCTCGGCGAAGTGCACGTTGAATCGGTAGAAGTCGATCAACTCGCACGCGGCGTCTATTTCCGCTTGGTGCGCTGTCTTGCTCTGGCACAGCATGGTGGCGGCGTTCACCGTATCGCGCCACGTGGTGGCAAGCAGCTCCCCGGCCTTGAGCAGCACACTCGCACGGTCCTCCCACGACCATGTGGACCAGTCCCGGTACGCCTCCTTCGCCGCCTTGATGGCCCGCTCCGCCTCGTCCTTCCCGGCCATGTGCCATGTAGCCAGCACGTGGCCGTGCCGGTGCGGCACGACCGCCTTGTACGTGCGGCCGGTGCGAACCTCCTCACCGCCGATGATCAGGGGGAACTCGATCTCGCGGGCCTGCATCTCGGCCAGCTTCGCCTTGAGCGCGCGGCGCTCTGCCGTGCCCGGCGCATAGGACCGAACCGGCTCGTTGACCGGGATGGGCACCTGAATATCTCCACTCATCCTCTCATGCTCCTTCCACCCGATTACACTGAGATTCTCTCGTTGGGCTGGGATTCAGCGCCTGTAAGATGCACGGGCGGGCCCGATGATTCCACGCCCGGCGGCCGGGCGCGCGTCACTTGGAGCGCCCCCCCGGCCCCGCTCTCAGAAGCCCCGGAGCGCCGTCATGCGGTCGGCGGCGGCGGATCGCTGTCGAGGAGATCTCGCACCCGCAGCAGCAGCTCGTCGATGTCCCAGGGCTTCTGGACGAATGGCCACCTGGGATCGATGGACTCGGTGTCGCGTACGTCCCGGACCGTGTAGCCGCTGGTGAACAGGAACCGCACTTGCTGGCCCCGGCGTCGCAGCTCCTCGTACAGCCCCCGCCCACCGAGCCGTGGCATCACGACGTCGGATATAACCAGGTCGATGCCGTCTCCGTGCTGGGTGAACACATCGAGGGCATCGAGGCCGTCGTGAGCCAGCAGCACGCTGTACCCGGCTTTCTCCAGCAGGCGCTTGGCGGCCCGGCGGATGGCCGCCTCGTCCTCCACCAGGAGAACAGTCTCGGTCCCCGGAGCCGTCTCCACCTCCACTGCCTCGTCGCCGCCGCGCGGCTCGGTCTCCGCCAGCGGGAAGTAGAGATCGACCGTCGTCCCCTCGGCCTCCCGGCTGTTGACGTCGATGTAGCCTGCCTGCTGCTTCACGAGCCCGTAGATCATCGCCATGCCGAGGCCGGTCCCCTGGCCCGTCGGCTTCGTGGTGAAGAACGGGTCGTAGATGCGCTCCTTGGTCTCCTCGTCCATCCCCTGTCCCGTGTCGCTCACCGACACCAGTATGTACTCCCCCGGTGGCGCCCCCCACCCGAGGCGCGGGGCGCGCACTCCGTCGGCGCGGACGCGGGTGATCTCGATGCGCAACACCCCGCCCTCCGGCATCGCGTCCCGGGCGTTGGTGGCCAGGTTGAAGAGGATCTGCTCGAGGGCGCCCTCGTCCGCCGAGACTATCGACTCGGCCGCCCGAGGCAGGAAGCGCACGTCGATGCTCTCCGGGAGAATACGGCGCAGCGTCGGCAGCAGGTTCGCGATCACCCCGGAGATCTTCACGGGTCTGAGCACCAGCATGCCCCGCCGGCTGTAGCCCAGGAGCTTGCGGACCATGTCGCTCCCCCGCTGCGCCGCCCGGCGCAGGTCGGTCAGATCGCTCCCCATGTCCGCCTGGTCCGGATGCAGCCCCTGCTCGATCACGTCGGCGTTCGCCAGAATCACGGTGAGCAGGTTGTTGAAGTCGTGGGCGATCCCCCCGGTGAGCTGACCGATTGCCTCCATCTTCTGGGCCTGGCGCAGCTGCTCCTCCAGTGCCCGTCGCTCGGTCACGTCCTCTGCAACCATGTCGAAGGCTTCGATTTCCCCACCCGCGCCCCGCACAGGCTTGCCACTGAGCCGCACCAGGACCCGCGAGCCGTCCCTGCGCTTCCACTCGACCTCCACACCGTCGACACGTTCCTCTTCCACGTAGAGCGCGATCAGACGCTCCCGCAGCGTGGAGTCGGCGTACACGTCGGCAGCCATGTCGACAGCCAGCAGCTCGTCTTCCGACTCGTAGCCCAGCAACCGCACCATTGCCGGGTTGACCGACACGAAGCGCCCATCCCGTGTGGATCGGTAGATGCCGTAGGCAGCGTGCTCGACCAGCTCCCGGTTGCTGGCCTCGGAGTCCTGCAGGGCCTCCAGCGTCCGTTCCCGCTCCAGCTCCGCCGCCGCCCTGGCGGCGAAGATCTCGAGGGTAGCGCGGGCCAGGTACTCGTCTGTGAGGGGCTCGGTGTCCATCACGGCCATCACGCCGAGGGGCGCTGCGGTGCTGTCAAACAGCGGCGTGCCCAGATAGCTCTCTGCCTCCAGCCGCGCGAGCAGTTGGTCTTGCGGAAAGCGCTCACGCACCCCGCTGGGGTAGCTGCAGATCTGGTGACCGAATACGGTGGCGCAGGGAGTGCCCTCCAGGGCGTACTCGAAGTTCTCCAGGATCTCGCCACCGTCCGCGACGGCCAGCGTGACTACCGTGTCCGGCTTCCCGCTCGCAGCCTTGGAGACCACTGCGTACCGCAAACCCAGGACCTGAGTGAGCAGGACGACCATCGAGTGGAAGAACTCCGCGCCCGTGGCGGCCGAGACGCCCTCGGTGATCGTACGCAGCACCTCCTCGATGCGGCGTCGCTCCGTCTTGTCCCGGAAGATCCCCACGATGGCACCGACCTCGGGGTCGTCCAGCAGGTTCGTGCCCACCGCCTCAAGCCAGCGATACTCGCCGTCCGCGTGCCGGCCCCGCACCTCCACCATGGCCGATTGCCCGGGCGCGCTGAGAATCTCCTGGAAGGCCAACCCCACCTTCAGCATGTCGTCCGGGTGGACGAAGTCGAACATCCACTTGCCGACGAACTCGTGGGGACCGTGGCCCAGGGCGCGGCGCACAGACGGGCTCATGAACTGGACCACACCGTCGCGGTTCACCAGCGCGAACACGTCCCAGGAGTTCTCCACCAGCGCCCGGAAGCGCTGCTCGCTGGCCCGGAGGGCCGCCTCCGTCTCCTTACGCTCCGTCACGTCACGGGCATTGATGATGATGGCGCCAACCCCGGAATCGGCCAGCAGATTGGTACCCGCCACCTCGAAGTGGCACCACACTCCGTTCTGGTGCCGGATGCGGCACTCGATCAGGGGCGCCACGCCCGGTTTGTCGATGCGGCTCTCCAGGAAGGCGCGCATCCCCGCCTGATCTTCCGGGTGAATCAGCTCGAACACATCGCGGCCGGTCTCCGTCTCGGGATCGCGGCCCAGGGTGCGGCGGACGGATGGGCTCACATAGAGGATCGTTCCCCGGGCGTCGATCACGGTCACCACGTCCAGCGCGTTCTCGACGAGGGAGCTCAGGCGCCGGTCGTGCCGCCACGCGTGCGCGGTCGCCTGTCCCGCCGCCAGAAAGCGGCGCAGCGTGTGGGAGAAGCCAACCAGGAGCAGAAGGGCCAGGAACGCGACCGTGAGCTCGGAGCCGACGCTGGGGGGCGCCGCGGCCCCGACATGCACGCGGAACAGGACCACGCCCCGCCACACCGCGGTGACTGCGACGACGCCCGCTACCAGGGCCCACGGCACTAGGCGGCCGGTCCTTTGTGCCAGCCAGATGCCGAGGCCCGCCGTGGCGAGCAGGAGGACGAGCGAGGCCGTCAGGAGGAGCTGTAGCATGGGCTCAAACGGTCCCAAAGCTAAGGCCCGCGCGAGCCCCGGTCACTCCCTGCTCAGAAGTGGATGTGCGCCTCCAGTGAGATCACGTCCCGTCGGGGGCCTTGAGCGCTGCGGGATGCACCGTTAGTGTGTTCGCTTCAC
>JBDHDE010000045.1:0-31320 GCA_039591655.1 Gemmatimonadota bacterium
TCTCCCGCAGTACGGCCGTTACGCGCTCTAACAGATCCGCCTGCTGCAACTGCTTCGCCGCCAGGTTGACGCTCACGAAGAGGTCCGGCAGGTCGGGGAGCTCCCGGATCCACGTTGCCATCCGTCCACACGCCTCTTCCAACACGCGCAGGCCGAGCGGTACGATAAGGCCGGTTTCCTCGGCGATGGGGATGAACTCGTCCGGGGGGATCAGGCCCCGCTCCGGATGCCTCCAGCGCACTAGCGCCTCGAAGCCCAAGATGTCCTCGCCGAGGAGGGACACCACGGGCTGGTACTCGAGGCAGAACTGATCCTGCTCCAAGGCTCCCCGCAGATCGTTCTCGAGCTCCAACACAGCCATGGCCCTGTCCAACACAGCCATGGCCCTGGCATGCATGGCCTTGTCGAACACCTCGAACCGGGCGCGGCCCCGGGCCTTGGCACGGTACATCGCGGTGTCCGCATCCCGCAGGAGGTGCTCGGGGCCGTCACTGCTGCTCTCGCTCATGGCGATCCCGATGCTCACGGTGGCGAAGAGGTCATGGCTACCGATCTTGAACGGCGACCTCAACTCCTCTTGAATACGCTCCGCCACCCGCGTGGCGTCGCCACTCTCCTTGATGTCGTCGAGCAGAATGCAGAACTCGTCGCCGGCGAGACGTGCTACCAAGTCCCCTGGACGGAGGCACCGCTCCAGGCGCTCCGCGAACCCGATGAGAAGTTGGTCGCCCGCGCTGTGTCCCAGACTGTCGTTGACGACCTTGAAGCGATCCAGGTCGCAGAACAGCACGGCGAACTGATACCCGCGGCGGCGCTTCGCCCGTCGCTCCGAGCGCTCGAGGATGTTGGTGAAGAACGCGCGGTTGGGCAGGGCGGTCAGCGGGTCATAGAGTGCGTCATGCGCGAGTTGCTCCTCCACCTGCTTCCGCGGCGTGATGTCGGTGAGCGACCCCGCCATGCGGTGGGGCTTGCCGTCACCGTCGCGTACCGCAATCCCGCGGATCAGCACCCAGCGGAAGGACCCGTCTTTGTGACGTACGCGATGCTCGTTCTCGTAGTGGGGCGAGCGCTGCTCGAGATGTGCGTCCAGCGCACCTCGAACACGCTCGATGTCCTCGGGGTGCACCCGCTCGAGCCAGGCATCGATGTCGTTCTCGACCTCCTCCACACCGTAGCCCAGAATCGACTTCCACCGCTCGGAGAAGTAGACCTCGCCCGTCTCGAGGTTCCAGTCCCACAGCCCGTCGTTGGCCCCGCGCGCCGCGAGCGCGTAGCGCTCTTCACTGTCCCGCACGGCCTGCTCGGCCGCCTTGCGGCTGCTGATGTCCTCGCAAGTCGTGACGATACTGACGGGCTCACCGGTGGGGCCTCGCAGCACGTCGGACATCAGGTGCACGGGGAACACCGTCCCGTCGCGCCGCACGTTGAGAGACTCGCGCCGCCAACTCTTCATCTTCTCGATCTGGTCCAGGCCGAGGGGCTCGCGCTGGTCGGGAGGCGCGTAGAGGCCGACATCCTCGCCGATCAGCTCCTCCTGGGTGTAGCCGTGCATGGCGGCGTCGGCAGGGTTCACGTAGATGATGCGACCCTTGAGGTCCGTCACCGTCACACCCAACTGGAGCGTCTCCACGGCCATCTGGAGCCGCCGCAACTCCTGCTCCACCTGGGTCCGCTCCGAGACCAAGGCCTGCTGCAACCGGCGCTGGCGAACCACGGCCCGGTCGAGGACGAACACCGTGAACAGGAGTCCCAGGGCCAAGCCGAGGTCGGTGAGGTGCGACTCCTGCTCTCCCGGCGCCACGCCCCAAGACTCGGTCAGGAGCGCAAGCAGGTGCCCCACGGCCACAGCCACCAGGGCGGCGGCCAGGAACCGGAGGCGCCCGACGGGCCGCACCGCCAGTCCGACAGCCCATCCGGCGGCCCCGAGCAGCACGAGGATGGAGATGAAGACGACTGCGTTCATATCAAGCGAAGTTGTGCTCCCAATACTAATCGTGCAAAGTCTGAGCGTCGTGAGCCACACCACGAACCTCCGCACCACCGTTCCGCACCGCAAGATTCAGCCCTGAGCCCTGGCCACCCCCGAGTGCCCTGTGCCAGGCACATACCGAAGATCGACCGAACACCCGCTCCTCGGAGGCAGCATTCAGGCGCCCTGGACCCTTCCGGTCCGCCCGTTATGATGAACGCTGGGGCCCCACCGAGTCAGTCTCGCCTCAACGGGTATGGGAGGAGGAGCGATACGATGGGAATCACCGTCACTTTCCTCGGGCACGCTGGTTTTCTCTTGAGCGACGGCACCCACACGGTGGCGATCGATCCGTTTCTCACCGACAACCCCGTGGCCACGATGACGCCGCAGGAGATCAGCTGTCAGGCCATCGTCCTGACCCACGGACACGCCGACCATCTGGGCGACACCGTCAGCATCGCAAAGGCCAACAATGCCACCGTGTTCGCCGCCTTCGAGATCGTGGAATACATGGGGGAGCAGGGGATCGCGGGGGAGCCCGGCAACCCGGGCGGGAAGATCGCAACCGACTTCGGCTGGGTCGCGTTCACCCAGGCATTCCATTCATCGTCCTACAACGGCCGCTACATGGGGATGCCCTGCGGCGTCATCGTCAACTTGGGCGGCACCACGGTGTACCACCTGGGCGATACCACGATCTTCGGCGACATGAAGCTGCTGGGCGAGATCTACCGGCCGGATATCGCCATGGTTCCCATCGGGGATCGGTTCACTATGGGGCCGGAGCTCGCAACCCGCGCCACGGAACTCATCAAGCCCAAGGTCGCCATCCCGATGCACTACAAGACCTGGCCGCTCCTGGGGCAGGATGCAAAGGGCTTCACGCCGAAGGGCGTCAAGGTGCGGGAGATGGCCCCCGGGGAAAGCTGGCAGTACAGCTGAGCCCCAGGCACGGTCAACGCGTTTAGCTTTCGCCTGTGAACCAAGACATCCTGCCCCGTCTCCGATCGGCCCTGGCCGATCGCTACCGCATCGAGCGTGAACTCGGAAGCGGTGGGATGGCCACGGTCCATCTGGCACGGGACCTCAAGCACTCCCGCCAGGTCGCCATCAAGGTGTTGCGACCCGAGCTGGCGGCCGCCCTCGGCCCGGAGCGCTTCCTGCGCGAGATCGAGATCGCCGCCCGACTACAACACCCGCACATCCTCACCCTCATCGATTCGGGCGAAGCCGAGGGCCTGCTGTACTACGTCATGCCCTTCGTCGAGGGAGAGACCCTGCGCCAGCACCTCGACCGCGAGCACCTGCTGCCGCTGGATGAGGCGTGCCGCATCGCCGACGAGGTGGCGGAAGCCCTACAGTATGCCCACAGCGAGGGCATCATCCATCGGGACATCAAGCCCGAGAACATCATGCTCTCCAGGGGCCACGCCGTGGTCACCGACTTTGGCATTGCCCGGGCGTTGAGCGAGGCGGGGGGCACGGGCCTCACGCAGACGGGGTTCACTGCGGGCACTCCCGCCTACATGAGTCCCGAGCAGGCCTCGGCCGACCAGGAGCTGGATGCCAGGAGCGACATCTATGCTCTCGGCTGCGTGCTGTACGAGATGCTGGCGGGCGAGCCGCCGTTCACGGGGCACAGCGCCCAGGCGGTACTGACGAAGCACATGCTGGACCCGGTGCCGCGGGTGAGCCGCCTGCGAGATACGGTCCCGCCAACCCTGGACAGCGCCGTCACCAAGGCCATCGCCAAGGCACCCGCCGATCGGTTCACGACTGCGGGCGAGTTTGCGGAGGCCATGAGGAAGGGCGCTCGAGTGCCGACCTGGCGACCCCGCGTGCTGAGCTCCCTCCCGGCCGAGCGCCGCGCACTCGTAGCAGCGGCCCTCGTCGTGGTCATCGCCGTAGCCGCCGTCGTGCTGCAACGGGCGCGCCCCACACCGGGGCCCGCGGTGTCGTCCACCCGTATCGCGGTGCTGCCTTTCAAGGTGCGCGGGAGTGCCGAGTTGGCCTATCTCGGCGGCGGCATAGTGGAGCTCCTGAGCCGCGCCCTCGACGGAGCGGGGGAGCTGCGAACCGTCGACCCCCACGCCGTGCTGAGCACCGTCACTGCGGACCAGTCCGCAGAGATCGGACCCACGCAGGCCGCGGAGGCTGCGCAGCGCTTCGGCGCGGGCCGTTACGTGCTGGGCAGCGTGGTGCTGGCAGGCGGGAGCCTGGAGATCACGGCATCGGTGTACGAGGTCGCGGGCGGCGAGCCGCTGGTTGCCCGGGCCGAGGCCGCGGACGACCAGCAGATCCTGGAAGTGATCGACGATCTCGCACGGCAGATCGTGGCGGAGCTCGCCGGCGGCGCTGATCTTCGGCTCAGCAGGCTCGCGGCAAATACGACGCAATCGTTCCCTGCCCTGAAGGCGTACCTCGACGGCGAGCGCGCGTACCACGACTTCGATTTCCCCGGCGCCATCGAGGCCTACCGGCGCGCCGTGGAGATGGACTCCACCTTCGCCCTGGCGTACTACCGCCTGAGCCAGGCGGCGGTCTGGGCAGCGACCGACATCGAGCTCGGGACGTGGGCCGCCGAAAAGGCTCTTGAGCTCAGCGACCGGCTGTCCGAGAGGGAGCGACGACTGCTCGAGGCGTTTCGGGCACTCGAGCGGAATGACGGGCGGGAGGCCGAACGGATCTACCGCTCCATCATCGCTACCTATCCGGACGAGCTGCAGGCCTGGTACTGGCTCGGGGAGACACTGTTCCACTTCAACTTCCGTCACGGCCGCCGCATAACCGAGGCACGGTTCGCCTTCGAGCGTGCGGCGTTCCTGAGCCCACGGCTGATCGAGCCCCTGATCCACTTCGCGCAGGTGGCCGCCGCTCAAGGTCGCCGCACCGAGGCCGACTCACTGGCCGAGCTGCTGCTGAGTCTCGAGCCCGCACCCTTCGCGGCACTCCCCATGCGTGCCTTTCGCGCGCTGCTGAACCAGGACACCGTGGCCTTGGCGCAGGTGGAGGACGAGCTCAGGTTCGCCGACGATGCCACCCGCTTCCAGACGGCGTGGACGCCTGCCGTGGGCGTGGTGGACCTGGACGGTGTCGAGCGTCTCAATCGTTTCTTCGCAGAGCAGCCGAGGTCGCGGGAGGACGAGGCCGGGGCGCGCTCGAGGCTGTCCCACATAGTGCTCGCCCGGGGGCGGCGGATTGCCTCCCGGGACGAGGTCGCCCGCGTGCGGACCCTGGAGTATCCGACGGGCCTCGCCAATCACGCGCTCCTCGCGACGCTGCCGTACGGCCCCGAGCGCGCGGGCCTCCTCCAGGTACTGCGGGACGAATTGGAGAGTTGGGACGCTGAGATGGAGCCCCGTGACATGTCGTACTGGATCCTCCCGTCACACTCCGAGTATCCCCCGGTCCGGCTGTACCTCCTGGGGCTGCTCAACGCGCAGCTGAGTGATGGAGGTGCCGCTCTGCGATACGCCGAGCAGCTCGAGGAGATCACGTCATCGCGGTTGGGCAGCCTCCCCCAGGACCTGGCCCTCGGCGTGCGGGCCGAGGTGGCGCGCCTCGCAGACAACGCGGCCGAGGCCCTCGGTTACCTCGAGCGCACTCAAGGACATGTCAGCAGCTTCGCGGCCTACGCCTCGCCCTTCGCCGGGCAGCCCCGGGAGCGGTTCCTCCGGGCCCGGCTCCTCGATGAGTTAGACCGCGACGACGAAGCCCTCGCCTGGTACGCCTCCCTCGGCGACGGGGCGGCCTACGACTTCGCCTACCTGGGGCCCGCACTCCTCGGGCAGGCGGACATATACGACGCGAGGGGAGCGTCGAACCGGGCCTTGGAGTATTACCGCCGCTTCGTGAGCTGGTGGAGCGACTGCGATACGGAGTTCCGCCCCATGGTGGAGCGGGCGCGCCTGCGGATCGAAGAGCTGACGGCGGCGCCTTGAGAGCCCGACCGACACTCCCGACCGGGAGGTGAGGATGCGTAGATCGATCACTGGGGGCATCGCCTGCCTCTTCCTGCTTACTGGTGCCTGTGCCGACACGGCACTCCGCAACGAGGTCGGGGCGTTCCTCGACGCCTACGAAGAGCAGTACCAGGAGCTGTACTACGCCTGGAGCGAGGCGGAGTGGGCCCTGAGCACCCGCATCGTGGAGGGCGATACGACCAATGCCGCGCGGACCCGCCAGGCCCACGAGGCCTTCGTCCGGTTCGCCGGCAGTGTGGAGAACATCGACACCATCCGCAGCTATCTGGAGCGGCGGGACGCCCTCACCGAACTCCAGGTGCTGCGCCTGGAGAAGATGCTCTACCAGGCAGCTGAGGGACCGCAGACGATTCCCGAGATAGTGCAGCAGCGGATCGCGGCCGAGGCGGCGCAGACCGAGGCGCTCTACGGTTACGAGTTCCGGCTGGGGAGGCGGCCGATCACACCGAACGACATAGACCGTCGGCTGCGTGCCAGCACGGATCTCGCTGATCGCCGCGCGGTGTGGGAGGCCTCCAAAGGAGTGGGTCCAGTGCTCAAGCCGGGGCTGGTGCGGCTGCGCGACCTGCGCAACGAGACCGTGCGCGCGCTTGGGTACTCCGACTTCTTCGCCCAGCAGGTCTCCGACTACGGCCTCACCACCGACCAGATGCTCCGGCTGTGTGATCAGCTGGTGGAGCAGCTGCGCCCGCTGTACCGCGAGATCCACACCTGGGCCCGCCACGAGCTGGCCCAACGCTACGATGCGCCGGTGCCCAACATGATCCCGGCGCATTGGCTCCCCAACCGGTGGGGGCAGGATTGGAGCGCGCTGGTCGAGGTGGCGGGGGTCAACGCCGACTCCGCCCTGGGGACGCAGACCGCGGAGTGGGTCATGCAGCAGGGCGAGGCATTCTACCAGAGCCTCGGGTTCGACCCGCTGCCCCAGACGTTCTGGGACCGCTCGTCACTCTACCCGGTCGCTCCGGACGCCGAGTACAAGAAGGACACCCACGCCTCGGCGTGGCACATGGACGTGGCCGATGACGTCCGGTCGCTGATGAGCGTGGAGCCTGATGCGTACTGGTACGAGACCGTGCATCACGAGCTAGGACACGTCTACTACTTCATGGCCTACACCGACCCCGAGGTGCCCCTCGTGCTGCGGGACGGAGCCAACCGAGCCTACCACGAGGCCATCGGGTCGATGATCGGACTGGCGGCGTCGCAGCGGCAGTTCCTGGTGAATCGGGGACTCGCATCGCCGGACGCCGAAGTCGATGAGATCGCGCTGCTCCTCAAGGAGGCGCTGAATCACGTCGTGTTCATCCCATGGTCCGCCGGGGTGATGACGCGGTTCGAGCGGGCGCTCTACGCCGATGAGCTCCCCCCTGAGGTGTTCAACGCCACCTGGTGGGATCTGGTGCGACGCTACCAGGGCATCGTGCCGCCGGCGCCGCGCGGCGAGCAGTACGCCGACCCCATGACGAAGACCCACATCAACGACGACCCGGCGCAGTACTACGACTACGCGCTGTCGGAGGCGTTGCTGTTCCAACTACACGACCACATCGCCAGGGAGATCCTGGAGCAGGACCCCCACGACACCGACTACTACGGGAGCGAGGGGGTCGGAGAGTTCCTGCAGGACCTCATGTCACCGGGAGCCGGCCGGCCGTGGCAAGAGGTGCTGCAGGAGACCACGGGACGCGCACTCGACGCCCAGGCGATGGTGGACTACTTCCAACCGCTGTACGACTGGCTGGTGGAGCAGAATCAGGGGCGGACGCACACGCTGCCGGATCTGTAGGCCGGCCAGGCCGACCGGCCGGCCCGGGGGGGCCATGCACCGCCGGTCTCACCCGGACACGGGCGGGGACCCGCGCGTAGGGCGCAGTTGGGGCGCCGAGGGCACAGGGCAATGGAGCACACCATCAACCGCCTTCGCATCGTCCACCACGAGGCGTACGAGGTGGACATCGGCCCCCACGTCTTCCCCACGCGGAAGTACCGCCTCGTGCGGGACCGGCTGCTCGCCGAAGGCACCATCGCCGACACGGACTTCCTCCGTCCCGCGCCGGCTTCCGACGACGACGTGGCACTGGTCCACACACCAGAGTTCCTGGACAAGCTCAGGCAAGACGCCCTTTCCGTCCCGGAGCGACTCGTGCTCGAGGTGCCATTCTCCCCCGAGCTGCGCGAGGCGATGTGGCTCTGCGCCGGCGGCTCCATCCTGCGGGTTCCACCACGCCTTTCCCGACCACGGCGAGGGGTTCTGCCTCATCAACGACGTGGCCATCGCGATTCGGGCGCTGCTCAGGGACGGGGCCATCGGGCGCGCGGCGGTCATCGATGTCGATGTGCACCACGGCAACGGCACGGCCGCGATCTTCGCGGCCCAACCCGATGTCTTCACGTTCTCCATACATCAGGAGCACAACTACCCGGCCTGGAAGCCGCCCAGCGATCTCGACCTCGGGATGGAGAACGGCACGAACGACGGTACCTACCTCGCGGCGCTGGAGCACCACCTTCCGAGCATCCTCGGGAGCCACCGACCGGACCTGGTGTTCTACCTGGCCGGCGCCGACCCGTACGAGCAGGACCAACTGGGGGGCCTGGGACTCACCATCGAGGGGCTGCGGCGACGTGACGCGCTAGTGCTCTCCCGCTGCGCCGACGCCGGCATCCCGACGGTAGTGACGCTAGCCGGCGGCTATGCGATCAGTCCGGATGACACGGTGGAGATTCACTGCAACTCGATCCGGGAAGCGAAGCGGCGGGCTGACTCCGTGGCGGGGTAGCGGATGTGGTCGTGACGCTCGCGCTACTGCTCGATCGACGACAGCTCCAGACGCGACGTCAGGCGTCCTTCACGCTCCTCCAGCAGTAGGTAGTGCGGTGCGGCTCGCCTGACCTTGAGGGTACGCGCGCCCGCCGGGTTGCCGTCGAGCGGCGTGATCTCGACTACAAACGCCTCGAAGGTGCCGGCCTCACACCGCACCGTCTCGGTGCCCGTCACCGCGATCCTCATCACCCGGGTGCGCCAGGGCCCAGCTACCAACATCTGGAACCGTGCCTCGTATCCCTCGGCCAGCGGAAGCGCCGCGATCGGCTCGTTGACGCGGTACCATGGCCCCGGCGGTTGGGACTCGAACCGGACCTGCACCTGGCTGGGCTCGCGACCGGGACGATCCACCTGGCCCGTCACCGTGTTGGCCGACCATCGCAGCGTCGTTCTCGTCCTGCGCAGGGTCGAGATCGCGCGGATCGGTCTCAGGTCCCCGTACTCCAACTCGATCGAATCCACGTCCAGCGGCGTGCCCGCGAGCGTGGTGGCATGGCGCACGCGCCACACCGTCCGACCGCCCACGGTGGCTGCATCAAGGGTGACGAGCACATCGTGGGTCGACGAGCGCCCGCCGCTCTCCAACGTCAGCCGGTAACCTAGCGTGGCCGGCCGCAGGAGCCTCCCATCCGGACGATTGAGACGGCGGCCACCGTAGCTCACGGCCGTACGCTCACCACCGACCACCGAGACCGTGTCGGTCACCGTCGTGAACCCCGGCGCCGCCATGCGGACGGTGTGCCGGCCCTCGGCTAGCTCGAAGCTCGTGCCACTGCGCCGCTCCCCGTCCAGCGTTACCGACCCGCGCTCCGGCAGGCCAACGATCTCCACACGTCCAGCCTGCGGTGGCCGCGGCGTGGCCGTTTCCTCCACCGTGTCCGGGGTGCGGCCCGTGTCGCCAACCGCCACCTCCGTCTCACCCACCTCACCTTCCACTGGACCCGTCGCCGGCGCTGCTGCACCGGTATCCGCTATACCCACCGGCGTTGCCGGCCCGGCCGCCTCCGACTCGGGAGGCTGGCCGGCAGCTTCGGGCTGGGCCGGCTGCCCCCGGCCCAGCCACCAGAGCCCCAGCGCCGCCCCGACGATGCCGGCCAGGACGACGGTCAGCACCAGCGGCACGAACCGCCGGCGCCGCCCGACAGCTCGCCGGGACGTGACGGCCTGGGGCACGGGTGTGGTGGGCGCTGCTGCAGGTGGGGCAACGGCCGTCGGCGCCTCGGAGGCGGTGACGCCGCGTGGCTCGGCAACCGTGGTGGCTGCGGCCACGGATGCTTCCGGAGTCCGTCCCGCGAGCCCGTCGACGAACGCCCGCACTGTCGGAAACCGGTCCTCCGGCTTCTTCTCCAGGGCCTTGTGCACCGCCCACGCCACGTGCCCCGGCAGGTTCGTCAGCACCACATCCAGCGGCGGGGGCGGCTCCGATACGTGCTTTTGCAGGATCTCGATGGCCGAATCACCGTCGAAGGGCACCCGGGCGGCCAGCATGCGGTAGGCCATGACCCCAGTGGAGTACTGGTCGGAAGCCCCCGTCACCGTCCGCCCCATGGCCTGCTCCGGCGACATGTAGTACGGCGTCCCCACGATCGATCCCGAGGCGGTGAGCGTGCCCTCGGTCAGGGGCTTCGCGATGCCGAAGTCGGTCACCACGACCCGTCCCCCCTCTTCCAACATCACGTTGGCGGGCTTCACGTCCCGGTGAATGACCTGGTTCTGGTGCGCGTGGTCCAGGGCCTCGGCGACAGGGCCGAGGATCTCCACCGTCTCGCTGAGTGCCACCTTCCCCCGCGCAGCGAGCAGGTCGTCGAGGGATCGCCCCTCCACGTACTTCATGGCGTACCAGAAGAGCTTCCCGCCCGACGCGATGCGGTGGATGGGAATGATGTGGGGGTGATCGAGCGCCGCCGCCGTCTTGGCCTCGCGCTTGAAGCGCTCGATGCCGTGGCCGTAGGTGAGCTCCGGGGGCAGGACCTTGATGGCCACCTTGCGCGCCAGGTGGGTCTCGGTGGCGAGGAACACCACGGCCATCCCGCCGCGTCCGATCATGCGCTCGATCTGGAACTCGCCAGCGGTGTCCTCCCGGAGGAGCACCTCGAGATCACGCATGGCGGCCGCGTCCAGCGCAGCCGTATCCCGCTGCCGGGCTCCTGCAGTGGAGACTTGCGATCCGCAGGTCGGGCAGAACCTAGCGGTGTCCGGAACAGGTGTCGAACAGACCTCACACTGCATGCGCTTCTGCCTCCCCTCGGAGCGGGCTCGCCACACCAGCGGACGACCCGCATCCGAAGTTGATACCACACGTCCCGAGCATCAAGCCGGGATCGCCCGGGCGGCTCCGCACCCATGGCCCTCCACGAGCCCCGGAAGCCAAAGAGGCGTGACTCCGTGTCACGCCTCTCGGGGCTACGTGGTCCGCTGCGCGCGGTCGCTTACGTTCCCGCCCGCGACGCCCGCTCCAGGTACAGGATGACCTCCTGTACCTCGCTCTGGGGCGGCGACCGCCGCAGCATCTGCACCGAGTGCTGCCGCATTCGGATCACGACGGCGGGCCAGTCCTCGGCCGAATGCTGCCGGGGATTCGGCAGCTCGTGGCAGCGGCTGCACTCCGCCATGAAGAGCTGGCGTCCCTGACCCGCCGGCAAGTCGGCGCGGCTCACCTCGAGAGCGTTCTCCAACAGGTAGCGCATCAGGACCACCCGCTCGCCCGACGGGGGCACCGGCACGTTGTACTTGGGATCCAGCCCGTCGAGGCGCATCCACATCCGACGCATGTACGACGGCCACTCCGTCGCGGAATGCGCACCGGGGCTCGGCAATGCGTGGCACGCGGTGCAGTACTGCCGCAGGTACTGCGCGCCCTCCGAGTCGGGATCCGGCAGATCGCTCGGGCCCATCCCCGGGGGAGGCAACCCGATTCGCGCGGCTGCCAGTATCAGGTCTTCGGCCGCCGAAGGCTCCCCGCTCTGCGCAGCGCCCTCCTGCGACGGGGGCGTCTCCGCGCAGCCAGCGACCCACACGAGCAAGACAGCGCTCGCCAGCCATGCACGCACCGTACGACGAGTCAGTCGCATCACGTTCCTCTCCACTGGTTCCGAGCTACCACCCAAGAATACACCGGGTTGAGGGGATCACCACCCCGGAGCGGGCGCCCGGCCCCACTGGGAGACCGGGCGCACCGTGTTCGCGAGGGCGGACTACTCCGAGCCGCCCGCCTCCGTAGCCGTGAGCTCCATGTTAGCCATGCCACCGCCGGCGCCGGCCGGAAGCTTCGCCTCGCCGCGGACAATCGTGTGCGGAGCAGCTTCCATCACCCTGAGCGTCCCGGTGCCGGCTTCGTCGTCGTCCAGCGGCGTCACCTTCACCACGAACGTCTCGAACGTGCCCGCCGCGCACTCGACGGTTTCCGTACCGGTCACCTCCAGCATCATGGGGCGCACCTGACCCGACTGCAGGTTGAAGATGCGGAACGTAGCCTGGTACCCCACCGCCAGGGGAAGTGTCGCGATCACCGCGTCCGTGCCGGCACCGCTGGCCAGGATCGGCGCCTCCAGGTCCACGTCGATGGGGATGGTCTGCCCCTGCGCCCGGATCTCGCCCATCAGCGTCGAGTCGGTGTATTGGATCTGGACGGACGCGCCCCCGGCCAGGCTGCGGCGAATCGGGGTGAGCATCTGGTGGTCGAGCTCCATGGTGTCCACCACCGTGCCCATGGGCATGACAGTGGTCTCCACCACCCGCCAGATCGTCTCACCCTCCACGGTACCGGTCTCGTACACCCTGGTGATGTCGAACACCATCTCCTGCCCCATCATCGGGGCCGTCACCGAGTACTGTAACGTGGCCGGCTCCAGCAGGCTCCCATCTGCCATCGGGAGGGGCGCCGTGGCGGCGTCGACCGTCATCGTCGGCGCCTCGGCGACCACCACAGTACTCACGTCCACCGTGAGCGCCGCCAGGGTGGCCCCGATCTCGTCGGAGGTCTCCTCCTGGTAACGGCCGTGCAGGTGCTGCGCCAGGAAGCGCTCCATGGCCACCGAGAACGCCAAGCGGTTCTCGTGGCCGGCGAAGCCGTGGCCCTCGTCCTCCGCCAGTATGTACTCGACCTCGCGCCCGAGGTCCCGCAGCGCGACGACGATCTGCTCGGACTCGCGCTTCTTCACCCGCGGGTCGTTGGCGCCCTGGATCACGAGCAAGGGGGCCGTGATCTGCTCCGCCGAGAACAGCGGGGACTGGGCCAGGAGCCGCTCATGGTCCGCGGGGTCCTCGGGATCGCCCAACCGCACGTCGAACATGGCCTTGATCGGCTTCCAGTACGGCGGGATGGAATTGAGCAACGTGATCAAATTGGACGGCCCCACGTAGGACACCCCGGCGGCATACAGGTCCGGCGTGAACGCGACGCCCGCAAGCGTGGCGTACCCGCCGTAGGACCCGCCGAAGATGGCCACCTGCTCTGGGTCGGCGATGCCCTGGTCGATGAGGTACTTCACCCCGTCGGTGATGTCGTGCTGCATCGCTCCGGTGCCCCACTCGCCGTTCCCCGCGTTGAGGAAGGCCTTCCCGTAGCCCGTGGAGCCCCTGAAGTTGGGCTGGAGCACCGCGTAGCCGCGGTTGGCGAGGAACTGCGTATACGGGTCGTAGCCCCACATGTCGCGGGCCCATGGTCCGCCGTGCGGCGTGACGACGACGGGCAGGTTCCTTCCCTCGACGCCCCGGGGAATGGTGAGGTAGGCCGGGATCTCCAGGCCGTCGCGGGCCTGGTAGCGCACCGCCTGCATGTAGGCCAGCTGCTCGCTGGGCAGGCTCGGACGTGAGCGGTACAGCAGCTCGACCTCTTCGGTCTGCCGGTTGTAGAGGTAGGCCGAGCCGGGATCCACGTCCCGGGAGACGTAGACAATGATGAGGTTCTCGTCCTCTGTGGAGGATCCGAAGGAGAGCTCGCCCTCGGGGAGCTTCTCTCTCAGGACCTCCAGGTCACGGGCCACCTCGTCGGTCTTGGGATAGATACGCACGCGGTCGCCCACGTACACGGTGGCCACCAGCTCGTCGGTGACGTCCGAGAACGCCGCGCCACCAAAATCCACCTGGTTCTCGGGGTCGGACTCTACGAACTCCAGCTCGCCGGTGGCCGGATCGAAGAGCACGAGGCGGGTGAGGTTCACATCATCACCCTTGTTGGTGATCATGTACACCTGTTGGCCGTCCTTGTGGAACCGGACGGGACCGCAGGTCTCCTCGTTATTGCAGCGGTACACCTCGGTGAGGGTCTCGCCGTCGACCCGCAGGACCAGTGAATTCCCCTCCTCGTCGATCCGGATCCCCAGGCGCACGTTGCCTTCCAGGTCAGTCCGCCAACTCGCGACGTTCTCGTCGTTCTGGAGCACGAGCTCGCGCTCACCGGTGCTCAAGTCGACCCGGTAGACGTCGTGCACCTGCGGGTCACGGTCGTTCAGCCCTACGAGAATCTGGTTGGGAGTAGCCTCGGGCACCGAGTAGATGCGGGCCTGGACCTCGCCGTAGGGGGTGAGGTCGAGGGCCGCCGGCACGCCGGTGACGTCCTCCGCCGCATCGCGGGGGTTCACGGCGTACACGTGGAAGTTCTCGTTCCCTCCCTTGTCCTGCACATACAACAGGTAGCGGCTGTCCTGGCTCCAGAAGTAGCCGCGCACCGGGCGAGTGGTATCGGCGGTCATCGGACGAGCCGCCTCGAAGGGCTCATCGATCCGCTTCACCCAGATGTTCATCACCTCCAGGTGCTGCTTGCGGAACGAGATGAACTCGCCGTTGGGGGAGATCTGGGCCCCGGCAATCTCCGGGTCGCCGAAGAACAGCTCCCGATCGATGAGCGGGGGAAGCTGGTCCAGATGGCTCTGCTCCTGGGCGGCGGCCGGGGCCGCGAACGCCAGTAGGCAAAGCGCCGCCAGCAAAGACGTCAGGCGCTGCATGAAACCTCCTGCGAACTCACTGCAGTTGAGTCGGAAATCGGACAATCCGATCGTGGTGCTGAGTGTGGAAGATCACGGGATGCCCCGGCGGTGGCAAGCCGGAGAGAACGTGGCTTCGCGCCCAGGCGGCGTCCCCTCCGGGGCGGCAGCGACTACGTAGCGGCGGTGTCCGGTTCCGGCTGCTCCACCAGGATGCCGCGGGCGATGTCCGGATCGAGGGCCAACTCGGTCTCCCCGATGCGCACTACACAGGTGGGCTGCTGCTGGATCACGGTGAGCTCGGCACCGGGGACCAGCCCGAAGACCGCCAGGGAGTTCCGGCGGGACGAGCTCCCGCCCCCCAAGCACAGCACCGCAGCCCGCTCGCCCCGCTTCAGCTCCCTGACCGATCGCACTGTGGCAGGGTAGTCGCGCTTCGCCGGCGGCGGTTTGCCCAACAGGCGGGAGAGCCAGCTCACCGGCTGGGGCTTCTCCGGGAACTCGTACTGGCAGCTGGGGCAGCGGATCAGGCCGCACCACGGCCCCATGGGGCAGCCGTGAGAGCACAGTGTGTCCGTCTTCTCGAACTCGAAGCCGCAGAACGAGCAGGTCAGATACTCAGCCATTGCCCGATGTGATTGATCAGGCCGCCCACGAAGAACGCGAACGGGAAGATGAAAGCGGCCATGCTCCACGCCGTCTTCATGCTGTGCTCCTTCGCGATCATCAGGAAGTTGGCGATACAGGGCATGAAGAGGGTGATCGTCACCATGGCCACCAGGATCTGATGCGGCGAGAGCACAGCGTCGGGTCCAGTGGCAGCATCCAAAATGTAGACCGCACCGAAATCCCGGCGCATGAACCCGATCAGGAACGCGTTGGCCATCTCCTTGGGGAGGCCCAACCACCCCGCCACCAGCGGCTCGACGGCGCGTGCGATGCCGTCCAGCAGGTTCGCGGCGTCCAGCAGGAAGAGGATCCCGGTCCCGAGAACGAAGAGGGGAATGACCTCCTTGAGGTACCAGTTCAGCCGGCTGGCGGTCTTTACCAGGACGTTCGAGACCTGGGGTCGCCGCATCGGCGGGATCTCCAGAATGAAGTCGCTGGACTCGCCACCGACGACCCGGGCCGTGAGCCATCCCACCAGCAGGATCACGCCGATCACGACACCGAGCCACACGAGCGTCCCGGGGCCGGCCAGAGTGGCCATCAGCGCCAACAGCACGCCCAGTTGGGCGGAGCACGGTACCGCCAGGGCCAGCAGCATGGTCGTGACGATACGCTCTTTGCGCGTCTCCAGGATGCGCGTCGTCATGGTGGCCATAGTGTCGCAGCCCAGCCCCAGGATCATGGGGAGCACCGCCTTGCCGTTGAGCCCCATGAAGCGGAATACCCGGTGCACCATGATCGCCATGCGCGAGAAGTAACCCGAGTCTTCCAGGATGCTGAACGCGAGGAAGAAGGCCGTGACGATGGGGAGCACGATGGCGAAGGCGTAGCTCAACGCCATGGTGATGGCGCCGTACTCGCCTACGAGGAAGTCGTGGCCGAAGCGCAGCACCTTCTGCACGGCCGAGAGCTCGACCCCCGGGTCCACCGCGTACCCTGGCACGATGACGTCCCGCTGTAAGGTGCCCAGGGGGATCTCGTGGACCGGCGTGGCCGGGATGCCCACTGACACCGCCACGGTCTCCGTGTGGTGCAGGTGGGGGAATGGGAGCACGACGTCCACGGCCCGGATGGCCAAGGGATTGAGGTGCTGCTGGAAGAGCCCGACCTCGAACACGTCCACCGCCGTGCCGGCCCCCAGGAGCCCCACGAACCAGAACACGGCCGCCAGGACCAAGCCCAGTACCGCCAGACCCTTCACAGGGTGCATGGCCCAGAAGCCCAGCCGCACGCCGGCCGGCGCGTGGGCCGGCTGGTGCATGGAGTACGTATCTGCCAGGATCTCGTTCACCTGAGCCAGGCGAATGCGGTTGCGCTCGTAGTCGTCGGCGGCATCCGGTAAGGCCTGCTCGGGCCGCTTGGGGGTGCGCGCCTGCGGCAGGGCCTCGACGAGGTCGCTGGTGCCGACGTTCCGCGGCGCCACCGTGGCGACCACCGGCACACCCAGCAACCCGCTGAGCCGCGCCGTGTCAATCTGGCCGCCACGCTCCTCCAGCTCGTCGAACATGTTCAGCACGAGCACCATGGGCCGGTCCAGCTCGGCGAGCTGCAGCGTGAGCAGCAGGGCGCGTCTCAGGTTCTTGGCGTCGGCCACCTGGACGATGGTCGCGCCGCGGTGCTCGTCCAGCACCCGGCGCGTCACCCGTGCGTCGTCGCTGCGGGGCGAGAGATCGTTGATTCCGGGGGTGTCAATGACCTCGATATCGCGGCCGTTGAAGTTGGCGCGGGCCCGAACGATCTCGACAGTGGTGCCGGGGTAGTTGGAGACGGTGACGTAGCGGTTGGTGAGGTTCTTGAAGAGGACGCTCTTCCCCACGTTGGGGTTGCCCACCAGTACGGTGGTGCCCCGCCCCCGCGCACCCCGGTCGGGAGCCCGCGGGCTCGTCATGTCCCCTCCTCCGGCACGGCCGGGCCGTGACCGCGTGCGTGACACCCTGGCAGAGCCTCGTCCGGCTGACCCTTAATCATTACCAAGATGGTCACGTTTTCGCGTGAAGGACCGCATGAAGGGATATTTAGCCCGTGGCGTGGCTCGAGGGAAACCAGCTTCACGCGAGAGGCCCGGGGCGGGATCCCCCGGGCCTTTGTTACCTCTCTCATCTGTCGGTGGAAGCCGGAGCGGCCCCCGACTGTGCCTAGTTGGTCGCCTCTGGCCGCGCCTTCCGCGGGACCATCTCGTCCCGCATGGCGAGGTGGTATACCGTCGCGGCGACCACCACTGCAGCCTGCTTCAGATCGTCCAGCATCAGGTTGTCGTACGTGTCGATGTACGTATGGTGCGTGCGCACGCCGTACTCGATGGGATCCTGGATGAAGTTGAAGCCCGGGATGCCGGCCCGGTCGAACGCGAGGTGGTCGGTGCCGCCGGTGTTCCCGTGCTTAACCGCCACTACACCGAGGTCGTGGAACGGCCACAGAAGCTGCTCGAAGATCGGGATCGCCTGCTCGTTCATCTGATCCCAGATCCCCCGGACCTTGCCGGTGCCGTTATCGACGTTCACGTAGGCCGAGATCCGGTCGTGGAGATCTTGGTGGTTCTCCACCCAGTTGCGCGAGCCCAGCAGCCCCTGTTCTTCCCCACTCCACAGCGCGATCCGAATGGTGCGGCGCGGCTGGAGGTTAAGGGTCTTGAGGATGCGCACCGCCTCCATCATCACTACCGACCCGGCGCCGTTGTCAGTGGCGCCGCCGCCGTAGTGCCACGAGTCGAGGTGCGCCCCGAGCATCACGTACTCGTCGGCGAGATCGGTCCCCGGGATGTCGCCTAGCGTGTTGTACTCCATGAGATCGTCGTCAAAGAACTCGTTCTGGACCTCGATCTCGAGGCGCACCGGGATGCCGGCCTCCACGTTGCGATAGATCTGGTTGTACTGCTCGCGGATGACCACCAGCTCCGGCGTGGGATCGGGGTTGTCCGCCTCCCGCCCCGCGTTGTTCCCGCCACCCCGGATCATGCCGAAGTTGCGGGAGGAGGGGGTGAGGATCACGGCGACGCCTTCGGCCGCGATGGCCTCCTTCACCTCTCGCTGGAGGCGCCGCCGCCGGCGCCACTCCTCCCGGCGCGCCCGCTGGTCGTCGGTGACCTCTCGCTCGGCCGGTGGGGCCAGGAGGCTGTCCAGCGACGTCCGGCGCGGCCGCGGCTCGAACACCGGCTCGACGTCCGGCGGATCGGCCATCAGCACGACGGCGCCCTCGAGCTGCCCGCTATACTGCTCCAGGTCCGTCACCGTGTCGGCCTGCACGATCACGGCATCCTGCGTGACTACTCCGTTGGTGCTCCCAGTCCACCCCACCGCCTGGGCGTGGAGCGGCTGCACGTAGGGTGTGAGGATCCGCCCGCTGTAGGAGACCTGCTCCCACCCCCGGCCGAACTCGCCCCACGGCTCCACCTGGACGTTCTCCAGGCCCCACTCCCGCAGCTTGTCGGCCGTCCAGTTGTTGGCCTGGCGCATGGCCGGCGAACCGGTGAGGCGTGGTCCGATGACCTCGGTGAGGTAGCGCGCGAGGTCGGGGATCTGGGACCGTTCCAGCCCCTCCTCGCGGATCTGCTGCACCACCGCCAGATCGACGCTCTCCTGCGCCACCTGGGCCGACGCCACCGATGAGAGCGCAGCCAGCACGGCGAGCGCACCGGTGAGTGAGCCAACACGACCCTGCATGTCATACCTCCTTACTCGACAACCAGGCCGGCCGTCGATCCTCCCCCCGCGAGAGGCCGGCGACCGGGTCCCGCATTGTACCCCGAGGGCCAACCAGCAGCAACGCACGGAATGGGGGAGCGCACCGGATCGGACCCGCCCGGGAGCGGCCCCAGCAGCACCCTGGCCGCCGGCGCGACGAGGCGCATATTCTTCCTCGCTTAGGCACGTTCGACGCAGCACCCTCCACTCAGGAGAACACCGATGACGAGGCTCAATCTTCTGGCACTATGCGGCCTACTGGCGGGCGCGACATGCGTCGCTACCTCGCCGCTTCGCGCTCAGGATCACGAGAGCGCCGCTCGGCTCGCGACCGCCATGCTCGGCGAGACGCCGCTCATCGGCGATGCGCGCTCGCTCACCGACGAGGTCGGCGGCAGGCCAACCGGCTCCGAGGCGAACCTGCAGTCTGTCGAGTGGGCCCTGGAGCGATTCCGAGAGGCGGGTGTGGAGGCCCACCGGGAAGCCTTCATGATGCCAGAGATGTGGCTGGAGAACTCGGCGTCGGCCACCGTGCACGGTGACGGCGTGCAGTTCGACTGCCGCATCGCCGCTATGCCGTTCTCCACGGGCACGCCGCCGGAGGGCATCACCGCGCCCCTTGTGTTTGGCGGGCACGGAACGCCGGACGACTTCGAGCGCCTGGGTGACGAGGCGCAGGGGGCCTTCGTGCTCATCGCCACCGAGAAGCTCATGGACGTCGCCGGGCTGTTCAAGGAGTACACCGACGCAGCAGCCATCGAGCGCCGGGCCTTTGCCGCGGGCGTGGCCGGCGTGGTGTACACGGGCTCCCGACCCAACAACCTGCTGCACCGTCACCTCGCGTCCTCCGGAGTCGACAACCAGCACCCCTTGTTCATCATGGAGCGCGATGCCGCGACGCGGGCGAAGCGGTTGCTGCACACGGGCAAGAGGCTGGAGATCACGGCGCGGATCGACATCCAGGACGGGGGGCCTTACGAGAGCTACAACGTGATCGGCGAGATCAGGGGTGCGACCAGGCCGGAGGAGATGGTCGTCATCGGCGCCCACCTCGACTCCTGGGGCCTGGGCACCGGCGCGCTGGACAACGGTGCCAACGTTGCACTGGTCATCGACATCGCCCGGCAGATCGTGCGGCTGGGGCTCCAGCCCGACCGCACCATCCGCTTCGCCCTATGGAACGGCGAGGAGCAGGGACTGGTCGGCTCGTGGCGCTACACCCAGCAGCACGAGGACGAGCTGGACAACATCGTGATGGCGAGCTCCTACGACCTCGGCACCGGCCGCATCACAGGGTTCTTCACCGGCGGCCGTCCGGAGATGGTGGAGGCGGTGGAGAAGACGCTGGAGCCGGTGCGGGGGCTGGGCCCATTCGAGCATGTAGACTGGCCCATCGTCGGCACCGACAACTTCGACTTCATGATGCAGGGAATCGGAAACCTGGTGGCCAACCAGGCACCGGCCAACTACGGACCCAACTACCATGCCCGCTCCGACACCTTCGACAAGGTAGACCAGCAACAACACCGGCTGAACGCGGCCATTGCGGCAGCCGTTACGTACGGGTTCGCCACCATGGACGTGACCTGGCAGCGCCAGACCAGGGAGGAGATCGCGCAGATCATCGCCGCCACGGACCTGGGCGATCAGATGCGCACCTTCGGCATCTGGCAGCAGTGGGAGTCGGGAGAGCGGGGACGGACGAGGTAGCGGCAGGCGGCTGCGAGCCTATGGCGGCGCTCCCACCCATCTGCGGAGCGCCGCTGCGCTCCCCTCTGGCCGATTGCAGGTCTCTATCGTATTCATTTAAGACTGTGCCCAAACTTCTAAGCTCCCCCTCCCGGAGCCGCTCACCGTGACAGACATACTCGAGCGCCTAACTGCTGCGCTAGCAGATAGATACGCTATCGAGAGCGAGCTGGGTGAGGGTGGGATGGCAACCGTCTACCTTGCCCGCGACCTGAAGCACGACCGGCACGTCGCCGTCAAGGTGCTCAAGCCGGAGCTCGCCGCCTCACTCGGTACCGAGCGGTTCCTGCGCGAGATCCGAGTCACTGCCAAGCTGAATCACCCCCACATCCTGGCCCTGTATGACTCCGGCGACGCCGACGGTTTTCTCTACTACGTAATGCCGTTCGTGGAGGGCGAGACGCTCGGCCAGCTCATCGCTCGGGAGCGCCAGCTCTCGATTCACGATGCGGTGCGGATCTCCCGAGAGGTGGCCGAGGCGCTGGGCCACGCCCACAGCTACGGCCTCGTGCACCGGGACATCAAGCCGGGGAACATCCTGCTCTCGGGCGGTCACGCCGTGGTCGCCGACTTCGGCATCGCCCGGGCAATCACCGAGGCCGGTGGCGACAAGATCACCCAGACCGGGATGGCCGTGGGCACTCCGGCCTACATGGCCCCGGAGCAGGCCGCCGGCGACGAACACATGGATGGCCGCTGCGACATCTACGCGCTGGGGTGCGTGCTGTACGAGATGCTGGTTGGCCAAATCCCGTTCCCGGCGCCGACGGCGCAGGCCATGATGGCACGGCACTCGATGGACCACGTGCCCTCGCCCGTCATCATGCGCCAATCGATCCCCCCCGAGCTGGAAGACGTGATCTACACCGCGATGGAGAAGTCCCCCGCCGACCGGTACCGCACCGCGGCCGAGTTCGTCGAGGCCCTCGACATGATGGACAGCGGTACGCTGGCGCAGCGGCGACACACGCGATCGGCTGACCGGCCTGCCAGGGTGAGGGAGGGTGGGGGGCGAAATACGGGGTTCATCGTTGCCGCCTCCGCCGCGGTGTTGGTGAGTCTGGCCGTGGTCGGCTGGCAGCTCTGGCCGTTGCTGGCAGCGGAGGGGGACGGCGCCGCGACTGGGCCCGACCCGCGGAACGTCGCGGTGCTGTACTTCGAGGACCGGAGCCCTGACGCATCCCTCGGGTATCTGTCCGACGCCCTGACCGAGGCTCTGATCCAGCGGCTCGGCGAGGTGCCGGGCCTGCACGTGATCTCGCGCCACGGCGTGCGCCCCTACCAGGGCTCGCGCGTCCCCCTGGACAGCATCTCCCGCGCCCTCGACGTCGGCACTGTAGTTGACGGGACCGTGGCTCAATCCGGCGACCAGCTGCGGGTGCGGGTCTCCCTGGTCAACGCCGCGACAGGGGAGGAGATCGACGGCACCAGCATTGACCGCCCCCGGGGGGAGGTCTTTGCCCTCCAGGACGAGCTGGCCCGTGAGGTCTCCATGTTCCTGCGCACCGAGCTCGGCGAGGAGATAGAGCTGCGTCAGCAACGCGCGGGAACCGACAATTCAGAAGCGTGGGAGTTGGTGCAGCGCGCGCAGAGCACGGCCGACGGGACGGAAGCCCTCCTCGCCGAGGGCGACGTCGAAGCCGCGTCGCGGGAGCTGAGCAGGGCCGATTCAATCCTCGCTCGGGCGGAACGCCTCGACCCTCGTTGGGTGATACCGGCGGCTCAACGCGCTTGGTTGTCGTACCGCCAGGCGAGGTTGGGGGGAGCATTCGACAGGGAGCATAACGACCGCTGGACCCGCGACGGCCTGGTGCACGCCGAGCGGGCGGTCGCTCTTGACTCCACCGATGCTGACGCGCTCGAGGCTCGGGCCACACTGAATTACTGGCGTCATCTGCTGAACCTCCCGCCGGTCGAAGGCGACGAGAGCCTCATCGACGCAGCCGAGCGCGATTTCCGAGCGTCTGTCGCAGCGAACCCCGGTCAGGCCGCAGCCTGGAGCTCCCTCAGCCACCTGCTGATGAACCGGTCGGAGCACGCCGAGGCGAAGCTGGCCGCCCTGCGCTCCTACGAGGCCGACCCCTACCTGGCGAACGTGGAGCGGACTTTGTGGCGTCTGTTCCAGGCCTCAATGGATCTGGAAGACGGAGTCGAGGCTGAGCGGTGGTGCGAGGAGGGCTTCGGGAGGTTCCCGGAAGACTCGCGGTTCACCGAGTGCCGACTCCGGCTCAACGCCCTGCGCGGCCGGACCCCGGATATCGACCAGGCATGGCAATTGCTAGAGCAGTACGTGCAATTGTACGAGCCCAGCGCTCAGGAATTCCGCCGCCTGCGGGGTCAGATGTTCGTAGCGTGGGGCCTGGCGCGGGCTGGACTGGGCGACAGCGCCCGAAGAGTGGCCGAGCGCTCACGGGGGAACGCGGAAGTGGACCCCACTCGGGACTTGGCGCTCTGGGAGGCAGTCCTCTACAACATGTTGGAGGACTACGACGAGGCGTTGCGGGCCCTCAGCATCCACCTGGCGGCCAATCCGGATCTGCGGACCAGCTTCGCACGGGACCGGACCTGGTGGCTCGAGGGCGTGCGGGGCCACCCACGGTATCGACAGCTAGTGGGCGCACAGTAGCGCAGGGGACAACGGACTCTAGAGCGGCAAGGGACGCCGGTTGACGGTAGCCCATTTCCGAGCGATGTTGTCGGATCTTTCGCCCTAGACTCATCTAGACATCGCTGACCTAACTCATCGAGGAGGCCTTCATGGGTCGCCGTTTGGGTAGTACTCTCGCGGTCGCAGCTACAATGGCCTTGGCGGCGTGTAGCGAGAGCAGTCAACCGTTGCCGCAGGAAGTGCAGTTTCAGTTCACCGGCGGCATCCCGGAATGCGACTACCAGTCCATTCAGCGGCAGGTGTATTTCGACAGGCCCGAGCGAAACACGGTGAAGGACACCGTCCGCGCCATGAAGGCCGCCGCGAACGACGGCGACGTGGCGACGGCTACCGAAATCGGATTTGACGTGATCGCGGGCTGGATTGTGCCGGGCGCCCCCATCGAGGACGAGACGCAGCGGGAGCGAATGTCCGACCTGATCAATTCCCTGCTGGCGTGCATGACACTGGTGGATGCGGGGCCCGACGGCATCATCGGAACCTCAGACGATATAGCCGCGTATCCAGGCCCGGACGGAGAAACCGGCACCTCGGACGACATTCCCGTTGCCCCTGCGGCCGCCATCGACTTCACACATTCTCTGAGCGACAGCGGCGCCATCGGCGTGCGTGGCGGGCTTCTTGACCCTGCGGAGGAGCCTGTGGTCTCCGCTCTCTGCACATTTGTGCTTGGGACGCCGTGCCCCGACGGGACATGGGGGATCGAGCCAGCTAACAGCGCCTCCACAGGTTTTGTATGGGGCGACGTCACTGGCGATCAGAGCGTGCTGTTTTACGGCGCGAAGACTGACGACGTTCCCGGGGGAGGTGAAGCTCAGGTCACCGAAGCATTCGATTGGGAGAAGGTGCCGGATATCGCCTTCGTGGACGCCGATGTACGGGTGGCCAGGTGCAAGCCGGAAGTGTTTGCGGAGCGCGTGCAGGAGATCGAGCCCGCGGTTGTGAGGGTGCTCCCAGTCTCGGAACCGACCTTCTGCGCCTTCACCGCTCCCACCGAATCCGGATTGTTCGGCATGCTGAAGAGCTGGACCCGGACCGCCAGCGGCGGCCTGCTCTTCCCGCAGCGGCTCCACGCGTCGGCGTCCCCCGGTAGATGCTGCGGTGGGTCGTGTCCCGACTTCACGCCGTTCGTCGTCGTGAACGCTGGCAATGTGAACCTGACGTTCGAGAGTCAGCCGGCGGATGCAGTGATCGATGAATCGGGACTCGCCCAGATCTTTGACGCGAACGGCGAACCGGTCACAGTTTCGGCCAAGGGCAACAACGGCACGCCGCTACCGGAGGTCGTGATCACTTTGAGCATCGAGGTGAACCAGAGCTCGTGGGCGGAGCTGAGCGGCAACACCGCGGATACCACGGACGTGGACTGCACCGCCGCCAGTGGCTGCACCCCGAACGGGTTGGCCGAGTTCACGGACCTGTACATCAACAAACCAGGCGGATACACGCTGATCGCGAGCGCCGTGCTGCTCGGATACGACAACATCACACCGATCCGATCGGACGCGTTCCACGTCAAACAGTAACGCCCCAGCCCCACGCCAAGGGCAGGCATGAATGAGAAGAGGGCGGCTCCTTCGGGGTCGCCCTTCTTCTTGTGTCTGAGACCCGGCAAACTCTGGCATAGCCCGGCACCATCTCCTAGGTTGACCAGGTCTCACCAGCCGGATTCCGCAAGTCGCCACAGGGAGGTTCGAGCATCCAAGAGCCTCCCTCGTGAATGCCTACACCATCCAAGAGCGCTCCCGGTTCCGCCAGGTTGGTGGTTGTTCCAGCCGTCTTCCCTGGCGGCTCTCAACGCCCATTCGTATCATTGAACTGGTCAAACATGATGGGCGGTGCGGCGTGGCCGATCAGTTGGACACCCTCAAGTCCGCGTTAGCCGAACGCTACGCAGTTGAGCGCGAGCTGGGTGCCGGGGGAATGGCGACGGTGTATCTCGCCCGGGACCTCAAGCACGACCGACTCGTTGCGATAAAGGTCGTCCGTCCCGAGATAGCCGCCGCCCTGGGAACCGAGCGTTTCCTCCGCGAGATCCAAGTAACCGCTAGGCTGCAGCACCCGCACGTTCTCCCTCTTTACGATTCCGGCGAAGCCGACGGCGTGCTGTACTACGTGATGCCGTACATAGAGGGAGAATCACTGCGCGACCTATTGGAACGGGAGCAGCAGCTTGGCCTCGGAGAGGCGATCAAGATCACCGCGGAAGTGGCGGAAGCACTCGCGCATGCGCACAGCTACGGGATAGTCCACCGCGACATCAAACCGGAGAACATCCTGCTGTCGGGTGGGCATCCGATCGTGGCCGACTTCGGGATCGCTCGCGCGGTGAGTGAGGCCGGCGGAGAGAAGCTCACGCAGACCGGCATGGCCGTCGGCACTCCAGCGTACATGAGCCCCGAGCAGGCTTCGGGCGATCCTCACACAGACGCACGGACCGACATCTACAGCCTCGGCTGCGTGCTGTACGAGACTCTCGTGGGTCAGCCGCCATTCACCGGACCGACCCCCCAAGCCGTGATGGCGCGCCATTCCATGGACCACGTCCCTCTGCCCCACGTCGTGCGACAGAGCATCCCGGAAGCGCTCGAAGCCGTCGTGCTGTGCATGCTTGAGAAGGCGCCCGCCGACCGTTTTCACACCGCGCGCGAGGTAGCCGAGGCATTGAATGCCGTGACCAGCGGCGAGGTGCCGCACCTCACCAACTCGGCCCTCGCGCGGGCTCGGAGGCGTGACGAGAAGCAGCGCCGCACACTACCGCTGGCTGCTGTGGTCGGCGTCGTTGTTGTAGTCGCGGTCGCGATCATCGGGTGGCAACTGTGGCCGCGGGGCCCTGTTGCATTCTCTGATGGCGATCTCGACCCAACTAACATTGCCGTGCTCTACTTCGAGGACCGCAGCCCCGGAGGTGAGCTCGCTCACGTCGCGGACGGTCTCACCGAGGGCTTGATCCGCGAGCTATCACGCGTGGGTGAGCTCGAAGTCACCTCGCGCAACGGCTCCGCCCAGTTCCGAGGGAGCACCGCACCGCCCGACTCCATAGCACGTGCCCTCAACACCGGCACCTTGGTTGACGGAAGTGTCGAGCCCGCGGGCGAGAGCATACGGATCATGCTGAGACTCATAGAGGGCTCCAGCGGTGCGGACTTCGAGCGGAGCGCTCTGGACGTGCCTCGTAGTCAGCTGTTTGCGGCGCAGGACTCCGTCGCATACGAAGTATCGATCATGCTGCGGGAGCGAGTGGGTGACGAGATCCGGCTGCGCGAGAGCCGCGAGGCAACAGAGAGCGCCGATGCATGGGTGTTACTGCAACGCGGGGAGCGGGCTCGGAAGGACGCTGAGGGATGCCTCGAGAGCGGTGATGCAGCAGCATGCGACGAATCCTTCCAGCGGGCCGACTCGATGCTTGGCGTTGCCGAATCGGCCGACCCGGACTGGGTAGAGCCAATCGCGCTGCGGGCCGAGATCGCTCTGAGACGCTCGCGTTTGGCCTCAGATCTGGAGGTGATGCTCGCAGCGATCGACGATGGTATGGGCCACGCCGAACGCGTATTGCAGGTGGACGCCCGCCATGCGAGGGCGCTCGAACTGCGCGGCACTCTTCAGTACTGGCACTGGCTGCTGGATGTCACGCCGGACCCGGCAGAGGCGGATAGGCTATTCGACGGCGCTCGGCGTGACCTGGAGGCAGCAGTGGACGCCGATCCTTCCCTGGCGAGTGCCTACAGCACGCTGAGTCACCTGTACTACAACACCGACATCCTTTCGGCTCTCCTCGCGGCGCAGCGTGCCTATGAGACCGACGCCTACCTCGCCGCCGCCCCGGATGTTCTGTGGCGACTCTTCTGGGGCTCGTACGATCTGGAACGGCTCACCCAGGCTCGCTCCTGGTGCGACGAAGGACGACGCCGCTTCCCCGACAACTTCCGGTTCGCAGAGTGCAAGTTGCGCGAGCTGGAGATCCCGGGAGTTACGCCCGACGTGGCCGAGGCGTGGCGCCTGCTCGACGAGCTCACTACGCTCGCCCCCGGGTCATTGAGCGAGTACTACCACTCCCGAGGGTCGATTATCGTTGCCGCAGTACTGTCGCGCGCCGGCCACACCGACAGCGCCCGCACGGTTCTTGCTGAAGCCAGAGCCGGGCCCGAGGTCGACATCTACGGCGATCTGCCGTTCTTCGAGGCACACGTCCGCACAATGCTCGGTGACTACGATGAGGCCGTGAGTCTCCTGGGTAGGTACGTGGTGGGTGCGGCCGGAGAAGACGAAGAAGGCGACGCCGAGTGGGCGACCTATTGGTGGTGGAGAGATCTCCAAGGCCACCCCGGCTTCCAGCGTCTAGTAGAGGCAACGCAATAGCTCCCGCGGCGGCGGCTGCCGTCGGCGGTCATCATAGAGCCAGACGAAGTCATCGTCCCTATAGTACTGATTCGGCCGCCCTACTTGGACACTCCTGAGGACGGGCCGGCAGTCTCCATTGGGAGGGGTCCATGAAGCGCCTCGCGTTGCTCTGCCTTGTTAGCCTCCTGATCACCGCCTGCCAGGACGAGCCGATTCCCTCGGAACCGGCTGTCACCTTCCAGGAAGGCGGCGTCGACCCGCAGACGATCACCGACCTTATCAGGGACCTCTACCCAAGTGACGGACACAAGAGGAACAAGAGCCTGGAGGCCGCTGCCCTCAGGAAGTGGACGTCGATTCAGAACAAGATGGCAAGAGGTAAGATCGACGATGCACGCGGAAAGATGTTCGAGCTGGTCGACAAGACGTTACAGTATCTCGACGAGAGTAAGCTCGAACCTGTCGATGGATACGCCAGCGTTGAGGAAGCTGTCAACGAGCTCGTAGGACTGCTGCACGCCTATGTCGGGTTGATGCCTGAGCTCCCGCCCGAGTTCTTCAGGGAGCTTCCGCCAGACTTCTTCGAGGCCGACGACTACGGGATCGGCATTCTCCCGCCCGAGGGAGCCGTAATTCAGACCATTAACAACTACGCCGCCGTCGCCGGTCCTGCCGGTGCAACGGATGAGGATGTTGTCATTACAATCCGCCAACTCGACGATGCCGTGTGCGATGCTGCGACAGACCTCAAGACAGCACTGGGGTGTTGGGAGTTCAAGCGGTATCCGGAAGGCGACTTTCTCGAAGATGTCGTGGTCGAGGCCTGTATGGCGGACCCCGAGAACCTGACGGACGCCGAATGGGAGGCGCTCCTGCTCCACAAGTACGATGGCGAGGAGGTGACTCCCCTCCCCTGGGCCGATCCACAGTACATCGACTGCACCGACTTCACGGTTGGCGCGCCGATACCCGGACCGGAAGGGGGATTCGCCAATGCCGCCTGGGAGCTGGTACGCAGCCAGTTCCTTATCCTCCTCAGTCCCGAACCGTTGCAGGCCAGCGTTCTCGGGCCGCGACCCCCGAGGGGCGGCGGCGGAACCGGCGGCAGCTTCAGCGACATCTTCCCGGCCGTACCGGAGAGCGCCCGCGAGGGCATCGTGAGCTGGTGGCCGGGTGACGGGCACTACAACGACATGTACGGTGGGAACGTGGCGTTTCCGGCATACGGCGTGACATTCGCCGAGGGCATCTTCGACTCCGCCTTCGCGTTCCCGGGGCCGTTTGGGCCACCCCCTGCGAATCCGTACACGATGGCGGGTGGCGTTGGGATCAACGATCTCGAGCAACTCAGCATCTCGACGTGGTTGAAGCTCAACTCGATCCCCACGGACATCCAGCGCTTTGTAACCATCGCACCGCCTACGATCGAGAGTGCAGTCCTGCGACACGACGGGACCAACAATCCCCACACCTCGAACCAACTACACTTCTACATGCGGATCGATGGGTCGTTCCAGGATATCCGCGTTAACGACGTGCTGCAGACGGGGTGCTTCCATCACATCGCGGGTACCTATGACGGCTCGCACCTGCGTCTGTACCTGGACGGTGCTGAGGTCGGATACCTCAACTATACAGGAACCGTGGACGATGGCGACAGCGTAAGGTTCAGCTCGCCCGACGAGCCGCTGGACGGCCTGCTGGACGAAGTCATGATTTTCGACAAGGCACTCGACCCAGCGGAAGTCGAAGCGATCTACGACGCCGGCGACGAAGGACTGAAGTGCGGGCCCCTCTTCGAGTTCACCTCCGTCAGCGTCGGCGGGCTCCACCAGTGCGCTCTCGGTCAGGCAGACGACGCGTACTGTTGGGGGTACAATGCGTGGTGGGGGGCAATCGGCGACGGCACAACCACCAACCGGCTGCGGCCAGTAGCGGTGTCCGGCGGGCATAACTTCGTCCAGATCAGTGCCCGCAGGTCACACACCTGCGCTCTCACCGATCTGGGCGCTGCCTATTGCTGGGGCTTCAACTTGTCCGGCAAGCTCGGTGACGGCTCGACCACTAATCGCGATATACCAACGGCGGTCTCCACCAGCGAGACGTTCGCCCGGGTCATTTCCGGCCGCTCCCATACCTGCGCGCTCACGAGTGCGGGGGTTGCCTACTGTTGGGGTGACAACTATTACGGCCAACTGGGCGATGGCACGACCACCAGCCGCCACACTCCCGTCGCAGTCCAAACTGACTCTACATTCACCCACTTGGCCCTTGGCGACGGCCATACCTGTGGCGTGACCCCATCAGGTAGAGCGTTCTGTTGGGGATCCAACCTCGGCGGCGAGCTCGGGACGGCTACTGGGGAGACTTGTGGGCCTTACGACGACCCGTGCAGCACGACTCTGCTGTACGTCGCTATGCCGGGAGAGCCACATGCCGCGTGGGATTCGCTGGCGGCAGGATTCGCCGTTACCTGCGGCACCGCAACGGACGACACGGCGTACTGTTGGGGTAACAACGCCAATGGTCAACTGGGCGACGGCACCACCACCGACCGTCACACCCCGGTGGCCATATCCGGTACCGCTACATTCTCATCGATCTCAGTGGGCACGAGCCAAACGTGCGGCCTGACGGACAGCGGGATCGCATACTGCTGGGGTTACAACGGTAGTGGTCAACTGGGCGACGGCACCACAACAGACCGCCACACTCCAACACCTGTGGTTGGTGGGCTCGTCTTCCAGAGCATCGGGGCTGGGGTTACAGCCACCTGTGGTCTCAGTACGGGGAACGCGGTGTATTGCTGGGGAGATAACGCGGTGGGCCAGTTGGGCAACGGAACAGCGAGTGGCAGCTCGATCCCCGTGAGGGTCTCCAGCCCGCAGCCGTAGAGGGACACAGGCGATGTGCCAGCAACTGGGCGGCTCCTCCGGGAGCCGCCCTCTCGTTGCGCCATGCCCGGATATCTCAGCCCTGGCAACCAGCCGCACGCAGTTCTATCCTTCGCTCGGTGGAACCGGCCATGCCCGGCATCCCGTAGCATCTAACAACTCGCGCAAGCCAGAATCAGAGCACCTGGAGACAGACATGCGCATCAGCCGACACATCGCTTTCTCCCCGCTAGCGCTCCTCGCGCTCAGCGTTTCGTCTCCCCCCCTTCCCGCCCAGACCCTCACCTCCGAACAAGTCATCGACCTCAAGCAGGTCACGTCGGTGGCAATGCACCCCTACGGCGAGTACGTAGCGTACACTCTGCGGGTGCCGCGGGGTGCCGACGAGGATCCCGGCGGCACGTACACCGAGATCTGGGTGGTGTCGACCACCGATGGTGATACGCGGCGCTACACCAGCAAGCCTGTCTCGGCGTTCAACGTGGGATGGTCGGCGGACGGGGGGATGATCACGTTCCGCAGCCGGCGGGAGAGCCACGACCCCAACACCCAGGTCTGGGCCATCATGCTAGGTGGCGGCGAGGCGGAGCGCCTGAGCCAAGCACCCCGCAGC
>JBDHDE010000046.1:0-23097 GCA_039591655.1 Gemmatimonadota bacterium
GGCGAGGAGCGGCGTGTTGCCGATCAGACACTTGAGACCGCGAATCCGGCGTTCGATGTCGTGGTCCGACACGGTGAGCCCCCTCCGGCTGCCCCTTCGGATTCTACCGATTCGTCCCGGGGCGCGGCAGACCCGTCGGGAGGTGCGCCCTTCCGCAGCGCGTTCCCCTGGCTCATGCCCTGAGCCGGATGTATGGTACGGATGAGCGCTGCCGCGGCTGCGGGGAACGCGCCAATCCGAGAAAGTGTGGGGACGTGCGGGGCCCTCCCCGAGGAGTCGATCAATGACCCAGACCTCCGATGTCATCATCGTCGGCGCCGGCGTCATCGGCTGCGCTGCCGCCTACCATCTCACCCGACGCGGGTTCGCGGTGACCATCCTGGAGAAGGACACGGTTGGGGCCGGCGGCACCGGTCGCTCCTCGGCCATCATCCGCACCCACTACTCCAACGAGCTCACCGCGCGCATGGCCCTGCACAGCCTGCGGGTGTTCCAGCAGTGGGACGACGAAGTGGGTGGGGAGTGCGGCTTCCAGCGGACTGGGTGGGTGGCCATCATGGACGCCCGGGACAAGGCCGGGCTCGAGGCCAACATCGCGTTGCAGCGGGACGTGGGTATCGAGACCTCGCTCCTCTCGCCCGACGATCTCCAGGAGCTCATGCCCGGTGTGGAAACCGGCGACCTGGCCGCCGTGGTCTACGAGCCGGAGAGCGGCTACGCCGATCCCCACCTCACGGTGAACGGTTACGCCGACGCCGCCAAGCGCCTCGGTGCCAAGATCGTAGTGAACTGCGAAGTCACGGGCGTACGGGTTGCGGGAGATACGGTTGTAGGCGTGGATGCCACCCGAGGTCGGTTCGACGCCCCGGTGATCGTGAACTGCGCCGGGCCCTGGGGAGCGCGGGTCGCGGCCATGACAGGCGTGGACGCGCCCATCAACTCCTGCCGCGTACAGGTAGCCGTGTTCCGGCGGCCGCCGGGATTCAAGACGCACCCGGTGGTGATGGACTTTCTCCAGGGGGCCTACTTCCGGGCGGAGACCGGGAATCTCACCATCGCGGGCTCCATCGATCCATCCGAGGCCAATGCGGTGGTGGACCCCGACGATTACGCCGAGCACGCCGACGCTGAGTTCGAGGCAGAGATGGGTGAGATGTTCATGCGCCGCTACCCGCCGATGGAGATGAGCGAGAGCTTAGGGGGCTATGCCAGCATCTACGCAGTGACGCCGGACTGGCACCCCATCATCGATGAGGTTCCCGAGGGAAGCGGCTCCTACATCTGCTCCGGTTTCAGCGGGCACGGCTACAAGCTGGCGCCGGCCGTCGGCCTGATGGTGGCAGAGCGCATCGCGGGCGAGTCGAATCCTGCGTTCCCCACAGACCTCTTCAGGCTCAGCCGCTATGCCGAGGACGCACCCGTACGGGGTCAGTACGAGTACAGCATTGCTGGGTGAGGAAGCCTTCAGCCGTGGCTGATCGCCGCGTCATCGTAGTCGGGGGTGGCGTGATCGGCGTCTGCTCAGCGTACTTCCTCGCCCAGCGGGGCGCCGCCGTCACGCTGATCGAGCGGGAAGACATCGGTAACGGCGCCTCGTTCGGCAACGCCGGCTGCATCGCGCCGGGGCACGGACCCATCAACAAGCCCGGACGCGTGCGCCAGGCCCTCGAGTCGATGTTCGATGAGCTGAGCCCGCTCTACGTGGCCCCACGCCTCGACCCGGCGCTGCTGAAGTGGCTCTGGACGTTTAGCCGGCACTGCTCGGAGTTGCACCTGGACCATTCCATGCGGGCGCTGGGGCCGCTGGGGCATGCGAGCAGGGAGCTGTTCCAGCGGCTGGAGGACCAGGAGGGCCTCGACTGCGCCTACCGAAACGACGGCTACTACGAAGTCTTTCTCACCCAGTCCAAGCTCGAGGCCACGCAGCGCGAGGCCGAACTCATGCGGCGGGAGGGCTATCGGCCCGAGACGTTAGTCGGGGATGCGTTGCGTGAGCGGGAGCCGGCGCTTAACGACGCGGTCGTGGGCGCGGTGTTCTACCCCGAGGCAGCGAGCGTCAATCCCCACCGGTTCGTTACGGAACTGGCGGAGCGGGCCCGGCGCGCCGGCACGGTGGTGCGAACCGGGACCGAGGTCGCGGAGCTCGTGACCGGGGGAGGCGCGGTCCGCGGAGTTCGGAGCCGTGACGGTGAGACTATGGAGGCCGATGCCGTCCTGCTGGCCACGGGAGCGTACAGCCTCCACCTGGCCGGCGGTCTGGGGTTCGATCTGCCGCTCCAGCCAGCCAAGGGGTATCACCGGGACCGCGAGCCGAGCCCGGGGGAGACGCCTGCACTGGGCACGACCTGCATGCTGGGGGAGAGGTCGGTGTTCTGCACGCCGATGGACGGCTTCGTGCGCTTCGCCGGTACGCTGGAGTTCTCGGGAGAGAATCACGAGATCCGGCGGCCACGGCTGGAGCAGTTGACGAACGCGGCGGCCCAGTACCTCGATGGCGTTAGCGCAGCGACGTCACTCTCGGAGTGGTGCGGCCTGAGACCGTGCATCGCCGACGGGCTACCCGTCGTAGGGCCGATTGCCGGCTACACCGGGGCCTTCGTGGCCACCGGGCACGCCATGCTGGGTCTCACCCTTGGTCCCGTCACGGGCAAGCTCGTCGCCGAGTACGTGCTGGACGGAAGCCCGTCACTCGACATCTCCGCGCTCCGTGCCGACCGGTTCTGAGCACGCCGCGAGCCCATGAGGCTCGTCAGCACCGCGGGCAAAGCGCCGCCCGCCGACCTCCGCACGGCCCTGTTCCAGGGCCTCGCTCCCGACGGGGGGCTGTACTTGCCTCAGTCGCTGGAGCCGCTCCCCAACGCCGTGGTGGACGGACTGCACGGGGGGACGCTGCGGCACGCAGCCCTCGCCGTTGCCCTGCACCTGATGGGAGACGAGCTGGATGAGGGTGGCCTCGCGACGATGGTCGACGAGGCATTGGACTTCCCCATTCCCCTCGTGCGGCTCGACGAGCGCACGTTCGTGCTCGAGCTGTTCCACGGACCCACCCTCGCGTTCAAGGACGTGGGCGCCCAGTTCATGGCACGGCTGATGATGGCGCTGCGCCCCCCAAACGAGCGGCCCCTCACAGTGCTGACGGCGACCTCGGGCGACACGGGCGGAGCGGTGGCCCACGCGTTCCTGGGCGCGCGGAATACCCGGGTGGTGGTGCTCTACCCGGAGGGGCAGGTGAGCCTGCTGCAGGAGCGCCAATTCACCACGTTGGGGGACAACGTGCAAGCGGTGGCCGTGGCGGGTGCGTTCGACGACTGCCAGCGGCTGGCCAAGGAGGCGCTCGGCGACCCTGAGCTCCGCCGCGAACTATCGCTGACCTCAGCCAACTCCATCAACATCGGCAGGCTGCTGCCGCAGATCTTCTACTACTTCCACGCTTGGGCACAGCAGCCTGACCCCACAGCCGATCTCGTCATGGCGGTGCCCTCGGGCAACTTCGGCAACCTCACGGCGGGGCTGATGGCGCAGCGTCTGGGCCTGCCGGTGGCCCGCTTCGTGGCAGCCACCAACGTGAACGACGTGGTGCCCGAGTACCTGCAGACTGGGGAGTTTCGACCCCGCGCCTCGCTGCCGACCATCTCCACGGCGATGGATGTGGGAGACCCCAGCAACTTCGCCCGCATGCTCGCGCTGTTCGACGGGAATGCGGCCAAGATGCGGCGGCTCGTGGCCGGGAGCGCCCACATGGACGACGATACACGGGACGCCGTTGCACGGGTGCACCGAGAGTTCGGCTACGTGCTGGATCCCCACTCGGCAGTGGGCTACCTGGGACTAGAGGCGGCCCGCGCCCGTCGTCCGGGCGGTATCGGCGTCGTGCTCGCCACGGCGCACCCCGCCAAGTTCGCGGAAACAGTGGAGCCGGTGATCGGGCGGAAGATCGCGCTGCCCGAGCGGCTGGCTGCGCTGCTCGACCGGAAGCCATTGGCGGTGCGGATCGACCCCGCCATGGAGCCGCTTAGGAAGGTCCTCCTCGCCTGAGGGCGGCGAGGAGGACCGAAGCGAGGGACTACGCAGTCACTGCTGACCGACGACGCGCACCGGGTTGGCGACTAGACCGTCGGTCGGGACACCCACCTGTCCGGCGTCGTTGTAGCCCCAGCACAGGGCCAGTCCCGCGAGGGACATGCCGCAGGCGTGCCGTGCGCCGACATCCACCGATGTGAACGCGGTGCCCACGCCGATCTGTTCGGGTGTCGTGCCCCCAAATGGACCTCCTGAGGGCCCGCCCCAGCAGTACAGGTCGTTGTCCACGGTCACCCCGCAGGTCGGCGCGGCCGTCAATGTCTGGTCGTGCTCTACAGCGCTCTCTGAGAGGGTGCCGGCGCTGAGCGACACGAACGTCAGACCGCCCGCGACCGCCACCGGGTCGTCGCTCTCGGTGGTCGCGCCGTCCCCCAGCCCGTCGTCGTTTTGCCCCCAACAATACGCCTGACCGCCGCCCGTGATCCCGCAAGCGTGGCTGGTCCCCGAGGTGATTGCCGCGAAGACGTGACCGCCGGGCACACGCAGCGTGTCAGGGGACGCGTGCGAGCCGATGGCTCCCCAGCAGAAGGCCGTTCCGTCGGCCATGAGGCCGCAGGTGTGTCTGACTCCGGCGCTCAGGGCCACGAAGCCGGGGTGGTCCGTCAGGTGGGCCGGGGCACGGGAGCAGGGAATGTCCAGTGCAGATGCCTTCCATCCACCGCCGCCTCCTCCGAACCCTCCTCCCGTGTATGTGAAGCCACACGTCTCTTCGCTCACGACGCCGAGTTCGCCGCTGGCATTCGATCCCCAGCAGTAGAGTTGCCCGTCTGTGGCTACGGCGCAGGTGTGACCGCCCCCGGCCGCGAGCGCCGTGTAGCGGCGATTACCCATGGGGCGCACCGGACTCTCGGGCTGCAGTGCGGACCCCTGGCCCAGTTGGCCGAGGTAGTTGCTGCCCCAGCAGTAGGCCGTACCGTCGGCCGTGAGCCCGCAGGAGTGCTCGCCGCCCGCAGTGATGGACAAGAGACTCAGGGGCTCATCTGGTTGCTGGGGTACGAAGGAGCGTCGCTCGGGGTATCTGTACTCAGGTCCCTGGAATGTTGTCTGCGTGCCACTCCCCCAACATGCAGGGTTTCCGGTATCGGTCAGGGCGCAGGAATGATCTCCGCCCGCCGACACCTCAGTGAGGTCGAGCAGCACGACAGCGACCTGGGCCGAGCCCGAGAACTCCCCGAAGTGAGCGGTGACCCGCGTCGTTCCGGCGGCTACGGCCACCACGAGTGACGGCATGTCGGGCCACTCCGCGTCACCCAGCCGCGCCACGCCGGCGTTGGCGGTGGACCAGGTGAACTCCTCCCGGAGCGCTTCGTAGGCGGGGGTCCACTCTTCCAGCAGGGGATCAGGGCGACCGTCCCACCGCGTGGGCATCGCCCGTAGCTGGAGCCAGTCGTACGGAAGCAGCCTCACCTGGCTCGGGGTGAGCGCGACTCCGGTGATGGGGCTTATCACGGTGATGTCCCAGCCGGTGCACGAGCGCAACGCGCAGGCCTCTATGGTGGAGTGCCCCCTGCCTCGGGCCACGGCGAGCCCGGTCTGGTCGATGCCCACCACGTTGGGGTCTGAGGAGGACCAGCTGAACTCTACGTCCGTGATCGGCGGGCCGAGAGGCGGACCATCGGGGCCCCACGGACCGTCGAGCTCTTCTCGTGCCACCGCCTCGAACTGCTCCGTGTCCCCCTCCTCCATCCACCAGAGCAGATTCGGGACGTTGACGATGTAGTAGGTGGACTCGGCGGGTCCCTCGGAGTCGCTACACCCGCCGAGGAGTGCGGGGCCGAGCAGCAGTGCGATGGGCAGGATAGACCGCATGGGATCCCGTGCCTGTGGGTGTCGCACCAATAGTCTCTGCCCGGTGTCAAGCGAGCGTCAAGCCCGGAATCCCGAGTGCTCACGTCGGTCTGAGCCGCCTTGGCACCGCAGCTGACTGTCTGAGGCCGGACCCCGGGGCCGTGCTCTCGCGAGACCCCTCCGGAGCGTAGATTGTGCCCGTGCTCGGCCTCCCGCGAACTGACTGGCCCCGGCTGACCGCCGCGGCGCTGCTGCTCAACGCGGCGCTCCCGCCGTTCCATCTACTGCTGCCGTCGCTCGTATGCCTGGTGCCGGTGGTATTGCTGCTGGACGAGGATGCGCCGCAGGGGCCCCGCCTCCGGGTGCAGTTCGTGCGGGGCTTCTGGTTCGGCGTCATGGCCAATGCCGTCCTGTTCCACTGGGTGGCGGTGGCGCTGTGGAAGGTCAGACCGTGGGTCTGGCTGGCGTACGGGCCCGCGATCCTGTTGCTCGGGGTCTACACGGGGGCTCTCTTCGCCTTCGTCAGCTGGGTGAGGCGCAGCACCGGGCTGCCGCTCCTCCTGGTGTTCCCCGCGGCATGGACGGCGCTGGAGTGGCTGTTGGCGCGCCATGGTCTGGTCGAGCTCTCCTGGCTGGGCCTGGGCACTTCCCTCACCGGATACCCCGTGCTGGTGCAGCTCGGGGACACGGTGGGCGCCCGGGGGCTGACCTACCTCCTTGCCACGGCCAATGTCGCCTTGGCGCTGGCGTGGAAGTACCGTGCCGAGCGGCGGCGGCGCACCGTGCTCCTGAGCGGTGTAGTCCTGGGCCTGGTGGTCGCGACACTGTACGGTGTTTGGCGCATGCGCACGATACCTCTCAGAGAGGCCGGGCGCGTCACGGTGGTGCAGCCCAACCTTGAGGCTCGACGCAAGTGGACGCCCGGGGCCGGCGCGGGGATCTTCGCGGCGACGCTGGCACTGTCGGACAGCGGCGCGCGCGCCACGGCACCGCACCTGATCGTCTGGCCCGAAGTCGCGCTGCCCACCATCCTCGCCTACCGTGCCGACTGGGAGCGACGGCTGGCGGAGCACGCCTGGCGTACGGGGTCGTCCCTCTTGATCGGCGCCCTGGACATGCAGGCCGCGCCTGATGGGTCGGTGCGGACCTACAATGCGGCGTTCATGTTCGACCCGGTGCCGAGGTCGGATCGACAGCCCCCGTACTACAAGCACAGCCTGGTGTTGCTGTTCGAGCGGTTCAATGGGATCGCAGCGGGACGGCAGACCGGCCTGTACGAAACCGCGATAGGCCGGGCAGGGGTGATGATCTGCTACGAGACCGCGTTCGAGCGTTTCGCACGGTCGCACGCCAGGGCAGGTGCCACGTTCCTGTTGGACATGTCGAACGACGCCTGGTTCAGTGCCACCACCGGACCGTCACAGCACTTTGCCCACCTGGTGATGCGCGCCGTCGAGACGCGCCGGGGGGTTGCCCGATCCGCGAACACCGGCCCGTCGGGTTTCGTGGACCCGGTGGGGCGCCCGTATAGCAAGACGCGCCAGAACGAGGCGACGTTCATGGGCGCGCCGCTGGTCACTAGCGACGTAGTGCCACTCTATGTTCGACTGGGTGATTGGGTGGGCGTGCTGTCGCTGATACTTGTTGTCTGGTTCGGTGCAGTAGCCCTGCGGCGGAGCGGCAGACGGGAGCGGGTTCTCCGGCGATTATCGCGGATCCCCGGAGGGCTTCGACGTAGCGTCCGATGACCAGCGTTTCGTGATGATCCGGGCGCGCGGCGCCGGCCAAATCAGTGAACTGGTGGTGGTGGAGAACTTCTTCGAGGAGCTGAAGGGAGCGAGTGGGGCGCTGAGCCGGCGACTTCCCAGCTTACTGTAGGACTGTCGCTGGCCTATCTGACCGCCTGCGCCGCCAAGGCCACACGAAGAGCACCAAGAGTGTGGCCGGATCAGAAGAACACCACGTACAACCCCACAGTCAGGACGACGACTCCCAGGCACAACACATCGAACAGCCGGTCCCGCTCCGACAGGCCGCCCGTCGCTCCCTCCCCTCCCAGGCTGCCAGCTGCCGCCCCGTGCCCGGAGGCCGCCATGCCGGTCGCCTGCCGACCGCCCAACGACAACGCGGCGAGCAATCCAATCAGCACCAGTCCGGCCAACCACATCTGATCCAGGAACGCTATATCCGGTAGCAGTAGCTTGATCCCGATGGTGACCGGCAGTGTGGCCGCCATCACGAACGCAGCCGCCCCGGCCGACGCCCGCCGCCAGAAGAGCCCGCCCAGAAAGACCACGGCCACGCCTGGGGTGATCAGTCCCCAGAACTCCTGGATGTAGCTGAACACCCGCTCGAAGCGGAGCAGGAAGGGCGCCCACAAGCTGGCGATCACGAGAAACGCCACGGTGCTGCTCCGGCCCACCGCGATCAGGTGCCGCTGTGAGCTGTCGGGCCGCATGTGCCGCTGGTAGACGTCCACCGTGAAGATCGTGGCAGCCGAGTTCAGCATCGAGTCCAAGCTCGACATGATGGCGGCCAGGAGCGCGGCGAACATCAGACCGAACAGCCCGCTCGGAAGCAGGCGCTGCAACAGCAGCGGATAGGCCATATCGGAGCGCGTCATCTCATCGGCGTAGAGCACCCATGCAATCACGCCGGGGATCACCACGATGAGGGGGATGAGGAGCTTGAGGTACGCGGCGAAGACGATGCCGTAGCGCCCCTGGCGCACGTCCCGGGCGGCCAGGGTTCTTTGGGTGATGAACTGGTTGCAACCCCAGTAGAACAGGTTGGCGATCCACAATCCGCCGAAGAACACCGCGAACCACGGCAGCTCAGGGTGATCGAGCGGCAGCACGGTGTGGAACTTGTCGCCGGCCTCCGCCATCAAGACGTCCCACCCCCCGATGGCACGGAGGCCGAGCACGGTGACCACCACCCCACCCAACACCAGCATGGTGCCCTGGATCAGGTCGGACCAGACGACGGCCTTGAGGCCACCGTAGGCGGTGTACGCGCCGGCGAATACGGCGAGAATCGTGATGCCCCACCCGAGTGGCAGGTCGAAGATGGTCTGGAGTGCCAGCCCGCCGGAGTAGAGCACCGTGGCCATCGCCACGAACACGTAGGCCAGGATCATGTAGATGGCGAGCCAACTGCGGGAGCGGACGTCGAACCGGTTCTCCAAGTACTCGGGCATCGTGCTGATGCCCTGGGCGAGGAACTTCGGCAGGAACCAGCGGGCGACGATGACCAGCGTGATGGCGGCCATCCATTCGTAGGACGCGATGGCGAGGCCGAAGTCGACTCCCGAGCCCGCCATCCCCACGAAGTGTTCGGTGGAGATGTTGCTGGCGATGAGGCTGATGCCGATGAGCCACCAGGGGAGGTTGCGCCCCGCCAGGAAGTAATCGGCCGCGACTCTCTCGCGGCGGGAAGCAACCACCGCTACCGCGCCGACCACCACGAAGTAGCCGAAAAAGATGATGACGTCGAGGGTGGAGAAGCTCATCGAGTCGGTGCCGGTCGAGGTTGCCGGGAGAAGTTGTCCCGAAACAACCGCTAGGACGAACCGACGTCAAGTGAGGTACCAGAGGCGCGCGGTGGTGCACAGGTGGACCGCTGTGTTATATGGAACGGTGGCGTGTGCGAGGTTGGGAAAGTGCCGTGAAGGGCGCGCTTCGACGAAGGCAAATCGTGATGGAGGCTAGGGAGGATCGACGATGAACCGTATGCGAACCCCACTCTCATTGCTGATTCCGGCACTGCTCTGGGGGGTTCCCCTCCCGGGTCAGGTGCCACATCCCGACTGGGAGAACCCTGCGGTCTTCGGTCGCAACAAGGAGCCGCCCCACGCGACCTACGTTCCCCATGCCGACGTGGCGGTGGCGCTGGCTCGGGAGCCGGAGGGATCGCCCTACTATCTCTCCCTCAACGGCACGTGGAAGTTCCACTGGGTGCGGAGGCCTGCGGATCGGCCGGTCGAGTTCTACCGCGATGACTATGACGTTAGTGGATGGGACGACATTGCGGTGCCCGGCAACTGGGAGGTGCTGGGGTACGGCATCCCCATCTACACGGACACTCGCTACCCCTTTCCGGCCAATCCGCCGTACATCCCTCACGACTACAATCCCGTGGGTTCGTATCGCCGGAGCTTCACGCTACCGCAGGCGTGGCACCGTCAACAGGTGTTCCTCCACTTCGGTGGCGTCAAGTCGGCGATGTACGTCTGGGTGAACGGATACGAGGTGGGGTACAGCCAGGGCAGCAAGACCCCGGCGGAGTTCAACATCACGCGGTACCTGCGGGAGGGGGAGAATACCGTGGCGGTGGAGGTGTACCGCTGGAGCGACGGGGCATACCTCGAGGGGCAGGACTACTGGAAGATCAGCGGTATCGAGCGAGACGTCTTTCTATTCGCTACGCCCAATGTCTACATCCGTGACATCCACGCCCAGCCGACGCTCGATTCCACCTATCAGGATGGCCGGCTCCAGGTCGTGGTGGACGTGAAGAACGCCCTCACGGTTCCCTCCAGACAGCACACGGTCGTGCTTCACCTGCTGGGCCCCGACGGGCTCGAGGTGATACAGCCACTGACAGCGGAGGTGGCCGTGGGAGCGCAGGCTGAGACGTCGGTCGTGTTTGAGCAGGAGCTTCCCGCGCCGGCCAAGTGGACCGCGGAGACGCCCGGCCTCTACACCGCGATACTGAGCCTCGTGGGTCCGTACGGCGACCTACTCGAGATCATTCCCACGCGGATCGGGTTCAGAACGGTGGAGATCAGGGACGGGCTGCTGCTCGTGAACGGCGTGCCGATCACGCTCAAGGGAGTGAACCGCCACGAGCACGAGCCACGGACGGGGCGGGTAGTGTCCGAGGAGTACATGCTCCGGGACATCGAGCTCATGAAGCGGAACAACATCAATGCCGTGCGCACCAGCCACTATCCCAATGTGCCCCGGTGGTACGACCTGGCCGACGAGTACGGCCTCTACATCGTGGACGAGGCAAACGTCGAGTCCCACGGGATGGGCTATGACCCCGATGTGACCCTGGGGAACGATCCCGAGTGGGAGGAGGCGCACCTGGACCGCACGCGGCGCATGGTGGAGCGGGACAAGAACCACCCGTCGGTGATCATCTGGTCATTGGGCAACGAGGGGGGCGACGGGGTGAACTTCGAGGCCACATCGGCGTGGATTCACCAGCGGGATCCCTCGCGGCCGGTGCAGTACGAGCGGGCCGAGCAGCGGCCGCACACGGACATCGTGGTGCCCATGTACGCCCGCATCCACCACCTCCTGGAATACGTGAACGAGCCGCGGGACCGTCCGCTGATCATGTGCGAGTACGCCCATGCCATGGGGAACAGCGTGGGTAACCTGCAGGATTATTGGGATGTGATTGACGCCCACCCCCAGCTCCAGGGCGGCTTCATCTGGGACTGGGTGGATCAGGGACTGTATGCCGAGACCGAGGACGGCGAGGCGTTCTGGGCCTACGGCGGGGATTACGGACCTCCGGACACTCCCAGTGACCGCAACTTCCTGGCCAACGGATTGGTCTTCCCCGACCGGGAGCCGCATCCTTCTCTGGCCGAGGTACGCAAGGTCTACCAGTACATCAAGGTGCGCCCCCTGGATCTGGCAGCGGGGACCATCGCGGTTGCCAACCGCTATGACTTCACCGACCTGGGGCAGTTCAGCTTGCAGTGGTTCGTCACGGCGGACGCCGACACGGTCGCCGGTGGCGTGATCGATACTCTGGAACTTGCGCCTCACACATCGACGATGGTGCAGCTTCCCCTCCCAGCCATCGAGCCGGCCCCCGGCGTGGAGTACGTGTTGACGGTCCAGTTCGCCGTCGAAGAGACCGGCCCCTTCCGTCCGGCGGGCTTCGTCGTGGCGTGGGAGCAGTTCGAGCTGCCGCTCGGCGCGCCGGTCGAGCCGGTGGTCGTGGCGGACCTCCCGACCCTCGGGCTCACGGAGACCGACGAGGAGATCGTAGTGACCGGCACCGAGTTCCGGCTCACCTTCGACCGCGGCGGCGGCACCGTCAGCTCCCTGGTGTACCGGGACACCGAGCTCATCCGCACCGGTCCGATCCCCAACTTCTGGCGCGCCCCCACGGACAACGACTACGGCAACGGCATGCCCCGGCGCCAGCGGGTCTGGCGCGATGCGGCGGCGAACCGCTACGTCGTGGCGATCACGGCGGAGCAGGTGAATCCGCAGACGGTTCAGGTCGACGTCTTGGCGGCGGTTCCGGCGGGGCGCGCCAGCCTCCACACGATGTACACGATCTACGGCAGCGGCGACATCGTGGTCACGAACCGGTTCATCCCCCGGGGCACCAACCTGCCGGACATGCCGCGACTCGGTATGGCGCTCACGCTTCCCGCCGAGTTCGACATGGTGGCCTGGTACGGGCGCGGCCCGCACGAGAGCTACTGGGACCGCAAGACCGGCGCTCCCGTCGGCGTGTACCGCAGTGCCGTGATGGAGCTGTACCATCCCTACATGCGGCCGCAGGAGAACGGCAACCGCTCGGACGTTCGCTGGGTGGCGCTCATGGACACCGCCGGCGTCGGGCTGCTGGCGGTGGGAATGCCGCTGCTCAACTTCAGCGCGTTCCACTTCCTGAACGCGGACTTCGACGAAGGGCCCCGCAAGCGGCAGCGCCACACGTTCGACCTGGAACGCCGGGAACTCACCACGTTGAACCTGGACTACCGGCAGATGGGTGTGGGCGGCGACAACAGCTGGGGCGCCAGAACGCACGAGGAGTACACACTCCCGGTGCGGGAGTACACCTACAGCGTCCGGTTGCGGCCGTTTTCGTTGGAGGACGGGTCGCCGCTGTTGCTGAGCAAGGAGCGGTTCGAGCCATGAGCCTGAATTCGAGACGGTGTGCAGTCGCTGCGGCACTAGTAGTGGCGCTCGTGGTTGCAGCGCCGCTCTGCGGCCAGGAGCAGACCGAGGCCAGCCGGCAACTCCATGCCCTGTTCGACGAGGCGTGGGCCTTCGCTCTGCGGGAGAACCCGCTGTTAGCCACAGCAGTGGGGGTGCATGACAACAACGACCTGCTGCCATCAGTGGCGGTGGAGGACCGGCTGAGGCGAGCCGAGTTCCGGCGGCAGCTGCTCCAGCGCCTCGGGCGTATCGACCGGTCGACCCTGGGCGCCACAGACCGGGTGAGCTATGACATGTTCGCCCTTGAGCTGCGGGACGCGATCACGGAGTTCGAGTTCCGGGCCTACGAGATCCCCATCACGGTGGACATCGGCTTCCACATAGGATTCGCGAGGCTGCCCGCAACAGTGCCGCTGAACACGACGCCGGACTACGAGGACTACCTCGCCCGGTTGAGGGCCTTTCCCGCCTACGTAGCGCAGTACATCGAGCTGATGCGCGACGGACTCGCGCGGGGGTTCACTCAGGTCAAGGTCGTGTTGCAGGGTTACGAGGTGACCATCGCGTCTCACGTGGTGGAGGACGTCACCGAGAGTGTCTTCTGGGCGCCTTTCGAGGACTTCCCCCGAGGCGTGCCAGCGACGGAGCACGAGCGACTTCGGGAGGCAGCTCGCCGCACCATCATGGGGAGCGTCGTTCCGGGGTATCGAGCGTTCCTCGAGTTCATGACCGATGAGTACATCCCCAACGCCCGCACCACGATCGGTGCCAGTGAGCTTCCCGATGGCGAAGCGTACTACCGCTACCTGATCCGGCATTACACGACCCTAGACCTGACGGCGGAGGAGATCCATGAGATCGGCCGGCGGGAGGTCACGCGGATCCGGGCCGAGATGGAGGCGATCATCGACGAGGTGGGGTTCGACGGGACATTCGCCGAGTTCCTGGAGTTCCTGCGGACCGACCCGCGGTTCTACGCCGAGACGCCGGAGCAGCTCCTGCGGGAGGCGGCCTACATCGCCAAGCAGATGGACGGCAAGCTGCCCTCGCTCTTCGGTAGGCTGCCGCGCCTCCCGTACGGCGTCGCGCCGGTGCCCGAGCACCTGGCTCCCAAGTACACGGCCGGACGCTACGTCGGTTCTCCCAGGGGGAGCACTCAGCCGGGTTACTACTGGGTGAACACCCACAACCTGGAGAGCCGTCCGCTATATGCGCTGCCGGCCCTGACGCTGCACGAAGCGGTGCCCGGTCATCACCTGCAGGCCGCACTGCTGCGGGAGATGGAAGGCCTGCCGGAGTTCAGACGGGCCACCTACGTCAACGCACTCGGTGAGGGATGGGGGCTGTATTCCGAGTGGCTCGGAATCGAGGCGGGCATCTACGTCGATCCGTACAGCAACTTCGGCCGGCTGACCTATGAGATGTGGCGCGCGTGCCGCCTGGTTGTGGACACCGGGATTCACGCCTTCGGGTGGACGCGGGAGCAAGCCATGGACTTCCTGGCCTCCAACACGGCGCTGTCACTCCATGAGGTCCGCACCGAGACGGATCGATACATCTCGTGGCCGGGGCAGGCGCTGGCCTACAAGATGGGCGAGCTCAAGATCCGGGAGTTGCGTGGCCGGGCGGAGGAGGCCCTCGGTGAGCGGTTCGACGTGCGGGATTTCCACGACATCGTGCTGGGGCAGGGCACGGTGCCCCTCACCGTGCTGGAGGATCAGGTGGACGAGTACATAGAGAGGGCGTTGTCGCAGCCGTAGGTGGCATCGGGTGAGCCCTCATCGAGCTTACGGGAGAAGCTTCATGCGAGAGAGAGACAAGACAGGTATGACGGGCGAGGACAGGGTAGCTGATGTCCGGAGCGATGCCGATCGGCTGAGCCGGCGGGAGTTGATCCGGCTCGGCGCCCTGGGGTTGGGCGCGGCAGTGCTGGGGGAAAGCTGCGCGCCGACAGGGGCGCAACAGGCGACCCCGGAGCGCCCGGTTCAGGGGCAGGCGCCGGAGCAACCCCTCGCTGCGCCGCCCATGGACGTCGTGCGCATCGGGTTCGTGGGCGTCGGCGGCATGGGCACGGTGCACTGCCAGAACCTCCTCGGGATCGAGGGTGTCCAGCTCAAAGCGATCTGTGACATCGTGCCGGAGAAAGTCACCCGCATCCAGGACATGGTGGTCGAGGCGGGTCAGCCCCGACCCAATGGCTACTCCCGCGGGGAGTACGACTTCGTGCGCATGTGTGAGGGGGAAGACCTGGATCTCGTCTTCACAGCCACACCGTGGCGCTGGCACGTACCGGTATGCGTGGCGGCCATGGAGAACGAAAAGCACGCGGCCACGGAGGTGCCGGCGGCCGTCACACTCGAAGAGTGCTGGCAACTGGTGGAGAGCGCCGAGAAGTACCAGAAGCACTGCGTGATGATGGAGAACGTGAACTACGGTCGGTGGGAGATGATGGTCTTCCACATGGTCCGGAAGGGCATGTTCGGGGAAATCCTCCACGCGGAAGGCGGCTACCTGCACGATCTCCGCGGGATCAAGTTCAGCTCCGAGGGGGAGGGGCTGTGGCGCCGCGCCCACTCCCTGCAGCGCAACGGCAACCTCTACCCCACCCACGGATTGGGACCGGTGGCCAACTGCATGGACAACAACCGCGGTGACCGCTTCGAGTACCTCGTCTCGATGAGCGGTCCGTCGCGAGGGCTTCAGCTCTACGCCGAGGAGCACTTCCCTTCCGGCGCGCCTCAGCGAGCCGAGCGCTTCGTGTTGGGCGACGTGAACGCGAGCCTCATCAAGACGGCGCAGGGCAGGACCATCTACGTGGTGCACGACACCAACCTCCCACGGCCCTACAGCCGTATCCACATGGTGCAGGGCACCCGGGGGCTGTTCCAGGGCTATCCGAGCCGGGTGCACGTCGAGGGCCGCAGCCCGGCCCACCAGTGGGAGCTCGCCGAGGACTACCTGGAGGAGTTCGAGCACCCCTTGTGGAAGGCGAAGGGCTCCGTGGGTGAGGGTATCGGCCACGGCGGCATGGACTACCTGGAGAACTACCGGCTGATCAAGTGCCTACGGGATGGGACGCCCACCGACATGAACGTGTACGACGCGGCTGCCCTCAGCGCCGTCACGGAGCTGTCGGAGCGGTCGGTAGCCGACGGGAGCAGACCGATGGATTTCCCGGACTTTACTGGGGGGCGCTGGCAGAGCTATCGGCCGCTGGGGTTGGTGGAGGCGTAGCGATGACGTACGCCTCCATGGCGTAGTACTCGGCCAGCCCCAACCGGTCGGCCTTCGCCGCCGTCTCCAGGTTCCTGACCTCGACCCGTTCCCAGAACTCCCGATCGTCGTGTCCGCCGGGGAACGGGGCTACGTCCTTCTGTGACTGGTGCTTGAAGATGGCGAAGATCTTGCGCCGCAGCTCCTCCTGTGAGAGCGGTACCAGGACGTCGGCCTCCGTCAGCGACCACTCCTCCCAGGCGCCGCGGTAGAGCCACACCTCGGGGGACGGGCCCTCGTAGCGGTCCAGCGCCCGCGTGATCGCGGCCTTGCACATCCGGTGGGTGCCGTGCGGATCCGACAGGTCGCCGGCGATGAACACGATGTCGGGCTCGACATCGTAGAGCAGCCCCAGCACGATGGCGACGTCGTCCTCCCCCACCGGTCGCTTGCGCACCTCCCCGGTGCGGTAAAATGGCAGATTGAGGAAGCGCGCCGCCGACGGTGGCAGTCCCAGCTCGGCGATGGCGGCGATCGCCTCCGATTCCCGAATGACCCGCTTCAGCGCCTGGACGGCCTCCGAGTCCACGTCGCCCGGCTGCTTGGTTTTGAGGCCCTCCTCGAGGGCGTGGCGGACGCGGCGGATCTCCTGCGGGTCGATTCCCAGCGTGGGCGCAGCACGCTGCACGAAGCTCAGGTGGCGACGCACGTCGTGATCGAACACGGCGATGTTGCCGCTTGTCATGTAGGCGACCGTGACGACGTTCTCGTTCTCCCACAGCTTGCACAGGATGCCTCCCATGGAGATCACGTCGTCGTCGGGGTGGGGCGAGAAGATGAGGACGCGCTGGCTGTTGGGGAGCTTCGCCTTGCCGCGGATCTTGTCCCGGAGACGGGTGAAGATCTCGCCGTTGATATCGCCGGCGCTGCCGTGTTGCGCCAGCAAGGGGCTCAGGTGATTGTCGCGGTAATCCTGTGCCGAGAGCTTGAGGATGCCTTTGTCCTTCTCCTCGGCCAGCCACACGACGGCACGTTCGGTCGTCTCGGGCGTCCACTCCACCGGCTCCAGGACCCAGGGCGTAGCGACTCGGGTGAGCTGCCCGGCTGCCGGCAGGTCCAGATACACCGTGGCGCCGGGGTGTCGCTGCAGGTACGTAGCCGTAACCGTGGGCGTGATCGGTTCCTCCACGGCGCGCCGCACGATGGCGGCCTTGTGCTCGCCCGTGGCGATGAGGGCGATCTCCCGGGCTTCGAGGATCGTCGCCACGCCCATGGTGAGGGCCTCCGCCGGCACGTTGTCCTCGCCGAAGAAGTCGGCGGCCGCGTCCCGGCGGGTGATGGTGTCGAGTGTGATGAGCCGGGTGCGGGAGTCCGGCGATGAGCCCGGCTCGTTGAACCCGATGTGTCCGCTCCGCCCGATGCCCAGGATTTGGAAGTCGATCCCGCCCACGTCCCGGATGATCTCCTCGTAGACGCTGCAGTGGTCATCCACGTCCTTTTGCGGAATGCTGCCGTCGGGAATGTGGATGTTCTTCGGGTCCAGATTCACGCCAGAGAAGAAGTTCTCCATCATGTACTGCCGATAGCTGTGCATGCTGTAGGGAGCCATCGGGTAGTACTCGTCGAGGTTGAACGTGATGACCTGGGAGAAGTCGACCTCGCCGCTCTGATGACTGCGTATGAGCTCGTGGTAGATCCCCAATGGGGTGCTGCCAGTGGCCAAGCCCAGCACACAGCGACCCTTCGCCGCCGTCTCACGGCGGATGACGTCCACCATACGACTGGCGATCAGGGCGGCCAGCGCGTCGTGGTCGTCGACGATCACGGTGCTCACCCGCTCGCGCTCCCGCGAACCGTCGGAGAGTCGCCTCTCTTCGTCGCCTCGTCTCATCCTTCCACCCCCACGATCGCCCCGTCACTAATCTACTACTCCCGGCGAATCCCCGGTTGGCTGCTGTGCTCGCGGGCAACGTCGGATGGGACGACACCGATTGACGAAGCGCAACCCGGGCCGTCTCTTATGTCAGTCCCGCGACAGGCGGAGTCGTCATGCCTTGCAGAATACCCGGGATTCGCGAGCGGCTTGGGCCGCCGCGCCTTTCAGTCGGCCTGCACTTCCTGGCCGTCGCCATGCTCAGCGTGAGCCTGGTGGGCTGTGGTGAGGGACCGCCCCGCAAGAAGGTGCTGCTCATCGGCGTAGACGGCGTGCGAGTGGACATCCTGGCCGAGGCGGCTACGCCTAACCTGGATTCCCTGATCGCCGAGGGGACGTTCAGCGATGCCGCGCAGACGGCGCTGCCCACCGTGAGCGGCCCGGATTGGTCCTCCATGCTGATCGGCGTTTGGCCCGCCAAGCACCGCGTGCACGGGAACAACTTCACCGGAAACGACTACGCTACCTATCCCGATTTCCTCACGCGCCTGGAGCAGGTGGATTCGACGTTCCGGACTTTCGCCGTCGTGGACTGGCCGCCTCTGGGATCCACCAGCTCCGGAGGGCCGCTGATCGGAGATGCTGTGGACTTGCTCATTCTGTTCGACGGTGAAGCGGCAGGCTATCGGGTGGGCGATTCTCTGTCGGTGGCGGCCGCCGCGGAGTACCTCTCCACGGGAGATCCCGACGCGGCGTTCGTCTACCTGGGGAATCCCGACGTTGTGGGTCACGCGACGAGCTCGCTAACCCCGGAGTACCGTGCTTCCATCGAGGCAGCGGATGCTCAGGTCGGTGAGCTCCTGGCCGCGCTGCGACGTCGGCCGACGTACGAGAACGAGGACTGGCTGATCCTAGTGAGCACGGATCACGGACGGACTGATGACGGCGGCCACGGCGGCGACTCCCCACAAGAGCGCACGGTCTTCTATCTGGCCAGCGGACCGTCTGCGCTCAGTGGCGTTCCCGAGGGGACCCCGGACGTCGTGGACGTTGCCGTGACGGCGTTGGCACATCTCGGGGTGGCCATCGATTCCTCTTGGGGGCTGGACGGGCAGGTCGCGGGGCTGGCAACGGAGCGGTGAGCGATCCCGCTGGGCCGCAACTCGACACCCTGCAGGGTGTCTTCGCCGAGAACTTCGGTTCTCGTGGCAGCTACCTGATTCGCGCTCCCGGGCGGGTCAACCTCATGGGTGAGCACATCGACTACAACGGGCTCGCCGTTCTCCCCATGGCGATTCAGCGGCACGTGGCCCTACTCTCGGCGCCCCGCACAGATGGGATAATCCGCGTCGTAAACACGGCGACTGAGTTCCCGCAGCGCGGCTTCGAGCTGAGTGCGAAGATCGCTCCGTACGACGAGGGCGACTGGGGTAACTACGTCAAGGCGGCCGCTCAGGCGCTGGCTGGGCGGCACGGGGCGCGCCACGGGTTCGACGCCGTGGTGAGTGCGGACATCCCCATTGCCGCAGGGTTGAGTTCATCGTCGGCTCTCGTGGTTGCGGCGGCGTTGGCCCTCGTCACGGCAAACGACATCGCCGTTCCGCTCACCGAGCTCATGGAGCTCCTGGCCGATGCGGAGTGGTATGTTGGAACGCAGGGCGGCGGCATGGATCAGGCTGTCTGCCTGGGGGCGAAGGCTCAGTGCGCTGCCAAAGTGGAGTTCAAGCCGTTAAGGCTGAGGGCACGTCCGATCCCCCCGGGGTGGCGCTTCGTTGTGGCCTCGAGCCTGGTGCGGGCGGAGAAGTCCGGTCCAGCGCGGGAGACCTACAACCGACGCACCGCAGAGTGCCGGGAGGCGCTGACCATGGTGCTTCAGCGGCACGGCCTGGTGGGACCGATGAACTCCTACCGTATCCTGTTGGGGGCCGTCGGGGCGGAGCTCCTGATGCGCGAGGCGGACGAGATGGAGGATCCCGTGCTGGGGAAGCGCTTCCGCCACGTGGCGAGTGAGGGTCGGAGGGTGATCGAAGCCGAGAATGCCTTGCGGGCCGGTGACCTCGAGGCGTTCGGGTATCTGATGCTCGCGTCCCACGCGAGTCTGCGGGATGAGTACGAGGTGAGCATTCCCGAGCTAGACGAGCTGGTGGAGATTGCCGTGGCGGCAGGCGCCGCCGGTGCTAGGTTGACTGGGGCTGGACTGGGTGGCTGCATTGTGGCACTGTGCGATGAAGCTCGCCTCGAGGGGGTGCTCCAGGCGCTGGAGGATGGCTACTATGGGAGCCAGTACTTCGATGAGCCCCTGACCGACCATCTCTTCGTAGCCGAGCCGTCCGCCGGAGCGTCCGTCTCGACGCTCTGATGCGGACCGCACACTAGCCGGTCGACGCGAAACACCGGGGGGAGGCGGTCGTAGGGTAGTGAAACAATGTCTCACGACACGAGGGAGTGATGCCTGCGGAAGTCGTCGTCCTCATATTCACGGCCCTGCTTGGCGGGTTATCTCTGGGGGGTCTCGAAATAGTCCTGAGGGCCCGGGCGGGACGCCGAAGGGAGCTGAAGCACGAGGAGGTCGAGCGCCTCAGCGAGACGGTGGAGGGCTTGCAGGAGCAGATGTCCCAGGTGCGCGACGCGGTGACGGACCTACACGAGCGTGTGGACTTCGCAGAGCGACTGCTTACCAAGGGCGAAAAGGGGGGCCAGGGCAGGTCGGGCTGAGGGAATCATGTTCGATACGCCCACGATCCTCATCATCTTTGCCGCGGTCATCGGGTCCTCTTCGATGACCGGCATCGTCATGTGGCTTGCGGCGAGGACCTCGCGCAAGACCGCCTCGACTGCGCCGAGCGGCTGCTCACCAAGGGGGACGCGAAACCGCAGGACAACTAGCTACGCCAGGCCGACCTTCGGTAACAACCGGAAGATCCCCGCCCCCGCCACTGCGGCCACGACGAGGAAGACGAAGCCCTGTGTTGGGCTCCCATAGATCAGATACCCCGTCCCGAACAGCGCTGCGTAGACCGCCAGACAACCCAGGAACCAGCAGCTCATCGCCGCAGTGAAGCTGCCGCTCACGGGTCGGGTCTCCACGGCGGCCTGCCAACCACGCCCGAAGGGGCGGATCCTGTCGTAGAAGGCCTGTAGCGTCGCCCGATCGTCCGGCGGCGTCAGGAAGGTTACGGTGACCCACCCCACCGTCGTGAGCGCCACGCCGACGACGAGCATGAGCGAGGGGTGCAGGGGAGCGAATCCCAGACCCTCGTGCACGAACTGGAAGTAGAATGCCACGCAGAACGAGATGACCATCCCCGCCAGCTCGCTCCACGCGTTGATACGCCACCAGTACCAGCGCAGCAGGAAGATGAGTCCCGTGCCGGCGCCAATCTGCAGCAGGATCTGGAACGCCTGCATGGCGTTCTCGAGCCACAGCGCCACGATGCACGCCAGCACGATGAGGATCACGGTGGAGAGGCGCCCTACCAGCACGTAGTGGCGCTCGTCCCGGTCGGGGGCCACGAATCGCCGGTAGCAGTCGTCCACGATGTAGGACGCGCCCCAGTTGAGGTGGGTGCTGATGGTGGACATGTAGGCGGCGGCAAGTGAAGCCACCACTAGGCCCAGCAGGCCGTGTGGCAGGAACACCAGCATCGCCGGGTATGCCAGGTCGTGGCGCACGATGGACGGATCGAGGTGCGGGAAACGGCTTACGATGGATTCCAGGCTGGGGTAGACCACCAGCGAGGCGAGAGCGACGATGATCCAGGGCCACGGCCGCAACGCGTAGTGGGCCACGTTGAACCAAAGGGTCGAGAGCATCGACTGGTTCTCGTCCCGGGCGGCCAGCATGCGCTGAGCGACGTAACCGCCGCCACCCGGCTCGGCACCAGGATACCACGTGCTCCACCACTGCACCGCCACCGGAATGAGGAACACCGCAGCCGCCGTGTGCCACTCGGTGAAGTCGGGCAGCAGGGCGAGTCGTTCGCTCACTGCCGGATTGGAGATCAGCCCTCCCAGACCTCCCACGGCGGGGTGCGCCAGCGCGTAGTAGGCGGCCGCGATCGAGCCCACCATCGCGATGGCGAACAGCAGCAGGTCGGTGACCACGACGCCCCAGAATCCGGACGTGGCCGAGTACAACACGGTCACGGTGCCCGCCACGAGTACGGTGATGTACTTGTCCACCCCGAGCAGTACGCCGGCGATCTTGATGGCGGCCAGCGACACCGAGGCCATGATCATCACGTTGAAGAACACGCCCAGGTAGAGCGCGCGGAATCCCCGCAGGAAGGCGGCGGGACCACCGGAGTAGCGCAGCTCGTAGAACCCCATGTCCGTGAACACGCCGGAGCGCCGCCACAGCTTCGCATAGAAGAACACGGTGCACATGCCCGTGATCAGGAACGCCCACCACAGCCAGTTCTGGCTCACACCGCCGCTGCGCACCAGGTCGGTGACGAGGTTCGGCGTGTCGGTGGAGAACGTGGTAGCCACCATGGATGTGCCGAGGAGCCACCAGGGGAGCTTGCGCCCTGACAGGAAGAACTCGGTGGTGCCCGTGCCGGCGCGGCGCGCGAAGCCGAGACCCACGGCCACGGCGACCACACCATACAGCAAGACGACGAGCCAGTCGACGGTGGTGAGTTGCATGTGTCAGCGGGAAGCGGCGCGTGCGCGGAACCACGCCCCGAGGTCTTCGGGGTACGCGCCCTGTGACACGAGCTCGCGGAGCCTGGCCATCACGTGCTCCCTGTCTCCGGTGAAGGTCATGCCGAACCAGCGATCGCGCGCCGGCACCACTGCGAGTCGTGCTCGGCCCCCGGAGATCTGCTCGTTCACCGCCGTGCTCAGGAGGAACTCGGCGTCGGGGTCATCGCCCAAGGTCGCGAGGAAGCCGGCGAGCTGCGACTCCAGGGTGGGGAAGATAGCGGGGCTGCCTCCCCACAGGTTCATGGAGACCGGCTCCCTGCCGGTGAGCGTCACCGGCTCGCCGGCTGCGGTCACCCCTACGACCCCGTCCTTCGCGCGGATGATCTGCCTGACCTCGACCACCGACCGCACGAGTCCGTCATCTACCAGCTCACAGATGGCGCGCGAGACTCCTCCCGCCGCCGACAGGGTCTCGTCCAGCCGGTAGCCCATCACGTAGAGTGCGGGAGGTTCGCCGGGTAGTGGCTTGGCCAACTGCTCTGCCAGCAAGCTGTAGGATGACGCACCGTAGAAGTCGTC
>JBDHDE010000047.1:0-23073 GCA_039591655.1 Gemmatimonadota bacterium
GCTGAGGGGTTGGCCAGCGGCGTCGGCAAGCGAGGTCACACGGAGGAGGCGATACAGCAGAAGCGGGATCTCCCCGGCCGGCTGCGGCGATGCGTTGACCACCGTGAGCTGCGCGTACCCCAGGAGCCGCTCCTCCTCGAAGTCGACGCGCAGGCCCAGCTCGTACGCGATGGGGCGAAGCTGGATCTCCCGGTCCTGGGATTCCTGCGCCACGCCACTGGACGACATCATCGCGCCGCACGCCAGAACACCGACGAACACCCGTGCTACCGATCGTGTCACTGCAGTATTCCCCGGTTCACATGGCAGAAGAGAAATGGCCCGGCCGCGGTCGGGGGCCACCACCACCTACCTACTATCTGAGATAATTGCCGCTGCGGCAGGGTTGCGGCTAGGGGGGCCCCCCTAGGGTATGGGAGTCGGCGTCCGCGTGGTCGTGTCCCGCCGGGCCGCCTGCGCCGCGTCGCGCTCGGCCTGCTTGCGCTCGCGGGTCTGCTTGATGTAGTCGCGGAATTCCTCCGACGTCTCCGCGCGGTTCGCAGCATAGAGGATATCCTGGCGAATGCGCAGCAGCTCGGCCTCCTGCTGGGCCAACTCGACGTTCCCCTGCGGCAGCGGGATCAGCGCCAGAAGGATGTTGGGGATCTTGATATCGCCCAGGTAGATCCAGCTGCCGTCTACCCCCCAGGTGTCCTCGCCCACGTCGAGGGTCCAATCCTGGGGCGGCGCAATCGCGAAGCTGTCCGGCGGCATGTCCTCGATGAACGCCTGGAGGCGCTCCTTCACCGCGCTGTCCACCCGCGCCACGTGGATCTCCACCGTCTCCGACGGCCCCACCACACCCAGGGCGGCTTCGAACGAGCGTACCCAGAGGCGGCCGTCGCCGTAGTCCGGCCGGATCAGGCGGCGGGGACCGACGGGCCCCGGCACGGCCGTGATGTTGCCGGTTCCCCCCTCGGCGCCGATCAAGACCTGCACGTCCTCCGCCGCCGGCGGGATCACCGAATCGACATCGGGACCCGGTGCCGGACGCGCCGCCGGGCCTCCCGCCTCTTGGGGCACGCCGCCGCCGCCGCCCCGCCCGAGACCGAGCACCGGCATTGCGTGCTCCCGGGGGCCCGGCGTACCCGCGGGCAGCAGCGTGATCACCACGGTACGCTCCTCCAGCGCCGGCGGGTGCCAGGTCGCCACGAGCAACAGCGCGCCCAGCACCACGTGCAGCAGCAGGCTCGCCACCCCCCACAGCGGGTTGGCCCGCTCATGCGGCGGCAGGAGGTAGAACCCCCCCCAGCGCCGGCCCGGGTAATCCGACTCAGGCACGAGCCGCTCCCAGGCGCTCCAGGGTCCGACCCATGCGGTGCACGGCCTCGATCAACCGCTCCACCTCGACGGTGAGAGCGATGCGGAAGTATCCCTCTCCCCCCTGTCCGAATGCCGTTCCGGGCATGAGGACCACCGCCTCGTGCTCTATTGCCTCGCGCGCGAAGCCGGCCGACGTGATCCCCTCCGGCAGCGGCACCCACAGGTACATCGTGCCCTGGGGCGTCTCGACCGAGAGCCCCGCCGCGCTCAGGGCCCGCAGCGCGGCATCGCGGCGCTCGGCAAACCGCGCGCGCAGCGGTGCCACCAGGGCCTCGGCGTCATCGAGTACGGCGGCGCCCGCCCGCTGCACGGCGAGGAACACCCCGGTGTCCACGTAGGTCTTAGCCTTGTTCAGCGCCCCGATCAGCTCCGCGCGGCCGATGGCCCATCCGATGCGCCATCCCGTCATCGAGAAGCTCTTCGAGAGCGAGTGAAACTCGATGGCCACCTCCCGGGCTCCCTCTACCTCGAAGATGCTCGGGGCGCGATATCCGTCGTATGTGATCTCGCAGTACGGGTTGTCGTAGGCGAGCACGATGTCGTGGCGCCGGCAGGCTTCCACGGTGCGGCGCAGGTAATCGAGGGGCGCCGTCGCGGTGGTGGGGTTGTTGGGGTAGTTGAGGTAGACGAGGCGCGTCTTCGCCAAGCGCTCCGGCGGGAGCTCGTCGAGCTCCACCAGAAAACCCTGCTCGGCCGACAAGGGCACGAGCTCCGGCTCGGCATCGGCCAGGAGCGCTCCGCCGATGTACGCCGGGTAGCCGGGATCGGGCACGACGCACACGTCGCCCGGGTTGAGCACGGCAAGGCCGAGGTGCGCCAGTCCTTCCTTGGATCCGAGCAGCGGGAGCAGCTCCTTATTCGGATCCATTTCTACCCCGAAGCGCCGCTGGATGTACCGGGCGGCTGCCTGCCGGAACTGCGGGAGCCCCACCTGAAACGGATAGCGGCTCATGGCGGGGTCGCGCACCGCCTCGCTCAGGGCCTGGACGGCCGCCTGCGGCGGCGGGAAGTCGGCGTCGCCGGCGCTCACGTCGATGACGTCGGCCCCTTCGGCCAGCAGGCGCCGCTTCATAACCGCCAGATCATGGATAGCGTAGCTGGGCAGGCGCTCGAGCCTGGCGCTGGGACGGGTCATGGCACGGCCTCGATTCCGTGGCGGGCGAAGAACTCCTCCGCCACGCCGCGCACCTCGTGCCACGGACCCACCACCCGCTCCGCCGGCGGCAGCGACTTGAGCAGCACGTCGCCGTAGTTCCGCTTCACGATCCGATGGTCCATCAGCATCACCACCCCTACGTCGCTGCGCGTGCGGATCAGCCGTCCGAAGCCCTGCTTGAGCTTAAGGGCTGCCAGGGGCAGCAGGTAGTGGCGGAACCCATCCTCCCCCTTGGCCTGCAGCGCCTCGAGCCGGGCCGCCGTGAGCGGCTCGCTGGGCACGCGAAACGGCAGCTTGGCCAGTACCAGCGCCCGCAGGGAGCGGCCCGGCACATCCACCCCTTCCCAGAAGCTGTCCGTGCCGAGCAGGATCGCCGATCCCAGATCGCGGAACCGTCTCAGCAAGTGGTCGCGCTGCCCCTCGCCCTGCACCAGGAGCGTCCAGCGGCCGGCCACGGTTTGCCGCAGCAGCGCGGCCGCCCGCCGCAGCGCGGCGTGACTGGTGAACAGCACGAACATCCCGCCGTCGGTGAACCCCGCCAGCTCCGCGATGGCCTGCGCCACCGCCCGATCGTGGCCGGGCTCGTCCGCCCGGGGCTCGGGGAGATCCGTCGGCACGCCGAACAAGCACTGCTCCTGGAACTCGAACGGAGACGGCAAGATCTCGGCGTACTTCACCGGGTCGGGCGGCAGGTCCAGCCCCACCCGCTCGCTCAGGAAGCCGAACTCGCCCCCCACCGCCAGCGTGGCACTGGTCACCACCACCGTCTCCACCCGATCGAACAGCGACTCCCGCAGCAGCTGCGCGAGATCCAGCGGCACGGCGGCGAGCCCCAGGGGGAACGGCAGCCCGCCCACCGGGCGGCTCCCGCGCCGCTCGATCCAGCGCACCAGGTCCAGCCCCGGCGCCGGCCGGAGAGCGAGGGCAAACCCGTCCGACGCGTTCTCCAGACGGCGTACCACGCCGCGCAACTCCTGCACGATATGCGAGCGGCGGTCGGGCTCCTCGGTGAGCTCCATGCGATCGGCCACCGTCTCCACGCCGTCGCGCAGGCGGCCCAACCCACCCACCAGGTCGTCCAGCGCCGGACCCAGGCCCCGGGCCCACACCGGATCGGCGGCGAAGCCATCGTCCAACCGGGCGACCGGCGCCGACTGCTGCCCGAGCCACTCGGCCAGCAGAGTGAACACCCGCTCGGCGTGGCGCCGGGCCACGGCCACGGCGGGCAGGAGGGCGGAGCGGATCAGCTCCGTAGAGGCATCGCTCAACAGGTCCTCACGCGACGCCAGCTCGGTGAGCAGCGTGGGGATCAGTCCCTTGCCGTTGCGCTCGAGCCGGCTGAGGAGCCGCAGCACCCCGCGGGAGGTCACCTGGGACCCCAGGTGTTGCGCCGCGACATCCTCCAGGTGATGCCCCTCGTCCAGCACCAGCCGGCGGTACGGCGGCAGGACCGCCGCGTCCTGCCAGTTCTCCTGCGCCCGGCGCACCGCCAGGTCGGCGGCCAGCAGGTGGTGGTTCACCACCACGATGTCCGCCTCTGCCGCGCGCCGGCGCGCGCCGAACAGGAAGCAGCGATCGAAGTGCGGGCACTCCATGCGGCTGCACAGGTCGGGCTCCGCGCGCACCTCTTCCCACACCTCCGGCGTCGGCTGGTCGGTGAGATCCGCCAGCGAGCCATCCGTGCTGTGAGACGCCCAGTCGGCGAGGGCGTTAAGCTCCTCCAGGCGCTCCGGCTCGAGCAGGGAGCCCTGCCCCCCGATGGCCAGGTTGATGCGGGTGTGGCACAGGTAGTTGTTCCACCCCTTGAGCAGCGCGAACGTCGGCGGCCGTTCGGCGTCAGCGAACGCCCGGGCCAACAGGGGCAGGTCCTTGCCCACCAACTGTTCCTGCAGGTTGATGGTGTTGGTGGAGACGACGGTCCGCTCGCCGTTGGTCAGGCTCCAGTTGATGGCCGGCACCAGATAGGCGAAGGACTTCCCCACTCCGGTGCCCGCCTCCAGGAGCGACACACCGCCCTCGTTGTAGGTGTCGGCCACATATGCCGCCATGTCGCGCTGGCTGGGCCGGTCCTCGAACGTGCCGAGCACCTTGGCCACCGCACCACCCTCCCCCAGCGCGTCGGCCTGGGCCACGGCGTCCAACGGCGTGTACTCCGGCGCCTTGGGTACCGGCACCACGACGTACAAGTGCTCCGCTGCGTTGTCGATGATGCCGAACCCGATCCCGGCGTCGTGCAGCTGGGCCGCCACGTGCAGATCGGCGGTGGACGGCTCGAGGTCACCCCCGGGGTGGTTGTGCAGCGCCATCTGACCCCGCGCGGCGACCCCCGGCAGGGCCAGCACGCAGTCGGCGGTGCCACGGGCAGCGACCCGGACTTCGGTGACGCTGCCGTCCGCGTCGAGGGTGGCGACGAACGAGACCTCCCGCCCCCCGGCTTTGGCGATCTCCGAGGCCAGCAGCGTGCGGGCCGCGGGGGCAATCTGGCTCATGTCCTGAGCTCGCGCTTCCGGGCGGCGGGGAACAGGACGTTGTTGAGGATGAGCCGGTACCCGGGTGAGCTCGGGTGGAGCGAGAGGTCGGTGGGCGGATCACCGATCTGATGCTGCGGGTCCTCCGGGTCGTGCCCCCCCAGGAAGGTCCACGTGCCGGCGCCGTGCTCCCCGTGGATGTACTTGACCCAGGGCGCGCCCTCCTCGTCGGCCAGAATCGTCACCCCCGGCTTGAGCCGGCGGCGGGTGAACGACGAGGTGAGCCCGTAGAAGTCAGGGATCACGTCGCGGTGGCACTGCACCAGCATGGTGGCCACCGGATCGATCTTCGCGCTGAAGTTGAACAGCTTGAACGCCCCCAGAGGTTGGCGCCGCGCCGGGTTGTTGACCTGGTGCCCGTCGATGTCGGAGAAGCTCGCCACTGCGGGGGAGAGCTCGAGCCGCGCTCCCTGGAAGGCGAAGGTGCCGTCCCACCGCAGGCGATCGGACGCGTCCGGCGCCATGGGGGTGCCGTCGCTGTACTGGGCCGCTACGTCCACCCCCTCAGCAGCCAGCGCGATCTCCAGCGTCTCGGTTGCCGTGCACATGGCGAAGAGAAAGCCGCCGTCTTCCACGTACCGCTCAATGGACCGTGCCACCGCCTTCTTCAGAGCAGCCACGTTGCCGTGACCCAGGGAGCGGGCCGTCTGGGTGTTGAGGCGCACCATGTCGTTGAGCCAGCCCGTCCCACTGTAGGTGAGAAAGAACTTGGAGTACTGGCCCGTGAAGTCCTCGTGGTGCAGGTGGAGCCACTCGTATTGGCGCAGCCGCCCGCTCAACACCTCGGGATCCCACACCTCCTCATAGTCGATGCCCGCGTATTCCAGCACCATGCGCACCGCGTCGTCCCACGGAGCAACGTCCGGCGGCACGTACACGGCCACCCGCGGCGCCTTCTCCAGGGGAACGGCGTCCATGTTGTTCGCGGCCACCACACCCCGCACGTCCACCACCTCCGCCTCCGAGATCTCCTCCGCCTGCACCCCCCCCAGGGCCGACTCCCTGAGCGCCACCGGATCCCGCTCGAGGAGGAAGCTTCCCCCCCGGTAGTTGAGCAGCCATTCGGCGCGGCCCCCGCGCTTGAGGGAGCGGTACGTCACACCGTAGGCCTTGAGGTGGTTGGTCTGGCGGTCGTCCATCGGGATGAGGAGCGATCCGGCCGCCCGTGGCCGGCGCTCCACCAGGGCCCGGGTGCCGCTACCTGCGGCCGGGGACTCAGCCGGCGCGTGCCGGGGCAGGACCAGCGCGCCGAGGGCCGCCAAGAAGTCGCGCCGCCTCATGACTTGGGAATCGCCCCACGCATCAGGTCCAGCAGCCGTCGGGCCTGGGGCACCACTGCGCTCTCCGGGTAGGTGAGGATGATGCGCTCCAGCCGCCGGGTGGCTTCCTGCTCCAGCCCCAGCTCTACGTACAGGGCCGCCAGGTTGTACTCCGCAGTTGGGGCAGCCGCCCCGCCCGAATCGGCCGCTACCGCCTGGAGCAGGAGCGGCTCAGCCCGCGCCAGCTCGCCGTGACGGACCGCCAACTCCGCGGCCAGGATCAGCACGTCGGCCCTGCCCCCGTGCGGCGGCAACCGCCCGGCTACCCGTTCCAGCTCCCGCACGGCACGCGCGGTATCCCCCCGCAGCGCGGCCAGCAGCCCGCTCCCCAGCTCCGGCAGGCGCTCGGCCTCCACCCGCTCCAACAGCACCAAGAGGGTGGCCCGCCTGGTCGCCTCCCACCGCTCCTCGCCGTAGGGTCCGGCAGCGCGGAACCGGGCCCGCGCCTCCGCCAGCTCACCGCGGTACAGGGCCACCCACCCGGCCACCGCATCGGCTCCCACCGTGGAGGCTCCCTCGAGCAGGCGCTCCGCCCGGTCTAGCTCCCCCCGCAGCACCCGGGCCCACGCCAGCTGGATGCGCAACTGCGCAACATCGCCACCGCTCATTCGTGGCAGCCACTCGCGGAAGCGGTCTTCCGCCTGATCCACCAGCCCCGCGTCGGCCAGGAGGCCGATGAAGGCGGCCATGGCGGCCGCCGCCTCGGGGCTCCGCGGCTCAGTGCCAGCCGCCAGCCGATTGAGCAGGCGCTCGGCGGCGGGCAGGTCCCCGGCCTCGGCGAACGCCTGGGCCGCCAGGAGGCGGGCCCGGTCGGCGTCCAGCCCCCAGGAGAGCTCCGCCACCCGCTCCAAAGCGTATCCCCGTACCCGGCTGCCCTGCGGGGTGCCGGCCTGTGCCGCAAGCGCTGCGAACCGCCTGAGCAGCGCGATGGCACTCACCCGGTCCTCCGGCAGGGCCGCATCCAGCAGGGGCCAGCCCTCGGCCGGACGCCGCCAGCGCACCAACAGATCGGCAGCGAGCCACTGCGCCGGGGGCGCCGGATTCTCCGCCAACACCCCTTCCAGCACGGGATCCCGGCTCGCTTCCGGCGCCTGTTCCAGCCCCGTCACGGCAGCCGGCAAGAGAGCACCGTTGGTCGACACCGCGATGCTCCACTGCCGGGCGGCGCCTACCCAGTCGCCGGTGGCCACCAGGATGGCCGCCAGGTCGGGGGCCAGGACCCAGTCACCCAGCCGTTCCTGGCCCTCCACCAGGACCCGTTCGGCTTCGCTCATCATGCCCCGCTGCGCCAGCCAGAAGGACCACCGCCGATAGGGGGTGGGGCTGGTGGGCAGGGCGGCGATCCAGCGGCGAGCCGCAGCTTGGACGCTGTCACTCCCTCCCGTGGTGGCCACCTGGAACTCGACCTCCCGGATCGACTGGAGTGTGGGGGCCGCCTCGATGGCGCGCGCCACATGGGGCCGCAGGGAGTCGGTCCACCCCAGGCGCCCGGCAACCCGCTGGAGCCCGAGCAGTGCCGGGGCGCTGCCGGGCTCGGCTGCGAGGGCCAGGCGATAACTCTGGAACGCCTCGACCAGCCGTCCCTCACCCTCTGCCCGTATTGCGGCGCCGAGGACCGCCGGGTCCCCCTGGGCTTGCAGCACGCCGCTCGCTGCGAGCCCGAGGAGCAGGCCCAGGGCCACTCTACGGACGGGCATCGTTCAGTCGCCGGAAGTAGTCCAGGATGAGGCGCCGCACCTCGGGCGACAGCGCTCGCAGCTCCTCCCAGGTGGGGAAGCGGTAGCGCGGCGCCGCAACGGGCGCCTCGGACGCCTCGGGCAACACCACGTTCCCAGGGTCGGCCGCTTCACTCACCCGCTCCCGCTGCTCATCCTCTTCGTCGCTCTCCAGCGTGCGGCCCGCATCCAGCAGGCGGCGGAACAGTCGCTCCTGCCGCTCCACCAGCTCGCGGTCGAGGCGCCCCTGCTCCAGCTGCCGGGCGATGTCCTCGGCCTCCTCGGCCAGCTCGTCGGCGCCGCTCACTTCGCCGCCGGCGTTGAGGCGCTCGAGCTCCTGGGCCAGCGCCCGCTGGCGCTGGGCCAGCGCCTGGAGTTCCTGCATCAGCTGCTCGCCGCCTGCAGGCATCAACGAGAGCATGCCGCCGGCTTGCCCGTTCAGCTCGCCCTGCTGGTTGGCCAGCTCGGCCAGGCGCTCCACAGCCTCTTCCAGACCGGAGCCCGATTGCGCGTTCTCGACCTGGCCCTGCGCCGCGAGCAACGAGTAGATGACGGCGGTGAGGGCGTCCACCGCCTCACCGGAGAGCGCTTCGGCCCCCTCGGCGTCCGGATTGGCGCGCTGGACGCGATCGAGGGCCTCGCCCATGCGCAGCTTCGCAAGTCCCAACGCTGCGCCCAGGCGGGGCGAGACCAGCGCGTTCTTGCCCGCTGCGCCCTGCAGCTGCTCGATGATGCGGTCGACGCCCTCCCGCGCCGCCGCCTGCGCCCCGCGGACATCGGCGTCCACGTCGCCGCGGTCCAGCCGTGAGGTGATCTCCTGCTGGCGCTTCGCCAGCTCCGCGGTCTCCACCATGGCGCGCTCGAGCTGCTGCATGACCTCCTGACGCCAGGTGTCGCGCAGCTCGTCGCGCCGCTCCTCCAGCAACGAGGCGAGGGGATCCAGCGCTTCGCTCGCCTCCTCTCCCGAGCGGCGCGCCTGGTCGGGCCGTCCCCGACGCCCCTGATCGGCCGCCTGCTGCATTCGCTGCCCCGCCACCTGGGCGCGCCGGGGGGCTTCCGCCAGCCCGGCGCCCTGCATCATGGAATCCAGCGTGAGGTCCAGCCGCTCGAGTTGGCTAGCCAGCGAGTCGGTCCGCTGGGCGAGTGCCTCCTCGGCGTCGGCCTGCGCGCTGTCCACTCCCTCCTGTGCCAGCTCGTTCCACTCCCGCTGCTCGGCGGCCAGCTCCTCCGCGTCCCTGGAGAGCGAGGTCAGCTCTCCCTCGATGGCCGCGCGCTGGAACAGCTCCCGGCTGCGAGCGAGCTCGTCGCGCAGCAGCTGTGCCTCGCGGGCCAGCTCCCGGAGCGCCGTCCGCGCGCCCTCGGCATCGAGTCGCGCCAACGCCGCCCGCAGCTCCTCCAGCCGCGCCGCTAGCTCCGGGCTGAGGGAGCGCTCCAGCAGGCTCTGGATCTCCCGCAGCTGGCGCTGGAACTCGGGGTCGGTGAGCCCCGCCGACCACGCCGCGTCCGCCAGCTCGCTCATCTCCTGCCCCAGGTCCCGGGCTCGCTGCAACACCTGCTGCTCCCGATCCAGGAGCTCCCGGGCCCGCTCCGCCGCGCCGAACGGCAACTGGTCCGGCGCCCGGGAGTCGGGCGGGTGCTGTGGGTCCCCCTGCGCCCCGCGCTCCCGCTCTGCGGCCAGGTCCTCGATCTCCCGGGTCAGCTCACCCTGGGCCCGGGCCAGCGAGTCCGCGCCCACGGTCACCGACCGGGCTCGATCGCGCATGGCCTGCCTCAGCTCGGCCAGGGCCGGCAGGCGCAAGCGGTAGACCGGGCTCTCGCCCACCTGCGGGTTGGGCCGGCTGTCGTGGGCTCTCACCTGGAAGTAGGCGGTATCCCCCGGGAGGAAGCCGCGCCCGTTGAGATCAAGCAGCCAATGGAGCACCGCACGGTCCGCCCCACCCTCGGGGAGCGGCACGGGCTCGGTGAGGGCCGCGCCCTCGACCCCGAAGCGGCTCACCCGCCAGCTCACCAGCTCCACGCTGGTCAGGCGGTGATCGTCCCGGGCGTCGATCAGCAGGGGCTGCCTGAGAGACAGCGGCGCGGTAGTATCGCGCCCCGGGATAGGCACCGCGACAACCGGTGGGGCATCGGGCAGCGCCACGACCTTGAGCGCGGCAGGCTCCTGGTCCATGAGCCCTCCGCCCCGGGGGATCACCTCGAGACGCCACTCCCCCGTGCGCCGCACCTGCAGCGCGCCCCGGAAGCTGGCCCCGTCGACGGGGAGCCGTACCACTGCACCGGGCCCGCGCCACGCGGCCCCGGCCAACTCCACCGTGGCCCTCCCCCGGGTGATGATCGCCGTGCCCATGGGCAGCCGCACCGAGTCCTCCCCGGGGGCAACCGGCTCGTCGGCCCGCTCCAGGTAGCCGGGATAGCGAGCCACGAGGAGGAGGTCGGCCAGCAGAGCGGGAAGCGCCACCCGCACGTGCACCGTCTCCGAGCTGCGCCCACCACTCTCCGCCCGCAGGTAGCGATCGCTGTCCAGCGGGCCGACGGTGGTGGCGGCGCGACCGGCGGTGTCGAGGGCCAGCGCCAGCTGACGCCAGGGCTCGCCGGGGGCACGCACCCACAGCGCCGCGCGCCGCCGGCCCGGTGCGCGGACCGCAACAGCGACGTGCTCCCCGCGCCGCACTGCCGTCCGGTCGACGGTTAGGACCACCGGCTCTCGGACCTGCGCCAGGATCGCCAGCGGCTGCCAGAACGCCGCCCCGCGCCCCGTGCCGGGACCCGACCCCGCGAACAGCAGCGCGGCCGCCCCAAACAGCGTCGCGCCGGCTCGCACCGATCGGCGGGCCTCGTGGCGCACCGGATGGAGGGCGTGCCCGCCCCGTTCCTCCAGCCACCGCTTCATACGGGTGTCGGCAAGGGAGGCCAGCGATGCTCCTCCGTCGCGCTGCTCCCACGCCGCCACGCCGGCGATGGCTCCGCGCCGCTGCCCCCCTGTCCGCTCGAGCCTGGCAGCCAGCAGCGAGAGCCCCAGGCCGCGGGCGCGCCGCTGCCACCAGGTGAGGCCCCAGCCCGCGGCACCCACGGCAGCGATCCATGCCAGCAGCACCGTCGGCGGCAGGCGCTGATACAGCCCCAGCCGTCCCAGGAGCACGCCGCTGGCCAGGGCGAGCAGCACCATCCCGCCGGTGAGCAGGAGCCCTGCCCCGGCAGTGCGCCACAGGAGCTCGCGGCGGCGTCCCTCCAGCCAGCGCTTGGTCTCGGTCATGGACTCGCGGTCACCGCGTACACGAACAGGTTGACGCCCATGCGGAGGGCGGCCTCGCGCAGCCCTCCGGGATCGCGGTGGACCTCGGGGTCCTCCCACCCGTCCCCCAGGTCCGACTGAAAGGAGTAGAACAGGGCAAGCCGATCGCCGATGAAGATGCCGAAGCCCCGCGCCGGCAGGCCGTCGTGCTCGTGGATCTTGGGGAGGCCCTGCGGCAGCTCGTACACGATGCGGTACACCGGGTGATCGAGGGGGACTTCCGCCAGCGGCCGGTCCGGGAAGACCCGGGCTACCTCCCGCCGAAACGACTCGTCCATGCCGTAGTTGTCGTCGGCATGGAGGAACCCGCCGTTCTCGAGATAGCGCCTGAGGATGCGGACTTCCTCGTCCGAGAACCGCACGTTGCCGTGCCCCGTCATGTACAGGTACGGCACCTCCCAGACCTCGGGATCGCCGAGGCGCACGACGCGCTCGCGCTCGGCGACGGTCAGCGCCGTGCGCTGGTTGATCGCCGCCAGGAGATTGGGGAGGCTCGAGGGGTTGGCGTACCAGTCGCCGCCGCCGTCGTAGTGCAGCCGTCCCAGCGTCAGCTGCTCGGGCGGTGGGGCGGCCCCGAGCAGGATGGCGCATGAGGCCGCAACCGAGATGCCGAGCCGGCTCACAGTCCCGTCACGATGCGATAGGCGTCTCTCCGAGACATCGCGAACTCCGCAGCCAGCCGTTGCGCAGCATCACGCCGCGTCATGCCCTCATCGAGCAGGGCGCGTGCCCTCTCACCTACGGCGTGCTCGTCGACCTCGGGTCGCGCGGGCTCGCGTCCGGTCACCAGGATGGTGACCTCACCCCGGGGCGGATTCTCCTCGTAGTAACCCGCCAGAAAAGCGAGGGTCCCGCTCTGCAGCTCTTCGTGGCGCTTGGTGAGCTCGCGTGCTACCGCAGCGGCGCGCTCGGTGCCGCACGTATCCGCCAGCCCTTGGAGCAGCGCCACCAACCGGGTGGGGGACTCGAAGATCACGCTGGTCCACGGCGACGCCGCCGCGTGCTCCAGCAGGCGCCGCCGCTCGGCGCCCTTGCGCGGCAGGAAGCCGAGAAACGTGTAGCGGTTGGCCGGGACACCCGCGATGCTCAGCGCCGCCGCCACCGCGGATGGGCCGGGCACGGCCACCACCTGGGCCCCGGCGGCACGTGCCTGCTCCACCAACTCGGGCCCGGGGTCACTGATGGCCGGGGTGCCGGCATCGGACAGGAGCGCCACATCGTCGCCCCGTTCCAGCACCTCGATGAGCTTGTGCACTCGGCTCGGCGGGGAGTGGGCGTGGTAGCTCAGCACCTTGGGTCGGGCGTCGACGTGCTGCAACAGCACCCGGGCCCGTCGCGTATCCTCCGCCGCGACCGTGCCCACCGCGCGCAGCACGCCCTTCGCGCGGTCGGAGAGGTCTCCCAGGTTGCCGAGTGGGGTGGCGACGACGTAGAGGGTCCCGGCGCTCACCAGGTCACGGTCCAAGGCAGGCGGTCGTAGAAACCCGCCTTCTGCAGCACGAAGCGATGGTCGCGGGTGGCCTGCTGCAGCACCAGGGTCGCAATCTCCGGCTTGACCGTCTCCAGCTCCTCCAGGAACATCAGCGCCCAATCGGAGAGGGCGCGCATCAGGTCCTCGGGGGTGGCCACGAGATCGGGTGGCTCGCTCTCGAGCGGCGTCCCGATGGCGGACAGCGACGTGTGCACGTTGGACTGGAGCTCGCGCACGCGATTCACCCGCTTCATCCCCTCACCCCGGGCTTTGCTCTCGGCCACGTTGGCGATGCTCCAGAAGATCTCGCGGTAGGTGCGCAGCAGCGCGGGCGAGGCCTGCTCGGGCAGCTTGTCGGCCGCCGGGTAGGCCGAGGCGGCGATCTGGGGCGGGTTGCCGTCCTCCCCCGGCCGGAACAGCTGCTGAACGTACTGCTGCACGGTCTGGTTGTTCAGGTCATCGTGGAAATGACCGCTTCGATAGACGCCGCCCTCGAAGCGCATGTAGTTGACCCGCCCGTTCGAGATCAGCTCGAGCACGCCGGTGAACTCCTCATGCATGAGGGCCGGGAGGAACTGGGCGGGCTGCCCGGCATCGACGGGACGGGGCTTGGGCGGCGACACGCAACCGCTGTACATCCACGCCAACTGCTCCAGCGGGGCGCCGCAGTAGATCAGCTCGCCGCGCTCACCCTCCTCCCGGATGTGCTTGAGCGCGGACGGGATGGGTCGCACCGTGCGCCCCTCCTCCGTGTACGAGATCACCGTCGCCAGCTCGCCCTCCCGCAGTAGGAGCAGCGTGACCTCGTCGGGCAGGTACACCGCCACATAGCCGTCCACCTGGCCGTCCCGGTCGGCCTTGGCGAAGTGCAGCAGATTGTCCAGGTGGATCCAGGCCAGCCGCGTGCGATCCAGAAACACGCGGTTCCTGGGAAAGCTCAACTCGGACAGCCGTACCGGCGTGTCAGCCAGTAGCGCGGTGCTGAGACGCATAGTCGGATATGGGTCGTGTCATTGAACAAACTAAGAAGGCGGCGCGGGACTCGCAGCCCCGCACCGCCCAGGAAGTCACCGTTCGGTGGTGGCGGCGGGATGGCGAAACGGCCGGCCTATCCCAGGTGCTGCTCCACCTTCTCCACAAGATAGGCCTTCGGAACCGCTCCCACCACCGTATCCACATGCTCCCCGTTCTTGAAGAACAGGATACTGGGAATGGAGCGTACGTTGTAGCGCATGGCGGTCATCTGGCTGCTGTCGACATCCAGCTTCGCGACCTTGAGCCGCCCCTCGTACTCTTGCGCCAACTGCTCGACCACCGGTGCCACTATCTGACAGGGCCCGCACCACACCGCCCAGAAGTCGACCATCGCCAGGCCCTCGTGCCCTTCGATTTCCTGCGCAAAGTCCGTGTCCGAGACGGCCACGGGATTGGTTACTGCCATGTTGGACTCCCGATCATTCTATGTATGTTAGGCGCGTCGTCCGGCCAGGGGCCGCCCCGCGCCACTCACTCCACGGAGGTTCCGTGATCGAACCCGAGGCTCGCGTAGCCCACATCGGCGTCGCGGTCGCCGACCTCGAACAGGCCGCGGCCTTCTACCGCGACGTCCTGGGTTCCGAGCCGTCCCCACCCCAAACAGCAGATGGGGCCAGAATTGTTTCCGTCCGGTTGGGAGATGTCGAAGTGGAGCTCCTCACGCCCGAGTCTCCCGACAGTCCCATCGCCCGCTTCCTGGCCAAACGAGGCCCCGGCATTCACCACGTCTGCTACCGCGTGCCGGACCTCGAGCAGGCCCTCGAGCGCTGCCGCGCCCACGGCTACCGGCTGGTAGACGAGCGCCCCCGCAAAGGCGCCGGCGGACACCGGATCGCCTTCGTCCATCCCAAGGCGACCGCAGGCATCCTGCTCGAGCTGACCGAGTAGGCGCAGCCCGAAGCGGCTAGGCGCCCTGGCCCGTCCCGCCGGCCGGGCAAGGTCGGGCAGGATTGCCCGCTGCTGCCAGGTCGATATTCGAGACGAGCCAGCCCTGCCCCCAACGGGTCAGCGTGAACGGCACCACCGGAGTGCAACCCATACGCGTGAGCCGCACCCGCACTATGCGCTGATCTTCCTCGGGGCCGGGCTCGGAGCCCGGCGGCAGGATCTCGTATTCCTCGTGCTCCAGGTAGATGCGCATGACCGTGAGCCGCTGCTCCAGCTCGTTCGGCTCGATGTAGCCCCTGGCCGGACCACGCCGTCCGCCGAACAGGTCGCGCATCGCGGCCATGCTGTTGGCGTTCACGGCGTTCATGAATGTCCGCACGGAGGACTCGGGATCCGAGGGCGGAGGCAGGCTGCCGCCGCTGGAGCACCCGTAGACGGTGAGCCCCACGGCCAACAGCGCTATACTTCTACCGAGTCGCAACACCCGCATGATCTGCATCGCGGTCGAACCATAAACGCTTGTAAAACGTGGGGCAAGCGCCCATGCGCCTGTATGTGAACGTCGATCATGTGGCCACCGTCAGACAGGCACGCCGCACGGACGAACCCGATCCCGTGGAGGCGGCGGAGGCGTGCGAGCGTGCCGGCGCTGACGGGATCACAGCTCACCTACGCGAGGACCGCCGGCACATCAACGACGATGACGTGCACCGACTGGCAGAGCGCGTGACCACCGTACTCAACCTGGAGCTGGCGACGGCCGATGACATCGTCGCGTTGGCTACCGCGCTGCGCCCGCATCAGGCGACGCTCGTGCCCGAGCGCCGGGAAGAGATCACCACCGAGGGCGGCCTCGCACTGGGAGCGCCGGGCCGGCCCACCGAGCAGCGCCTGGTCGACGCGATCGAGCGACTCACGGCGGCCAGCATCAGGGTCAGCCTCTTCATCGCCCCCGATCTTGCCACCATCGACCGGTCCGCCGAGCTGGGCGTGCCCGCCATCGAGCTGCACACCGGCGAATACGCCAACTCCTATCGGGAATCCGATGCGGCCCTGCGGCGCCTGGAGGCCGCCGCCCGACACGCCCGTGAGATCGGGCTCGCGGTGCACGCGGGCCACGGGCTCACCTACCGCAACGTGACGCCGGTCGCAGCGATCGCCGACATCGAAGAGCTCAATATCGGGCACAGCATCGTGAGCCACAGCATCATGGTCGGAATGGAGTCTGCGGTGCGCGAGATGCGCAGCCTGATCGATCGGGCGCGTTGACCAACCCTCGGGCCACCAATAGTTTAGCGACAATGCATCAGCAGATGGGCTTGGCCGAATTCTTCGCGATGGAGGCGAGCGAGTACCTCGAGCGCCTCGACGCGCTCGTGTCGCCGGCGGCCTCCCCCAACCCCGACGAGCTGGTGGGCCTCGCCCGGCAGTTGCGGGGCTCCGCCCTCATGGCCAAGCAGACCCCCATCGCGGCGGCCGCGGCCGCCTTCGAGAAGTTCGCCCGGGCCGTGCAGGACAGCCGCCGGCCGTGGGACGAGGCCACCCGCCAGCTAGCCGTGCGCGCGGTGGACGACTTCAAGATCCTAGTACGCCAGGTCCCGGAGTGGACCGACGCCGAGACTCAGAAGGCCCAGGCGCTGGCGGCGGAACTCGATCCCGAGGGCGGGGGCGCGGCGCCGACGGCGCCCCCCGCTCCCGCTGCCGAGGCGCCGGACAGCGGCACCCGGGCCTTCGTGGGCCGCGAGGGCGCGTCGGTAGCCAGCGCCCTCGACCAGGCCGCCAAGGCGTTGCAGCAGGATCCCGGGACACGCGAGCCCCTGGGGCGCGTGCTGGCTATGATGCAGCCGTTGCGCGGCCTCGCTCTGCTCGCCGACCTCCCGCCCATGCCGGACCTGCTGGACGGCGTGGAACGCGCCATCGCCGAGATCGTCAGGCGCAAGGGACCGGCGGCCGACGCCGCACTGCTGTTCAACTCCGCGGCCCAGGCCCTGTCCCGCGCGTCGCGGGAGATCGCCACCGACGGCCGGGCCGATGCCGACGCCCCGGAGACGCTGGATTTCGCCCAACGGCTGGGCGGCCTGTTCGATCTCGAGGCGGACGTCCTCCCCATCGATTCGCTGTACCACGAAGACGAGGGACCGCACGTGGTCGAGCGCGGTACGGCGGCCGCACGACCCGCCGAGCTGGCGCGGGTCGAGCTGGTGTCGCATGGGGAGCACCTCCGGCAGGCCGCCGACGGCCTGGAGCGGGCGCAGTCGGCCGCGCAGCGGGAGCTGCGCGCCCAGGCCCTGGCCGCAACGTTCCGGAAGCTGGGTGCGGCGGCGGGCGATCCCCTCCAGGAAGCGGTTGCACACCTCGCCGCCGCGGCTCGCCGGGCCGTAGCCGCAGAGGTCGCCGCCCAGCAAACCGAGGGCTTCGTCGCCCTGCTGCGGGAAGCCGGAGCGGCCCTCTCCACCGTCGCCACTGCCGGTGAGCAGGAGGCCGTTCAGCGCCTCGAGGCCGTCGCTGCAGCCCTCGATGTGCTGGCCGGCCCGCTCCAGCCGGCGGCACCACAGGTAGCGATGGAGGCGCCGCCGGCACCGCCACCCGCGGCCCCGGTCTTCACACCACAGCCGACGCCTACGCCCACAGCTGCGACTCCAGTGCAGGCCCCCGCCGCACCGCCTGCCGCGCCCCCACCGCAGGCTCCAGCGGCGCCCCCGCCTGCACCAGCAGCCGCGCCCCCACCACAGGCTCCCGCGGCGGCGCCCCCGGCACCCGCCGCTGCCCCGGCCCGGGCGGCAGCATCCAGCCGGCAGATGGATGAACCGGAGAACTTGCTGGGAAGCTGGCTTCGCTATCAGCGATACGTGGAGGTGCTGGGCCTGGGAGCACCGTCCCTGGACCAGTTTCTCGCCGGCCCGCCGGCCGATCCCACCGCCCCCGGCAGGGCAGTCGCCGCGGCCCCGGTGGCCGCACCCGAGGCGGGGATCGTCCCCATCACCGACCTGTGCTACAGCGGTACCGCAGCCCTTAAGCGGGCCGCGAGCCTCAAGGCGCAGATCCGCGCAGGCCTCGCGGCCGGCCGCTCAGACACCGACCTCCGCGACCTAATTGAGGAAGCCCTCGATCTCGTCGAACTCGGACTCCAGCAGTAGGGGAAGCGCGCGGCGACTCCGCTGGTCGGGGCTCGTCGGCGCCGTCGTCACCGTCGTCCTCCTGTGGTGGACCCTGCACGACGTGAACCTCGGCGAGGTGTGGCAGCGGCTCCGCGGCGTGAAGCCCCTCCCCTTGCTGGCGTCGGTCCTGGTGGTGACGGCGTCGTTTCCAGCGCGCACCATCCGCTGGCGCTACCTGCTCCGCTCGGAAGGGAACGCCCTGCCCTTCATGCCCCTGTGGCACGCCACGGCCATCGGTTTCATGGCGAACAACGTCCTGCCGGCCCGCGCCGGCGAGTTCGCCCGCGCCTACGCTGCACGCCGACTCACGGGTGTCAGGTTCTCGACGGCCTTCGCGTCCATCGCGGTGGAGCGGGTCATGGACGGCATCACCCTGGCCGCGCTCCTCATGGTGGGAATCTGGGCCGGGGGATTCGCGTCCGGCACGGCGGTCGGCGGGGTGACGTTGGGGGGGGTGGCACAAGGGGCCGGCCTGTTCTTCGGCGCTCTCCTGTTGATCGCCCTATTCCTGGTACACTGGCCGCGCCCCGCGCTGCGCATCGCGCAGCGGATCACCCACGCCCTGTTGCCGCGCCGCTGGGCCGGGCGAATCACGGAGATTCTGGAGGGCCTGCTCTCCGGCCTCGATGCCCTGCGCAGTCCCAGGCAGTTCGTGATCATCACCTTCTGGTCACTCGTTGTCTGGCTCGTCGCCGCGGCGTCGTTCTGGCTGGCGTTCCAGGCGTTCGAGATCGACGTGCCGTGGTCCGCAGCGCTGCTGCTCCAGGGCCTGATCGCGTTCGGCGTGGCGCTGCCGTCCTCGCCGGGCTTCTTCGGACCGTTCGAGGCCATCATCCGGGTGGTGCTGGCGCTGTACGGAATCGAAGCCGGGCTTGCCGTCTCATACGCGGTGGGCTACCACCTGGCTGGCTTCATCCCCATCACGCTGCTGGGCCTCTGGTCCCTGTCCCGGGCCCACCTGCATCTGGCCGAGCTGCGCGCCACCGGAGAGGAGAACGCCGCGGAGACCGATGGCTGATCGAGTCACCATCGCCGCCCACGCCAAGGCGAACCTCTTCCTGCGCGTGCTGGCCCGCGAGGCGTCGGGCTTCCACACCCTCGAGACGCTGTTCACCCTGCTCGAGTTGAGCGACGAGCTGCACGTCGAGCGGACGGCAGGCGGCATCGACCTCGCGGTGGACGGCGCCGACACCGGCCCGGTGGAGGAGAACCTCGCCTACCGGGCAGCCACCCTGGTGCTCGACGCGACGGCTCGGCGCTTCGGGGTGCGCATCCACCTCACCAAGCGCATCCCGGTGCGGGCCGGGCTCGGGGGCGGCTCCAGCGACGGCGCCGCGACCCTGCACGCGGTGAACCGTCTGGCCGACGACGCCGTGCCGCGCCACGAGATCCTCCAGTTCGCGGCCCGGCTTGGTAGCGACGTACCGTTCTTCGCTGCGGGGGTGCCGTTGGCCCTGGCCTGGGGCCGTGGCGAGCGGATCTTCCGGGTGGCCGGCCCCGCCCCGGCGCCGGCCCTCATCGCCATCCCTCCCTTCGGCATCGACACCAAGGAGGCCTACGCGCTGCTCGCCCGCACCCGAGCCAAGGAGGAGCGGCGGGGCACGGTGGTGCTGGACGACGCGGCCTTCGAGACATGGGGAGGCATCGGGCGCCTGAGCGGCAACGACTTCGAGGGCCCTGTCTTCGGCAGGGAGCCCGAGCTGCGGGAGCTGTTCGAGGGGATGGCCCAGACCCAGCCGCTCCTGGTGCGGCTGTGCGGGAGTGGGTCAGCCGTCGTTGCCGTTTACAGGAGCGAGGCAGACCGGGATGGGGCGATGCTCGAGCTCGGCACGAGCAACCGAGAGCTTATCGCCACGTGGACGCGCTCGGCACCCGCTCCTCAAGCATCCTGACAACAAGAAGGCGGCACCTGCGCGCCGCCAATGTGGAGCGACCGGGATTTCTCCCCGTCGCTAGTGTGTCGTGAGGTAGACTAGTCTCGAGCAGAGCTCGAACTGGCTGAGATCCTTCAGGTCGGGCGAGATGGATTCCAGTAGCTTCGCCAGCGCCTCCGTCGCATAGGAGAACCCCTTCCGCTCGGGAGTCCCCGGCTTCGGCTTGCCGACCATGGGCCGCTGGCGCGGCTGCATGTCCAGGAGACGCCGGTCCACGGAGGCTTGGGCGAACCGTTCCTCGAACTCCGCCACGAACATCTCGAGGTTCGCCGTCGGGTTGGTGAGCTGGAGGTCTCCCAGTCCCCCGAAGTCCACCACGTCCTGCACGATCCCGACGCGCTGGGGCCCGCCCTCACCGGAGACATACACATCGAGGAACGAGGATTCGGGTTGGCCTCCGCCCTCGCCACCTCCAACGGAGCTCGCTCGCCCACCCAGGCCGCCGAATCCCACCAGACTGTCCCGCGTCATGAAGACGCTGCTGCTGCGACGCCCGAGCCCGTCGGCCAGGCCACCACCTCCCCCGCGACGCGACTCTTCGACCACCGCCTGCTTCGGCGTGCAGTACACCCCGATGAGCGGCACGTCATACGGCAGCTCGAGGTCGGAGCCATCGAGGTGTGCCACGAGCGCCCCGTCCCCGAAGGAGAACCCCTTGGCAGCCGTCCGCTGGGGAGCATCGCGCAACCTGTCCCCGGCCACCACTGCCACGGTGAGTCCCGTCGCCTCGAGTTCGCCGGCTGCCGCCTCGATCTCACTCGCATCTTCCCCGGCCAGCCAGATCTCCGGCACGGGGTAGTTGGCCTTCATGCGAAGCTCGGCCGGCGCCAGTCCGAGAGACGGCGCCGCCTGTACCACATCCACTTCGCCATGAGGCGGGTTCGAGACGACCAGCGTATAGGCAGTCACAATGCAGTCCAACCTAAAATCTGTGCCACCATCTGTCTACGCGATATTGCGATTTGCCACTGTGATGCGCGACACATCCGGCGCCACCTCCCCGAAACTATAGAGAATCAAACAAGTAACTCCTCACGGCGGGCTCACGGACGAAGGCGCCGCGAGGGAGCAAACTCCACGTCCTCCCCGTCGCTGCCGACGCGGGCAAGGAGGATTGTGTCGCGTTCCGGCTTTACTCTCGTCGAAGCCATCATCGTGATCGTGATCATGGGCGTAATGCTCACGATCGCCATCCCACGGGTGAAGGACTACATCCTGCACGAATCCGTGCGGTCGGCGAGACGGACGATGACCACGCACCTCGCTCGCAGCCGTGCCACCGCGGTGCACCGCGGATGCCGCGCCGTGCTGCACATGGACGCCGCCACGTCACGCGTCTGGGTCACCGCCTGCCCGGTGCAGGGAAACGGTGTCGACACGGTGGGGACCATCGACAACTTCGACATCCATTTCGGGGTCGCGTTCAGCAGTGACGGCGACTCCGTGCTGTTCACCCCGCAGGGCGTCGCCCTCGCCACAACGTCGATTTCCATGAAGTTCTCCAAGGACGGCTACACCGATTCCCTGGAGATCACGCCGGTGGGGCGTCCAGTATGGTGAAGAACGAGAGCGGCTTCACGCTGGTCGAGCTGATCGTGGCCGTCACGCTCTTCACGTGGGCCATGCTGGCGCTGCTGGGCGCGAACATCCTGGTGATCAAGCTGCTGGCGGCCGGCGATCGCGCCGCCACCGCCTCGTTCTACGCCCGGGAGCGCCTCGAGACGCTGCGGGGCGTGAGCTGCAGCGCCATGGCCGACGGCAGCGAGACCCGCGGGGGGGCCTATGACCTGAAGTGGACCCTGCAGCCCGACCACGGCGGCAGCGCGCGCCAGGTCCAGCTGCTCGTGACTTACCCTGGCCTCGCCAACGCCATGAGAACCGATACGGTGGAGAGCTCTGTCCTGTGCGTGCGCTAGACCATCGGGGGTTCACCCTCGTCGAGATGCTGGTGGTGATCGGACTCCTCGCCGTCATCCTGGCCGCAATCTACCAATCCGTCGGCTCCACCCAGCGTCTCACCGGCACCCAGGTCCAGCGGCTTCACGTGCAGCAGGACACCCGGGCCGCGGCGCTGTTCCTGACCTACACCCTGCGGGAGCTGGACGCATCCGATGGCGACATCCGGAGCGCCACCGCGACGAGTATGCGAATCCGCGGCATGCGCTGGTCCAGCGTGCTGTGCACGCCCCCCGTCGCGACCGTGGGAGGGGTCGGGTTCATGCTGCGCGACTCGCTCACCTTCGGGGTGCGGGCTCCCAACACCACCCTGGATTCGATCCTCCTGTTCCGGGACGGTGACCAGTCGCGCAGGGCGGACGACCGCTGGCTGCTTGGGGCGCTCCAGAGCACGACGCCCGCGAACTGCCCGGACGGCTCCGCCGGCACCGTGGCGGTGGTAACCATCAGCGCGGCGTCGGGGGGCGCCGATTCCGCGCTCACCGGTGTCACCAGCGGCGCCCCCATCCGCGGGTTCCAGATGGAGGAGATCCTGCTGTACGACGAGGGCGGTACACGCTGGCTCGCCCGCCGCGAGGCACCGCGGGGCGGCGCCTTCGGTGCCGAGCAGAAGCTCGTGGGGCCACTCACGACTGACGGACTTGCGTTCGCCTACTTCGACAGCACGGGCGCCTCGGCGGTCTCGGTGCTCGAAGTCGCCAGCGTCGGGCTCGTGGTGCGCGGCCGCTCGCCGGCGCGGGCCCACCTGCCCTCGGGACGCATCGACTACGTGCTGGACTCTGTCATCACGCGCGTCACACTGCGCAACAACCAGGGGTTCTGACCATGCCACGTCCGACGCGCAGATCTCGGCGGCTCCGCGACGAGCGCGGTATCGCCCTGCTGCTCACCATTCTCGGGATCGTCGTGCTGGGCGCCCTGCTGTCGGGCTTCTTCATGTCGGCCATGCTGGAGAACCGCGCGGGGCAGAACTCGCGCCGGGCGGAGCAGGCGTTCGCGGCCGCAGAATACGGGGTCACCGAGACCATCGCCGGCTGGGACGTGGCGCTGTGGAACGCCCTGCCGGTCATGGGCGCGGACACCGTGTCCGGCACGTCACCCGCGGGCTCGGGCACGTACGCCGGGACGGTCCAGCGCATCAACAACGAGATCTTCCTGGTGGATGTCACCGGGCAGAGCGCCCGGGGGCAGGCGCGGCAGCGCATCGGGGCGTTCGTGAAGCTGCGCACGCTGGTGTTCGACATCGAGGCGGTGCTGAC
>JBDHDE010000048.1:0-21371 GCA_039591655.1 Gemmatimonadota bacterium
GACGACGCCGTTGCCGATCCCCAGGAGCATGATCCCCACCACGGCGGCGGTCCTCCAGTCCCGGGCGCGGCGCGGCAGTCGCCGTCCCAGGGCGAGGGCCAGCACGAGCAGGATCAAGCCGGCGGTGAGAAAGCGAACGCCTCCGAAGAGGGCCGGAGGCAGGTGCCGCACGCCGATGCGAATGGCGAGGTAGGTCGAGCCCCAGACCAAGCACACGACGAGATAGGCCGCAAGTACCCTGCCCCCGAGCGGCGTCATGGCCGGCCGCGCCCGCTCAGGGTACGGGGGTCGTCGTGTCCGGTTCGGCTCCGATCATACGGTACATCGTGCCCGGCGCCGACGTCCGCGGGCCAATGATGATCCACAGCGGCGGCCCGTCCCGCTGGGCATGGAGCGTGACGTTTCCGTCGGCCGACCGGGTGTCGCCCACGATCTCCCAGCCCCGCTGCACCAGCGTCCGACGGTACCATGCGGCCACGGTATCGGGCGGGTAGCCGCTCGTCCACGTGGTCTGCAAGGCGTCGCTGGTCCCCGAGTAGGACGTCAATACCGAGAGCGGGAACACCCATACGCCCCGCATCACGTTGGTGGCGGGCATCTCCGGCGGGGGCTCCGAATCGCCGCAGGCGGCCAGGCCCAGCCCGAGCACCAGGGCTGCGGCAGCGAAACCGGTCGTCCAGCAACGCCACATATGCATAGAGCGAGAAGCCTAGCGCTCCGCAGGTGCAGTGGCAAGCGCTGCATGGTCCGGCCCTCCCGAACCCCGTATATTTCGCTCACCGCAGGCCGTGATTCGGGCCGGATCGCGGCATGCGGATCGTCGTTCACCCTCGTTGGCAGACGTCCGCCCACCAGCATTCAGCGGTCCGGGCGTGGCCGGGAGACAGCATGGCCGGTCACAGCAAGTGGGCGCAGATCAAGCGCAAGAAGGCAGCGACCGACGCGAAGCGCGGCGCCCTGTTCACCAAGCTCATCAAGGAGATCACCGTTGCGGCGCGGCACGGCGGCGGCGATCCTGACGGCAACCCCCGCCTCCGCACGGCGATCGACACGGCCAAAGCCGCCAACATGCCCAACGACAACATCGAGCGCGCCGTAAAGAAGGGGACGGGCGAGCTCGAGGGCGTGCGCTACGAGGAGGCTACCTACGAGGGCTACGGCCCCGGCGGGGCCGCCATCATGATCCACGTCACGACCGACAACCTGAACCGCACGGTGGCGTCGATCCGCCACATCTTCTCCAAGAACGGCGGCAGCCTCGGCGAGCCGAACTCGGTGGCGTGGATCTTCGACAGGCGCGGGCAGATCTATCTGGACGCCGGCCGGTACCCCGAGGACGCCGCGATGGAGGCGGCGCTGGAGGTGGACGGCGAGGACATGGTCACCGAGGGCGACCAGCACGTCGTCACGGTCCGAGCCACGGAGCTGCACCGCGCGCGCGACGCCCTGCACCGCCACGGTGTCGAGGCGGCGGGCGCCGAGATCGCGCTGATCCCCCGTACGACCGTGCGGGTCGAGGGCAAGGACGCCGAGCAGCTGCTCAAGCTGATGGACGCCCTGGAAGACCACGAGGACGTCTCCAAGGTGTTCAGCAACTTCGACATCGACGCGGAGACCTTGGCGGCGGTCGCCGAGTGACGGTGCGCGTGCTGGGCGTCGATCCCGGCACGGCGGCGACGGGGTTCGGAGTGGTGGAGCCCGTGGCCGGGCGGCCCGGCCGCCTCGTCGAGTGCGGCGTGATCCGCACCAATTCCCGAGACAAGCTGTGGCGCCGCCTGGACATCATCCACGAGGGCGTCACCGAGCTGATCGGGCGGCACCGGCCGACCGTGCTGGCCCTGGAGAGCGTGTTCTACGCCAAGAACGTGCGGACGACGGTGACGCTGGGTCACGTGCGAGGCGTCATCCTGCTGGCTGCGGCCCAAGCCGGGCTCGAGGTAGCGGAGTTCACGCCCCGGGCCATCAAGAAGAGCGTGACGGGAGCCGGGGGTGCCGCCAAGCCGCAGGTAGGCCACATGGTTCAGCGACTGCTCAACCTCAAGGATCCGCCCCGGCCCAGCGACGCCGCCGACGGGGTGGCGGTGGGCCTGACATATCTCCTCACCCGGAGCCGAACCCGATGATCGCCGGGATCAGCGGCAGGCTGCTGTCGAAGACGGGGGATCGCGTGATCGTCGCCACCACCGGCGGCGTCACATACGAGATCGGCGTGCCGCTGGGGGTGCTTGAGCAGCTCCCGGGCGCGGGGGCCGAGGTGGCCCTCAAGACGGTACCGGTGGTGCGGGAGGACGGGTGGGCGCTCTACGGGTTCATAGAGGAGCACGAGCGGGACGTCTTCCAGCGACTGCTGGGGGCGTCGGGCGTGGGCCCCCGGCTGGCCCTGGCACTGGTCTCGACGTTGGGCGGCGCGCGGGTGGTGCGGTCCATAAAGGAGAACGACCTTGCGGCCCTCTGTACCGTACCGGGGATCGGTAAGAAGACCGCCGAGCGCATCGTGCTGGAACTCAGGGACCGGCTGGGTGACATCGCCGTGCCCGGTGCGCCGGAGGCGGCCGCCGGGCCAACGGACCAGGCCGTCCAGGCACTCATCAACCTCGGTTACAATTCCGCGGATGCCGAGCGCGCCGTGCGCGAGTCGATCTCACAGCAGGGCGCTGGCGAGCCGGTTGACCTCATCCGCGGTGCACTACAACTGTTAACCAAGTCCAAATAGACGAAATCGACCGATGCTAACCGCCGAGTGGATCTGCACGTCTTGTGGCGCGACCAACCGCAAGCTGGTCGGGCCGGAGCAGACGGAAGCCGTCGACAAGTGCGTCACGTGCCGCACTAAGCACCGGGTGACGAAGGCCGAGCGCCCGGTACGCTGGGAGGCGACGACCAAGAAGTGAACCGCACCGAGATCACGACCCCCGAAGCGCTCCCCGAGGAGAGCTCGGCGGAGGCCTCGCTCAGGCCCTCGCGGCTGGACGAGTTCGTCGGGCAGGCGACGGTCAAGGAGAACCTCCAGATCGCCATCGACGCCGCGCGCCAGCGGGCCGAGCCGCTGGACCACACCCTGTTCTTCGGGCCGCCTGGACTCGGCAAGACGACGCTGGCGATCCTCATCGCCCGGGAGATGGGCGTGAACATCCGCACCTCCAGCGGGCCCGTGCTGGAGAAGCCGGGGGACCTGGTGGGACTCCTCACCTCGCTGCGGAGCGGAGACGTCCTGTTCATCGACGAGATCCACCGCCTGCGCCCCACGCTGGAGGAGTTCCTCTACCCCGCGATGGAGGACTACCGGGTCGACGTGCGAATCTCGGAGGGGCAGAGCGCGCAGACGATCCCCATGGAGGTCGAGCCCTTCACGCTGATCGGCGCCTCCACACGCTACGGCATGCTCACACCTCCTATGCGCGCGCGCTTCGGGCTGGTGGAGCGGCTGGGCTACTACCCCACTGACGATCTGCAACGGATCGTGCTGCGCTCGGCGGGGATCCTATCGGTTGAAACCGATACGGCCGGCTCCCACGAGATCGCCAAGCGGAGCCGTGGCACTCCCCGCGTCGCGAACCGGCTACTGCGGCGGGTGCGGGACTACGCCCAGGTGCGGGCGGACGGCAGCATATCGCGGGAGGTCGCTGAGGCGGCGCTCAGCCGGCTCAACGTGGACGAGTACGGGCTCGACGACATGGACGCCCGGATCCTCCAGATCATCATCGAGAAGTTCGACGGCGGGCCGGTGGGACTGAACACCATCGCCGTGGCCGTCGGCGAGGACGCCGGCACCCTCGAAGAGGTGTACGAGCCGTTCCTCATCCAGCAGGGCTTCCTGCACCGCACGCCCCGAGGCCGCACGGCGAGCCCGGCCGCCTACCGACACTTCGGCTTCACCCCGCCCGCCGGGGCGCCCGGTGACCAGCAGTCGATCTTCGACGACCAGTCCGCTGGGTAGCCGGCTCCGCGCCTCCGACTTCGACTTCGAGTACCCCCGCGAGGCCGTCGCCCAGCGTCCGCTTCCGGACCGCGGGGCGAGCCGGCTGCTCCTGCTGGAGCGGGACACGGGCGCCATTCACCATGATCACTTCAGCGATTTCCCGGCGTTGCTGGGTCGCGGCGACGTCCTCGTGCTCAACACCAGCCGGGTGATCCCCGCACGGCTCATGGGCACGAGGGAGAGCGGTCGCGAGGCGGAGGTGTTGCTCGTCCACCCCGAGCCCGACGGCAGCTGGCTCGCCATGGTGCACCCCGGCGGCAAGCTCAAGGCCGGGCGCCGTGTGCGGTTCGGCGACGAGTCCGTGGGCGAGATCGAGGAGGTCGTGGGCGGGGGCCTCAGGCGGGTGCGCTTCTCGGGCGGGCTCGACGCGTTCGGGCTCATGGAGCGGTACGGCGCGGTTCCCCTGCCACCCTACATCGAGCGGCCGCCCGAGGAGGGCGATCGGGAACGCTACCAGACGGTCTACGCCGCGGTAGACGGCAGCGTGGCGGCTCCCACGGCCGGGCTGCACTTCACTCCCCCGCTGCTGGACGAGATCGCCCGCCGTGGAACGGCCATCGTCGAGGTGGTGCTGCACGTGGGCCCGGGTACGTTCAAGCCCGTGGAGGTGGAGGAGCCGGCGCGGCATCGGATGCACGCGGAGTGGTTCACGGTGAGCGAGGAGGCGGCGCAGGCGGTGAACCGGGCAAAGGACGCGGGGCACCGGGTGTGGGCGGTGGGCACCACCGTGGCCCGCACCCTGGAGTCGGTGGCCACCGAGCACTGCCGCGTAACCGCCGGCTCCGGCTGGACCGACCTCTTCATCTATCCGCCGTTTGAGTTCCGCATTGCGGACGCCCTGCTCACGAACTTCCACCTCCCCCGCTCCACCCTCCTCATGCTGGTGGCGGCCTTCGCGGGCTACGAGCCCACCATGGCGGCCTACCGCGAGGCGGTGGCGCAGGGGTACCGGCTGTTTTCCTACGGCGACGCGATGGCCGTCCGATGAGCGCGTTCACCTTCCGGCTCGACGCGAGCGACGGTGCGGCCCGGGCGGGAACGCTGATCCTCCCCCACGGCGAGGTGGAGACGCCGGCGTTCATGCCGGTGGGGACCCAGGGCACCGTGCGCGCGCTGTCGCCCCTCGACCTGGAGACGGTGGGGGTGACGATGGTGCTGGCCAACACGTACCACCTCCACGTCCGCCCCGGCGAGGACACCGTGACCGATCTGGGTGGGCTGCACCGCTTCATGGCGTGGCCGCACCCCATCCTCACCGACTCGGGGGGCTTTCAGGTCTTCTCCCTCGAGGGCTTCCGCAAGGTGGACGACGACGGTGTGGAGTTTCAGTCCCACGTGGACGGGAGCCGCAGGCGCCTGACGCCGGAACGCGCCACCGAGATCCAGTGGCAACTCGGTGCCGACGTGGCCATGGCATTCGACCACGTGGTGCCGGGTGGGGTCGATCACGCCGCCGCCGCAGACGCGTTGCACCGCACCACGCGCTGGCTGGAGCGCTGCCTCGCCCGGCACCGAGCCGTCGCCGCGGAGCAGCCCGGGCGCCAGACTCTGTGGCCCATCATCCAGGGGGCGGGGCACCTCGACCTGCGGCAGCGGGCCACCGACGAGATACTGGGACTGGGAGCCTGGACCGGAGTCGCAGTGGGCGGGCTCGCCGTGGGGGAGCCCAAGGAGGTGATGTGGTCCGTGCTCGAGGCGCTGGAGGCTCAGCTGCCCTCTGCGATCCCGCGTTATCTTATGGGGGTCGGGTTCCCGGAGGACTTGCTCGCGGCAGTGGCGCGCGGGCAGGATCTGTTCGACTGCGTTGCTCCGACGCGCAACGGGCGCAACGGGTCGGCCTACACGCCCGACGGGCCGGTCAACATCCGCAATGCGGCGCACCGCACGGACGCGGATCCCCTGGACGCGACCTGTGACTGCGAGACGTGCCGGACCTACAGCCGGGGCTACCTCCGGCACCTGTTCGCGGCGGAGGAGCTGCTGGGCTTGAGGCTCCTCTCGCTGCATAACGTCCGGTTTCTGGCCCGGCTGGCAGCCGAGGCGCGTCGCCAAATCGCCGCCGGCACGTTCCGGAGCTGGCACCGCGAGTGGCTCAACCGCTACAACGCACGGGGAACGACGTGACGCCTGATATCCTGTTCCTGTTCGCACCGGCCGGTGAGCGCGGCAGCGGCGGCATGATGATCTTCCTGCTGCAGATGCTGGCCATCGTCGCCATCTTCTACTTCCTCATCATCCGGCCCAAGGTACAGCAGGAGAAGCGGCACAAGGCGCAGCTGTCCCAGATCAAGCGCGGCGACCGCATCGTCACGGTGGGCGGCATCATCGGCGAGGTGGTCCAGATCAAGGACAACCAGCTGACCATCAAGAGCGGGGAGTCGCGCCTCGTGATCCAGCGCGAGCGCGTGGCAGAGCTGCTCGACAAGGGAGAGCCGAAGCGGTGAGCCTTCGGCCGATCCATCTGCTGGGCTCACCCGTGCTGCGCGAGCGTGCCGCGGAGATCGCGCAGGTGGACGACGATGTCCGGGAGCTGGCACGGGACCTCTTCGAGACCATGCAGGCCGACAGCGGGATCGGGCTCGCCGCCAACCAGGTGGGCATCGCCCGGCGCGTTGCCGTGGTTCAGACCGAGGAGGACGACTCGCTGGTGCTCGTCGATCCCGTCATCGTCGAGCGGGAGGGGACGGTGAAGGGCGAGGAGGGCTGCCTCTCCATCCCCGACATCTTCGGCGACGTGGAGCGATCGGCGCGCATCGTGGTGGAGACGACCACCCTGGACAACGAGCGCATCCGGGTCGAGGCCAGCGACCTGAAGTCGCGGGCCATCCAGCACGAGATCGACCATCTGGACGGCATCCTGTTTCTCGATCACTTGAGCCCGCTAAAGCGGCGGATGCTCACGAAGAAGTGGCAGAAGCTGCGGAAGGGGAAATCCGGCTACGTGAAGGACGTTTCCGCGGAGGCTGCGACGAGCTCGGAGCCCTGACCGTGCGTGTCGTCTTCTTCGGGACGCCCGATTTCGCGGTTCCCTCATTGCGGGCCCTGCTGGGTGAGGGGTTCGACGTTGCCGCCGTCGTCACCCAGCCGGACCGGCCCCACGGCCGCTCGCGCTCCCGTCTCGTTCCCCCACCCGTGAAGGTCGTCGCGCAGGAGGAAGGTCTCGGCGTGCTCCAACCGGAAATGCCGAGCCAGCAGGAGTTCATCGATGAGCTGCGGGGCCTGGGCCCGTTCGATCTCGGAGTAGTGGTGGCCTACGGGCACATCCTGAAGCCTGCCGTCCTCGAGATCCCCGCCAAGGGCATGGTGAACGTCCATGCCTCACTGCTGCCGAAGCTCCGGGGCGCCGCCCCCATCGAGCACGCGATCTTGGAGGGTTTCGAGGACACCGGCGTCTCGATCATGCAGATGGAAGCAGGCATGGACACGGGCCCGGTGCTCCACACCGTGCCCACGCCCATTGCGGCCGACGAGACCGGCGGGGAGCTGACCGTGCGGCTGGCCGAATTGGGGGCGCTGGCTCTGGTGGAGGCGCTGGCGCTCATCGACGTGGAGGCGGCACACCCCATCCACCAGGATGACGAGCACGCCAGCTACGCGCCGAAGATCACCCGGGAGATCACCCGGATCCGCTGGGAGGAGACGGCGGCCATGGTCGCCCGGCAGGTCCGCGCGTTCGATCCCCGGCCCGGAGCGTGGACCACGGTCAAGGGACGTGAGCTCAAGCTGTTCGGGCCCCAGCCGGCAGACGAGTGGGAGGCGAACGAGGTGCCGGGCCAGGTGGTCGAGACCGACCCCGCTTTCGTGGTCGCCACCGGGGAAGGCGCCCTGCAGTTCCTCGACGTCCAGCCCGCAGGCGCACACCGCATGGCGGCACGGGAGTGGCTGAGGGGCCGCGGCTGCACCAAGGGCGACCGCCTCGGGTGAGCGTTACCGTCCCACGACTGCACGCCGTCACCAACTCCGACGTCATCGCCCTGCCGGACCTTGCCGCGCGCGCCGCAGCTATCGCGGCGGCCGGGGCGGTGGCACTGCACGCCAGGGCGGGAGCTGTGGACGCCGCACGGCTCATCGAGCTGGCCCGCCTGCTGCGGGATGCGGGCGCCGCGCTGCTGGTGAACGACCGCGCCGACGTCGTACGGCTGGTGGGCGCCGTCGGCCTCCACCTCCCTGCGAACGGACTCCCCGTGGCGGCCGCCCGGCAACTGCTGGGCCCGGAAGTGCTCATCGGCCGCTCCACGCACGACCCGGAGGAGGCGCGCGCCGCTCACGAGGCCGGCGCCGATTACGTCTTCCTGGGACCGATTTGGGAGACGGCGTCACACCCGGGTCGCCGGCCCCTGGGCCCCTCCGCCATCGCGGCCGCGAGCCCGGCGAAGGTCATCGCCATCGGAGGCGTGACACCGGAGCGCGCCGACGAGTGCCGCGCGGCGGGCGCTCACGGCGTGGCGGCGATCTCCGCCCTATGGCACGTGCGGGACCCCGGTTCGGCCGCCCGACGGATGCTAGTATCTTTCGAAGACACATGACCGATCCCATCACCATCGTCGTGAACGGCGAGGAGCGGCGGCTCAGTGCAGAGCTCTCGCTGAGCGATCTCCTCGCGCGGCTCGAGCTCGATCCGCAAGCCGTGGTGGTGGAGCTGAACAAGGAGATCGTGCGCCGCCCCGCCCTGGCCGAGACCACGGTGCGCGACGGCGACCGGATCGAGCTGGTGCACTTCGTGGGGGGTGGATGAGCGCCGCCGACCAACCGCTCGTGATCGGCGGCCGGGAGTTTCGCTCCCGGCTGATGGTCGGAACGGGGAAGTACAGGGACAACGAGACGATGGTGCGGGCCATCGGGGCGTCACGCGCCGAGGTCGTGACGGTGGCGGTGCGTCGGGTGGACCTGGACCGCACCAAAGAAGAGGGAGTCCTGTTCCACCTGGACCCCAAGGAGTACTTCCTCCTGGCCAACACGGCGGGGTGCTACACCGCCGAAGACGCCATCCGCTACGCCCGGCTCGCCCGGGAGGCGGGCTTCAACGAGTTCATCAAGCTGGAGGTCATCGGCGACGAGGAGACGTTGCTGCCAGACGTGGCGGGGCTGCTCGAGGCGGCCCGGACGCTGGTCGCGGAGGGCTTCAAGGTGATGGCGTACACCAATGAGGACCTGGTGACGGCGCTCAAGCTGGAGGACGCCGGCTGCGCCGCCATCATGCCACTCGCCTCGCCCATCGGGAGCGGACTGGGACTCATCAACCCCTACACCGTCCGAACCATCAAGCGCAGGGTTTCGCAGCCGGTCATCGTTGACGCCGGCGTGGGTACCGCCTCCGACGCTTGCATCACCATGGAGCAGGGGGTGGACGGGATCCTGATGAACACGGCGATTGCCGCGGCGGAGGACCCCGTGACCATGGCGCGGGCCATGGGGGCCGCCGTGGAGGCGGGGCGCCTCGCGTACCTGGCCGGGCGCATGCCCCGGCGGGAGATCGCCGTCCCCTCCAGCCCCACCAGCGGCATGCTGGACTGAGGTGGCCAAGGCCCCGGATGCCCGCGTCGCCGCACTCGGCATCCTGAGCCTGGTGCGGGGCGGCCAACCCTTCGAGCAGGCCCTCACCACCGCCGCCGACACACTCGACGAATTAGACCGTCGCCTGGCGCACGAGATCGCCGCCGGCGTGCTGCGCGCGCGGAGCGAGCTCGACGCTCGGCTCTCCCCCCTGGTTTCCGGCGACTGGCAGCACATCCCGGAGGACCTGAAGGACTCCCTGCGGGTCGGGGCCTACCAGCTGTTGAAGCTGTCGCGGGTGCCGCCCTACGCTGCGGTGCAGGCGACCGTGGAGGCGGCCAAGGGCGCCGGGGGGCGCAAGGCCGCGGGGCTGGTGAACGCGGTGCTGAGACGGCTGGCCGATGAGACGGACGCCGCGGGCCCGGCGGGGGAGGACGACCTCGCGTCCCGCTACTCCCACCCGGCGTGGCTGGTGGATCGTTGGCTGGCGCGCTATGGGGCGGAGGCCACCGAGGCCCTGCTCAAGCACAACAACCGGCGCCCCGACCTCGTGATCCAGCCGGCGGGGCGCACGGCGGAAGAGTTGCACGAAGCCCTCACCGCCGCGGGAGTCGCGTTTCGCGCGGCGCCCTTCGGGGCCGGCCTCATCATCGAGACGTCGCGGGTGCGCGATCTCCCGGGCTACGACGCGGGCGCATTCCTGGTGCAGGACCCCGCCCAGGCACGGCTCCTAGGGTTCGCGGCGATTCCCGACGACGCCTTGGTATGGGACGCCTGCGCCGCACCCGGGGGCAAAGCCGCCATCCTGGGTCGGCGCTGCCGGGTGGTTGCCTCGGAGCTCAAGCGCGACCGGCTGGGGCTGTTGCGGGACACCACCGCGCGGGTGCCCGGCAGCGTCCGCCTGCTGCTGGCCGACGCAGCCCGACCGCCCTTGCGCCCGGGCGGCGTCCAAGTGGTGCTGGTGGATGCCCCGTGCTCGGGCACGGGCACCATGGCCCGGCACCCCGACGCCCGGTGGCGGCTCTCCCCGCCGCAGATCTCACGCAGCGCGGCTCGACAGGCGGCGATCCTGGAGGGGGTCGCCCCGGTGGTGGGGCCTGGCGCGCTCTTGCTATATATGACATGCTCGCTGGAGCCCGAGGAGAACGAGGATCAGGTGAAGCGATTCCTGGAGCGGCACCCGGAGTTCGACCGTGAAGCAGACGATCTGTTCGTCTTCCCCCCGGACGGGGGGACCGACGGCGGGTACGCCGCGCGGTTGAGGCGCACGGCATGAGGTTCCGGCGCCACGTGCCCCGGGGCTTCTACTGGACCGCGAAGCTCGAGAAGCTCACGGCGGGCATCGCGCGCCTGCGTGGCCTGCCCACGGGACAGCGGCTGCTGGTGTTGCTCGCCGCCTTCTTCGTCACCTTCTTCGGGGGCTACCTAGTGGCGGCCCTGGTCGTGTTCCCGTCACCGATTTTCGCCAGCGCTTCGGCGGTGCCGCGCGTGCTGGGGATGACCCGGCAGGACGCCGAGCGGGCCCTCACCGAGGTCGGCCTCGCCGCCGGCGAGCTGGATGAGACCACGCACCCCACGCTGCCGCGGGGCGCCGTGGTGTGGCAGGACCCGCCGCCGGGCGTGGCGGTCTCCCCCCGGGCGGCGGTGAACCTGACGGTGAGCATCGGGCCGCAACGGGTGCCGGTGCCCGACCTCACGGGCTACGATGCTACGCTGGCGGGGCAGTTGATCCTGGCCGCCGGGCTGCGCATTCGTTCCATCGACTCCACCCAGGCGCCAGTCCCCCGCGGGGTGGTGGTCAACACCCGTCCGCCGGCGGGGTCCACCCTGCTGCCGGGCAGCGGCGTGACGCTGGTTGTGAGCGTGGGCGCGCCGACGATCACCGTGCCGGACCTGACCGGCCTGACGCCCGACGACGCCGCGGCCGTGCTGGAACTGGTGGGTCTCACACTGGGTACGTCGATGCGGCGCACGTCCAACGCCGGCGACCCCGGGAGCATCATCGAGCAGGCCCCCGGGCCGGGCACCCTGAGCGCCCCCGGTACGGCGGTCAACATCACGGTAGCTAGATGAGGAAAGGCATGAAGCAACGCCAAATACGGATTGCGCCCAGCGTGCTGAGCGCCGACCTGGCCAGACTGACCGACGAGATCGCGGTGGTGGAGCAGGGCGGCGCCGACTGGATTCACGTAGACGTGATGGACGGACACTTCGTGCCCAACCTCACCTTCGGCGCCGGTCTCGTGGCGGCGCTGCGGCGCATCACCGATCTGCCCCTCGACGTGCACCTGATGGTGAACCGCCCCGAGTGGTACATCGCGCCGTTCGCGGAAGCCGGGGCCTCGGTGTTCACCCTCCATCCCGAGACGACGGCCCACGTACAGCGCCAGCTGGCGCAGGTCAGGGCCTGCGGCATGAAGGCCGGTATCGCCCTCAACCCCGGCACTCCGCTGACGTACCTCGAGGAGATCGTCGACGACATCGATCTCCTGCTCATCATGACCGTGAACCCTGGATTCCCGGCTCAGGAGTACGTTCCGACGGCGACCAAGAAGATCGCGCGGGCCCGCAAGCTGCTGCGGGAGTCGAAGAGCAACGCCTTCCTCGAGGTGGACGGCGGGATCTCCCGCGAGACGATTGCCGAGGCCCACAGGGCAGGCGCCGACACCTTCGTCGCCGGCTCGGCGATCTTTGGTGCGCCGGACCCGGGGAAGGAAGTGAACGAGCTGCGCAAGTGCTGCATGGCGGTGGTGTGACATGACGCAGCGAGGACAGTGGATCGTCGTCCTGGCCATCGTCGGCTTGCTGGTTGGCGGCCTCGTCGTGGGCATGGCGCTGACCCCGGCGCTCCAGCCGGTGAGCGTGAACAGCGAGGCCCCCGACTTCCGCGCGGTAGACATCGTCACGGGCGACACGCTGGGCATCGACGGCTACCGCGGCGAGGTCATGCTGATCAACATCTGGGCCACCTGGTGCGCGCCGTGCGAGGTCGAGATGCCCTCCATCCAGCGCCTGCACGAGAAGCTGGCGCCCGCCGGCCTCAAGGTCGTGGCGATCAGCGTCGACGACATCGGCACGGAGGCGGTGCGCACTTGGACGGAGGAGCGGGAGCTCAGCTTCCAGATCCTCCACGACCAGAGCGGGCGCATCCAGCGGCAGTACCAAACCACGGGTGTGCCGGAGACTTTCGTCATCGACCGCCACGGAGTGATCGTGAAGAAGATCATCGGGGCGGCCGAGTGGGATCACCCGGTGCAGGAAGCGCTAATACGCCGACTTCTCGGAGGTGACGACGCTGCAGTGGCAGAGTCTGGCGGTTAAGGCACGCGACGGGATCCTGAGGAACTGGCCCATCAAGATCACGGCGCTGGTCCTGGCCGCGATCCTGTGGGCGGCGACCGCCGCGCAGGAGCCCGCGACGGACCTCGTGGACGTGCGCCTCGAGGTGGAGCCCCCCGAGGGACGCGCCCTGGCCGCGCCACTCCCGCCGGTGAAGGCGCTGTACGCTGGGCCGGGGCGGGAGCTGATCAAGCTCTACGCCCAGCCGCCATGGGTGCACAGGGTGCTGCCCGACACTCTCACGGGCTCCATCTACCTGCTCGAGCTGTCGTTGGCCGACCTGACGGTCGAGAACGCCGAGGTCACGCCGCAGGACATCCAGCCGCGTATGGTCACGGTGCGCCTCGACGACGTGTTCCAGCGGACAGTACCGGTGGTGCCGCGCGTGTCCGTGATGCCCGACTCGGGATTCGAGCAGTTCGGCGGCGTAGCGGTGGTCCCCGGATCGGTCATCGTGCGCGGACCGCAGGCGCTCGTGCAGGGAACGGACGAGCTGCACACCTTGCCGTTGGAGCTGGTGGAGGCCACCGAGCCCGTCACGCGCTCGGTCCCCATCGACACGTCCGCCCTGGGTGTCCTGCGGCTCTCCCACTCGCAGGTGGAGATCTCGGTGGACGTGGGCGCCGTCTCGGACCGGGTGATCATGAGCGTCCCCGTGGTGGTGCGGTCGGCCCGCGGCGGAAGCTGGGTGAGCGATCCGCCGGCAGTCATGGTGACGGTGCGGGGCCGCAGCTCCCGGCTCGATCAGCTCGATCGGGACAGCATCCAGGTGGTAGCGGAGATCAGCGGCGTGCAGCGGCGCATGGTCGTGGAGCTGGAGGTGATACCACCGGCGGGCATGAGCGCTTCGGCCACGCCCGACTCCGCCACGGTACGTCGCCGCGAACGTGATTGACGTAGTTCTAGGCATCGAGACGTCGTGTGACGAGACATCCGCGGCGGTCCTCGTACGGAACGGCCGTGGGCCGGAGCTCGCCAGCCTCGTCATCCTGTCGCAGGACGTCCACGCCGTGTTCGGCGGCGTGGTGCCGGAGCTCGCCAGCCGCGCGCACCTCACCGCCATCGGCCCCGTCGTCGACCGCGCGCTGACGGAAGCCGGCGTTCCCCTGGAGGCGATCGACGCCGCCGCCGTCACCGCCGGCCCGGGGCTCGTCGGCTCCCTGCTCGTCGGCGTGTGCTACACCAAGGCCCTCGCCGCCACCGGCGGGCTAGCGCTCATCGGGGTGCATCATCTCGAGGGCCACGTCTTCGCCCCTGCACTGGAGGACCCGGACCTCGCGCCGCCCTTCGTGGCGCTGATCGTGTCGGGCGGGCACACGCTCTTGCTCGACGTGCCGCAGTGGGGACTCTATCGCCTTCTGGGCGAGACGCGGGACGACGCCGCGGGCGAGGCGTTCGACAAGGTGGGGAGCCTGCTGGACCTGGGTTATCCCGGCGGGCCGGCGGTCGAGCAGCTCGCCAAGGCGGGCACCCCGCGCTTCGACCTGCCCCGCCCGATGCTGGCCGAGGGGTTCGACTTCTCGTTCTCCGGCCTCAAGACCGCCGTGCTCCACACGGTGCGGGGGCTCGACGATCTGGAGGCGCACCGCGCCGACATCGCCGCTTCGTTCCAGGCGGCGGTGTTCGACGTGCTGGTCGCGAAGACCAGAGCCGCGCTGGAGCACACCGGCTACGCCACCGCCGTCCTGGGCGGGGGGGTCGCCTGCTCCCGCACCCTCACCGCCGTCATGGCTAAGCAGTTGGGGGGCCGTGCCCGCGTCGCCGTGGCGAGTCCTCGCCTGAACGCGGACAATGCTGCCATGATCGCCCGCGCCGGGTGGTTCCACCTCGAGCGGGGCGAGCGGAGCGATCTCTACCTGGATGCTCAGGCGCGATTCCCCTGGCCGGGGCTGGAGCGCGCGCCGTCGCTGTCACCTTCACGAGGCTGACGCATGACCGTCTACCCGCTGGCATTCTATATCGGCCCGGTGCAGATCACGGGCTTCGGCATCATGGTCATGGTCGCATTCCTCATGGGTGGCTGGGTAGTCGGGCAGCAGCTGCGCGAGCGGGGCCTCAACGACCAGTACGCCTGGGACGTCGTCGTCGCCGCGGTGATCGGCGGCATCCTCGGCGCCAAGGTGTGGTACTGGGCGCTCGACCCCACCTGGGAGCGGTTCTTCTCACGGGCCGGGCTGGTGTGGTACGGCGGCCTATTCGGCGGCATCCTGGCGGTGTGGATCAACGGCCGGCTCAAGGGGGTGCCGCTGCGCTACACGCTCCAGTTGGTGGCGCCCGCCTGCGCCGTGGGGTACGGGTTGGGACGCGTGGGCTGCTTTCTGGTACAGGACGACTACGGCCTCCCCACCACCCTGCCGTGGGGCATGAAGTTCCCCGAAGGACTGCCCCCCACCACCGGGCAGAACCTGGCCCCCTGGGGAGTAGAGGTCCCGCCGGGGACGAGCCCCTTCGAGGTGCTGGCCGTGCACCCCACCCAGCTGTACGAGACGGCGATCATGCTCTTGGTGTTCTGGATCCTGTGGCGCATGAGGCATCAGCCCCGCGCGGCGGGGTGGCTGTTCGGCGCCTACATGGTGCTGTACGGGATCGAGCGCTTCCTGGTGGAGTTCGTCCGGGCCAAGGACGATCGGGTGCTGTTCGGGGATACGATCACCCTGGCGCAGGCTGCAAGCGTGGGGATTATCCTGGCTGGTGTCGCGATGGCGGCGCGATACTGGCGCGAAGATGACTTCAATCCTGCCGCACTGCCGGGACTGCAGCCGCAGCAGCCCCCGAAGGCGACCTAGGGCAGCGCCGCCTTCATCTCCTCCGCCGACTGCCACCGGTCTCCCCGGGCGTTGGCCATGGCCTTGTACAGCGTGTCCACCAACTGTTTCGGGGTGTCCTGCCGCAGCTTGCGGATGTTGGGGACCTTCCCCTCGAGGTGCAGCCTGAGCACCGCCTCTTCCCGCGGCGCCCAGAACGGCGGGCGGCCGGCCAGCGCCTCGAACAACACGCACCCCAGCGAGTAAATGTCGCTGCGGTGGTCGATGTCATCGGCGCCCTCCACCTGCTCGGGGCTCATGTAGGCCGAGGTCCCCACCGCGAACCCCGACCGGGTGAGGCGGTCGGTGCCCGCCTCGGCGATTGCCCGGGCGATGCCGAAGTCCAGCAGCACCGCGCCTTCGGGCGACAGCACGATGTTGTCGGGCTTCACGTCGCGGTGCACGATGTTCTTGGCGTGGGCGTACGCCAAGGCATCCAGCAGGTCGTGCGCCATGTGCAGGGTGTCTGAGATCGACGCCTGTCTGACGTTGGCCAAGTGCTCCCGCAGGGTCGGCCCATCCACGTAGGCCATCACGTAGTAGATGAGCCAGTCGTTCTCACCCGAGTCGACCAGCTTCCCGATGCGCGGATGGTCGATGGTCGAGAGGAAGGCGATCTCCCGCAGGAAGCGGTCGGCGGTGACCGACACCGCCAGCTGCGGGTGCAGCACCTTGAGCGCCACCGGCTGGTCCGACTTGTCGTATGCCAGAAACACCCTGGCGGCGCCGCCACGGGCCACTTCCCGCTCGACTCGGTAATGGTCGACCAGGGCTTCCTTCACTGAGGGAAGTAGATCGCGTCGCTTGATAGGTCACGCCTCGCGATGTTTCCGAGTTCAATAGTCGCGTTCCCGCGGCCGGGCGGCAAGCCGACGCGGCGCAGGCCGGGCCCCCCGCGCCTGGGGGCTGCAGGGCGCGAGAGGGATGCCGGGGAGGGGCGCCCGCGCTACCGCGGCGCGTCGTGCACCGTGCGCCTCGCGGTCCTCAGCTCCCGGATGGTGCCCAGGTGCTCCCGATAGGTGTGGGAGAACAGGTGCCGCCCGTCGGCCTGGGCGACGAAGTAGAGGTAATCGGTGGACGGGGGGTACAGCGCCGCGATGATGCTCGCGACGGACGGCTGGCCGATGGGCCCGGGGGGGAGGCCCTCGACCAGATACGTGTTGTACTCCGAGCGTACCCGGAGATCGGCGAACGAGAGACGCCGCCGCTCGCCCAAGGCGTAGACCACCGTGGGATCGGCCTGGAGCCGCATGCCGCGCTCCAGTCGGTTGTGATACACCGAGGAGACGAACGCCCGGTCGACGTTCTGGGGCATCTCGCCCTCGATGATGGAGGCGAGGGTGACGATCTGATGGCGCGTCATGCCGAGGTCTCGAGTCCGCGCGCTCCACTCGGGGCGCCACCGTGCCTCGAAGGTGTCCGTCATCTGCCGCACGACGTCCAGGGCGGCGGCCTCCAGCGGCACGTAGTACCGCGTGGGGAAGAGGTAGCCCTCCACCGTCATCGCTGTGGAACCGACCCGTTCCACGACTTGCGGGTCCTGTGCAGCCACCTCGAAGCTCTCGGCGGTTACACCAAGCGCCCGCTCCACGCCCAGCGCCACCTCACCGATGGTGGTGCGCTCCCTGACCGTCACCGGTGCGACCTCCGGCGTGCCCCGGCGCAGCACCACCAGCACCCGCCCCATGGGCATCCCCTGCTGCAGCGGATAGAGCCCCGGCTTGATGCCTTCGTGCTTGCGGCCCATCCGGGCGAAGCGCTCGAACTCCGGCGCCGACCGCACGATGTCGTACGCCGCGAGGCTCTCGGCCACCGCCTCGATAGGGGCGTCGGGCACCGGCACCCACACCGCAGGCTGCGGGTTCTGCACCTCGCAGGCGGCGAGGGCGGCGGCGAGCGCCACCAGGACGGCTCGTGCGCGGCAGTCTGGTTGACCAGTCACGCTGCCAGCCTAGGTATGCCCCGGGATCGGAGTCGGTGACTAAGGTAACAGGAGAGCTGGTCGCCGCCCGATGGGGCGGCGGTAAGAGGTTGTCACGCAAGGGGTTGGCTGCTGAGGAGCCGGTCGCAGTTGCCGGGCCTACGGCACGGAGCTTGACCATGGGTAAACCCTTGGCCGCCACCCCTATCTTACTACGGCGAAACGCTTGCCCTCGCCCTCACCGGCTCCACCAGGAACACCCACACTATCGCCCCCGCCAACGCCGCTGCCACGAACAGCTGCGTCACGAACGTCTGATACGTGGGGAAGATTCCCAGGGCGGGAAGTGATGGCAGCCAGTCCAGCGGTGTGATGGAGATGACACCGGCTTCTTGCAGCTCCGCGACTCCCTTACCCGCGAAGCTGAACGCCATGAGGTAGAGCAGCGCGCTGGTCACCACGAAGAACTGCTTGAGGGGGATGCGCACGCCGTAGCGCTCGATGCCCAAGTAGACCGCGGCGAGAATCACCACACCGACGACGATGCCGGCCACGATACCGCCGGTCGCGGCAGCCGTTCCGTCGGACGTCGTGAACAGCGCGGCGTAGAACAGCACGGTCTCGAACCCCTCGCGATACACCGCCAGGAACGCCACGGCGGCCAGCGCCCACGCCCGGCCACTCCCCAGGGCGCGCTTCATCTGTCCCCCGACGAACTGCTGCCAGCGCCGCGCCTCGACCTTGGAGACCAGCCAGTACGACACCCAGAACAGCACGGCGGCGGCCGCCAGCATCGTGACCCCCTCGAGCACCTCCTGCTGGGCCGGCGCGGCCCGGAACAGGGTGGCGAACGCGGCCGCGGTTAGCAGACTGGCCACCACCGCCGCCAACACGCCGAGGCCGATATCGCGCTTGCGCTCGGGCGCACCGGCGCGCACCAGGAAAGCCACCAGCGCCCCGATGATAAGGATCGCCTCCATGCCTTCCCGCACCAGGATGATCAGCGACTGGACGAACAGCGCTCGGGGAGATGCGGTGGCGGTCAGTACTGTGACCGCTGCGTCGAGGGCCTGCTCCACTTCGCTCCGTGCAGCTTGCAGCCGCGGTGCAGCAGCGCGTCCTTCGACCGCAATCCGAAACTCGGCAAAGGCCTGCTCGACACGGCGGGCGGCGGCGGCGTTCCGCGCCTTGACCGAGCTTTCGATGCCCTCGAACACGAGGTAGGCATCCAGCGCTTGGCGGCTCGCACCGTCCCGATCACCCTCGAGGGCCGAGTGCACCGCTTCCTCCAGAACTACCTTTGCCCGGTTCGCGGTGCGCGCCGCCGCGAGCTTCCGGTCGGCGCCCAGCTCTTCGGCGGCCCCCGCGACGCGCGCGTACGCGACGATGTGGCTCAGCGCCGGGTCATCGCGCCGCAAGCCGGTGCGGGGAGCGAGCAGCGCTGCAAGTGAGTCGTCGCTCAGCTGCGCAGTTGCTGCGAAGTCGCTCACCATTACCGCGCAATCGACGCACCGCTCGGCCAACGCCCGGGCACCCTCCTCCGTTGCGTCGTTGGGCCAGCGCAGCATGGCGGCGTACAGGGCGAGGGCCCAGCGTTCGCTCTCGGTGAGCTGCTCGCCGAACCCCGGCATCGCGGTGCCTGCCACGCCCACGTTGATCTTGCGGAAGAACTCGAGCGGCGGCACAGCGCCGAGGGCGTCACCGTCGGTGAGATCGGCTGGGGGCGGCGTGAGAGTGGACGCCAACTCGCCGTCGCCCGCTCCGGTGATCCCGTGGCACGAGGCGCAGTACTGCCGGTACAGCGCGCGCCCCCGTACGAGAGATGGCGCATCGGCGGGCATCGGGTCGAGCGGCGCGCCGACCACTGTCTCGAGCGCTTCGCGGAGAGCGTCGAGCTCGCTGCGCAACTCGGTCTCGGGAGCAAGAGCGGCGACACCCGTCGCCAGGCGATCGAGGTACGGCAGCGCCGCGTCGCCCGCGGCGGGGCTCAGCGCCGCTGCGCTCGCCCGCGCCTCCTCCAGGAACAGCCGCGCCTCGCCCAACTCCTCCTCCGACACCACCGCACCGGCCACAACTCCCTCGGCGTACTCGGCCAGGGCAATGGTCGCCACGTCGGCGATGCGGCGTGCCACTGCGACGTCATCCTGCTGCGCGCCGGCCACCCGCGGGGCAGAGCTGGTGATTACCAGGAAGCCGACAAGGAGAGACCTGCAGTGAGATGCCACGGTAGCCGCCCTGCAATCCCTCAGCGAGTAGTTGGAGACCCTGGGAGAACGAGCGGCGGAATCTAGATGAAGTTGGTCGGGATTGCAAACCGTGTTAATAGTTGACCACCTGCTTCGAGGTGCGGCGCGCAGCGATGAGTTAGGCGCCCTTTCCCAGCAGCACGACGACCGCGGCCGCGGCCGTCTCGGTGTGGGTGAGCGAGACCATCATCGAGCCGACCCCGAGGCGCTGGGCCACCTCTTCAGCTCGGCCGTGGAACAGCAGTGTGGGACGGCCGTCGTCGCGCCGGGCAACCTCGACCTCGCGCCACCCGATCCACCCGGTCTCGCCGTCCTGGTTCAGCGCCTTGAACGCCGCTTCCTTGGCGGCGAGCCGCGCGGCCACGTGGCGCGCCGGCGCCGCCTGCTCCACGCAGTAGGCGCGCTCGCTCTCGGTGAGGACCCTGGCGAGCACCCGGTCTCCCTTGCTGTCGAGCATCCGCGCCACCCGCGGCACGTCCACCAGGTCGATGCCGATCCCCAGGTGCGTCATCAGGCGGTCACCCTGCCCCACGTATCCACGAGCCACCCCGGCACCCCGATATACCCTCCGAGGATGAGCCCCAGCCACACGGCGGCGGCTAGTGCGATTGCCCCCACGACCACCACCGGCCACAGCGGCCTGCGCCACCGCTCGACCTCGCCCACCACCCGCCGCCACCGCGCCACCTCGACATCAATGGCCTGCTCCAGCTCGAGCCACGCCGCCTCGAGGCGTCGGGCGCAGGTGGTCAGCGCATCCTGCCACGCCTCCACCTCCAGGCGCTCCAAGGCGGTGGCCTCGAGCGCCAGGGCGGCGCAGTCTTCCAAGCGATCCAGCGCCGGAACCAGCTCCGCGCCGGCCGAGCCCAGGCGAGCGGCCAGGGCTCCCTGCTCGGCAGCACCCAGCTCGAGTCGCTCCCGCCGCCGATTGGGCATCCGCACGGCCAGCGCCGCGGCATCGATCCATGCCGTCACCCGAGCCATCAGCATCTCGGCGACCCCCGCCACGGTTTCTTCCCACGCCTCCAGCCACGCGGTACGCCCCACGGCTGCCAGCGCCGCCTGTCGCTCCTCCCGCGCCGCGAGCCGGCGCGCTTCCCCCGCGCTCTCGAACAGGCGGGTGGCCAACCGGTAGCGCAACGCATCCAGCTCAAGGCCACCCGGGTCCTTGCCGGTGCCCGTAATCACCTTGCCGAGGTACGGGCCCAGCTCCGGGACTCTGAGCGGGATGAGCAGCTTGGGATTGGTCATGTGTAGATGGCGTCGATCACCGGCTGGGAGGCCGAGAAGTTGTCGAACACGGCGAACGCCCCGGCGACCTTGAGCTCCTCGGCCGTATGCCACCCCGTGGCCACACCGATGGCCCGGGCGCCCACCCCGTTGCCGCAGGTCATATCGGAAGGAGTGTCCCCGATGATCACGATCTCCTCGCCCTGGGGCACGCGTCCCATCAGGGGCGCCGCCCGCTCGGCGGCGATGGGCGGCAGCTCGCTGCGGAACGCGGAATCCGAACCGAAGGCCCCCACCCTGAAGCGCGACACGTCGATCCCCGCCGCCCCGAGCTTGAGCGTCGCTCCCCGCTCCAGGTT
>JBDHDE010000049.1:0-21089 GCA_039591655.1 Gemmatimonadota bacterium
TCCCGCACGAGAATCTCGTAGCCCTCCAGGAGCTGGCGGGTCGTCGGGTCGAGCCCGTCCTTGTAGCGGCCGGCGGCGTCCAGCGCCGATCGGACCTGGGCGGTGGCCCGCGTGGGCTGGGTGCGGAGGATCTCGGCGAGCATGCGCTTGAAGTAGGCCGTCGCGTATGCGGAGTCGAGACTGATGACCTCCTCGAATCGCTCGATGGCCTCGTCATATGCCGCCCGCCGGAACTGCGTCTCGCCCTCGAGGTAGGCGCTCACGGCGCGGAGCCCCTTCGGCAACGCCTGATCCCATCCGGCCCGCGCGCCGGCCACCCGCTCGGCAAAGGCCTCGGAGACGATGCTCGCAACCAGGGTGTGCAGGCTGTCGAGCGGGCCCGTCGCTGCGGCGCTGCTCAGCAGCCGGTGCGTGTCGGCCTCCCTGACCTGAACCTCCAGCCGCAGGTCTCCCGACGTCGCCACCTCGGCGGCGCCCCATAGGACCTCCGTGGCGGAGAGATTGGTGGCGACTAGGGCGGTGAGCGTGTCCCGGTCGGCGGTGGGGGTGTCGAAGTGCGCGGCGATCGTGCTCTGCACCCGTTCGGCGCTGAGAACCCGGTAGTCGGGCACCCAGCGAAGCTGGTCCTCGAATGCCCGCGGCAGGACCGCCGCCAGATCGATGTCCTCCACGGCTCCCGAGATCGAGAAGGGGAGCACGGCGATCGTCGGTGCGGACGGCTGCGCCGCGCCGCCGCCTCCTGCGGTGATCCACCAAACACCCAACGCTCCAACCAAGCCTGCCCCCGCGATAGCGGCCGCCCACTTGATGGGGCGCGGCCGGCGCTCTGCCGCATCCAGCGCATCGAGCCACTCGTCGGCGGTGGTCGGCCGATTGGCGCGGTCCAGCGCCAGCGGCGCCGCGAGGGCGCGCGCCTGGGTGTGTGTCAGGTCGGGCCGGGCAATCATGAGAGCCCGCTCGGCGGCGGTGACGTCGGAGAACATCTCCATCCGCTGTCCCGTCAACGCCTCGACCGCAACGGCAGCGAGGGCGTAGAGATCGGCCCGTCCGTCGATGTGGCCGCCACCCGATGCCTGCTCCGGCGCCATGTAGGCGGGGGTGCCGACCACGGCCCCCGTCTGGGTGATGGTGTCTTCGCCGGCGGCGCTGATGGCCCGGGCCACGCCGAAGTCGGCGACCTGTGCATGCCCGGCCGAGAGCAGGATGTTCTCCGGCTTGATGTCCCGGTGTACCACCTCACGGGCGTGGGCGTAGCTCAACGCGCCCGCCACTTCACGCACGAACGTGACGGCTTCCTGGAGGGGCAGCTGCCCGCGCCGCTTGAACAGGTCGCGCATCGACTCGCCTTCCACGTACGGCATGACGTAGAAGAGGAAGCCGCCGGCCTCGCCGGAATCGTGCACTGGGAGGATGTGGGGGTGCTGCAGCCGGGCCGTGATCTCGATCTCTCGGAGGAAGCGCTGCGGCCCGAGCACGGTGGCAAGCTCCGGGTGCAGGACCTTTACCGCCACCGGGCGGTTGTGCTTCAGGTCCTGCGCCAGATAGACGGTGGCCATCCCGCCACGCCCGATCTCGCGCTCCACGATGTAGCGGTCCGCGAGGGCGTCCTTCACCTGCCCAAAGTGGATCTCTCCTGTCACCAGTCTGTCCCTACCCGAACCGCTCTTCGGGGGTGGGACGTCGGGGGGAGTCGCCGTGCCGCACTTGGGGCAGAACACGGCATCATCTGGGAGATCAGCTGCGCATGCGGGGCACGCGTTGGGTGGCGTCGTCATGCACTTTCCGGGAGGGCCATGTTGGGAAGATGGGGGCCCGCCGCTGGTGCTGCAACCGTGTTAGCCCGCTTCCAGAATCCGCTGCCGCTGTCCCTCGGTCAGCATGTCGCGTCCCACCACGTTGCGTACGATGCGGGCGACGAAGGAGTAGCCCCGGGGGTCAGCCGTGAGCCACCGCTGCCACTCGAGCTCGTCGAGGGCGGAGGCTAGCTGTTCGCCGCCGATCTGGGTTGCGCGTTGCAGTCGTGCGGTCGCAACGCGGTCGCCTAGCACGGCCGCGGCGGCGAGCACCTGCTGGGCGCGGCCCGTGAGCCTGCGGAAGCCCACGCGGATGGCGCCGACCACGGCATCGGGAAGGTCGGCGGGAAGGGTCTGGTCTAGCGTCTTGTACGGTTCGGGCCACGCCCCCGTGATGGTTCCGAGGTCGAGCCCCAGGGCCACGGCGTGCAGCAGCTCGACGGCCAACAGTGGCAGCCCCGCCGAATCCACCGCGACGCGACGGGCCAGCCGGTCGAGCTCCGCGTCGCCGAACTCCGGCACCGCCCACGCGGCCAACTGCCTCAGCGCTGCGCGGTCCAGGGGATCGAGCACGGCGGTGGCTCCCGGCACGTCCCGCCCGAGGCGGGAGCGCAGGTCGTCGAGTTCCGGCCGGGGAGGGTGGGGCTGCGCGGCGAAGAGCACGAAGAGCGGCAGGGCGGCGGCGTCTCGCAGGGCGGCAGCGAGGGCGAGCAGCGAGTCACGATCCAGCCACTGGGCGTCGTCCACCAGAACCGCGACGGGTTGCTCCTCGGCGATCGATCGTAGCACCTCGCCCAGTGCTCGCCCGAGGGGGGTGGGCTCCCCCTGGGGCTTGCCGAACTGGTCGCTCCACTCCGGAATCTCCGTCGCAAATGCGGCCAGGGCCGCAGGCGACGCCGCCTTCAGCCCTCCGGCCTCCAGCAGCCCGCCCCTGGCGAGACCAAGGGCGCCACTGCCGGGGTGGTCCAGGTCGGCTTCCACCGCACGCACCACCGCCGTGGCGGCGCCCGACAGGCGGGAGCGGGCGAGCACTTCCTCCGCCAACCGGGACTTCCCGAGCCCCGCGTCGCCCTCGATGATCGCGGCAGCAGCCCGGCGCTCCCGGCCACAGGCAACAAAGGCCTCGACGATCCGCGCCAGCTCCCGCTCGCGGCCCACTAGCGGCGGGCGCCGCAGCTCGGCACCGCGCTCGTCGCTGGTCGGGACCTCGTCCGACAGACGCCATATCCGCTCGGCGCGCACGCGCTCGGCGAGGGTGGTGGTCTCGGCGTCGGGCACAGCCCCTGCCTCCGCGAGATGCCGCACGAAATGCTCGTAGCGCTCCAGGGCCCCCGTGCGGTCCCCCACCAGCGCCAGCGCCCGCATGGCCGCCCGCACTGCGGCGTTCGAGCCCCCGTCGAGCGCCAGGGCCCGCGCCGTCGTACTCGCTGCCTCCCGGACGTTTCCTTGCACCAGGAGCGACTCGGCACAGTTGACCAGCGCTGTGACGCTGCGGCTCCTCCAGGCGAGCCGCTCGGCGGCCAGCCAATCCTCGAATCCCGAGGCATCGGGAACGCTGAAGCCTTCGAGGAAGTCTCCGTCGACGAGCGCGGCGACGCCGCCCCAATCGGCGGCGCTCTCCATCGCTTCGAACTCCTCGAGGTCGAGGCGGACCGCACCCTGCGCCAGCCGCACTTGCTCGTGCTGGGTCGTGAGCCCCTCCTCTCCCACGGCGCGGCGCAGTACGCGGATGGCCTCCCGCAGCGAGTGTCGCGCGGCGGAGTCGGGCTTCTCCGCCCACAGCAGTCCGGTCAGGTGTTCGCGTGTGCGCGAGTGCTTGGGTGAGCATGCCAGGTAGACGAGCAGCGCGAGGTTCTTGCGCCACAGCAGCGCGGGTGGAGGGGCCGCCCCATCTACCGTGACGTCGATCGGACCGAGGGTGCGGCAGTGGATCACCGGTTGCACGCCTCTGCGCGCTCCCTGGCCAGCTCCGCCAGGGGGCGCAACGCCTCGTCGGGGTCTGTCCACAGCCGGGCGACACGGCTCATGTGACGACACACCGCTTCATCGTCGCCGCGCTCCAGGGCCACGCGACCGCGCAGGAACTCGGCGTGGGGACCGAGGGCCCAGTCGATCTCATCCGGTAGCGCCTCCCCGGTGTACCAGAGAGTCACGATCATGTGCTCGTACCAGCGGCGGGACGCATCGGCCTCCTCCCGCCGGCCGAGCTGATCGAGCCAGTCGGCCCGCATCCAGTGCAGCACGGCGCGGCTGAAGGGATCGCCTCCCCGTAGGCCCGCCGAGTCGAGGGCCAAGAGGGGCTCCGAAATCTCCAGCGCCAGGTCCCAGCGCCCCCGGACGGCATGCTCGATTGCCTCGAGCTGTTGCGCCAGCCGCACCGCGCTCGTGTCCGGCCGTGCGCGCTCGACGGCGGCACGCCAGCGTGCACCCTGCTCCGCATCGCCGCCCGCGTAGGCGTCGAGAGCCAGGGCCCACGCCGCCCGCACGCCCAGCCCACCGTCAGCCATGAAGTCTCCCAGGCGCTGCCGCCCCCGTTCCACCTCCGCCTCCGGAATGCCCGCGACACCCAGTGCCGCCGGTATGACCCGCCATTCGGCGGCCTGCAGCGCAGCTTCCCGGGTGCCGAAGAAGCTCGCTGCAGAGTCGAGCTGCTGCAGGGCGTTCGCGATGCGCCCCAAGGCGAGGAGCGCCAATCCCTGACCCTCGGCGGCGATGGCCTTGAGCCGGCGGTCGGTGCGGGGGTCGGCCTGAAGCATCTCGGCCACGTGGGCCTGCAGGGCGTACGCTCCGAAGATCGCCCCGGACCGCAGTGTCAGTGCCAGCTCCGCCGAGTGAAGCACTTCCTCAGGGAACGCCGGCGGTCCATCCTGCGCGAACATGCCCTGATACAGCAGTTCGTACAGCGGTGGCAGATAGGGCTCCGCCTCTTCGCCGGGCGCAGCTATCTCCCGGAAGCGGTCGAGGGCCTGCCGCGCGGCATCCTCCCGCCCCAGGCGCAGGGACACCCACAGCACGTGCTCCCAGGCCGGCCCTGAGGTGGGAGCCTTCCTGGTGGCCGCCTCCAGCAGGGTCGCCGCCGAGTCGAGAGAGAGACCGATCAGCGCTCCGCGGTGCATCATCTCTTCGCCCCACAGGAAGGCGGCGTAGCCGTCCAGGGGGAAGTCGCGCACTGCCTCCTCGTACATCCGCAGTCGCTCCTCCAGCCGCGGCGCCAGCTGCGCCCGGATGAGCCGGCGGTCCAGTTCGCCCAGCTCCTCGCCGTGGTCGGCCAGCAGAGCGGGGAGATCCACTTCGGTGGGCGGAGTCCCGGTGAGCAGCCAGCGCCACGCCTCTGCCAGACGCCAGGAGGCCAGGGCAAAGCCGGAGTCGAGCGCCAGGGTCGCGCGGTAATGCCCGATGGCCGTGCGCCACGCGTTGCCGTAGAACGCCCGCTCTCCCTGCAGGAACTGGATCAGCGCCGCGTCGCTTCGGCCGGCGACGGAGGGAGCGGGGGCATACTCGGTGAGGTAGCGGTCGGGGGCGACCACCTGGGCGAGCTCCAGTGCGAGGCGCGCGCCGACACTCTCCAGGGTGCGTCCTCCTGCGCTGTCCCAGTGCACGGTGCCCACGGTGCGCACGCGGCCTCGCTCGTCGACCACCGACGGTCTGATCGTGACGCCGCCGTCCCTCTGCTCCACGACCCCGGTGGCCACGTACCGCACCTCCAGGGCTCGGGGGAGCCTCCCCACTGGGGTGTCCTCTCCGGCTGAGTCCTGCCACGCCGTAATGGCGTACTGCGGCTTGACGATCAGGAAGTTGTCCAGGTTGACGCGGGAGAGGTTTGCCAGGTACCAACCCAGCGCCGTATCGGCTCCGCCGCGGACCTCGAACGGCACGATGGCGAGGTCGGCGGTCGGTGCCGTCGGGGATCGCGGGACGACGGTGAGCACCACCGCAGCTCCTGCCACGAGTCCCGACAGCGTGAGCAGGAGTGTGCGGCGGCGGTACTTGGTGGTGCGCGTCCGCCACAGCCTGTGGCGGAACGTCCGTGCGTCGGGCCAGCGATCCGCGGGGTTCCAGGCCAGCGCCCTCCTGAGGATCGGCAATACGCTGCGCGGCACCCCGGCCCAGTCGGGCTGCTCCTCCGGGAGCAGTGTGATCCAGCGGCGCCCGGTTAGGGCCTGGTACAGCACCATACCGAAAGCGTAGAGGTCGGTCCGCGGCGTGACTTCCCACCCGAAGGCCTGCTCGGGGGGCATGTACCCCGGTGTGCCCGTGACGCCCACCGCCCCCGGCTCGCCTGCAGTCTGTGGTCCGGAGGATGTCGAGATGCCGAAGTCGGCGAGCAGCGCCCGGTCCCGCATCAGGAAGATGTTGCTCGGCTTGACGTCGCGGTGCACAACGCCCATCTCGTGCACCGCCTCGAGTGCGTCCAGCACGTCGCGCCCCAGCTTCACAGCGTCGGCGCGGCTCAACGAGCCGCGCCGGAGGCGATCGGCCAGGGTCTCGCCCTTCACGTAGTCCATCACGTAGTAGAAGAACCCGCCTGCCTCGCCGGCGCGATGGATCGGCACGACATGGGAATGGCGGACGTTGGCGAGGGTGCGTGCCTCCCGCACGAACCGCTCGGTTGCCTCGGCGGTGGCGAGCTCGGGGCGGAGGATCTTGATGGCCACCATGCGGTCGAGCTGCACGTCGCGGGCGAGGAATACCACCCCCATTCCTCCGCTCGCGAGCTCCCGCTCGACCTCGTAGTCGGGCAGCAGCGCCTCGGCTAGCCTGTAGATGATGGATGGCATCGTGGTGGCGTAGATCGGCTTCCTACGCTACGGGATGGGGGGGCAGCCGGTCAAGGAGAGAGGAGGTCGCGATTGTCCGTGCCCGCCGCAGGCGGTCTCCCCGCGGCACCGCACTATGGTGGTGATTGCCGGAAGAAGCTGGTTTGCCGGAACATCCGGTCGGCCAGGGTCGAGGCCTCCCTCGCCCGCATGAGCGTCTGCATTTCGAGTGGCGCGGCAACGGTATCGCGGATCGCCTGTGAGACGTAATCCGCGAAGCCGGCATAGACCACGGCGTAGAGGGAGAGAATCCCCTCCGACGGCCTGTCGATCCAGCCGCGGGGTCGCTCCTGCGCAGCGCTCTCCGGATGATATAAGTCGAACAGCAGCGTCTCCGTCCGCCCCAGGTCCACCCATCCCAGACCCCGCATCAGGCCGATACCCTCTGCCGGTTGCACCGAATCAGCAAGCAGCCTGCGCACCAACCCCTGTCCCAGGAGGTAGGGCGTGAACCCGAGTCCGTCCGGGATGTTCCCTGCGGTGCGGGAGAAGTAGAACGGCCGCTTCCCCAGGTTGTCCTGGATGAGCTGAAGGGTGACGATGTGCGCGCGCTCCAGGTACCGGGGCTCGATCACGGCGCGCAGATTGCCCACGGTGAACACGCTGCGCTGTGTCACCTGGTGAAACGATGGCAGTGCGTCGATCTGCTGGTACGTCATGCTCAGCGGCGATTCGGTGGGCTGCTGCCAGTCCCCGTGCCGGAACAGCGGAGGGGCATTTGCCGTGTCGAACGGGACGATGGCACGTCGCTTCAGCTGGCGAACGTGCCAGTCGGTGTTCATCAGGGATAGGTTGGCGACGAGCACGTCCTGCCGTACGCCCTCGACCTCCTGCATGTACCACAGGGGGAAGGTGTCGTTGTCGCCGGCGGTGATCAGGATGCCGTAGGGCTCCACCGACTGCAGGATGTCCCACGCGAAGTCCCGCGGCAGCCACTCGCCGCCCCGAGAGGCCGTGAGATGATTGCCCCAGAACGGGAGCAGGGCCGTGAGCAGCACGGGCGCGCTGGCGTACCAGCAAAGCCTCTGGTCGAGGCGGGTACCGAGCCACCCCGCGACGGTCGCGAGGGCGGTCCCGAGACCCAAAGCCACCCAAATGCCCCAGAGCTGGAACGACGCGATGAAGAAGTAGTCCCGCTCGCGCACCTCGCGCGTGAGATTCTCTCCCGGCCTGATCGAGAACCCGTACTTGAAGTCCAGGTAGAAGACGAGGAGCACCGTCACCGTCACCATGAGAGCGGTCATGGCGATGGCGCCCCGCTTGTCCCGCTGCCACTGGCGCAGCGCGCCCAGCAGCCCCAGGCCGCCGAACAGCACGGCTGCCAGCCCCCGGAAGCGTGCGCTCCAGTCGTGGGCGAACTGCCACACGAAGTACTGCACATAGTTGGCGTACTGCCAGAGGAGCTCCGCCTGGCGAGGAATCAGCGGTCCCTTCTGATACTGCTCCCGGTTCAGCACGTCCATCAGGGCTTGCCGCGTGATCGGCTCCCCCTCGTTGATGGCCGGGTAGTGCGCCGCACGGATCGGCAGGACTGCCCACACGCTGACGCCCACGGCTACCACGCCTAGCGCTACCAGCACCAACCGGAGGTTCCCCGTTCGGAGAGCGAAGCTCCCGAGGGCCAGGAGCAGCACGGCCGCCCCCAAGAGGGGGAGCGGCTGCCAGTTGCCCCACGATGTGGCCAAGATCCAGCCGGCGACCCCGGCGGCAGCAGCCGCCAGCCCGATCCGGGTGAGGGGACTCGTGTGAAAGCGAAACGTCGGCCACAGAACGCCTGCCAGGATGACCACCGCCAGTAGGAGCGAGGCGGTCTGCTCCTGGTCGGCTCTCCAACGGAGAAAGAGCAAGCCGCCTATCACCGCAGCGGTGAAGAGTCCCGCCGCCGCCAGCAGCCTCTCCCACAGGTTGTCGTGTGCCTCAGCGGCCTCCACATAGACAAGCACGGCCGGGATCGCCAACAGGCCCATCAGGTGGTTCGTGGCGGAGAGCGCCACGAGATACACGATGAGGATCAGCCAATGGTCACGTCGCTCTCCAGCTGGCTCGTCTCCCCAATGCACCGCCAGCCACAGCACCACGGCGATGGACAGCAGGCTCAGCGTGTAGACCTTCTCGTTCACGACCGACTGGTTCCACACGGTGAACGAGGTGGCGCCCACGAGAATTCCGGCGAACGCGGCGCCGATTCGGGCCCACCGGGGCTCGGGGATGATCTCCCGCAGGAATCGCTCTGCCACGAGGAAGAGCAGGCCGGAGGCGAGGGCGCTCGTGACCGCCGCGAGCAGGTTGATCCGCAACGCGTAGTGCGCTACCAGGGGAATCAAGCCCCAGACGTGGGCCAGGAGCACGAAGAGGGGATTCCCCGGCGGGTGGGGAATCCCCAGCACCTTGGCCGCCGCGATGTATTCGGCGGTGTCCCAGAACTGCGTTGTCGGGGCGATAGTGACGACGTAGAGGGCCAGGATCGCCCCAAACACGAGCGCCGCCGCGAGGTAGGGCGGTCGCTCCCTGGTCGGTCCGGCCGTGGTCGGCGGTGGCGCCGGTTGGCTCATTGTCCGCTAGTGCCGGAACTGCCGTTGTCCCGTGAACACCATGGCGATGTCGTGCTCGTCGGCAGCTGCCTTCACTTCCTTGTCACGGACGGACCCGCCGGGCTGGATCACGGCGGTGACTCCCGCCGCGGCCGCCTGCTCGATGCCGTCGGCGAACGGGAAGAACGCGTCGGAGGCGAGGACCGCGCCCTTCGGGTCGTGGCCTGCATCCCGGGCCTTGTGCGTGGCGATGAACGCCGCGTCCACCCGACTCATCTGGCCGGCGCCGATGCCGATGGCGGCCTCGTCCTTGGCGAGGAGTATCGCGTTCGACTTGACAGACGACACCGCCGCCCAGGCGAATCTGAGGTCGCGCCACTCGCTGTCGGAGGGCTTGCGCTTCGTGGCCACCTTCCACTTCGACTCGTCGGCCGAGACCGTGAAGCGGTCCTGCGCGAGGAAGCCCCCGCGCACGCGCTTGAAATCGAGGGCCGGGCGGCTATCGGCCAGGGGAAGCTCCACCACACGCAAGTTCTTCTTGCGCTGGAAGACGGCCACCGCGTCGTCATGGAAGCGAGGCGCGACGACGACCTCTACGAACAGATCGTGCATCGCCTCGGCCGTGGGGAGGTCCACGATGGTGTTGAAGCCCACCACCGAGCCGAATGCCGACTTCGAGTCCGTGGCCAGCGCCCGGCGGTACGCCTCCTCGGTGCTGGTGCCGACGGCGACGCCGCAGGGGGTCGTGTGTTTGATGATGGCGCAGGCCGGCCGGTCGGGCCACGGAGCCACCGCCATCACGGCGCCCTCGATGTCGAGTAGGTTGTTGAAGGAGAGCTCTTTCCCGTGGAGCTGCCGCAGCTCGTCGAATCCCCGGCCCTCGCCGGTCACGTAGAGTGCGGCGCGCTGAATCGGATTCTCGCCGTAACGCAGTGGCTGCACGCGCTGCAGTGAGAGGCCCATCATGGGGGGCAGGGTGTCACTCTCCCTGGCGAGGAACTGCGCGATGGCGGCGTCGTAGGCCGCCGTGTGACTGAACACCTTGGCTGCGAGCTCGAGACGAAGCTCCGGTGTGGCGTGGTGCTTCTCAATGGCCTCCAGCACGCGGTCGTAGTCGCGCGGGTCCACCACCGGTATGACGTGGATGTGGTTCTTGGCCGCCGACCGGAGCATCGACGGTCCCCCAATGTCGATTTGCTCGACTGCGTCCTCCAGTTTCACGTTGGGTTTGCCCACCGTCTCGCGGAACGGGTACAGGTTCACCGCCACCAGGTCGATGGGCGTCAGGCCGTGGGCCTCGAGCTGGTCCATGTGGTCCGCGGAGTCACGCCGGGCGAGAAGGGCGGCGTGCACGGCGGGATGCAGGGTCTTGACCCGCCCGTCCATGATTTCGGGGAACCCCGTGACCTGTTCGATGGCGGTGACGGCGATCCCGCTCTGGCCCAGGACTGTGGCCGTGCCGCCTGTGGAGATGACCTCCCAGTCGAGGGCCGCTAGGCCGCGCGCGAACTGGGTCACACCGCGCTTGTCGGATACAGAGATCAGTGCCCGCGGCACCCTTCCTCCTTCACCTCGCAGCTGTTCGCCACGCCTCAGTTTGGGATCAACGCGTCGGCCACGCCGCCCGCCTCAGCGGACGGTCCGAAGCTCGCCGCCTTTCCCACGAGCCGCACCACGCCGCCGGCCCGCGCCGCCGCCAGGACCACCGCCGGGAGGAGCTGGTGCTCGACCCCGAGCACCCGCGCCGCAAGCGACTCGGGCGTGTCGTCGGCCGCCACCGGCACCGGCCACTGGGCGATGATGGGCCCCCGATCGTACTCGGCGTTGACCAGGTGCACCGTGGGCCCCGACACCGTGGCTCCCGACTCCAAGACCGCTTCGTGCACGTGGTGTCCGTACATTCCGGGGCCGCCGAACGAGGGAAGCAACGCCGGATGGATGTTGATCATCCGATCCTCGAACGCCTGCACTACTTCCTCGGGAACGAGCTTCAGATAACCGGCCAAGACCACCAGGTCCACGTCGTGCTCGCGCAACAGCGTCACCAGCTCGGCCGGGTCGGCGGGATCCTGAAGCACCGCCGTCGGCACGTCGGCTTTGCGCGCACGCTCCAGCGCGCCGGCCGTCGCCTTGTTGCTGACCACCAGCACCACGTGAGCCGGTGCATCGCCCCGACACGTATCGAGTAACGCCTGGAGATTGGTGCCACCGCCTGAGGCGAGAACGGCTACTCGCATGGGGTGGTGCGGTTTCGGTTGTGATGTGGGGCGCTCATGTCCTCTAATTAAGGAATGGCGCTTCGATGTCTGGCGCAATCTGGCGCGGGGTACGCCAATTAGCAATTCGCCGCCGCGACGGCGTCGGCCACTATCTTGAGCTCGTCGTCGCTCAGCGTCCGCACGTCGAACACGACCCGGCCCTCCTGAGTCCGCGCGATCACTGGCGGATCGTAACCCCTGAGACGCTCGAGGAAATCGTCGCAGGACGCGACCTCGAGAGTCACGACCGTCGTCGCCAGCTCGCTGCCCGGGAACGAGCCGCCGCCCACCGTCGACGCACCACGCTCGGTGCGGGCGCCCGGGATGCGCCGCGCCAGCCTTCGCGCCCGACGCAGCAGGTGGTCGGGCTTCGCCGTCAGCATGGCGAGGGTCGGGATCTCGCTGCGCGCGCGCTCTGGATCGCGGTATAGGGCGAGTGTGGTCTCCAGTGCCGCGAAGGTCGTCTTGTCGGGTCGCAGCGCGCGGGCGAGCGGATTCTGCGCTGCACGGGACACGATCGCGTGAGGGCCGACGATGATCCCCGCTTGCGGTCCCCCCAGGAGCTTGTCGCCTGAGAAGGCGACCGTCGCACCCGCCGCCACGCTGTCGCGGACCAGCGGCTCACCGGTGAGGCCGTACGCTTCGAGGGACAGGAGGAGGCCGCTGCCCACATCGTGCACGATGGGGATACGCCGCTCCCGCCCGAGATCGACCAGTTCCGCGACGTCCGGCTCGGTCACGAAGCCCGTGAGCTGGAAGTTGGAGCGGTGCACCTTGAGGATGAGCCTGGTGCGCGGGCTCACGGCCAACTCGTAATCTCTCGTGCGCGTGCGATTCGTGGTACCGACCTCGATCAGCACGCTCCCGCTCTTCGCCAGGATCTCGGGAATCCGGAAGGCGCCTCCGATCTCCACCAGCTCTCCCCGGGAGACGAGAGTCTCGCCGGCCTCGGCCAGCGTGTTGACCAGGAGGAAAAGCGCCGCCGCCGCGTTGCTGGCTACCAGCGCGTCCTCGGCGCCTGTGAGCTCGCACAGGAGCGCCCGGCAGTGGTCCTGGCGTGAGCCGCGGCTCCCAGTGCTCAGGTCGAACTCCAGAGAGCTGTAGCCCAGTGCCGACTCCACGGCCTGAACGGCTGCCGCGGCCAGCGGCGCCCGACCGAGGTTGGTGTGGAGAACGACGCCGGTGGCGTTCACGACCCGCCGCAGCGAGAGGCGCGAGCGCTCCTCCAGCCGGTGGCGTACGGCCTCCAGCCATCCGTCTGCGGGCGGCGCGCCGCCGCGCTCCCGAGCCCGGGCCAGAGTGTCCCGGATTGCGTCCACCAGAGCAGCGCGGGAAGCCTCGGCCGCCATCCCGGCCGCCTCTGCCTCGGCCAGGAGCGCGTTCACTGCCGGGAGCCCTCGACGCGGGTCGCTCATGTCGAGTCCGGCGGTATGGCCCGCTGCAGCGAGTCGGCAGCGGCCGCCGCCGAGTCGGACGGCTCGGCCTCTTGTCGAGGCTCGGGCACCGCGACCGGGAGCTTCGATTCCGCCGCGGCGCCGGCGATTCCCGTTGCGGTCGCCCCGAAGAGGTAGCGGCCACCCGGCGTCATCGGATCGGCGAGGCGCACGATCCATGCGTCCGAGAGTGCGGGCCGTTGTGCGAGGAGCCGGACGGCGCGACTCGTGTCGGCCGCCGTCGTGTCCTGTGTGACCTCCGTACCGGGGGTGGGGGGCTCCCGTCCCGGGCGTTCGGCCCGCGGCGGGCGTGGCGGCAGCGTGTCGGGGGCGAGAATGGTGTCCGGCGCCGCCGCCCGGCCGGTGTCCGCGGCGGCGCGACGCGCCTCCTCCTCGGACCGTACCGAGTCGTATGCTGCCGTGCTCCAGACGGCCGACACAGTCACGGGCGTGGTGTCCGGCAGCGCCCAGACCTGCACCGCCGCCGGGTCCGGCGTGACGGGGGCGAGCATCTGACTGAACTCAACCCGCACGGTCACGCTGTCGATGTGTGCGAGCTGCTGGATCCGGGGACCGACCGTGTCGTGGGTGAACGTCCAAAACACGTGGGACTCGGCGGAGTCCAGCAGCACGGTCACGGTGTCGAACGCCTCACGCAGGTCGCGCCGGCGGTTGGCGTTGCCGTCGATGGCCGCACTCACGAGGTACGTCCCCCGGGGCAGGGCACTGAGGGTGAATTCCCCCGTGGAGTCCGCGACGCCCAGGTAGGCCAACGAGTCCGGCAGCAACACGGCCTCGATCAGGGCTGCGGCCCCGGCCCGCCCGCTCTCCCAGTCCAGCACCGTGCCAGTGATCCGGGTATCCGGAATCTCTCCGCCGGTGGAGAAAATGATCGTGCGACCCTCGGTCATCTGATTGTTGCGCAGGTCGGTGACGCCCGCGCTGAGCACCACGTGGTACACCAGGTCCGGTTGCCATCCCTCCTTGGGCTCGACGTGGATCGCGGAACGCTTCCAGGAGACCCGCAGCTCCCGCGGTCGTGGGGAGAGGCTCACCAGGTTCTGCAGCCCGCCGCCGGAGGCCTCGCTGATCACCTCGTCGAACTCGATCACCACTGGATCGTCCCACTCGGGCACCACGGACCCGGAGTCGGGGGTCACGCTCTCGATGGCAGGCGGGGCGAAATCGGGAGGGCCGCCTGGAGGGTCCTGGATGACGGCGCACGCCGCGAACAGCGCCGCTAGCAGCCCAAGGCGCGCAGCTTGTCGGCCAGCGCTTCGCGCTGCTCGCGCCACGACTGCTCCTTCTCCCGCTCGCGCTCCACAACCTCCGTGGGCGCGCGGGTCACGAATTGCTGGTTGGCGAGTTTCGCGGCCACACCGGCGAGTTGTTTGTCCATGCGCTCGAGCTCGCCGCCGATACGCTCGCACTCCTGCCGCACGTCGATGGCGTCGCCCAGGGGCACGAACACCGACGAGCCGTCGGGCAGCACGTTGTGGGCGCCGGCCTCCTCCGGGGGCTCGTCAGTGGAGAGCCGGGTCAGCTTGGCGAGGCGCTCGATGGTTCGTTGCTCGGCGTTGAACGCCTGGAGCGCTTCCGCATTGGCCGGGCGCACGAACGCCCGAATCGCGGTGCCCGGGGGCACACCGTAGTCCGCCCGGACGCCCCGCACCGCACCGACCAGCGCCTGCACCCGCGCGAACTGGTCCTCCGCCTCCGCGTCGCGGTACTCCTCGATGGGGGCCGGCCACGCGGCGCTCGCCAGGAGCGACTCCCGCTCCCCCGGGAGGTGCTGCCACAGCTCCTCGGTGATGAAGGGCATGATGGGGTGCAGCAGGCGCAGTGCCGTCTGGAAGACGTGCACCACGATGCCCCGGGCCACCTTGCTCCCCGCGGAGGACCCGTACAGGCGGGGCTTGACCTGCTCGAGGTACCAGTCGGCGAACTCGTCCCATATGAAGTGATAGCCGAGGCTCGCCGCGTCGTTCAGCCGGAATCGCTCGAGCGCCTCCGTGGCCTCCGCCACCACGCGCTGCGCGCGCGACAGGATCCAGCGGTCCGCCAGCTCGAACTGGGCCGGGTCGAGGGCCGACGGGGGGGTGAAGTCGCCGTCCAGGTTGGCGAGTATCAGCCGACCCATGTTCCACAGCTTGTTCGCGAAGTTGCGGCCGGCGGCGAACGTCCCGTCCATCTCGTTGCGGTCCATGATGACGTCGGTGCCCGCCGCCGCCCCCGCAACCAGCGTGTAGCGCAGCGCGTCGGCCCCGAATTGGCTCACCGCATCCAGCGGGTCGATCCCGTTGCCCAGCGACTTCGAGAACGCCCGGTGTTGTGGGTCGCGCACCACGCCGTTCAGATAGACGGTGGCGAAGGGCCGGTCGTGCAGGAAGTGGTATCCGGCCATCACCATCCGGGCTACCCAGAAGAAGATGATGTCGGGCGCCGTCACCAACGTGTTGCCCGGGTAGAACCTCGCCACGTCATCGGTCTCGTCGGGCCAGCCCATGGTGGCGAACGGCCACAGCCAGGAGGAGAACCACGTGTCCAGCACGTCCTCGTCCTGACGCACCGGTCCGCCGCAGCGCTCGCACCGCTCGGGCGGGTCCAAGGCCACCGTGACGTGCTCGCAGCCGTCCGCTTCGCAGTACCAAGCAGGGATCTGATGACCCCACCACAGCTGCCGGGAGATGTTCCAGTCGCGGATCTCGGTGAGCCAGTTCTCGTAGACTTTGCCCCATCGCTCCGGCACGAAGGTGAGCTGTCCGGAGCGGTAGGCCTTCAGGGCCGGTTCCGCCAACGGCTTCATCTTCACGAACCACTGGTCGGAGAGCCGCGGCTCCACCACGGTGTGACAACGGTAGCAGTGCCGCACGGCGTGCTGATACGGCTCTACCTTCTCCAGGAGCCCCGTGGCCTCGAGCAACTCCATCGTCTTGTCCCGCGCCTCGTCGCGGTCCAGTCCCCGAATGGGCTCCGGCACCCTAGGGTCGTCCACCATGCGGGCTTCGGCGTCGATCACGACCGGGGTGTCGAACTGGCCCTCCAGCTCACCCGCGATCTCGAAGTCGTGGGGGTCGTGGGCGGGCGTCACCTTGAGCATGCCGGTGCCGAACTCCCGCTCCACGTAGTCGCTGGTCTCGATGGGGATGGCGATGTCGGTGAGGGGGAGGATCACGCTCCTGCCCGCGAGATGCAGGAAGCGCTCATCCTCCGGATGATGCACGAGACAGATATCACCGTACATCGTCTCGGGCCGGGTGGTGGCGACCGTCACTCCCTCGGATCCGTCGCCGTCCGCGAAGGGGTACCGGATGTAGTACAGGAAGTCGTCCCGCTCGCGGAACTCCGCCTCTTCGTCGGAGAGCGAGGTGTGGCACCGCGGGCACCAATGGATCACCCGGTAGCCGCGGTAGATCAGGCCCTCGTGGTACAGCCGAACGAAGACGTTGAGGACCGCCTTGGAGTAACCCTCGTCCAGGGTGAATCGGGTGCGCGTCCAGTCGCACGAGCAGCCGAGTGCCTTGAGCTGCTCCAGAATGGTCCCGCCCGTATGGTGCACGTGCTCCCACACCCGCTCCACGAACGCCTCGCGTCCCAGGTCGTGGCGGCTCTTGCCCTCCAGGGCGAGGGCGCGCTCGACCACGTTCTGCGTCGCGATCCCCGCATGGTCGGTCCCGGGTAGCCACAGCGCCTCCCGACCGCGCATCCGCTCGAACCGAATGAACACGTCCTGTAGCGTGTTGTTGAGGCCGTGCCCCATGTGGAGCACCGACGTGACGTTCGGTGGGGGAATGACGATGACGTACGGATCCTGGCCCGAGTCGGTGGACGCGGCGAACGTGCCGGCGTCCAGCCACCGGCGGTACGTCTCCTTCTCGATCACGGACGGATCGTACTTCGAGGCGAGTTCCGTCTTCGTCATGGACCCTTCAGGGATCGCTGGATGAAATCGCTAGGTCTGCCGGCGCGGGACCGTGGCGCGGGGTCTCAACCCGCGCCGGAGGGCGCCGGGTGCCGTGGCGGGACGTCGTCCCCCTCGACGAGGATCTGATTGACCACCACATCGGCTCCCGGAATGCCCTGGGCAACCTCCCAGGCATCCTGCCGCGCTCTCGGGCTCGGAGCCGTGCCGCTGAGCTCGACGACGCCGTCGCCCAGTGCCCGTACGTTGATCGGGAGGCCCGTAGTTGTCGGGTGGTCCGCCAACGCCGTCCTCACGGCCGCCTCCACCTCGCCTGGGTCGGAGGAGGCCGCTTCCTCGGACTCGGAGCGGCGCAGGCGGCGCACCGCGAGCCTGACCCGGTCCTGGCTGACGTCGCCGAGAAGTTCTCCCACCACCATGCCGGCGAGCACGCCCATGCCGAGCCCCGCCGCCGTGGAGAGGGCGACCCCCAGCCAATCGCTTTCCTGCCGTCTGACGCGAATCAGTGTTCCTCCCGTGGCACCCGATAGCGGTCCTGGCTACAATTATAAGCCCTAGGAATGCCATTGGTATACTGAAGCATGGATGCCCAACGCCAGCTGGTGAGCCGGCGCGCGCTGGTCTTCACCGCCATCATGGTGGCGGTGCTGCTGCTTGGCGTGGCACTGTTCTTCCGATTCGTGGATCGCACCCAGCCTCTGCTGGAGACAACCGACACCACCGCCGTCGTCAATGAGTGACCAGATTCAGATAACCCTGCCCGACGGCTCCGTTCGTGCCGAGCCCGCCGGGACGACCGGGCGCGCCGTCGCCGAGGCCATCGGGCCCAGACTGGCGCGCGCCGCGGTAGCGGTACGGGTGAACGGCGAGATCTGGGATCTGGAGCGCCCCCTCACCCAAGACACCGTCCTCGAGATACTCACGGAGGGCGATCCGGCGGCGTTGGAGGTGCTGCGGCATACGGCGGCTCACATGCTGGCCACCGCCGTCCGGGAGCTGTTTCCGGAGGCGAAGATCGGGTTCGGCCCCGCGATCCAGGATGGCTTCTACTACGACTTCGAGGTGGAGCGCCCGTTCACCCCCGAGGATCTCGAGGCGATCGAGCAGAGAATGCACGAGGTGGCGAAGGCCGATCACGCTCTCGTGCGCGAGGAGGTCGAGCGGGACGACGCCATGGAGCGCTTCCGGGAGGATCCGCTGAAGCTGGAGCGTCTGGAGGAGTTGGGGGACGACGAGATCATCTCGGTCTACACCGACGGGCCCTTTGTGGATCTCTGCCGGGGGCCCCATGTGCCCAGCACGGGCCGCATCAAGCACTTCAAGCTGCTGCACGCGGCCGGTGCCTATTGGCGCGGCGACTCCAGGCGGCAGATGCTGCAGCGCATCTACGGGACGGCCTGGTTCAAGAAGGCGGACCTGGAGGCCTACCTGCACCGCCTGGCGGAGGCCGAGCGGCGCGACCACCGCGTCATCGGCAAGCAGCTCGATCTCTTCAGCATCCAGGAAGACATCGGGCCGGGGATGATCCTGTGGCACCCCAGGGGGGCGCTCATCCAGCACGAGCTCCGGCGGTTCATCGAGGACGAGCTCCTGCGTCGCGGCTACGACCTGGTGTACACCCCGCACGTGACCCGGGAGAGCCTGTTCTACCGGTCCGGACACCTGCCGCACTATGAGGAGCAGCAGTTCCCGGTCATGGCGGCGGGCGAAGGGGAGTCCGACGACGTGCGCTATCGGGTGAAGCCGATGAACTGCCCGATGCACACGTTGGTGTACGCCGCCCGGCAGCGCTCCTATCGCGACCTGCCGGTGCGGCTGTCCGAGGTCGCCAACGTTTACCGCAACGAGCTCTCGGGGACACTGCACGGGCTGCTGCGGGTCCGCATGCTGACCATGGACGACGCGCACGTCTTCTGCCGCGAGGACCAGATCGAGGACGAGATCTTCGACATGCTGGACCTCACCGACCTGGTGCTCAGCAAGACGTTCGGCTTCGAGTACCGGCTCGACCTGGCCACGCGCCCCGAGAAGAAGATCGGTGACGACGCCTCCTGGGAGATCGCCGAGATCGCGCTGCGGGGAGCGTTGGAGCGGCGCAAACTCACCTACGGAGTGGACGTGGGCGGCGGAGCGTTCTACGGGCCGAAGATCGACGTCAAGCTGCGGGACGCCATTGGGCGAGAGTGGCAGGGGACCACCATCCAGCTGGACTACCAGCTTCCGGAGCGCTTCGAGCTGGAGTACACCGGCGCCGACAACAAGCCGCACCGGCCGGTGATGATCCACCGGGCCATCCTCGGCACCCTCGAGCGCTTCGTGGGCTGCCTCATCGAGCACTTCGCTGGGGCCTTCCCAGTGTGGCTCTCGCCGGAGCAGGTCAGGGTGCTGCCCATCACGGAGGACCAGGCGGAGGCCGCCCAGGCCATCCACCGGCAGCTCCGAGCCGCCGGCATCCGGTCTTCGGTGGACGACCGCAACGACACGCTCAACTACCGCATCCGCGACGGCGAGGTCATGAAGGTGCCCTATCTCACCGTGGTGGGTCAGCGGGAGGTCGGCCAGGGCACGGTGGCGGTCCGGGCCCGGGGCGCGAAGCAGAAGCAGGAGGTCCTGCCGGTGGAGGAGTTCATCGGCCGCGTCCAGCAGAAGGTCCGAACCCGGGCGCTGGATCTCTAACCCCCGATTCACAGTCGGCAATCCACGCGGTTGAGTAGGCCCGTACGGCCCGTTAAACTCCAATCGGCTGTTTAGTTAGCTCTCAAGACGAATCCGTCGGAATACAGGGGTCGGTGGGACAGAGGGGAGGATTGCAGCGGTGTCTACGAAACAGACCACTCCGGTCATCGTCAGCGCGGTCAGGACCCCCGTCGGGAGGTACCTGGGCGGCCTGAGCCCGATGCCGGCCACCAAGCTCGGGGCCATTGCGGTGCGCGAGGCCATGAGCCGCGCCGGCGTGGAGCCCGGCGCGGTCGAGGAAGTCATCATGGGCATGGTCGTGCAGGGTGGGGCCGGGCAGGCGCCGGCCCGGCAGGCGGCCATCCACGGTGGCGTGCCGGACGAGGTGCCGGCACTGACGGTCAACAAGGTCTGCGGCTCGGGACTGAAGGCGGTCATGCTCGCCTCACAGGCGATCCGCGCGGGTGATGCCCAGTGCATCGTGGCCGGCGGCATGGAATCCATGTCGAATGCCCCGCATTACATCTACGGTATGCGCGGCGGCGTGAAGTACGGCAATCAGCAGCTCGTCGACGCGGTCCAATACGATGGGCTGTGGTGCTCGTTCGGCGACAACGTGATGGGCAGCTATGCCGAGTACACCGCCGAGAAGGCCGGCGTCTCGCGTGAGGAGCAGGACCAGTACGCGTTGGAGAGTCACCAGAAGGCGGTGGCGGCTCAGGAGAACGGCAAGTTCGCCGCCGAGATCGTCCCCGTCGAGATTCCCGGTCGCAAGGGCAAGGTGACCGTGGTCGAGGCGGACGAGGGTCCGCGCAAGGACACCTCGCTGGAGGCGCTGGGCAAGCTCAGGCCGGCCTTCCAGAAGGACGGCAGCGTCACCGCGGGGAACGCGCCGGGCCTGAACGACGCTGGCAGCGCCATCGTCGTCGCCTCCCAGGCGTTTGCCGAGGCGCACGGGCTGCCCGTCCTGGCGCGGGTCACCGGGTACGCCGCCGGCGGCGGGCCGCCGAAGGAGTTGTTCTTCGCCCCCATCGTCGCGGTGAAGAACCTGATGGATAAGACCAAGACGAACATCGGGTCGTACGACCTGATCGAGGCCAACGAGGCGTTCGCCGTGCAGGCGCTCGCCGACGGCCGTGGTCTGGGCTGGGACTGGGACCGGGTCAACGTGAACGGCGGTGCCATTGCCCTGGGACACCCGATCGGGGCCAGCGGTGCGCGGATCTTCACCACGCTGCTGTACGCGATGAAGGACCGCGGCGCGAGCACCGGGCTCGCGACCCTGTGCCTCGGCGGTGGGAACGCTGTCGCCTTGAGCGTGGAGCTAGCTGAATGAGAGAGAGCCGGACGGCGCACCTGACCATGACCCCGACCGCCGTGGCGCGGCGGGCCTTGGCAATCCTGGCCGGAGCGCTCTTCGTGGCGCTGGCGGCCCAGGTGGCGATTCCGCTGCCGGGCACCCCGGTGCCGGTCACCTTGCAGGTCCCGGCGGTGCTCATCGTGGGCGGCCTCTTGGGGCCGCGCCTCGGGGCGGCGAGCATGGTGGTCTACCTCGCGCTGGGGGCGGCGGGCCTGCCGTTCTTTGCGCCCACCGGTGTCCCGGGCGCAGCCCGGCTGTTCGGGCCCACGGGCGGCTATCTGCTGGCGCATCCGCTGGCA
>JBDHDE010000050.1:0-20270 GCA_039591655.1 Gemmatimonadota bacterium
GGAAATGTCAGCGAACGGCAAATTACCTGCGTGGGGCATCCGGGAGGGGATCGGCGACGTCGCTAGCCGGTCTCTGCAACCTCTTCCTCCGCTCCACTCGAAGCCGCGGAGTCGTGGGGCAGGGTCCCCCGGGGAGAACGCAGGTACACGAATGGTGTCTGATAGAGGAAGTTCGAGACCCGCGAGGTATAGATGTCGGCGTAGCGCTCCATCTGGCGTGCCAGGTGGCTCTTGTCGTTGCCCGCCCGCATCAGCAAACCCCAACGCTCGTTGCTCAGCTTCGTAGCGGCTGTAGCAAGGGGCGCTATCGCCTCGTCCAGCTTCTGCAGTCGTCCCCGGAGCGCGCCCAGCTCCTTGTCCAGTGCCCGCGCTGAGGTGCCGGACTGCGGCCCGTACTTGACGCGCCGCCGCTGAAGCGCCAACCGCCCCTTGGTATGTTGGAGCTCGAGGGCCTCCTTCTCCTGCATGAGCTCTGTGAGCCGCTGCTCGTCGGCCTCGAACACGGCCATGGACCTCAGCTCGTCCTCCAGCTCCCGCAACACCAGGGCGGTGCGCCAACGGTGCACGTTCTTGGAGACGCTCACGTCGGTGTAGATGTGGTCGCCCACATAGAGGATCTGATCTCCGGAGAGCTCTAGGAACTCCTCCACCAGGGCGGCGTGGCCGCCCAGGTACATGCCCTTGCGTTGGATGCCCTTGGGAGAGGGCTCCAGCAGGCCGTCCTCGTTCACCACCTCGAAGACGGGGCTCTTCTCCCAGAAGAACGCGGGCTTGCGGGCCGAGACGATGATCAGGTCGAATAGGTCGCGCCAGGTGGTGCCGCCCTCGAGGAACTGGTCAAACGCGTAGCTCATCAGCGCCCGGGTGTACTTCCACTCGGAGTTGGTGATGAGCGCCAGCCGCTTGCCGGCGTGCCGCTGGTCCAGCAGCGCCAGCGGCAGCTCGGGATCCAGCTCTACGAACCGGTCGGGGTCCGCTACGATCTCGGCCTTCAACTCCCCCTCCATGTGGGCCTCGTCGATGGAGGTGCGCACCATGCGGTAGAGATCGGCGTAGCCCAGCACCCCTTCGATCCGTCCCGCGTCCAGCAGGTCCACCAGCTGCGCGTACATGCACGCTTCGGAGATGGAGAAGAGCGTGTTGAGGAAGACGAACTGGGGGGCGCTCAGGCTCACCAGCTCCCGGGCGTACATCGAGCGCTGCTCCTCGAACGGCAGCTGCCTGGTACCGTGGTAGGCCCGTTTCACGTAGCCGAACCGGTTTGCCTTGAGGATATTGCCGTGCTCCAGGTCGAGGATCAGGCCCCGGACGATGAGGTGCGGGTCGAACTCCAAGTCGTCAACGGGCCATCCCAGTGCCAGGAGCTTCTGCTTCAAATGCTCGTAGGCCCGCCGCTCCCACTCCTCCATCCGATAGTGGATGAGGGTGTAGTCCATGTCGTAGCCGATGGCCCGGATGGCCCGCAGGTTGAGGGTGCGGTTGCAGAAGATACCCCGCTCCCTGGGGGGCGAGGCGGGCTGGGTTCCCGGGGTGACCGGCTTGACGGCGCTCACGCCTCGGCCTCCGGGGGTGGGGCGGGTGCGAAGTGATTCAGCGGTCCGTTGCCGCCCCCCAGGCCCGGTGCCGTCGCCATGGCCTGGTGCACGAAGGCGAGAGCGTCCCCCACGGCCCGCTCCAGGCCTCGGCCCTGGGCGAGTCCCGCGGTGATCGCCGACGACAGGGTGCACCCCGTCCCGTGGGTGGATGTGGTGGCGATCTTGGGATGGCGGTAGCGGTGGATGCCCTGTTCCCACACCAGGACGTCCACTACCTCCTCGCCCGGGAGGTGGCCGCCCTTGATGAGGGCAGCCCGGGCGCCCATGCGCACCAGGTCGCGACCCGCGGCCTCCATGTCCTCCACGGTCACGATCTGGTCCTCCACCAGGATCCGCGCCTCCTCGAGGTTGGGCGTGACCACCGCGGCCAGGGGCACCAGGGCCTCGGCCATGGACCGCTCGGCATCGGGGTGGAGGAGGCGGTCGCCGGAGGTGGCCACCATCACTGGGTCCAGGACGTAGTTCGGGAAGCCGTGGCGCGCGATGCCCCGGGCCACCAGTGACACCAGCTCGGCCGTGGCCAACATCCCGGTCTTCACAGCGGCGGGCGGCAAGTCCTCGGCGACGGCGGCGAGCTGGCGCTCCACCATCTCCACGGGAATCGCGTGCACCCCGGAGACGCCGCGCGTGTTCTGCGCGGTGATGGCCACGACCACGCTGGTGCCGAACACTCCGAACTGGTGAAACGTCTTGAGGTCGGCCTGGATGCCGGCCCCGCCCCCCGAGTCGGATCCGGCGATTGTGAGGGCGATGTTCACGCTGCTCTCCCGGTCGAGAGGCGTGCACGCTTGGCGAAGCGGTCTGCGGCGGTAACATTGAACGCGGCCCGATGGGCGGAGCGGCGAGCAGCCGCTTCCCGTATGCCGTTTCCGGCTTCCCGAGTCGCCGTGATCAACATGTCATCTAATCTCATCACGCAGGTCCGCAATCTACAACGGCGCAAGGCGCGCAAGCGCGGCGGGTTGGCCGTGGCGGAGGGCGTGCGCCTGGTGGAGGAGGCTCTCGAGGCCGGCGTGGCCTTCCGGGGCGTTCTGGCGACACCCGGGCTACGGGACAACCCCCGGGGTGCCGCGCTCCTCCAGCGGCTGGGGAGCCACGCCGTGGCCGTCGAGGAGATCGGGGATTCGGAGCTTGGCGACCTCGCCGACACCGATACGCCCCAGGGCATCCTGGCGGTCATCGAGCCCCCGCGCTGGGGCCTCAGCGACATTAGCCCCCAGCCCCGGGCGCCTGTACTGGTCCTGGACGGGGTCCAGGACCCGGGCAACGTGGGTACCCTGCTCCGCACAGCGTTCGCTTTGGGCGCCCCCGGCGCCATCCTGCTTCCCGGCACGGCGGATCTGGCGAATCCCAAGGTGCTCCGGTCCGGGATGGGGGCGACCTTTCGCCTGCCGGCGGCCCCGGTGCAGGACGGGGAGTTTCGTAAGTGGACCGCGGACCAGGACGTCACGGTGTGGGCCGCGGGAGCCGAGGGCACGCCGCTGGGGCGGCTCGAGCGGCCCCAGCGGTTGGCCATCGTGGTGGGCAACGAGGGGGCAGGGGTGCGGCCCTTCATCCGGTCGCTGGCCCGCCACCAGGTCGCGATCCCGCTGGCGCGGGGTGCGGACTCCCTGAACGTGGCGGTCGCGGGGGGCATCATGATCTACGAGGTGCAGCGTGCCGATTGAGTGGTTTGGCGTGATGGCGGCCGGGGTGTTCGGGGCGGCTTTCGGGAGCTTCCTCAACGTGTGCATCGTGCGGCTGCCAGAGGACGGGTCGCTGCTCAAACCCCCTTCCCGCTGTCCCCAGTGCGGCACATCCATCGCCTGGTACGACAACATTCCCATCGTCTCGTGGCTGGTGCTGCGGGGCCGCTGCCGGCAGTGCGGCAAGGGCATCTCCATTCAGTATCCGATCATCGAAGCCGTCACCGCCGCACTGTGGGCGGCGGCGGCGTGGTACTACGTGGTCGCGCCGCACGGGCCCGCCACGGAGTGGCATGCTCGGCTCGACGGCCTCACCGCGGCCATCTTCGGCACCATCCTGCTGGGGATCGCAGTCACCGACGCCCGCCACTACCTGATCCCCGACGAGTACACCTGGGGTGGCTTGATCATCGGGCTCATGCTCTCGTGGCGGGGCGTTCTGGACGGCGGCTCCTTTTCGTGGCGGTTGGGCCTGGACGGCTTCCTCGCGGCCCTCATCGGGGCGGCCACCGGCTTCGTGCTGCTGTACTTCGTCGCGTGGGCCGGGGAGAAGGCCTTCGGGAAGGAGGCCATGGGGGGTGGCGACATCAAGATGATGACGATGGTGGGGGCCTTCGTGGGCTGGAAGGGCGTGCTGCTCACCATCTTCGGCGGGGCCCTGCTGGGTACCCTGATCTTCGTGCCGCTGTCCCTCAAGCAGAAGCGCCTGGTGCCCTTCGGTGTGTTTCTCGCCGCCGCGGCGGCCGTCACCTTCGTCTTCGGCGACCAGATCCTGACCTGGTATCTCGGGTTTGCGGGGGGGCCGTAGTGCTCTCGCAGGGCCCTCCGTCAACCATCTGCCGGGCCGGGCTATCCAATGGTGTGCATGAGGACAGCAGCCCTCGGGAGCGGAGCCCTGGCTAGCGCGGGCGCGGGAGCCGCCCCGGACGCGGTGGACGCCCGCCTGGCTGCGGCCGGGGATCAAGCGGCGTTCGAGCGGCTGTACCACGCGCACGTGGCGCGGGTGCACAGCCTGGCCTGGCGCATGCTCGGGGGCGACGACGCCGACGAGGCGACCCAGGACGTCTTCGTGCGAGCGTGGCAGAAGCTGGGGACGTTTCGAGGGGAGGCCGCGTTCGGGACCTGGTTGCATCGACTGGCCATCAACGTGCTACTGGCGCTGCGCGCCACGCGGGCGCGCCGGCGGGAGCGGATGGCCGAGGGGGACGCGCTGCTGGAGCGGGTCCCCAGTCGCCGAGGGGGGCTGGAGCTGCACATCGATTTCGAGACGGCCATCGGCCGTCTGCCGGACGGAGCACGGGAGGTCTTCGTACTCCACGACGTTGAGGGGTTCAAGCACCGCGAGATCGCCGAGATGCTGGGGGTGACCGCGGGAACCTCGAAGGCGCAGCTCCACCGGGCGCGGATGGCACTGCGCCGCTATGTCGAGCGATAGCGAGGTGGTTGTATGAAGGACCCATGGACTGAGCGGCTATCGGAATACCTGGACGACGAGCTGGGCGGCCGGGAGCGGGCGGAGCTGGAGGGACACCTCGTCGAGTGCACCGCGTGTGCCGAGACGCTGGAGCAGCTCCGGGCGGTGGCGCGCCGGGCGGAGAAGCTGGAGGATCGGCCGCCGGACGGGAACCTGTGGCCCGGCATCACGGCCCGGCTCGAAGCCGGTGGTGAGCGCACTCCTGAGACGGCGCGCGCTGCAGGTCGCCGGCGGATCTCCTTCACGGTACCTCAGCTCTTGGCCGCCGGGGTGGCCCTGATGCTCGTGACGGCGGGAACCGTGTGGGTCGGTCTCTCGCCCCGGGGAGCGCCGGGCATCCCCAACGGAGACCCGGGCCTCGGATTCGGGACGCCTGTGGCCGCGGCGGTGGCGGACTACGACGCTGCGGTGGCGGAGCTCCAGGGGATCTTGCAGGAGCGCCGGGAGGAGCTGGACTCGACCACCGTGCGGGTACTGGAAGAGAATCTGGCCGCGATCGATCGGGCCATTGTGGAGGCGCAGGCGGCCCTCGCCGAGGATCCGGCGAACAGCTACCTGAGCACCCATCTCGCGGCGGCCATGTGGCAGAAGATGCGACTGCTCCGGCGGGCGGCGGCGATCGCCAGCGCCGCCGGCTGAAGGATCGAAGCTGATGCGTAGGCGCGTTAGGCAGCGTCGCGTGACTCGGAAAGGATAGAACGTCATGCTTGCGACATTGATGGCGGCGGTAATGCTCAGCGCACCGCTTTGGCAACAGACGGACACCATCGTCCCCGTGGATCCCGACACGCGCCTGGAGGTCTCGCAGATGGGCGGCGTGGTGGTGGTGCGGACCTGGGATCGCAGCGAGATGCGGGTGGTCTCGGACCACTCCTCTCGTGAGCGGGTCGAGATCAGTCGGTCCGGAAGGGTGGTGAAGGTCAGGGCCAAGCGGGATCGTGGTGTCGCACATTCCGTGGACTTTGAGATCACCATCCCGGCCTCCATGGATGTGGAGATCTCCGGCACCTTCCTGGACATCGACATCGAGGGTGTGCAGGGAGAGGTGTCGGCCCACACCACCCAGGGCGATGTCCGGTTGGTGGGCGGCGGTCGCTACGTCAACCTGCACTCGATCCAGGGTGAGGTGACGTGCACGGGTGCCCGGGGGCGGCTCGAGATCGGCTCCGTCAACGGCAGCGTGCGGGTGCGCGACGTAGTGGGCGAGATCGCCGGCGAGACGGTGAACGGGAGCATCATCCTCGAGGATGTGCAGTCCAGCGCCGTGGAGCTGGTGACCACGAACGGCGATATCTACTACGGCGGGACGGTGGAGAGCGACGGTCGCTACTTCTTCAGCAACCACAACGGCGATCTGACTCTCGCGGTGCCGGGCAGCATCAACGCCACCGTGTCCGTCTCGACGTTCTCCGGCGAGTTCGACTCCGACTTCCCCGTGACGCTCACCGAGACCCGGAGCGGCGGCAAGCGCTTCAGCTTCGTGTTGGGCGACGGTGGCGCGCGCATCGAGCTGGAGTCGTTCGCTGGCACAATCAGGCTGCGGCGTCCGTAGGGATTGGAGCCCGCAGAAACCATGAAGCTCGAGGAGTAGAGGAGACAGCGCATGCGAGCATTCCCCATCCTGGCCGTGCTCGGCCTGATCAGCTACCCCGCGTTGGACGCGGGGGATTTCGCGAGGGAGCGGCACGCCGCACCCGCCGCGGTGACCCAGGGAGTGGACTTCGAGTGGACGGGCCGCCTGGCCGCCGGGAAGACTATCGAGATCAAGGGAATCAACGGCGACGTCCGCGCCGAGCCTGCCCGGGGGAGCGAGATCGAGGTTACCGCCACAAAGCGTGAGGGACGCCGGGGCGACGCCGACGAGGTGACCTTCGAAGTGGTGGAGCACGCCGACGGCGTCACCATCTGCGCCATGTATCCGAGCGAACCGCACGACGACCCCAACGAGTGCGGTCCCGGACGGCGTGGCCACATGAGCGTGCACGACAATGACACCGAGGTGGACTTCACGGTCCGCGTGCCCTTGGGCGTCGACTTCGCAGGCCGCACCGTGAACGGCGATGTGGAGACCGGTCCGCTGGGTGGTAACGTCTACGCCCACACCGTGAACGGCGGTGTCGAAGTGGCTGCGGCGGGGTTCGTGGAGGCCCACACGGTGAACGGCTCGATACACGCGGCCATGGGTCGCGGCGACTGGGACGGCGACCTGGAGTTCCACACGGTGAACGGGAGCATCACCCTGGAGCTGCCGGACGGCGTGGGAGCAGAGGTCCGGGCGAGGACGGTGAACGGGGCGTTGGAGACCGACTTCCCACTGACCGTCCAGGGGCGCTGGGGTCCTCGCTCCCTCACCGGGACCATCGGTGACGGTGGCCGCCGGCTGGAGCTGGAGACCGTCAACGGCTCCATCCGACTGCGGCGGGGCCGCTAGAGCGACCCGCCCAGCGGGCTGCGGGGCCGTCGGGTGGCTACACCCGGCGGCCTCGTCGTTTGTGGCCTACGCCACGGGACCTTCCCGGTGATCCGGGGTATCTTGGTGCGCGATCCCGGGGTGGCATGACGTCCCAGCGGGAGGAGAAGTTCTGAAGCGGTCGACCTTCAATTGCACTCCATCGAGCATCGAGTCCCTGGAGCCGGTGCGCAGCGACCGGGCACCGGGGGGGTGGGCGTGGCACTGATGCGCCTCGTCGTCACGGGCATGCTCTGTGGCCTGCTCACGGCATGTGGAGAGCGCGGCGAGGCACAGAGTGAAGCCCGGGTGCGGCAACTGGCGCTCGAGCTGGCGCCCGACGTGGAGCGCGCGGTGGGAATGCCGTTCATCCAGCCGCCGCTCATCGCGGTGCGGTCGCGGGAGCAGGTCAGCGCCTACCTCACCCGCAAGGTAGACGACGAGCTGCCGCCCTCCGTCCTGGAGGGCATGGCCGTAGCGTATCAGCTGTTCGGGCTGATCCCCGACACCCTGGATCTGCGATCCCTCCTGCTAGGCCTCTACACCGAACAGGTCGTCGGTTACTTCGATCCCGACTCGGCTACCCTATATGTGGTCGAGGGAAGCGATCCCGTGCAGCTGCGGATGGTGTTGGCCCATGAGCTGGTGCACGTGCTGCAGGGTCAGCACACCTCCATCGACTCCATGCTCGACCCCGGCCACACCAACGATCGACGCACGGCCGCACAGGCCGTCCTCGAGGGGCAGGCGACCCTGGCGTCACTCACGGCCTTGATGCCCGACCAGGACTTCAACGCCGTCCCGGAGTTCTGGACCACCTACCGGCAGGCCCTCATGCAACAGCACGAGCTGATGCCGGTCTTCAACGCGGCGCCCCTCATTGTGCGCGAGGTGCTGATCTTCCCCTACCTCGGTGGCGCGGACTTCGTGCGCTGGTTCAGCCGCGAGTACCGCGACACGGTGCCGTTCGGACCGCGGCTGCCGGCGTCCACAGAGCAGATCCTGCACCCCGAGCGCTACCGCATGGGCGATCTACCGGTGGACCTCGTCCCTCTGGAGGAGCGTCCCACCGTCTTCTCGGACTGCCTTGGCGAGTTCGAGATCCGTGTCCTGCTCACCGTGCTCACGGGCAGTGAGTCGGCCGGCCGGGCCGGTGCCCTGGCCTGGGGTGGCGATCGGTACGCCGTCTTCCCCCACGACGACGACGAGTTCGCCCTGGTGTGGTGGAGCGTGTGGGACACGGAGCGGGCGGCCAACCGGTTTGCGACGCTGCTGGAGCGAGTGTGGCCGACCTCAGATGCGGCAGACAGGCGTCACGCCATCACCCGCATCTCGGTAGAGGGACACCACGGTGTGCGCCTCGTCGACGCCCCGACGGCGTGGCAGGGGTGGGAGAGGCCGCTCGCGGTGCGCGTCGGACGCTGAGGGCCCCGCCGCGCACCGGTGCGGGTGTCTGCGGCCACCTGCTCGGCGTGAGAGGGATCTTACTCGGAGCAGCCAGCCGCCAGTCGGACGGTCAGGGAAGCACCAGCGAGATCCCGTACGCGAGCGCCCCCACCAGCGCCCCCAGGACGTAGCCCAACCGCACGATCAGATCCAGCTCCCGCTGCGTGGTGTTGCGCACGATCTGCTCGATGCGCTCCAGGGAGAACCGCAGGACCTTTTGCTCGACCATCGTCTGGATGTCCACGTGCGCCACGACCTCAGGGACCTGCTCCTGAATCCACGCCCATAGCACGGGGGAGAGCTGAGCCGTGATGCGATCGACGGCGCCCTCGGGGAGCCAGCCAGCGGGCCGGCCGATGGGCCGGTCCAGCAGTTTGCGCAGTGCAGTGGCCGTGCCCTCCGCCAGCCATTCCCGCAGGCGCGGGGTGCGCGCAGCGTCGGCCAGCCAAGCTGCGGCCCGCTCGGGCGGGAGATGTTGCAGCAGATCCCCCCATGTGCGGCGCTCAGCTGCCTGGAGCGCGCGCTCGAGCTGCTCGATGGCGTGGGCGCGGGTGGTGGGGTCCCGCAGGGCGGCGGTGATGTTCCGCGTGGCTGTGTCCGCGATGCCCGCCGTCCGTTCCGGGCCCAGCCGCTCGAAGTGGTCGCTCAGGGGGCGCCGCAGGAAGTTCACAACGGCGTCGTTGATGCTGCGGGCCACCTGGGTCCGCATCTCGGGCTCGTCGAGCAGGGACGCGAGCTGGTCCACGCCCTCCCGCTCGAAGTTGTCCAGCAGACGGGCTATGGTCTTCTCAGTGACCACCAGCCGGGCAACGATACGCTCGTGGAGCAGCAGCTCCCGGATGAAACGCTGGAACAGATCGTGAAGGGCCTGCTGGATGCGCGCCCTGGCGTCGGGGTCGGAGAGGATCGCGGCGAGGCGATCCAGCGCCACGGGGAGGTAGCCGGTCATCTCCCGCTCCACCGCGGCCACCAGGTCGGGCGGCAGGCGGTCCAGGAGCGGGGTGTCATCGGTGGAGAGCCGCTCGACCTGACGGTCCAGCCATCCGCGGATGGTGCGGTCCAACTCCTCGCTGGTGACCGCATCCGAGACCCACTTCTCCACCCGCTCCCGGATGACCTCCTGCCGGGCGGCCGTGAGCACATCGCCGATGGCCCGGTCGGCGAACTCCTCGTGCGTCCTGGTCAGGAAGCGCTCCACGGCCTCCTGGAACTGATCGGTGGTTACGAACTCGTCGATCCGCTCCGCCACGATGGCGGCGACGGCATCCAGCGCCTCCTCCAGTTCGCCCACGAGGCCGGAGGGGAACTCGGAGCGCAGGCTGCCGCGTTCCGTTTCCAGCAGCAAACCGACGAAGTGCTGCACGGCCCGATCGAAGGCCTCTCGTACCCCTGGGGTGCTGAGTTGACTGCTGAGGTCCTCGGACGTAAGTAGTCGCTGGCCCACCGTCCGGCCGATGGTCTTGGCGAGCCGGGCCTTGTTCTTGGGGATGGCACCATGGAGCTTGAGGCGCCAGGGGCCGCGGGGCTCGTAGGGGTGGAACAACATCGAGATGGCCACGGCGTTCGTCAGCCCCCCGGCGAGGGCGCCGAAGAACACCGTCAGAGCCGCCCGCAGCAGCGAGATCTCAGCAATCACGGATTGGAAACCGAAAGGTAGCCTTGAAGCTGTACACTAAGATCTCCATCGGACTCCTCGCCGGAGCGGTGGTCGGCGTGGGCGTCAACGTGATTGCCGCGCGGACCGGTTGGACCCAGGGGGTCGACCTCGTGCGCGTGCTGGAGCCGCTGGGCGTGGCGTTCATCCGAGCCATCACAATGATCGTCATCCCTCTGGTCGTGGCGAGCCTCATCGTAGGCGTGGCCAGCCTCGGCGACCTGCGGGCCCTGGGGCGGATTGGGGGCAAGACCCTCGCCTACTACCTCTGTACCACGGCCGTCGCCGTGACTTTGGGGCTCGTTCTATCCAACATCGTCCGGCCCGGCGCTGGCATCGCCGAGGAATCCAAGGCCGCGCTGCTCGCGGAGTTCGGTGGCGAGGCGGCGGGCCAGATCGAGCTGGCCCAGGAAGCACCCGGGATCGCCGATATGCTGCTGCGCATGATCCCGCGCAACCCCGTGGGGGCGGCCGCCGAGGGGGACATGCTCCCGCTCATCGTCTTCACGATACTGATCGGGGCCGCCGCGTCGATGCTCGACGCCGAGCGAAAAAAGGCGTTCGTCGGCTTCTTCGACGCGGTCAGCCAGATCTCCATGACCATCATTCACTGGATCATGAAGCTGGCGCCGTACGCGGTGTTCGCGCTGATCGCCGCGGTGACCGCCCGGTTCGGGTTCGACATCCTCCGGAGCCTGATGGTCTACGCCCTGACGGTAGCGGTCGGGCTCCTGCTCCATGCCTTCGGTACGTATGCCCTGGTCATCCGGTTTCTCGCTCGCCTCAAACCGCGCTACTTCTTCAAGCGGGTCCGGGAGGCGCAGATCGTCGCCTTCTCCACCTCGAGTTCGAACGCTACGCTGCCGGTCACGATGGCGGTAGCCGAGGAGGAGATCGGCGTGTCCAACCGCGTGGCGAGCTTCGTGCTGCCCTTGGGTGCCACCATCAATATGGACGGCACGGCGCTGTACCAGGGGGTGGCGGTCATGTTCATCGCCCAGGTCTTCGGCATCGACCTCCACTGGACCGCCCAGCTCACCGTGGTGCTCACGGCGACCCTGGCGTCGATCGGTGCGGCGGGGGTCCCCAGCGCAGGCATCATCACCCTGGCCCTCGTACTGCAGCAGGCCAACGTGCCGGAGACCGGGATCGCCCTGATCCTGGGGGTGGACCGGATCCTGGACATGCTCCGCACCGGGGTGAACATCACCGGCGATCTGGCCGGCGCCACCTTCATCGCCCGCAGCGAGGGAGAGCTCACCAGGACGGAGACTACGTCTCTGGAGTGATCCGAGGAGCGGTCGGCGGCGCCCGCCACTGCCGATTCCCCTAGCGCCGCCACGCACGCCCCGCCCGTGGCGTAAGTGTAAGTCCCCGGGTATATTGGATGGCTCCATGTTTGGTGCGCTTTCAGACAATCTGACCGCGGCCCTGAAGAACCTGACGGGCCGCGGCGTGCTCACGGAGCAGGACGTCAAGGACGGGCTCCGGGAGATCCGTCGCGTGCTGCTCGAGGCGGACGTGAGCTACGACCTGACGCGCACGTTCATGGAGCGCGTGCAGGAACAGGCGGTGGGGCTGCACGCCATCAAGGCGGTGAGCCCCGGCCAGCAGCTCGTCAAGATCGTGCACGACGAGCTCGTGGTGTTGCTCGGTGCGCAGCGGGCGCCCCTGGCGTTCGCGTCGGTGCCTCCCACGGTGGTGCTGCTCGTGGGGCTGCAGGGGTCGGGCAAGACCACCACGGGAGCCAAGCTCGCTGCGCGGCTCAAGCGGGAGCAGAAGGCACCGTTTCTCGTGGCGGCCGACCCGTATCGTCCGGCGGCCGAGGAGCAGCTGAAGCAGCTGGGCGAGCGGGTAGGTGTCGGCGTGTTCGGTCCGGGTGACGCTCCCGAGGGGAAGGCCAACGTGCCGGCGCTGGTGCGGGAGGGAGTGGCCGCCGCGGGGCGCGCGCGGGCGCGCACCGTGCTGGTGGACACGGCGGGCCGGCTGCAGATCGACGACGAGATGATGGCCGAGCTCGAGCGCCTCAAGGCCGCCGTGGAGCCGCACGAGATCCTGCTGGTCGCCGATGCGATGACCGGGCAGGATGCGGTGCGCATCGCCAAGGGCTTCCACGACGCCCTGGGGATCACCGGAGTGATCCTCACTAAGCTGGACGGCGACGCCCGGGGTGGGGCAGCGCTGTCCATCAATGGGGTGACCGGGGCGCCCATCAAGTTCGTCGGCGTCGGCGAGGCCATCGACGCGCTGGAGGTGTTCGACCCGACCCGCATGGCGGGGCGCATCCTCCAGCGGGGCGACGTGCTCGGCCTGGTGGAGAAGGCCCAGCAGGCCGTGAAGGCGGACGACGCCGAGCGACTGGCGAAGAAGGCGGTGTCGAAGAAGGGCATGGACCTGGAGGACTTCCTCCTGGCCATGAAGCAGATCCAGCAGATGGGGCCGCTGGAGGGAATACTGGGGTTGCTTCCGGGGATGAACGCCAAAGTGCTGAAGCAGGCCAAGGCGGACCCCAGGCGCATCCGGCACGTCGAGGCGATCATCCTGTCGATGACGCCGGAGGAGCGCAGGCAGCCCGGCGTGCTGAACGGCTCGCGTCGGGCGCGGATCGCGAAGGGCGCCGGACGGCCGGTGCAGGAAGTGAACGCGCTGCTGAAGCAGTTCGAGCAGATGAAGAAGATGATGAAAGGCTTGGGCCGGTTCGGCCCGCAGATGTTGATGCAGCTACCAAGGTAGGGACATGGCGACACGAATCCGCTTGCGTAGGGTCGGCCGGAAGAAGCAGCCCGAGTACCGCATCGTGGTGGCGGAGTCCACCAAGGCCCGCAATGGGCGTGTGGTGGAGACGCTGGGGCACTACAATCCCCGGACTGAGCCCGCGACGATCAAAGTGGACGCGGAGAAGGCCCGCGCCTGGCTGGCAAAGGGGGCGACGCCGTCGGACACGGTCCGCTCGCTGCTGAAGCAGGCCGGCGTGTTCCAGGCGTCCGCGGACTGACCGAGCCGTGCAGGGCGGCGCCCACCTGGCGGTGGCGCGCGTCCGCAAGCCCCATGGGCTGAAAGGCGAGGTGGTGGTCTGGACGCTCACGGACGCGCCCGAGGAGGTGCTTGCGGTCGGGCGGCAGCTAGTACCGGTGGACGAGTCGGGCAACGTGCTCGGGCCGCCGGTAGCGATCGAGCGAAGCCGGCCGTATCACCGCCACTGGCTGCTCAAGTTCGAGGGCGTCGAGGACCGTGATCACCTCGAGCGCTGGAAGAACCAGCTCTTCGGGATGCCACAGGAGGAACTGCAGCCTCCCTCTGAGAACGAGCTCTACGTGCACGAGGTACCGGGGGCGCGAGTGGTGGTTCAGGGCAAGGTGGTGGGAGAGGCGGTCGGGTTGATCGACGCGCCGGGCGGCAACCGGCTACTGGTGGTCGAGGTGGAGGGGCGGGAGTTGCTGGTGCCGTTCCGCCGGCCAATCGTGAGTCGGGTGGATCGCGCGGCGCGCGAGATCGAGCTGGAGCCGCCCGAGGGACTGCTGGAGTTGTAGCGATGCTCCGGGTGAACGTGGTGACGCTGTTCCCGGAGGTCTTCGAGGCGCCGCTCGTGACGAGTATCCTGGGTCGGGCGGTTGGGAAGGGGTTGGTCGAGCACCGGGTGGTCAACCTACGGGATTACACCCATGACCGGCACCAGACCGTTGACGATTACGCGTACGGTGGCGGGGCTGGGATGGTGCTCAAGCCGGAGCCCTTCTACGAAGCGCTGGACGACCTGGCGCCGGCAGCGGCGGTGGTCTTGCTCTCGGCCCGTGGGAAGCCGTTTACCCACGAGGACGCCGTGCGGTACGGCCTTGGGGAAGAGCTGACGCTGCTGTGTGGGCATTACAAGGACGTGGACGCGCGCGTCGCTCAGAGAGAAGGGGTCGAGGAGGTCTCGGTGGGGGACGCGGTGCTGTCGGGTGGAGAGTTCGCCGCGCTGTGCGTGATCGACGCCGTCGTGCGGCTGCTCCCGGGCGCGCTGGGCGATCACGAGTCGGCAGCGGCGGACTCGTTCTATGAAGGGCTCCTCAGCCCGCCCAGTTATACGCGCCCTCCTGAGTACCGGGGGATGGCCGTACCCGACGTGCTGATCAGCGGTGATCACGGAAGGGTCGCCGCGTGGCGGCGAGAGCAGGCCGAACGACTGACGAAAGAGCGGCGCCCCGATCTCTGGGCTCGCTATCAGGCGGAACACGGTCCCGAGGGGATCGAGACGTAAGAGGTGGAAGCGATGAAACGGCTAGAGGAGATCCAACGCGAGGGCCGGCGCGACGATCTGCCCGAGTTCCGTCCAGGGGACACGGTGCGGATCGCGGTTCGTGTGCGCGAGGGAGACAAGGAGCGCCTGCAGGCCTTCGAGGGTGTGTGCATAGCGCGGCGCGGTGCCGGGATCAGTGAGACATTCACTGTCCGCAAGGTGTCGGGCGGTGTCGGCGTCGAGCGGGTGTTCCCGTTGCACTCCCCCACGGTTGCCCGCATCGAGGTCGTGCGCGCGGGCCGGGTGCGGCGCGCGAAGCTCTACTACTTGCGGAAGCTCTCCGGTAAGGCCGCCCGCATCCGGGAGCGGCAAGAGTCCTGAGTGCCGGACCCGACGCTTGAGCGCGAGGTCGCGCTCTGGGCGAAGGGATTCCGGCTCGTTGCCGGTTTGGACGAGGTGGGACGCGGTCCCCTCGCCGGGCCGGTGATGGCGGCAGCGGTGGTGTTCGCGCCGGGTCAGACGTCCATCGAGGGGCTGCGCGACTCCAAGGTCATGACTGCCGCTGAGAGAGAGCGGGTGGCCGCCGAGGTCCGGGGCGCCGCTCTCCACTGGGCGCTGGGTGCCGCTTCGGTCCGCGAGATCGATCGCATCAACATCCGACGGGCGAGCGCGCTGGCTATGCGCCGAGCGCTCGACCGCCTCCCCGTCACTCCCGATCACATCCTCGTCGACGGCACGCCGCTCCCGGAGCTGGGCACGGCGCACGAGCCGGTGATCGACGGAGACGGTCTGTGCCAGTCCATCTCGGCCGCTGCCGTCCTGGCGAAGTGTGTGCGTGACCACCTCATGGGGCTGCTCGCGCCACGGTATCCCTCGTTTCACTGGGAGGCGAACAAGGGCTACGCGACAGCCGAGCACCTGGCTGCGCTGCGGGATCGAGACCCCACCCCGCACCACCGGGTCACGTTCTCCCCCATGGCGCAGACAGAGCTCTTCCCTCCGGCACACTAGACGCGCGAGCAGGTCAGGTCTTGGTGCGGACCTCGTCCGCCCGCCAAGGCGCCGGGCCCCGTGGAGTCACTACACGCCGCGACGAGCACGGCGGGAGGTTTCAGCCCACGTGACCGGCGTCACGCTTTGCGGGGCTGACTCGAAACGATGCGCCCTGATACGAAACGAGGCGACGGGTGCAGGGAGTCGCCCCGGGTATGCTCGGGCGAATGTGTCGGTGGCAAATCTCCGAGAGCCTGTTGGGGGCCGGCGAGCGCGCCGGCCCCCGATGGCGGGGCTGGGATTCAATCAGTACTGCGGTACTGCCTCATCCATTCCTGCGAGCACGAAAGCGTAACCAGGCTCTCCTACTTCACGTGCTTGTTGACCAGCTTCGTCATCTCGAACATGCTCACCTGGGACTTGCCGTTGAAGACCGGCTTCAGGTTCGCGTCGGCATTGATCATCCGCCGGTTCTTCTTGTCCTGAAGCTTGCGCCTCTTGATGTAGGTCCAGAGCTTCTTGGTGAGCTGCGTGCGCGGCAGAGGCTTGGCGCCGACGACGAGCGCGAGCTTGGCGTCCGGCTGCACCGGCCTCATGAAAGCCTTGTTCGGCTTCCGCTTCTTCCGCTTCTTCTTCTTCTTGGCAACCTTCTTCTTGCGCCTCTTCACGACGCGCTTGGCCTTCTTTCGCCGCTTGGCGACCTTCTTCCTCTTGGTCGCGCGCTTCTTCTTGGTCGCGCGCTTCTTCTTCTTGGTCGCGCGCTTCTTCTTCTTGGTCGCGCGCTTCTTCTTCTTGGTCGCGCGCTTCCTTCTCACCGGCCGCCTCTTCTTCTTGGTCGCGCGCTTCTTCCTCTTGGTTGCGCGCTTCTTGGCCTTCTTGCGGACGGCCTTCTTTTTCTTCTTCCTCTTCTTGGCCATTTCGCCCCTCGGAGAAGGTTGTGAACGGATGACAACCAGCCCCTACACGCCCCCCAAAGTAAGGGTTTCTGTCTGAGAGACAAGAGCTTTTCCCCTGTGGGATTGGGGGTGGGCCACTGAGGGAGGTTGCCGGATGGGCCAGGATTCCGCTCTGACGGCGGAGGTAGGAGTCGAGTTTTCCCTCTGGGAAAGGCGGTTGCACCTGCGCAGGAGAGTGGTTTTCCCCTCTGAAAAGCGCCCTTCGCCCCTCTGAAAGAGACGGGGTTTTACCTGTGGGAGATGGGCGTCTCCGCTCTGAGAGTTGGTGCTTTCCACCCTGTGGGAACGAGGTTCTCCTCCGGTGGCGGATCTGGGGGGGATGGCCCCCTGGGGAGGGGAAATGGGCCCTCGGGACGTTTTCCCCCAGGGGGGGACGAAGCCGTGGTGGTGCGTTCCTCGGGGGATAGCGGTCCCAGAGGAGACATCGGTTCCAGAGGAGGAATCGGCGCCAGGAGAGACATCGGCCCCTCACCGGAGCGGGTGCACCCCTTCTGGGGGAAGGTGATCCGAGTCCCTGGTGCTTGTCTGTTGACTCCGGCGGCGCGAAGTTTCAGTCCATCGACCGGGTAGCTCAGTTGGTAGAGCAACGGACTTTTAATCCGTAGGTCGTGGGTTCGACCCCCACCCCGGTCATCGTGGTCGTGGATTGCTCGCGACCGCCGAGCACCGCTCCTACCCGGGCGGCGACGGTGGATGCCTTCTCGCCCCGCTCGCATCTGCAGATTCCTCGCGAACCCTCGCCGCCACAGGAGCATGTGCCCCGCGCCCCACCGGCCCAAGGGATCGCTGTCGGATCAGCCGCGGCACCTGGGTGACGAAGTGAGCCGTTCGCAGGAAGCACTCGCCCAGCTGAAAGGGTAACCTGGGAAACTCGTTGAATGGCGCTCCCACGCCGACTGTGGCTTGAATGGCGTTCGGCCACCGCAGCCGGAGCGCCTTCAGTATGCTCCTCGGACGACGCAGCGAGGCCGCCATCGTCGCACTGGTCATGTAATGTTCCCTTGCCCCCCACTGCTTCACGACTGCGGGCACCAGCCAGCTAGGCAGGCTCCTGGCGCTCTCGACTGCGGAGGTTCCGTCCAGCCTCGCGTCCAGGAGTTCATGGGCAAGCATGAGGGCACAGATGATCCAACCCGACTGGCGTCGCTCGCCCCTCAGTAGGTACTCCCAATCGAAGTCTTGGGGCGCGGCTTGCAGCGCCGCCGCGACGTCGCACAGCCATAGGGCACGGTACGCGCCGTGGCGCAGCAGATGGAGGCAGATGTACCGCAGGTTGTCCTCGGAGCCCAGGATCCGCACCTCCAGGTCGGCGAGGGGGAACAGCCGCGAGCGATCGTAGACTTCGTCTAGGGAGGGGCGATGAAGCTCCGGCAGGCCTTTGTGCAGGTCGACAACGCCGGTCTCGGCAGCTCGGCCGGCGAGCGCAGCGACTGCAGCTTCGTACTGCTCCGGCCGGACACACAGGTCGATGTCTCCGTAGGGTCGCAGCCCGGGCTCCGGGTAGAGTCGAGCCGCCGCCCAGCCCTTGAGCAACAGGGGGTCGACCCCGAACGAACGCAGAGCGGATACGACCTGCGTGATGTGACGTTCGTGGATGGCCGCCTGAAGAGTGTCGTAGCGATAGGTGTCACGTAGCGGGCGCGCGCCCGCAGCGTCCTTCAGGTCGGAGTTGCGGATGCGCCACCACGCCAATGCTCCGGTGCCTGCTCTGAGGAGCAATGGGGTGATAGCGGCGATGTCGGTGGGAGAAAGAGCCAGTGCCGGGGGTGGGGAGCGCCACGCGCCGGCGAGCGCTACCGCCACCATCCGGCCGTTTTCCTTCGCATCTCTGCCCCGAGCGGTGGGGCGCACGGAGTGATCTCCTTGAGGCGACTTCGTGGTGCGGGCGACCGATCCCAGAGGGCGTCCCTACACGCACCTGCACTTGCCCGGCTGCGGGACGTTCGCAGTACAAGTCTTGCCGGCCTGATCGGAGCACGGAAGCCCGACCCCGATGCACTGCCTGCACTGCGCGGAGGTCGTCGTGGAGGCTTGCACCGCCGCCAGGGGTGATTTCAGCGACGTGATCACAGGCAACAGCATACCCAGCCCGCCCACAACCGCTAGCTTCCGCACCAGCGCCCGCCGCGAGGTCGAGACGCCGTCTCCGAGGCCGTGCGTCCCGTCCGCCAGCAGCCTGGCCCTGTGCAGCCGGTCCAGGGCGAACTCCACGATCTGCTCGTCCCTCGGAAGTCCCAACTTCTCCTCGAGCAACCTTGCCACTTGGGCGGTCGTGGTTCTCCCGTCGCAGTGCTGCCAGACCAGGGACGAGGTGCAATTCAGACAGTGAGCCCTATGGCGCTTGAGATCGTAGACCAGCGTCTCGTCGGGCAGTTGTTCGACGACCAGCTCCTCTGTCCTGGCAGGGGGCATTAGCGTGCTTGCAGGATTCATGAGCCACCTTCTCTCGTGAGCGCCTTCGGGGGCATGAGCCGTTATACTGCCGAAGTCGCAACTCGTCGGCCGCTGTCGGCCGTCGAGATCGACGGCGTGCCGTCGGCCGCGGCGCTCAGCAGCGCGTCCGCAATCTCCTCGGCCTCGCCCCGCATTCCTTTGATCACCTTAGCGTTGGCTATGGCCAATCGCAATGTCGCGAGGGCCCGTTCCGGTTGCCACCGCGCGGACACCGTATGGGCGAGCAGCTCCATGACTGCCCGACCTGCTGAGAGCCGGCGGGGTCGCCATCGCGCACCGGACCGGTGGCTCGTTACGACGACCAGCCCGATCGGGAGCGGTCTCACACCGAGCTCCCAGCCAAGGGTCTCCGGATGGACCTTCTCGAAGTGTCCTCCCGCCGCATCCCGCAGGGACATCTTCGTGACGTACGGATGGACCCGCCCCCGGGAATCGAGCACGGCATACTCGTCCGACTGGAATGTCGCGCCGGCTTCGACCAGCGCCCGGACCAGGGTGGTCTTCCCGCTGAGAGAACGCCCCGGGATGACGATCGCCCGGCCGCGCCATCCCACCACCCCTGCGTGTACGAACACCCGCCGGCGGGCGAACTCGGCCACGTAGAGTTGGAGATCCATCTCGAGAGCAATCCGGACTCGCTCCCAATCCGTCGTCTGTACGAGTCTCACCTCGTCTACATAGAGCATGTTGAAGCGCCGTATCCGGGGGCCCCGCTTGGCACCACCGGCGATGACGGAGTACAGCCGCTGCACCCGCGGCCCGCGAGTCGGCTTCGCACCCGGCGGCAGCAGCTCGAGAAGCTGATCCAACACCTTCGGAGTGTTGGCTCGAACCCCAATGCGTAACCCGTGGCACACGAAGCAGACCGCGGCCGTCCACCCGAGACGGTCGAGCTTGTCCATTCAGGTGGAGCCTGACACCAGGGTCAACTCGTCCGGGTTTACCCGGGATACCAGGGCTTGGCGTTGCCGGGCGGCGTCGGCGGACCGACTCATGGGGATTCGCTCCCGCGCGCCGATGTCGAGGGAGCCGCAACTCTGCGTGGGGCCGTCATGTCATTAATGTTACACAGCACGGCGATTCGCCCAATAGTCTGCGCGCGCCGGTTTGAGTTCACTGATCCTGCGACACCTCGGTCGAACCCGCGCTCAGGCAGAATCTGGGTTGTTTCGTGGGGTTCGGTCTGTGACTCGGGACACGCGAACCACCGGATTCCGGCTCCCGCGACTACTGTAACCATTTGTGACAGATGGGATTAGCACGGCGTTTGCGGTTCGGCAGACCTCATACCGATCCCCGCCGCTAGTTGTCCACTGCATCCGCCGGCGCAACCGGAAACATTCCA
>JBDHDE010000051.1:0-17733 GCA_039591655.1 Gemmatimonadota bacterium
GGGCTGCGGTCTCGATGTCCCGTCCCGGCACACCGGTGATCTGCTCCGCCCACTCGGGCGGGAACTGCTTCACGTGCTCGAGGAATGTCTCGCTCTCGGTCGTGCGCTCCGCGATGAACTGGGGATCGACGAGCCCCTCACGCTGGATCACGTGGGCCATGGCCAGCAGCAGCGCCACATCGGAGCCCACGCGGATCGGGAGATACAGGTCCGCCAGCTCGGCGAGCCCGATGCGGCGCGGATCGGCCACGATCATCTTCGCCCCCCGGGCCAGCGCCCGCTTGAGGCGGGTCGCCGCCACCGGGTGGCACTCGGTCATGTTGGTCCCGATCGCGAAGATGACGTCGGGCTTCTCCATGTCGGCCAGCGGGTTTGACATCGCTCCCCGTCCGATCGAGGCTGCCAGACCGGCAACCGTGGGAGCGTGTCAAGCACGGCTACAGTTGTCGATGTGATTGATCCCCCACCCGGCGCGCATGAGCTTCTGCACCGAGTAGGCCGCCTCGTGCGGCGCGCGGCCCGAAGCAACGGCGTAGAGGCTGTGGCGGCCGTACTGGTCCACCACCTTGCGGAATCCGTCGGCGGTGCGGTCGAGAGCCGTATCCCAATCGGTCTCGTGTAGGTTGCCGTCGTCCCCGCGCACGAGCGGCATCCTGAGCCGGTCGGGATGCTGCACGAAGTCGTATGCGAACTGCCCCTTCACACATAGCGCGCCGAGATTGGCGGGACCGTCCATTGCCGGTTGGATACCGACTATCTGATCGCCCTTCGTGAGCATGTCCACCGAGCAACCAACGCCGCAGTAGGGGCAGATGGTCCGCGTCTTCTCGATCTCGCCCGGCACCTCGGCGTGCCGCAGCGCCTTGCGGTCGGCGAGGGCGCCGGTGGGGCAGGTCTGCACGCACTGGCCGCAGAACGTGCAGGCCGAGTCCTTGAGGAGGCCGTCGAACTCCACCGTGATCTGGGTGTCGAAGCCCCGGTTCCGCACGCTGATGGCGTGGTCACCCTCCTGCTCCGCGCAGACCCGGACGCAGCGGTAGCACGAGATGCAGAGATCGTAGTCGCGGAGAATGAAGGGGTTGTCGTCGTCCTGGCGGCTCGCGCCCGAGCGCGCGCCCTGGAACCTCGCGGTGCGGGCGTCGTAGCGGTCCACCAGGGTGGTGAGCTCCTGCGAGGCGTAGCTCCTCAGCGGGTCCACGTCGAGCTCGCGGTTCTCCGACGCGACCATCTCGAGCAGCGTCTTGCGGTGCTTCTCGATGCCGGCGGTCCTGGTCTTCACCACCATGCCCGGCGTCGCCTTCGTGGTGCAGGACGCCACGGGGAGGCGCTGGCCCTCCACCTCCACGACGCACAGGCGGCAGCTCCCGTAGGGCTCCAAGCGCGGATCGTAGCACAGCGTGGGGATATCTCCCTCAAGCCGCTGCGCCACCTCGTAAATGGTCTCACCCTCGGTGAAGCTCACGGCCTCACCGTCGAGGGTCATCGTGTGCATCTCGAGATCCTTCTCCGTCGCGATCATGTCAGGCGTCCTCTCTCCACGATCCGACCGGTCAACCGGCGACGTGCGCGGCCACGCGCTCTGGGAAGTACCTGAGCAGGCTCTCTGTGATCAGCGGCGCGGCGAGTCCCAGGCCACAGGCGCTCACCGCTTTCATGGTCTGCCCCAGGTCGGTTACCTCGTCGATCCAGGCGCCGAGATCCTCAGGCCCGGCTTCTCCCGCGAGCCGCTCCGTAAGGCGCTGGGTGCCGATGCGACACGGGAAGCACTTGCCGCAGGACTCGTGGGCGAAGAACGACATTGCGTCACGCGCCACCGCGATCATGTCGCGGCTGTCGTCGAACACCATGATGCCGCCGGCTCCGAGGAAGGAGCCCTTCGCCTTGATGCTCGGCTCGTCCAGCGTAACGTCGAGGTCGTCGCCCGCGAGGAATCCGCCGGAGAGCCCCGCCATCGTCACGGCCTGGATGGTGCGCCCTTCGGGCGGGCCGCCCGCCCACTCGTGGAGCAGGGTATGCAATGGTAGCCCGAACGGCACTTCGTAGTTCCCGGGTCGTTGGATGTCGCCGGACAGGCTGATCACCTTGGTGCCGGCGTGGCCGTTCAACCCGAGACCGCGGTACCACTCCGGCCCCTGGCGTACGATGTGCGCTGCCGCAGCGAGGGTCTCCACGTTGTTCACCACCGTTGGCAGGCTCTCGTATCCGTGCGTCACCGGGAAGGGCGGACGGTTGCGGGGGAAGGGGTGCTTGCCCTCCAGGCTGTTCAACAGCGAGCCCTCCTCGCCGCAGATGTATGCGCCGGCGCCCCGCCGCAGGTGGATGCGGAAGCTGAAGTCCTGCCCGAGGATCTCATCCCCCAGGAATCCGGCCTGCTCCGCCTCGGCGATCGCACGCTCCAGAATCTCGAACGTCTCGGGGTACTCGTACCGCAGGTAGATGAAGCCGCGGGTCGCGCCGGTGGCGTAGGCGGCGAGGGCCATGCCTTCGATCACCGCGTGGGGATCGTAGTCGAGGATCGCCCGGTCCTTGAAGCAGCCGGGCTCGCCCTCGTCGGCGTTGCACACGATGGACTTGGGTCCGCCCTGCGCGTCGGCCACGGCCTGCCACTTGACGCCCGTGGGGAACCCCGCTCCGCCGCGTCCTGCGAGCCTTGCGTCGGTGATGCGGCCGATCACGTCGGTCGGCGACGGATCGCTCCGTGCCCGCGTGAGCGCCTCGTAGCCGCCGGTCTTGCGGTAGCCCGCGATGGTGTTGCGCTTCGGCTCCCGGATCGCGGCGAAGATGCACTCCTCGTGGCCACCGGGGTTGGGGGTGGGCAGGGGCGAGGGCCGAGCCTCGAGGGCGTCGGCCGCCGTACCCACGAGCGCCTGGTTTCCCTTCAGTACCGGGACCGGCTCGTCGCACCGTCCCGCGCAGGGCATGGGGGTCGCGCCGTCCTGCCGCAGGGCCTCGAGCAGCTCGAGACCGCCCCGCCGGCTGCACACCGGGCCGGTACAGACCCGGGCAGCCTCCTGGCCCAGGGGCTCGCGCGAGAAGTGGTGGTAGAACGTGATGTCGCCGAACAGCTCGGCCAGCGGGATGCGCAGCCCCGCCGCCACTTCGCGCAGCGCTTCATCGGTCAGGAAGCCGTCCCGCTCATGCACCGCATGCAGCACGGGTAGCAGTGGAGCGGGCTTGCCGCGCCAGCGCTCGATGAGCTCCTGGGTGGATGGAACCGTCATCGTGGGCATATCCTATGAGAATACTAGTGATTCTCTAGCACCCTGCAAACGTATGCCAGGGTGGCGCTTCGGGCGCCAGAGGCAGCATGGGCGGCTTGGCTGATGCAGTCGCCGCGCCGTGATCGGCTGCCGGTCGGCCTAGTCGGCCAGCCGCTCCACCCCGGCGTACACGTTGAACGCCGGGCCTCGGGAGAAGCCCGCGAGCAGCATCCCGTGTGCCTCTGCCAGCTCGACTGCGAGCGAGGAGGGAGCCGATACACCGATCACCCCGCCGATCCCCGCCACCGCCGCCTTCTGTACGATCTCGAAGCTCTGCCGCCCCGACACGACCAGGATCCCGAGGGGCAAGGGCCACTGCTGCTTGGCCGCGGCCCCGATGGCCTTGTCCACCGCGTTGTGCCGCCCTACGTCCTCTCGCACGGCGAGTGCGTTGCCGTCGAGATCGAACAGGCCGGCCGCGTGCAGTCCACCGGTGGCGTCGAAAGTGGGCTGCTGTGCGCGTAGCCTGCCGGTTAGACCCGCCACCAGATCGCGTCGCACCGTGAAGTCCCTCGCCGGATTCGCGAACAGATGCACCGCCTCGATCGAGGCCTTGCCGCACACGCCGCAAGAGCTCGACATGAAGAGGTTGCGTTGGAACCGCGTGGGGTCCACCTCCACTCCGTCGCGGAACCGCACCGAGGTGCGGGAGCTCTCCGGGTCCTCGGAGTGTTCCAGGGCGGCGATCTCATCGGGCCCGAGGATGATCCCCTCGGTGAGCAGGAACCCGGTCACCAGGTCGGCATCGTCCCCCGGCGTGCGCATCACCACGGCGAGCGGCGTGTCGGCGATCCGGATCTCCAGCGGCTCCTCCACGGCGACCTGGTCGGCCACCGAGTCGCTGGTCTCGTAGTCGTGCTTGACGACGTGCACTTCACGCATGCGTTCGGACACGGGCTGTACCTCGGGATTCCGCATAGTGCCGAGGTGGGAGGGGACGGTCAAGGCGGGTTCCTTGCCCACTCCGGGTGCGAGTGTGTATCCGTTCCACATGGACGACCGGCACGTCTCCATCGAGAGGAGCATCCATGGTCGCCACACCATCCACCATGCTGTCGTTGGGGACGCCGCTCCCCGAGTTCTCGCTGCCCAACGCGGTGGACGGGAGCACGGTCTCCTCCGCTGATTACCTGGGGCGACCGACTCTAGTGATGTTCATCTGCAACCACTGCCCATTCGTGAAGCATGTCAAGGACGAGCTCACGCGCCTCGGCGCCGACTACCTGCCCAAAGGGCTCGGCATCGTGGCCATCAACTCCAACGACGTGGCGAAGTACACCGACGACGCACCGAAGCACATGAAGGCGCTGGCCACGAGCGAGGGATGGGAGTTCCCGTTCCTGCTCGACGAGACGCAGGAGGTCGCGAAGGGCTTCAAGGCGGCCTGCACGCCGGACTTCTTCCTGTTCGACACCGGGGGTGCGCTGGCCTACCGGGGGCAGCTCGATCCCAGCCGGCCGGGCAACGCCGTGCCCGTCACGGGTGCGGACCTTCGTGCGGCGCTCGACGCTGTGCTGGCCGGCCGGCCCGTGCCCGAGCCGCAAGTCCCCAGCCTGGGGTGCAACATCAAGTGGAGGCCGGGAAACGAGCCGGAGTACTTCGGCTAAGAACCGCGTTAGCGGCTGGTCGCAGCTAGGGAGGTCTACCCATGTATCGTTTATCGGCCGGCTGGGTCCTCGCCGGGATCCTCGGTGCGGCGCCCGTGGCCGTCGCGCAGTCGGGGCTATCCCTCGAGGATCTCTCGTTCATGACCGGCTGCTGGGAGGGAGCGTTCGAGCGGAACGGCGCCACCGGCACCATCGAGGAGCACTACACGACGCCCTCCGCCAACGTGATGCTGGGAACCACCCGGTACCTCCTGCGCGGCGAAGCGATCCAGTTCGAGCTGACCGTCATCCGGAAGGAGATCGGGGGGATCGCGCTCACGCCGTATCCCCGGGGACGCAAGTCTGAGGATTCGTTCTACCTGAGACGGATCGTCGAGCGGACCGCCTACTTCGAGAACCCCGAGCACGACTTCCCGAAGCGCATCATCTATCGCCTGGCGCCCGACGGTGCCCTCCACGCGAGGGTCGATGCGGGGGAGGGGACGGGCGGCAGCGAGTGGCGAATGATGCCGGCGGAGTGCCTCCGGTGATCGAAGCCGCGCACTTGGCGCGGCCAACAGCGTAGCGAGAGATGCAACAGCGAGCCACACCTCGGAGAGGCGGGGTGTCGCAAACCCGTGTCGCAAGGAGACCGAATGATGAGAGCGTCGTACGCGATCGCCGTTGTGGTCGTCGCCGCCTGTAGTAGCGGCGCGGTTCCGGAGGATGCGCGGCAGGAGCTCATGGATACCGACCTCGCATTCGCACAGGAGGTGGCGCAGGGGGGCGTAGAAGCGTGGACCTCCTACTTCGCGGAAGACGGGATGATGTTCCTGTCGGGGGACCCGGTGGTGGGGCACGAGGCGATCCACGCCCTCATGGAGCCGGTCTTCGCTGATTCGACGCACGTGCTGGATTGGAGGCCGCGCCGGGCGGAGGTCGCGGCCTCCGGCGATCTCGGCTACACCGTTGGGAGGTACCGCAGCACCCGCGCCGGCCCGAACGGCCTGTTGATCCGCGGAGGGGGCTCCTACGTCACCATCTGGCGCAAGCAGCCGGACGGTACCTGGAAGGTGGCGCTGGACATCGGGTCGGCGCGCGAAACCGTTTCCTCCGGTTCCGGCGACTAGGTCAGGTCGGCCCGCGCGGCGGGGCGACGGTTCTAGTGTGAAGGTGGGGGGCGCGCATGGTACGTCACCCGACGTTGCTTGACCTGGCCCGCTCAGCGGGCCTGGCGGCGCTGCTCACAGTGGGCGCGCAGTCTCACTCGAGCGCACAGGTCGTCGGCGGAACGATCGTGGATGAGCTGAGCGGGGAGCCCGTGGTCGGCGCGTGGGTGTTGCTGCTCGATTCACTGGGGCGGGACCACTCCCGCTCGCTCACCGACGCCCTGGGGCGGTTCGTGGTCCGGGGGGAGGGGGCGGGCGAGTACCGCCTGCGGGCGATCCTCATCGGCTACACGAAGTGGGAGTCGCAGTCCTTCTCCCTGGCGGTGGGGGAGAGGCGCGAGGAAGAGATACCGCTCACGATGGTGCGGGTGGCGCTGCCCGCCATCACCGTGGAGGCTGAGCGGACGTGTCGCGTGCGCCCGGGCGAGGGCATGGCCACCTCCACGTTGTGGGAGGAGGTGAAGAGTGCGCTGGTTGCCACGGCGTGGACTATCGATCAGCGGCTGTACCGCTTCCGCACGTTGATGGTGGAACGGACCCTCGACCAGTTCCTCAACGTGCTGTCGGACACCACCTATCGCCGGGTCGGCTACAGCGATTGGCCGTTCCACGGCCTCGCAGCGGACAGCCTTTCCGAATACGGCTTCGTGCAGGGCGCTCCGGGGGGACCGGTCTATTACGGCCCCGACGCCCAGGTGCTGGTCTCCGATGCGTTTCTCGACGAGCACTGCTTTCGCATTGAGCGACACGGCTCCGACACGTCCGGGCTGATCGGGCTGGCGTTCGAGCCGGTGCGGGACGGCAGGCTGTCCGACGTGAGGGGCGTGCTCTGGGTGGACTCTGCGGCGACGGCGCTGCGGGTGCTCGAGTTCCGCTACATGCGGCTGGGACGCTGGATCCCCGCGGAGCGCACCGGCGGCTCCGTGGAATTCGCCAGCCTGCCGAGCGGCGCGTGGTTCATCCGTAAGTGGCGGCTGCGGGGGCCCATCGGACGGGTGCGCGCGCCGGGGGACACCGTGTTACACGGGTACCGGGAGCGTGGCGGCGAGGTGCTGGAGGTCTTCAGCGCCACGGGAGAGCCCATCGTGCGGTTCCGACCGGAAGGGGCCGCGAACCGCTGAACGGCGCCGCGCCCCAGCGCCCTCTTGCTAGCTGGTCCCGCCCTCACGCAGGAACCACTCCACGGTACGCCTGAGAGTCTCCCGCGGCGGCGTTACCGGTCGCCAGTCCAGCTCCTGCTGCGCCCGGGCCGAGGTGTAGGGATTCTCCCGGGCGAGAAACCGTGCGCCGGATCCCCCCAGGCCGGCGTAGCGACCGGGTCGGCGGAGCCGCCGCACGAGGTGCCATGCGTGATTTGCGGCGACGGCGGCGCCCAACGGCAGGCGCACGAACCGCAGGCGGCGTCCCAGCACCTCGCCGATGGTCTCGAACACCTGCCGCTGCGTGATCCTGCCGTCGTTGGTGGTGTTGAACGGCCCCTCGACGTGGGGGCGGTCCAGCGCGGCGAGCACCGCGTCGGCCACGTTCCCCGCATAGACCAGGGCGAGCTCGTTGTCGCCCGGCCCCACCAGCGGCACCACCCCGAGGCGCACGGCCCGCAGCACGCGGCCCATGAATATCCGCTCGCGCTCTCCGTAGATCACGCAGGGGCGCAGGGCTACTGCGCTGACGCCGCTGTGCCGCGCCGTCTCCCACAGCGTCTCCTCGGCCAGGCGCTTGGAGCGGGCGTAGAAGTCGGCCGCGGCGATTGGCAGGAAGGGCGCGTCCTCGGCGACCCGCTCGCCGCTCGCGACTGCGGGACGGCGGCCGTAGACGGCCACCGACGAGATGTGCACCAGCCGCGCCCCGCGGCGGGCCGCAGCCTCGACGGCGAGGCGGGTCCCCGCCACGTTCACGGCCTCGTAGCGATCCCAGTCCGCCGGCTGGACGACCAGGGCCGCGGCGTGGACGATGGCGTCTGCGGCCCCGGCGGACTCCCAGGACGCCGGCTGCTCCACGGCTCCCGGGACGGCCTCGGCGCCGAGGGATTGAACGGCCCCAAACGCGACGGGACGGCGCACCAGGGCCCGCACCTCGTGGCCACGGCGGACCAGCCGCTCGATCACATGGCTCCCGACCAGGCCCGTCCCGCCGGTGACCAGCACTCTCATCGGGTGGTGGATTCGCTCAGGTGTCCGACAAGGGAAGGGCTACGGTGTGGGCGGCGGCGCCCGCCGCCGTCACCTCCCGATCGGCGGCGACCTCGTGCCGCACGACGGCGAGTCCAACGTAGGACCCGCGGCGCGGCAGCCACACCGCACTGCTCACGCGGCCCAAAGTCTTGTCATCGGCCTCGACGGCCGCCGTCTCGAAGGTGGGCTCGACATCCCACCGGAGGCCTGCCAGCCGCCAGTTGGCGTGACCGCGGAAATGCAGGCGGGCGACGGTTTCCTGGCCGGTGTAGCAGCCCTTGGAGTGGGACACACCGCCGATCTCGTCGAACCGGACCTCCTGCGGCAGCGTCTTCTCTCCGATCTCGGCCCCGAGGCGCGGCCATCCGGTGAGGATCCGGGCGAGCTCCAGGGCGGCGGCTGCGCCGGTCGCTACGCCGGCGCCCTCGAGCGCGTGCAACACGGTATCGGCGTCCGCATTGGCGGCGGCGAGCTGAAGCCCGAAGGGGATACCCCGGCTCGGCGCCGCCGCCCGGTAGCTGGCGCCTTGCAGCATGCCGGTTGACGTGCGGCCCGGCTGCGGCAGCTCGATACCCGCCTGTTGAGCGAGCTCGAGCGCCTGGGGCCCCACCAGGTGCAGCACGGTGACGTCATTGGCCCGGTCGGTGATCCCGGCCAGCCGCGGCGGGACGTAGCGCCCGAAGGTGGCCAGCACGGCCTCCTTCCCGGCGACCGGTGCGTACAGCGTGCAGTCACCGTTGTGCCGCGCCACCCAGAGGTCGCTGACGATCATGCCCTTGGGGGTGAGGGTGGCGCCGTACACGAATCCCCCGGGGCCCACGGTCTCGACATCATTGGTGTGGATGCCCTGGATGCATTGCCGGGCGGCGGGCCCCGCCACGTCCAGCGTGGCGACATCCGCCCGCGCCACGACGGCACCCTCCAGCGCCGCGTCGGCGTCGGCGGAGGACAGATCGGCGGGGCCGATGATGAGCGCGGCGCCGGGGGAATCAGCCGGCATAGCACCCCGCGTGTTGGTACGACCAGTCGAGGATCTCGACGGGATGCACGACGGGGATCGCTGCGCCTGCTGCGAGGAGTCCGGCCCCGATCTGCATCGCGCACCCCGGGTTCCCGCTGGAGACCACGTCGGGCCGTGCGGCCATGATGGCCTCCACCTTGCGCGCTAGCACGGTGCGGGAAAGGCCCGGCTGGGCCAGGGAGTAGCTCCCGGCGCTGCCGCAGCATACCTCCGCCTCGGCATGGCGCAGCGGCGCGATCCCCGTGACCGCCTCGAGCATGAGCTCGGGCTCGGCGTCCACACCCTGGGCGTGCAGCAGGTGGCAAGGGGGATCGTAGGCCACCCGGAGCCCCAGCGGCGCCCCCGCCCTCAGCGGTCCCTCCGCCAAGAGCTCGGTCACGTCTCTCACCCGCTCCGCCAGCGCGCGGGCCGGCGCTTCCAGAGAGTCGCCGGCGAGGAGCCGCCCGTACTCCTTGAGCATGGCACCGCAGCCCGCTGCGTCCACGGCGATGACGGTGTCGGGGGCGAGGCTCCCCAATTCCGCGACGTTGTGCCGCGCCAGGGCGACGGCTTCCTCGTGCTGGCCGGCGTGAGCGTGGAGGGCGCCGCAGCACCCTTGGTCGTTTGCATCCACCAGCGTGAAGCCATTGGTCTTGAGAACCCGTTCGGCGGCAGCGTGCACGTGACCGAAGAGGCCGTCCATGATGCAGCCGCGGAACAGGGCGACGCGTCCGGCGTCGCGTCGCGTGGCTGCGTCGTCGGCGGGGGCCATGCGCCCCTCGACTGGCGTGCCGTTGACCCGGGCCGGCCTCGATGAGGCCAGCATGCCGAGAGCAAAACCCAGCCAGGAGTCTCCCGCCAGCCGGTGTGCCGCCCAGCGCAGCGCACGCGCCAGGGGAAACAGCAGCCGGCCCAGGCGACGCTCCGCCATGACGGCGTGGACCAACCGCACCATCAGGGGCACCGGACGCTTGGAGTTGAGCAGCGAGCGCGCCCGCTCTAGGGCGGGGGCGTAGCTCACGCCGGAGGGACACACCGGCTCGCAGGCGCGGCACCCGAGGCAACGGTCCAGGTGGGTGGTGACGCCGCGCTCCCCCGGATCCAGCCGGCCGGTGGCGAGACCGCGGATTAGCACGATGCGTCCCCTGGGGCTGTCCGCCTCGTCGCCGGCGACCAGGTATGTCGGACAGCTCTGGAGGCAGAACCCGCAGTGCACGCAGGGCTCCAGGCCGGCCGCAACGAGGGCGGTCATGCCGGGTCGCCCACTGGGGCCACCAGCACCTGTTCGGGGTCGAACGTGCGCCGCAGCGCACCCACCAGACGCCCCACTCCCTCGCGGTACGCCCCGAAGTGTCCCAGGGTGCTGCGCACGGTCCAGGGCGCCCGCTCCAGGGTCAGCGGCATCTCCTGCTGGGCTGCGGTGTGGCGCAGCAGCTTGAGCCGGTCGATGGCCGCCTCGCCGCTCCAGCGGATGACTCCGGGCCCCACGGCCACCGAGAGCCAGGCCTCGGGGAGATGGTGCGCCACCAGATCGAGGGCATCGTCGAGGGCGGAGGGCAACGCACCGAGCCGCATCGTGATGGGCCCCAGAGCGGCGCCGCTGAGGGCTTCCGGCCACAGTTGCGCCGACTCACGTGCCGGCAGCTCGGTGAGGGCCATTGAGGCGGCCCCGCCCACCGCGGCCCGCGTCGCCTGGACCTCCGGGTCCGCGCCGATCAGCCGCACCGCGAGCATCCAGTCGCTCGCCCGGGCCGCGATGGGCGAGAGCAGCTCCATCGCCGCCGGGGTGATCCCTGACGCCAGGATCTCCCGGGCGGCGGTCAGCAAGCCGTCGCGCACCCCGGTGGCCACCAGCGTGATGTCGGCGCGGGGCACCGCCCGCAACCGGAAGGTGGCCGCGGTAACGATGCCGAATGCGCCGAAGCTCCCCACCGCCAGCTTCGTGATGTCGAAGCCTGCCACGTTCTTGACTACGCGGCCGCCCGGCCGGACGATGCGTCCGTCTCCCGTCACGAGGGTGAGGCCCAGCAGGTGGTCCCGCACGTTGCCGAACCCGCCGCGGAGCGGACCTGCCGTGCCGGTGGCTACCACCGAACCCACCGAGCGTCCCGATCCCGGTGGGTCCAGCGCCAGCCACGCGCCCCGGTCCGCCAGAGCGCGACGGAAATCGCCCCACACCGCGCCCGCCTCGCCCGTCGCTACCAGGTCGGCGGCGTCGAGGTAGGTGATCGCCGTCAGGTTCCGGGTGGTGACGGCGAGGTCGGCATCGGCGTCCGGCGGCATCCAGCTTCCCGTGCCCTCGACACGCACCCGCCAGCCCGCTTCGGACGCAGCCGTGAGCACGGCGGCGACGGCCTCCTCCGACCGGGGCGCGACTCGCGGCATCCCGGTGGCGTCGGTCTCCACCGCTGCATCGGCCCCCAACAGGGAGCGGATGCGCCGGACGATCGTCAGTCCTCTTTCTGCCATCTTTCCAGACGCTCTCTCGTGTCAGTCACGAAGCCACCCCCATGCGCCACTCACGGCACGCGTGCGGGGGGAGCACCTTGCCCGGGTTGGCGATGCCAGCGGGGTCGAACACCAGGCGGACGGCGCGCATCGCGCCGAGCGTCTCGGCGTCGAACATGAGGGGCATGTAGCGCAGCTTGTCCGCCCCGACTCCGTGCTCACCCGTGATGGTTCCCCCGGCGGCCACGCAGGCCTCCACGATGGCCGCCGCAGCCCGCTCCACCCGCTCCACTTCCGCGCCGTTGCTGCCGTCGAACGCCATGTTGGGATGCAGGTTGCCGTCGCCGGCGTGGAACACGTTCGCGACCTGGACCCCGAAGGCCTCGCCGATCGCCTCGACGTGCTCCAGCACCTGCGGAAGTGTGGAGCGCGGCACGACCGTGTCCTGGACCAGGAGATCGGTGCTCAACCGTCCCAGGGCTCCGAAGGCCTTCTTGCGCCCCTGCCACAGCCTGGCGCGCTCCGCCTCGTCCCGCGCTACCCGGACGGTGCGCGCGCCGGATTCCCGCAGCAGCCGCTCCACCTCAACGCACTCGGCAGCCACTGCATCGGCATCCGCGCCGTCGAGCTCGACCAGGAGTACGGCCGCCGCGTCGGTGGGGTAGCCCGCGGCGTAGATCGACGCCTCCACCACGCCGATGCAGTTGCGGTCCATCATCTCAAGCGCCGCCGGAACGAAGCCGGACCCGATGATGGCCGAGACGGCCTCGCCCGCGGTGCGGAGCGCGGTGAAGTCGGCGAGCAGGGTCTGTACGGCCTGGGGCACCGGGGTGAGGCGCACCGTTATGCGGGTCGCGATGCCCAGCATCCCCTCGCTTCCCACGAACAGGCCCACCAGGTCCGGACCCCATGGCTCGCCGTTAGCCGAGCCCAGGGTGGTCACGCTCCCGTCGGGGAGCACGACCTCCAACTCGAACACGTGGTTCGTCGTCACACCGTACTTCAGGCAGTGGGGACCCCCGGCGTTCTCCGCGACGTTGCCGCCGATGGTGCAGGCGGTCTGGCTCGACGGGTCCGGCGCGTAGTGCAGTCCGTACGGTGCTGCGGCAGCCGACAGGCGCACGTTCACCACCCCGGGCTCGACCACTGCCAGCCGGTTCTCCGGATCGACGCGGTGTATGCGGGTCAGCCGCGTGAGGACCAGGAGGACGGCGTCCTCCGCCGCCAGCGCGCCGCCCGAGAGCCCGGTGCCCGCTCCGCGGGCTACGAATGGGATGCCGTGGCGCGCCAGCACTCGCACGACCTGCACGACCTCATCGCGGTCGGCAGGGAGCACCGCCGCGCCGGGGCGGCTGCGGTGGGTGGGCAGGCCGTCGCTGGCGTACGTCTCGAGCTCGGCGCGGTCGTACCGGATCCAGCGCGGGCCCACCACGGCTGCCAGCTCCTGGAGCACACCTGCTGCAAGGGTCACGACGCGAGCAGGGCGAAAAGCGGGAGGGTCGGGAGGGTGCGCATAGGTACAAACTACAACTGGGGGGCAGGTGGCGAGACCGGGGTCCCCACCCTCGCTCACAGCGCAAGGCGAGACCCTTCGAGGAGCCCGTGGTCGCCACCGCCCGGTACCGACCTCCTGGGACGACCAGCCTCCTAAGCGGCCTTACAAAGCTCGCTCGGGTGGGTACCCCGGTCTCGCCACCTGCTCAGGAGCTCCACACAAGGAAGCGGCCGGCGATGCCGGCCGCTTCGGGGAGGGGACTACGGAACCACTACGTGCTATGCTGCTCTCCAGAACCCTTTCAGGGCCTCGCCGTGGGGGCTCTCGCGCAGCTTCTCGAAAGCGCGCTCGCGGATCTGGCGAATGCGCTCTCGGGTGACGCCCATCAACTCCCCGATCTTCTCGAGGGTCATACCCTCGGAGCCCTCCTCCAGCCCGTAGTAGAGATAGAGGATCTTGCGCTCCCGGGGGGTGAGGTACTTCTCGAAGACACGATCGATGAACTCGCGCATCAGCGTGCCGTCGGTCAGCTCCTCGATCTCGCCGCCCTCCTGCCCGGCGAACCGCTCCCCGAACGTGGCTGCGTCCCTGTCGGTCCGGTCGATGGGGGCGTCCAGGGACATCTCGGCGGCGGTCATGCGCCGTGCGCTGCGGACGTTCTCTTCGGTGTCCGCCAGTGCCTTCGCGATCTCCGCATCTGTGGGCTCCCGGCCGAGCTCCTGCGACAGGTAGGTCTCGGTACGGGCCATGCGGATCAGATGGCTGTTCTGGTTCAGGGGAATCCGGACGCTGCGTGTCTGCTCGGCGAGGGCCTTGAGCACGGCCTGCCGCACCCACCAAACTGCGTACGAAATGAACTTCACGCCCTGGTCCGGATCGAACTTCTTCACCGCCTTGAGGAGCCCCTCGTTGCCGATGGCCACCAGCTCCGAGAGGTCCAGGCCGTGCCCCTGGTACTTCTTCACATACGAGATCACGAACCTCAGGTTGGCCGTCACCAGCTCCTCGGCCGCCTCAGGATCCCCCCGGCGCGCGCGGCGCGCTAGCCGACGCTCCTCCTCGGCGCTCCCGATGAGCGGGAGCTTCTGGATGTCCTGCAGGTATTGGTCGAACGCGCCAGAAGCGGGGGTGCGAAAGAATCCCTTCTGCTTGGTGGTGCGCGCTTGGGTCATCTGCTCCCCATCTTTTTAATAGGCCACTCTGGGAGGGACGGGCAGCTGGAATAGCCCGCCAAAATGACCGACTAAAGGCGGGCCAATATATGAGACGCCCGAGAGAGCGTCAAGAAATTTTCGTTTTCCACATCACAAATTGTTAAGCGACAATTCGTTCGGAGTTTTGTCCACTTTGGGTTTTCCACGGCTCCGTGGACAAGTCGGCGCCGTGCAGCCTAACGCATTGCGCTTCGGTGACTTACGGTGTGTGGCCGGACGGTTGATGTGTGGACAAGTTGTGGAACGGAAGGAGCTTACGCCAACGCGCGCGCGAGGTCGCTGAGAGCGTCATCCGGCGCGCCGATGGTCCACTCGCCGGCGGGTCCCCGGGCCATCTCTCCTAACCGCTTGGGCAGTGCAAACTTGACAGACTTGTCGCGGTTCTTCTTGTCCTGGTGCATCACCTCCAGGAGGCGCTCTGGGTCCACGTCGCCGGGTGGGTCCAGCGGCAGCCGGTAGGCTTCGAGGGCCCGGCGGACCTCGTCGGCGACCCCGGCCTCCGTGACCCCGAGCCGCTCTCCCAGCCGGGCCTCCGCCAGCATGCCCACGGCGACTGCCTCCCCGTGGAGCAGCTCGTAGCCCTGGATGGCCTCCAGCCCGTGCGCCACGGTGTGGCCGAAGTTGAGCACCGCGCGGCGCCCCGCCTCGCGCTCGTCCTCCGCCACGACGCCCGCCTTGATCTCCACGCTGCGGCGCACCACGTCCAGCAGGATCTCACTGTCCCGGGCCCTGACGCCGTCGCTGGCAGCCATCAGGCGCTGGAAGTACGCGGCATCCGCGATGACCCCGTGCTTGAGTGCCTCGGCCATTCCCGCAGCGAGCTGGACCGGCGGCAGAGAGCGGAGGGTGCCCACGTCAGCGATTACCACGGTGGGTTGGTGGAAGGCACCGACGAGATTCTTGCCCAGCTGGGTGTCGATCCCGGTCTTGCCGCCGATGGCGCTGTCGATCATGGCCAGCAGCGAGGTGGGCACCTGCACGCACCGGATGCCCCGCAGGTAGGTGGCGGCCACGAACCCGGCCAAGTCCCCTGCCACGCCCCCGCCCAGGGCGAGGATCACTGCCTCGCGGTCGAGGCGGGCGGTGAGAAGCTGGTCGATGAGGTCCCCCCACGTCTCCCGGTTCTTGTTCCACTCTCCGGCGGGGAAGGTCAGGAGCAGTGTGGGGGCCACGTCCTTGAGCGCGGCCTGCGCGGCGCTCCCGTAGAGCGGGGCGACGGAGGAATCCGTGATAATCGCGTAGCCGGAGGCGGGACAGTACTCGGCCACGTGTGCGGCGAGGTTCCCCAGGAGACCGTCGCCGACTACTACGTCGTACGAGGCATCGCCCAGGGGGACGGGTACGACTATCGGATCTATAGCCGCACCTCGCCCTCGATGACGGTGACCGCCTCGCCCCCCACCCGCACCTCGGTGATCTCGTTCTGGGGCCCGGTGCGAACCTCGACATGCAGGATGCTGGGCCGATCGATCTCCAGCCCCTGCTCCACGATTATGCGGGCCTTCCCCCCCTCCGGCGTCACCACGCCGTGCCGCACGAGGTAGGCCCCCAGGGCGCCCGACGCGCTGCCCGTGGCGGGATCTTCGGTAACGCCGAGACCGGGAGCGAACATGCGGCAGTGCACCGTCGCCTCGGGCGACTCGGTCTCAGTCGCGTACAGCATGGCGCACTCGGTGCCGAACTCCCGCAGCAGGTCCGTGAGCTGGAGCCCGGCGCCGCCGCTGGGCAACTGGCGCAGCGCATCGAGCGAGACCGTCGGGATCATGAGCTGGGGGAGTCCCGTGGACACCACCTGCGGCACGGGAGCCTCGGGGATCAGGTCCGGCGCGCCGCCCAGCGCGGTCGCAAGGCGAGCGGTATCGTGGACCTGCACACCGAACTCGGGGGCCGCCTGCACCATCGTGACCCGTACCGGGCGCCCGCCGACCAACTCCAGGTACACAGGCAGCACGCCCGCCCCGGTCTCCTGGGTGCACTCGTGCGTTCCGTCCGCGGGCAATCCGAGCCGCCCCAATTCGGCCAACGTCCACCAGGTGCCGACCGTGGGATGGCCGGCCAGGGGGATCTCGTCTATCGGGGTGAAGAACCGCACCTTCCGTGTGGCCACCTGGGAGGGGAAGACGAACGTCGTCTCCGACAGGTTCATCTCCCGCGCCAGCGCCTGCATCTGCTGCGGCGAGAGGCCCTCGGGATCGGGGAACACCGCCAGCGCGTTGCCCCCCAGCGGCTCGTTGGTGAAGACGTCGATCTGATAGAAGCGATACGTAGGCATGTTAGCGCACCACCTCGGTCGCCCCGAGGAACACAGTCACCGCCCCCTGGGGCCGGCGAGCCCCGCGGCCCAGTTCTCCACCAGAATCAGCTCCGGCGCGGTCACCTCGAGGTTCACGCCGCGCAGCATCACGAACTGCCGATCGTCCGGGGTGACATCGTAGAGGGGATACTGCTCGTCCTGGCGGAACAGCAGGTCCGATCCCAGAGTGAACAACACCGTGCGCTCCGCCACCACGAAGTCAGGCCCCGGCTGGATCCGCGCGGCGACCATCTGGTTATCCGCGTCCACATAGAACAACTCGCGGCCGGTGCGTCCCCAAACCGGCATCACACCGCCCCCGGTGGAGACCTGCCACTTCCCGTCCTCCACGTTGGGGAACGGGCGCACGTACACCTCGTTGCGTCCGGTCTCGTCCGACTCGTACGACAGCCACCGCCCGTCCGGCGAGAGACCGATCGCCTTCTCGTCGAAGCCGGTCACGATCAGCGGCGCGGGCACGGTGTCGGTCCCCGGCCGCAGCGCCCAGACGTCGCGGCCACCGGGCACGGTCAGCGTGCCGCCGCTGCGCGCTACCAGCCACTCGCTGTCCGGCGAGTACAGCACTTCCCAGAACGATCGATCGTAGGCGAACTGCCGCTCTGCCACTCCAGTGCCGGTAGCCCGCTTGAGGAATGGGGAGGCCTGTCCCTTGCGACGGGACAAGAACGCCACGGCGTCGCCGTCCGGCGTCCACCGGGGCCGCACGTCCCATTCGTCGTCGAACGTCAGTCGCGACGCTGGCCCGCGCGGCAGCTCCTTGACCCAGATGTCGTAGTTAGCCTCCTCCAGCACCGTCACCGCCAGCCGGGTGCCGTCCGGCGACAGCGCCAGCCCACGGTTGTTGGTCCCGGGATCGAACGTCCAGTCGGGATCGACCGTGGTCGCCTGTCCCTCGCGCGTCACCCACACCACCTCGTAGCTGGGCGGACTCCGGCCCCCGGCGTTGTACACCAGCTGGCCCGACCGTGAGACCGCGAAGTAGCTCCACCCGCCGGCCGGCGGCATGACGGTCTCGGCCACCGGGGTCGCGGGGCCCGAGAGCTCCAGCTTGCCCTCGTCGAACGGCGCGGCCATCA
>JBDHDE010000052.1:0-20632 GCA_039591655.1 Gemmatimonadota bacterium
GCGGCCTGCGCCAGCAGGTCGAACAGCTCGCGCAACGCCACGGCCCGACCCGAAGCGACGTTGTAGACCTCGCCTGCCTCCCCCCCCTCGAGGAGCGCTGCGTACGCTCGCACCACGTCAGAGACGTGCAGGAACTCGCGGACGGGCGTGAGGTTGCCGACCTTGACCTTCCGCTTCCTTGCTGCCTTCGCCTCCAGCAGTCGCCGGGCGAACGCCGGAACTACGAAGCGATCGTCCTGGCCTCGACCGGTGTGTGCGAACGCCCGGGCAACGACGACCCGCAGCCCGGTACGTCGGTACGTCTCCAGGGCCGCCGTCTCGGCGGCCAGCTTGGTGGCCGCGTAGGGAGAACACGGCTCCGTGGGGTCCGTCTCCACCCGGGGGCGTCGGGGCCCCGCGCCGTACACCTCCGACGTCGATGCCAGCAGCAGGACGGGATCGGCGCTGCCGGCCATCTTCTGCCGTCCCAGCTCCTCGGCGAGCCGCGCGGTGCCTGCGGCGTTGATGGCCCACGCTTCGGCAGGGCTGCGTCGGGCGTCCCCCCCCGAGGCCACGGCAGCCAGGTGCACCACGGCGTCGTGACCCGGAGCCAGGACGGCCTCCACCGAGCGGTCGTCCAGCAGCTCGAAGGGCACCGTCATGACCTCGCCTCCCCAGGGCGGTGGCGCGCCCTCGGTGAACAGCGGCTGGGTGGGCCGCACCGCCGCGACTACGTCGTGGCCATCGAGCTGGAGACGCGGCACGAGCCACGACCCCACGAAGCCGTCGGCCCCGGTGACCAGGATCCTCACTTGGCCCCGCTGAGCCGCTGGATGTCCGCGTCCACCATCATCGTGACCAGCTCCTCGAAGCTCACGGTAGGCTCCCACCCGAGCACCCGTTTGGCCTTGCTGGGGTCGGCCTGGAGGTGCTCGACCTCAGCCGGCCGCCTGTAACGGGGATCCTCCTTCACGAACTCCTGCCAATCGAGGCCCACGTGCCCGAAGGCCACCCCCACCAGATCTCGAACCGAATGCGTCACCCCGGTCCCCACCACGTAGTCGTCGGGCTCGGGCTGCTGTAGCATGCGCCACATTGCCTCGACGTAGTCGCCGGCAAAGCCCCAGTCCCGCCGCGCTTCGAGGTTGCCCAGTCGCAACTCCCGGTCGATCCCCAGCTTGATTCGTGCCACGCCGTGGGAGACCTTGCGAGTGACGAACTCCAGGCCGCGCCGCGGGGACTCGTGGTTGAAGAGGATCCCGCTCGCCGTGTAAATGTCGTACGACTCCCGGTAGTTCACGGTGATCCAGTGCCCGTATACCTTGGCAACGCCGTAGGGTGAGCGGGGGTAGAACGGGGTCGACTCGCTCTGGGGCGTCTGCTGCACGTTCCCGAACATCTCCGAGGAGCTCGCCTGGTAGAAGCGGGTGTCGGGCTTGGCCAGACGGACGGCCTCCAGGATCCGGGTCACCCCCAGCGCGGTGAACTCGCCCGTGAGCACCGGCTGGCTCCAGCTGGTCGGCACGAAGCTCTGCGCGGCCAGGTTGTAGATCTCGTCGGGTCCCACGTCCCGGATCACCGACGTCAACGAGTGCTGGTCGAGCAGATCGGCCGGCACGATGGTCAGCCGGTCCAACAGGTGACCGATGCGCTCGTAGGAATCGTGCGACGTGCGTCGCACCACTCCCACGACCTCGTAGTGCTTCTCCAGCAGCAGCTCCGCGAGGTACGAGCCGTCCTGGCCCGTGACCCCGGTAACTAGAGCGATCGGCATAGCGCGATCCTGCGATTCAGAGGTGGAAGCCGGGATCGACGCCGGGGTTGTACGATCGGGCGTCGGTTGCTACAATTCTTGGTCTCTCGAGCATGTCGAGCTGAGCTCCATGGCCCGTGTGTGCGATATCTGTGGCAAGGGACCGAAGTTTGGTCACCACGTGAGCCACGCCAACAACAAGACCAATCGGCGCTGGTACCCGAACCTGCAGCGCGTCCGCGCCCTCGTGAACGGCGAGGTCAGGCGGATCCGCGCCTGCACCCAGTGCATCAAGTCGGGCCGCGTGACCAAGGCCCCCCGGGGGGCGGCCACCCCGGCTGCCTGACCCACGGCGGCCGACCGACCTAAGAAAACGGGGACCGTGAGGTCCCCGTTGTCGTTTTGGCCTGTCCCGACCCCCGCTCACTCACCGAGAAGCTCGATCCGCGCCAACTCGGCGCCATCCCCGCTCCGGTGGCCGAGCTTGAGGATCCTGGTGTAGCCGCCGGGACGGCCAGCGAAGCGCGGGCCGATCTCCGCGAACAGGCGGCCGCTGACTGCGCGATCCTTGATGTACCGCTCCACCTGCCGCCTGGCGTGCAGATCGCCACGCCGTGCCAGCGTGATGAGACGCTCGGCAAACGGCCGCAGCTCCTTGGCCTTGGCCACGGTCGTCTCCACCCGCTCGTGCTGGAACAGCGAGGTCGCCATGTTCCGCAGCATCGCCTTGCGATGCGCTGTCGTCCGGCTCAGCTGACGCCCCTTCACGCGGTGCCGCACGGCCCTACTCTCCCCCCTCGCCCTCGGCGGCCTCATCGCTGGGCGGGGTCACCGTCGCCGCCACGCCCTCCTGGGCCCCCGCAGGTACCTCACGCTCCTCGAGCTTCATGCCGAAGCTCAGGCCCTCGCGGTCCAGCATCTCTGCGATCTCGGACAGCGCCTTCTCGCCGACGTTCTTGACCTTGAGGAGCTCGTCACCACTGAACCGCACGAGATCGGCCAGCGTACTGATGCCGGAGTTCTTGAGCGAGTTGATGGAGCGGACCGAGAGCCCACAGTCGTCGATGGGCTTGGCCAGCAGGTCGTTGAGCTCGGCGTCGTCCTTGTCCGAGGCCGCCGCCACGACCTCCCGCGGCGCCATGGGCAGCCGGCCGAAGTCGAGGAAGAAGCGCAAGTGCTCCTGCAGCAGCGCCGCCGCGTACGACACGGCGTCCTCAGGCGCGATCGCGCCGTTGGTCTCCACCGACAGCGTCAGGCTGTCGTAGTCGGTGCGCTGCCCCACGCGGGTCTCCTGCACCGTGAAGTTGGCGCGCCGCACCGGATTGTACATCGCGTCGACGCGCACTACATCCACCGGCAGGGATCGGTCCACCGCGTGCTGCGCCGCTTCCTGATACCCCCGGCCCTGGTTGACGTATAGCTGGCCGGTGATCACCCGGTCCTCTTGCAGGGTGAACAGCACATGCTCGGGATGCACCAACTCCACGGCCGCGTTCGGAACGATGTGCTTGGCCATCACGGGACCGGCCTTCTCGGCCCTGATCTCCAGCACGGCCTCCTCGACATCCTCGGCCATCGTCAGGGTCAACGACTTCAGCCGCTGGATGATCTGATGGATGTCCTCGACGACGCCCGGCACGGTCTGGTGCTCGTGCACCACACCCTCCAGCCGGAACGCCCACACGGCCGCGCCCCGGAGTGAGGCCAAGAGCATCCGTCTCAGCGCGTTCCCCAGGGTGTACCCGTAGCCGCGCTCGAGCGGCTGGAGACGAAACTCAGCCGCATGCAGGAGGTCTTCCCGCTTCGTCATCTCGACCAAGTGCGGTCGGACGAGACCTGTCAAATCAATCATCTGGTTATTTGGAGTAGAGCTCGACGATTAGCTGCTCCTGCGCAGCCACCGGGATGTGCTCGCGGGTGGGCAGCTCGGTTAACTTGCCAGCGACCTTCTCGGTATCGACGGTGAGCCACGACACCGGAGTCGCGCGGGACAGCGCCTCGAGCGACTGCCGCACGACGACGAGTTCACGACTCGCCTCGGAAACACGCACCTCGTCATTGGGCCGCACCACGTAGGACGGAACGTCCACCGTCCGCCCGTTCACCTCGACGTGCCGGTGCCGCACGAGCTGGCGCGCCGACTTGCGGCTGGGGGCGAAGCCCAGACGATGCACGACGTTGTCCAGCCGCGTCTCCAGCGCCACGAGCAGATTCTCCCCGGTCACGCCCGGCTGCGGCCGGACCCGGTCGAACGTGTTGCGGAACTGGCGCTCGGTGAGGCCGTAGATGCGCTTCACCTTCTGCTTCTCGCGCAACTGCTTCTGATATTCGGACGCCTTGCGCCGGCGGCTCATCGCCTGGCCGTGCTGGCCCGGCGGGTAAGCCCGGCGATCGACCGCGCACTTCTCCGTGAGGCAGCGCGTGCCCTTGAGGAACAGCTTCGTGCCCTCGCGGCGGCAGAGCTTGCAGACGGGACCGGTATAGCGTGCCATCGCTTACACCCGCCGCTTCTTGGGCGGCCGGCACCCGTTGTGGGGGATCGGCGTGACGTCGCGGATGGACTTGACCTCGAGCCCCGCCGAGGCCAGTGCCTGAATCGCAGACTCACGCCCCGATCCGGGACCCTGCACCCGCACGTGCACGCGCCGCACTCCCATGTTGGCGGCCTCGCGCCCGCAGTTCTCCGCCGCCACCGTGGCCGCGAAGGAAGTGGACTTCTTGGAGCCTTTGAATCCCGACTTGCCAGCGGAACCCCACACGATGGTGTTTCCCTGCATGTCGGTGATCGTGATGAGCGTGTTGTTGAAGGTGGCCGTGATGTGGGCGATGGCGTCCGCCTCGACGACCTTCTTACGCTTGGGACCTGACTGTGCTTGGGCCATACTACTTCTTCACCGCTTTCTTCTTGCCGGCGATGGGACGACGCGGCCCTTTCTTGGTCCGCGCGTTGGTATGCGTTCGCTGCCCCCGCACCGGCAGCCCGCGGCGGTGTCTGAGACCCCGGTAGCTGCCGATATCCATGAGGCGCTTGATGTTCATCGCCACTTCGGTTCTGAGCGCGCCTTCGACCTTCACCTGCCGCTCGATGGCCTGACGCAGCCGCGCCACCTCAGCGTCGCTGAGGTCGCGCACCCGGGTCTCTGGGTTCACCGCCGTGTCGTCCAGCACCTGCTGGGCGGTGGTCCGGCCGACGCCGTAGATGTAGGTCAGCGCGATCTCGACGCGCTTCTCTCGGGGTAGGTCCACCCCAGCAATACGTGCCATGTTCAGCCCTGCCGCTGCTTGTGTTTCGGGTTACGCTTGCAGATGACCCGCGTGACACCCTTTCGGCGGATCACCTTGCAGTGCTCACAGATCGGCTTGACACTCGAACGGACTTTCAAGGCCGCTCCCTGCAATGAGTTGGAAACGAGCCTAGCAATATAGAAAGGGGGTAGTCGGGATGCAACCGGGCATCAGGGCGCGACGCGCACCTCTCGCAACCGCCAGCTCCCCTCCAGGAACCGGAACCCCAAGAACACCGTCTCCTCCAGCTCCTCGTCGGTACCTCGCACCACATAGCGGCGTGCCACCTCGGCGTAGGCGTGGTCCTCGGCGAGCTGCCGGACGTCGACCAGCAGGAAGCTCCGCTCCTGGGAGGGGTCCAGGTAGCGCTCCAGCAGCCGCGCCGCCTGCTCAGGCCTGACCGACGCCGACGCGGCGATCCCCGGCAGCCTGAGCCTGACGGTGTCGCTGTGCCGCACCAGGTCCTGCGCATCGTGCCCCAGCCACGCCGTCCGGGCGCGCTCCACGGCGCTATCCAGCTCCACCTGGCCCCGGGCTGGGGGCGCCATTGCCAGGAGCGCCGCCGCCAGTAGGCCCGTCGGCTTCGCCAGTCGCCGAAGTCCGGTCATGATGCCGCCTCGCATAGGCTCTGATACACCGCTTGTGGGTCATCGGCTCGGGTGATGGGGCGCCCAACCACCAGATGCGTGGCACCCGCCCGGACCGCGGCGGCCGGCTCCGCCGCCCGCCGTTGGTCGTCCTCGGCCGACCCGGCGGGCCTGATTCCCGGCACCACCACCCACCGCTCGGGGCCGGACACCTGCCTGACCGCCTCCACCTCCAGCGGGGAGGTGACGATGGCGTGCACACCGGCACCCAACGCCAGGCGGGCCAGCCGCACGACCTCTGGCGCGAGGCCGCCGGAGCCTGAGCTGCCCACCGTTTCCCGGTACTCCGCCGGCTCGTGGGAGGTGAGCACCGTGACGGCCGCAAGCCGCATGGCGCCACAGGCCTCCACCGCTGCCTGCAACATGGCACGCCCGCCGAGGGCGTGCACGCTGGCGAGGTCCACCCCCAGGGCCGCCGCGGCGCGGGCCGCCCCCGCCACCGTGGTGGGGATGTCGTGCCACTTGAGGTCCAGAAAGACGCTCACGCCCCGGGACTTGAGCTCCCGCACCAGCGTCGGCCCCTCCGGCACGAACAGCACGGGGCCCAGCTTGGCCCACCGCAGTCCGGGCAGCCGGTCGACCAGCGCCAGGGCCTCCGGTGCAGTAGCCGTGTCCAGCGCGACAACCACCTCAGCCACGGGTCCTCCACTGTGCCGCCAACCGCTCCGGCACCCGCGGGTCCGCCAGCGCCGCGGTGCCCACCGCCACCAGCGCGGCCCCCGCCTCGAGGTATTGGTCGACGTCCTCCAGGGTGCGGACGCCGCCAACGCCGATGACGGGAAGCCCGGTGCGCTGCTTTACCTGGCTCGTCGCCAGCACCCCGACGGGGAGCAGGGCGGGCCCGCTCACACCACCCTTGCCGTAACCGAGCCGGTGCGCCGCCCCGCTCCCCGGGTCGAAGCGGAACAGCGTCCCGGGAATCGTATTCACCAGGCTGAAGCCATCGGCGCCCGCCTCGGCTGCAGCCTCGGCGGTCGCCGGGAGGTTGGGGAGCGTGGGGGCGAGCTTCACCACCAGCGGCCGGTCCGTGGCAGAGCGGCAGCGGCGCACCAGGTCCCCCAACACGGCCGCGTCCGCCCCGAACTCCTCACCGCCGCGATCGGTGTTGGGACAGGACACGTTGAGCTCGAACGCGGTGACGACGGCGTGAGCGGTGAGCCGCTCCACTACGGTGGGATAGTCGTCCGGCACGGACCCCACCACGTTCACCAGCACCCGGGCCCGGGTGAGGTGCTGGGCCAGCCAGGGAAGCTCCACCGAGTCCACCCGCTCCAGGCCGGGGTTGGCGAGTCCGACGGCGTTGAGCATGCCCCCCTCGAACTCCGCCACCCGAGGCGCCGCGTTGCCCACCCGCGGCTCTGGACTCACGGCCTTGGTCACCAGTCCCCCCAGGCGATCCAAGTCGATCACCTCGGCCACCTCCCGACCGAAGCCCGCCGTCCCGGCGGCGAGAAGGATGGGGTTCTGGAAGATGGTGCCGAAGGCGTTGATGGGGGGCGAGGCTGTCGGCACGGTGCGCTACCGCCGGCGCCGGAGCTCGACGTCGTCGGCGCCCTCGACGCCCCGTTCCTCGGCGTCGTCGCCCAACCCCACCGCGATGAGCACCCGGAGGGAGTCCTCGGCAGCCTGGAAGGCGGCCCCGGCCTGGCCGTCGAGGGCCAGCCGGTAGGGCGAGTCGGGATAGCGCTGGTGCAACAAGGCGATGGCCGAGTCCGCTCCCGACCGATCGAGGAGGGCCGCCGCTAGCAGGGCTTTCGGAGCCACGAAGGACTCCGGATGAGTGGCGGGGATCATCCAGAAGAGCGCAACCGCGAGCGGCGCAGCGCCGAGTGAATCCCGCATGAACTCCGCAGTCCCGAACAGCACCGCCCCCGACGGATCCAACTCCGGCTCCCGCACCACGATCGTGGCCAAACGAAGAGCGCGGGAGTACGGGGCGGCTGCACGCCGCGCGGTGCCGCTCCGCCGTGCGGCCCCCTCCAGGGTTGCCACGAGCTCCAGCAGGCGTTCTGCGCTGGCCGTCTGCCGCAGTTCCAACAGCGCCAGCCGCACCTGGGCCGCTGCCCCCTCGGCGGAGTCGGGCGCCGCTGCCCGGGCCAGTGCGAAGCGCTCCCCAGCCGACACGCGCTCGCCGGCGGCCTCCCACCGCTCCCCGTCGTTCAGGAAGAGGCGAGCCCGCTCGCCCACCGTGAGATCGGGCCGGACCGCTAACTGATCCACCAGCTCGGCTGCCGCCCAGGGATCGGCTTCTCCCAGGGAATCCAACGCGCCGAGCCAGCGGACTTCATCATACGGTCCGGGCACCCGGGCTTGGAGCGCCGCCCGGGCATCGTCGACCCGCCCGAGGGTGGTGTAGCCCGTAGCCAGATCGAATGCCGCCGAATCGGGGTCGGCGCGCTCGAGATCGCGCACCGCCGCCGTGTAGTCACCCAGCGCCATCCCGGCTCGCCCCCGCCACCACAGGGCCCGCCGCGCCAGGTCGCTCTCTCCCTGCGCCACCACCGGCGTCAGCACGGCCACGGCCGAATCGTACTGGCGCAGCTCGACCCGGCACTCACCCAGGAGCAGCCGGGCACGCTGCCGCAGAGCGGCGTCCGGGCTCGAATCCACGGCCAGCCTGAGGGGCGCCTGAGCGCTGCGGCATGCCCCGGACTCCTTGAGCCCGCGTCCCCAGAGGAGGAGGGCGTCATCCCGCCACTTGCTCTTCGAGAACCGCGTCGCCACCGATTCGGCCCGCACCGCCGCCTGGCCCCACAGGGATCGCGCCTCACCCGAGCGGCCCTCGCGCTGCGCTGCCTCGGCCTCGCCGGCCAGCCGGTTCGCATTGTACAGACCGTTGTAGTAGGCGCACCCGGCGGCGACCAGGAGGAGCCATCCGGTGGCACCCAGCCAGCGCCGCGTCATGGCTCGGACTCCACGAGCACCTTCTCCTCGTACTGCTTGAGGTAGGCCTCGATCCCGCCGGCGACCGCCTCCGCCAGTCTTCGCTGGCCGCTCTGCGAGGCGATGAAGTCGGCGTCACGCCGGTTGGTGGCGAAGCCCGCCTCGAGCAGGACCGCAGGACGGGTCGCCGTCGCTAACACCACGAACCGGTTCTGCGCCACCCCCCGGTCCTCACCCGGGTGCACCCGCGCTGCCCGGGACTGCACCAGGTCCGCCAGCAGCGCCGACTCCCGCAGGAACTCGTTGGTGTGCAGGTCCTTGAAGATGAACTCGAGATCCTCGTCCATCGCGGCGGCGCCTCCCGTCTCGTACCGCAGGGCGTCGTTCTCCATCTCCGCCACCCGGCGTGCTTCGGCGGTGAGCGCATCGCCCAGGAAGTACGTCTCGACGCCGTTTACCCGCTCGAATCCGTACGAGCGGCGCAGGCTGTTGACGTGGACGCTGATGAACAGGTCGCACTCGGCTCGGCACATGCGCGCTCGGTCGCGCAGGTCGATGAGCGTATCCCCGGTGCGGGTCATGACGACCTCGATCCCCCGGTCCAGGAGCTCGCCCCGCAGCAGCCGGGAGATCGCCAGCGTAACGTGTTTCTCCTGGACACCCCGGGGCAGGTAGCGACCCGGATTGCCGTTGTCCACGCCGCCGTGTCCGGCATCCACCACCACCCGATGAGCCATCTGGAATCCATTCCGCCGCGCGCGCTCGGAGGGCGGGCGGCGGTTGGGCACCGCCAGGGTGGTCGGCAGGCTCGCGGTCGCCACGGGGGCCAGGCGCGCCTCCTCGAACCGTGCGGCGCCCGGATCGTAGCGGTACCCCTCACTGAACAGCGCCGGGATGTGCTCCGCCAGCCACTGCAGCGGCACGAACAGGGTGTCCCGGGCCACGAAGGCGCCGCCGACCAGCGGCACCACGCGGCTCTCGTGCACCAGCACCGGGGCCCCCAGCAGGAAGCGGAAGGGGTGGCCCGCGAACGCCACCACGGCCCAACCACCCACCTGGCGACTCGCGATGGGAAGCAGTCGCTGGAGGGTCGGCGCCGGCAGGGCCGGGTGGCCACGCTCCACGCTCACCGGAACGGCGACCTCGCCCCTGGCGGTTGCCACGATGACGGCCCGGGGCACCGCAGTCGGAGGGGAAGTCTCGGACCCGGCGACGAGCACGCCGACCACGGCGGCGAGCAACAGCCCCCTCATCGGCGGCGTCCTATGGAGCGGGCGGCCTCCCGCTCTGCGGCGCGGCGTTTCAGGTCCTCACGCTTGTCGTGAGCCCGCTTCCCGCGACCGAGGGCGATTGTCACCTTCGCCCAGCCCTTCGACAGGTGAATGTCCAGCGGGACCAGGGTGAGCCCCTTCTGCTCGAAAGCGCCGATGAGCCGCCGCAACTCGGGGCGATGCATGAGGAGCTTGCGCGGACGCGTCGGGTCATGATTGGCGTATCCCCCGGACTCGTACGGGGAGATGTTCATGCCTTCCAGCCACACCTCGGCCCGGCGCACCACCCCGAAGGCACCTTTGAGGCTGACCTTGCCGGCGCGGATCGACTTGATCTCGCTCCCCGTCAGAACGAGACCGGCCTCCCACGTCTCTAGAATGTGGTAGTCGTGACGGGCCTTGGGGTTCCGGGCCACGGCGTGGCCGGTTCGGCCGGCTGACCGGGTCTTGGGTGACACGAGCTAAATGCAAGATAGAAAAGAGGTTCCGAAAATCAAGCAAGCCCCGGATGGGTCGATTGCGGCTGCCGGATGCGAACGAGGGCGCCGCGGTTGACCCCGGCGCCCTCGTCTCGTTAGCCCGTCGCCCCACCGCAGGTGCCCAGCGGGGCCTCCCACATGCCGAAGGTGGGATTCGAACCCACACGGGCTTACGCCCACTGCGCCCTGAACGCAGCGCGTCTACCAGTTCCACCACTTCGGCGAGAGTGGCGCGGGAACGTCCGTAATGTCCCCGCGGCGGACCTGAATCTACACGGAAGCGGGGGGCGACGCCAAGCGCGGGCGCGTCTCAATACCGCGGCATTGACGAGTCCACCTCGTCGGCCCAAGCCGCGAGTCCTCCACTCATGCTCCGCACCTTCGCGAACCCCGCTTCCCTGAGCACGTCCACCGCCCGCAGCGATCGTACCCCGTGGTGGCACAGGGTCACGACGTCCCGTTGGGGATCGAGCTCGTCGAATCGGTCGCCCAGCTGACCCAGGGGAATCAGGACGGAGCCGTCGATCCGGCAGATCTCCCACTCCGGCTCCTCCCGAACGTCCACCAGGAGGAGTCCGGCGTTCTGCTCCCGCTGTCGCGCCACCTCCTGCGCCGAGATCTCGAGTCCCTCGGCCGCCGGCGCCTCCGCGCCGACACCGCAGAACGCCTCGTAGTCGATCAGCTCGCGTACCGTCGGCTCATCGCCGCACACCGGGCAGGCGGGATCGCGCCTCAGGGCGAGCTCGCGGAACTCGAGCTTCAGGGCTTCGAACAGCAAGAGCCGACCGGCGAGCGTCTCCCCCCGACCCAGGATCAGCTTGATCGCCTCGAGACCCTGGATGCTGCCGATCACCCCGGGGAGCACGCCCAGCACTCCGGCCTGGGCGCAGGAGGGAACCAGCCCGGGCGGCGGCGGGTCGCGAAACAGGCAGCGGTAGCACGGCCCGCCCTGGGCGGCGAAGATCGAGGCCTGCCCCGAGAACCGAAAGATGGCGCCGTAGACGTAGGGGATCCCCAGGAGGACGCAGGCGTCGTTGACGAGGTATCGGGTCGGGAAGTTGTCGCTCCCGTCCACCACCACGTCGAACTCCCGCAGGACGTCCAGCGCATTCGTGGAACAGAGCTGCAGCTCGATGCGCTCGATCCGCACGTGGGGGTTCACGTCGGCGAGCCGCGCGGCGGCGGAGTCCACCTTGGACTTCCCAAGCCAGCCGGTGCCGTGAATCACCTGGCGCTGGAGGTTCGTCTCATCCACCACATCGAAGTCGACCAGCCCCAGCGTTCCCACGCCGGCAGCGGCGAGGTACAGCGCGGCGGGTGAGCCGAGCCCCCCTGCCCCGATCACCACCACGCGCGCCGCCTTGAGACGCTGCTGACCCACCATCCCCACTTCCGGCAGGATGAGGTGCCGCGAGTAACGTAGAATCTCTTCGTGTGAGAGCTGTGACACGTCGCTTTCCCCGACGGCGCGGCTGGGGCCGGGCCCGGTCAACGGTGCAAATCTGACGGTGTGGTGGAAGTTGGCCAGTCGCCGGAGGGCATGGAAGGGATCAGCCGACTCCGGCTGGCGGCCTCGCAGGGTGGAGCCTTGAGAGCGATATAGGCGAGTATTCCGCTCGGGTATTGGCAGAAAGAAAATGGCCCGAGCCCAGCCATCCGGCCCCGACCACATCCCCAATCCCCCGATGGCGGCGCGGTCCTAGACCGCGATCAGCTCCTGGACCTCCGCCTCCTCCAGCATCAGATCACCAAGAGTGATGCTCGCCAGGAGGTCGTCGATCCTGCGCTGCAGCTCCCGCCACACCGGGCGGATGCTGCACGGGTTCCCGTCGTGGCACCGCACGCTGCTCACCTTGTGAACGTCGCAGTTCACCTCGAACGTGCGGTTCTCGGCAGCTTCGATGACGTCCTTCACCGAGATCGTATCGGGATCCCGCGCCAGGTAGTAGCCGCCCTTCGCTCCCCGAACGCTGGAGACCAGCCCCGCTCGCCGCAGCTTGAGGAGGATCTGCTCGACGTAGTCGGCGGGCAGCCCTTCCCGCTTGGCCATATCCCGTGCCGGAGTCGGCGCGTCCCTGCCCCGCTTCGCCAAGTGGAGCGAGACAATCAAGCCATACTCGGCCCATGTCGTGACTCGCATAGCCACCTCCCGGCACCAAATATCCGACTCTGGTAGTCGGAAAGCAAGCGGTACGGCCGTACGCGCGCCCGTAGTACGCCCGTACCCGCTACTCCTGGCCCGGCACTCCCGGATCGGTCATGGCCTCGAGATCCAGCACAGCGTCTAACTCCTTGGGTGACAGCAACTTCTGGCGCCGCGCCAGCTCGCGCACGGTCACGTTCTGTTGCAGCGCCTCCTTGGCCAACTGGGCGGCCGCGGCGTACCCGATCTTGGGCGCCAGGGCGGTCACCACCGCCGCACTGCGCTCCAGCCAGTGGCGGCACTGCTCCTCGTCGGCCTCGATCCCCTCCACGCAGCGCTCGGCGAAGATTCGGCTGGCGCTCGTCAGGATCTCCATCGCGAAACAGAGGTTGTGGGCGATGACCGGCATCATCACGTTCAGCTCGAGCTGGCCCGCTTCGGCCGCCGCCGCTACGGTGGCGTCGTTCCCCATCACCTGGTAGCACACCATGTTGACCATCTCGGCAATCACGGGATTCACCTTGCCCGGCATGATGCTGGAGCCGGGTTGCACCGGTGGGAGCCGAATCTCCGCGAACCCCGTGCGGGGACCCGACGCCAGGAGCCGAATGTCGCCGGCGATCTTCCCGAGATCGACCGCGTAGGTGCGCAAGCACCCGCTGAGCGCCGCCTGATCCCCCATCGACTGCATGAGCTGCACCCGGTCGGCGCCCTGCCGCAGCTCCAGATCGCTGACCTCCGCGAGATGGCCCACCATCAGGGCGGGGTACTCCGGCTCCACATTGAGGCCGGTGCCAACCGCTGAGCCCCCGATCCCCAGCTCCCTCAGGGGCTCGGCCCCCGCCTCGATTCGGTCACGATTGCGCGCGACGGTGGCGGCGTATGCGGCGAACTCCTGCCCCAACCGAATCGGCGTCGCGTCCTGCAGGTGCGTCCGCCCCGCCTTCACGACGTGGTCGAACGCCGTTCCCCGCTCCCGCAACGCATCCGCCAGCCGGTCCATGGCGCCGGTGAGCCGCGGCAGGAGCGTCAGCGCCGCTAGGCGGATGGCGGTGGGAATCGTGTCGTTGGTGCTCTGCGCCATGTTGACGTGATCGTTGGGGTGCACCGGTGCGTATTCGCCGCGGCGCCCTCCGAGGATCTCGTTGGCGCGATTGGCCAGCACCTCGTTGACGTTCATGTTGTGGCTGGTGCCGGCGCCAGCCTGGTAGGGATCCACCACGAACTGGTCGCGATGTTGCCCCCCAAGGACCTCGTCCGCCGCACGGACGATGGCGTCGGCGAGGCGGGCGTCCAGCCGCCCCGTCCCCCGGTGTGTCAGCGCCGCGCTCCGCTTGATCCACACCATGGCGTCCACGAAGACGGAGAGCGGCCGCAGCCCCGAGATGGGGAAGTTGTGCCGGGCGCGCTCGGTTTGGATGCCCCACAGCGCCCATGCCGGCACGGGAAGCTCTCCCATCGGGTCCCGCTCCATTCGGATCTCACTCATGTGCTCGTCCTGCCCGGTGCGTTCACTATCGGTGCCAAGCCACGAGTCGGTCACGCTAGCGCGTCACCTCCACCCGTAGCGCGTCGTTGAACCGATTGAAGTAACTGAAGAGCCCCGCCACCAGAGTGATCTCGACGATCTCCTCTTCCTGCCAGTATCGAGCTAGCTCGGCGTACTGCTCGTCGGTCACCGAATGGCCGCTCTGCGTGACCGCCTCTGCGTACCGCAGGGCCGCCATCCAGCTCTGCTCCATGCCGTCCAGCGAACCTGTGGCCGGCCCCTCCCGCTCCGGGGTCTCGGGCCGCAGCGCGGCGATCCATGCCTCCCGGGCTCCCAGCCGCCTTGCCAAGGCGGTGTGGGACGCCAGTCAGTAACGACACCGGTTGATGGACGACACCCGAATCGCCATGAGCTCCTTCAGGACCGGGGGCACGTCCCCTTCGCTCATCACGGTGCGGAAGTGCTCGATGAGGGTCGTCAGGTGCTTCGGACGTACCGCGACGGTCCGGAACATGTTGGGGATGTTGCCGCGCTCCCGCAGGTAGGTCTCGAAGATGGGGCGCACTTCCGGCGCGACATCCTCCGGCGTGCGCGGCCGAATGCGAGGGGTGCTCATCGCAGATCCGTGCTCCTAGTCGGAACAGTCACCCAGGGGGTACGCGAAGCCGCAGTTGCGGCTACGCAAGAGGAATCACCCCGGTGAGAAACGGGTTGGCGCGGCGCTCGGCGCCGATCGTGGTCTGGGGACCGTGTCCCGCGTACACCACCGTCTCGTCCGGCAACGTCAGCAGCTGCTCCCGAATGCTGGTCAGCAGCGTTCCCCCGTTTCCCCCGGGGAGATCGACCCGACCCACCGATCCGGCGAACACCGCGTCGCCGACGAATGCGACGTCATGCCCCACGAAGGCCACGCTTCCAGGGCTGTGGCCCGGGACGTGGCGCACTTCGAACTCCAGCGACCCCAACCCGAGAGTGTCGCCGTGCGCCAGGTCGCGGTCGGGGGGCGGGGGGGCCGGCGCGCGGACGCCGAGCCAGGCACCCTGATCCGCAGCACCGTCGTACAGCGGGCGATCGGCCGGGTGCAGCGACACCGGTACGCCCGTCTGCTCGACGACGGTCTGTACGCCCAGGATGTGATCGAGGTGCGCATGGGTGAGCCACACCGCACGCACGGTGAGTCCCTCAGTGGCGACCCGGCGCAGGATCAGTTCCGCCTCCTCACCGGGATCTATGATCACGACGTCACCCGCCTCGGGATCCGCCAGGAGGTAGCAGTTCTCCTGGAAGACGCCGGTGGTGAGGCAGATGACCTTAGGGCGAGGCAACGGCCTCCTGCTCCTTCGCCCTCCCCTCCTTCTCCCTGTCCCGCTTCTCCGCCAGGTACTTCTCGACGGCGATCGCCGCCGTGGTGGCGTCACCGACCGCCGTGGTGATCTGGCGGACCAGTTGGACCCGGAGGTCACCCGCGGCGAACAGCCCCGGAATCGAGGTCATCATACGGCTGTCGGTGATAATATAGCCGCCGGGATCGTGGTCGAAGTGGCCCTTGATGAGCCCCGAGTTCGGCGTGAAGCCGATCAGAATGAACACACCGCCCACACCGAGCCGTGAGGTCTCACCGGTCTGGGTGTCCTTCAGCGCCAGGTGCGTGACTCCCTTGGGCTCGCCGTGAACCTCCTCCACCACCTTGTTCCAGATGAACTCGATCTTGGGGTTGTCGAACGCCCGCTTCTGAATGATCGGCGAGGCGCGTAGCTGGTCGCGGCGGTGGATGACGTACACCTTCTCCGCGTAGCGCGTGAGGTAGTCGGCCTCCTCGACCGCCGCATCCCCGCCACCGACGACGGCGAGGACCTCTCCCTTGAAGAACGCACCGTCGCACACAGCACAGTACGACACGCCGCGGCCCGCATACTCTTGCTCGCCGGGGACGTTCAGCTTCCGGGGCGTCCCGCCGGCCGTGAGGATCACCGCCGGCACCCGGTAGGTCGTGCCGCGCTCCGTCAGCACGTCGAACTCGCCATCCTCTCGCTTCTCGATCGCCGCCACCGCGTCAGTGATCATCTCCGCACCGAACTTGAGCGCGTGGTCGGCCATCTTCTGCGCGAGCTCGGGGCCCTTGATGCTCTCGAAGCCCGGATAGTCCTCGATCAGGTCGGTGTTGAGGATCTCTCCACCCGGTGCGCCGCGCTCGATTAGCGCGGTCTTCAGCATGCCACGCCCCGTGTACATCGCGGCGCAGAGGCCCGCCGGCCCCCCTCCCACGACGATCACATCGTATTTCTTGGTCTCACCCTTCGGCGTGTCAGCCACTGCTCCCCCAGTAGTCATCCTCTGCTTGTCCGCATCCGGCTGCCCGGCCGAGTAACATCACCTCGGTTGCCGAAGTTCCCGGCCGCCCTGCGTGCAGGAAACATAGTGGATCCCAGCGACCTCGGCGCATCCCCATCCTAGCCGAGCGATGCAAGGCTCTCGTCCGGCCCCGGCATCCCGCGAGCGGCGAACTCCACCGTCCCGTTGCGGTTCACCAGCACGACGGTGCGCTGGATCTTCTTGCCGTCGGCCTTCAGGGCCCCGTATGCCGCGATGACCTCACGCTCGGGGTTGGAGAGGAGCGGAAACGGCAGCTTGAGCTTGTTCGCGTATTTCCGGTGGCCCTCGACGCCGGCGAAGTTCACGCCGAAGGGCTGCACATTGGCACTGCGATAGGTCTCGATCTCATCGCGCACGGCGGAGAGTTGCTTGTTTCACCCAGGGGTGTTGTTGCCGGGATAGAAGATCAGGAGCGCGTGGGACTCCCTCAAGACATCGCTCAACCGGTAGTGCGCGCCGTCCGAGGCGCTCAACTCGAACACCGGCGCCTCCGCGCCGACCGCGATCATGTCCTTCATCGATTCGCCTCCGACATCATGGTTCGCTCATCGTGCAGCTCTTCGAGAGCCGCCAGCCAGGTCTCGGGAATGGTCACCACCCCCAGGGCCGCCCGATCAGGCGTCTGCAGACTATCACCGTGCCAGTCCGAACCCCCCGTGGGAAGCAGCTCGAACTCCCGGGCCAGCTGCTCCGCGCGCCGCATCTTCCCTTCGTCGTGTGCTGGGTGGCGGACCTCGAGAGCATCCACCCCTCCCTTGCGCAACGTGCGCATGACCCCGGGAGTCACCCGGTCCTTGAGATGGGCCGCCGACGTGACGCCACCCGACTCGCGGACCAGAGCCGTGACCTCAGCCAGCGGCGGGAGCTCCTTGGGCACGAACGCCGGTCGGCCCCAGCCGAGGTACCGCCGGAACGCGGAGTCGACGTCGGGCACCGCCCCCGCGGCAACCAGGGCCCGGGCGACGTGCGGTCGGCCGACCGCGTCACCGCAGGTCTCCCGCAGGACGTCGTCCACGCCGACGCCCACTCCCACCCGATTCAGCCGCTCCACGATTCGCTCCGCCCGCCGACGCCGCTTCACCCGCTGGTCGCCCAGGTGGTCCGCCAGGCACTCATTCTCCACCGGGAGGAAATAGGCGAGGAGGTGCATCTCGCCCCAACGGACCGCGACGCTGAACTCGCACCCGGCGATGACGCGGACCCCACTGGCACGCCCGGCCTGTTCAGCCTCCGGGAGCCCCGCCAGGGTATCGTGATCGGTCAGGGCGATGGTTCGCAGTCCCGCAGCCGCCGCCCGCTCCACGACTTCCGCCGGGGCGCACTCGCCATCAGATGCAGAGGAGTGGAGGTGAAGGTCGATCGCCCCCACGTCAGCGGGCCCGTCGGTCCCACCGGCGGGCGCGCAGGGGCGAGTAGCGGGTGACGCGCCGCACCCGCTGCGGCCCCGTTCCCTTCTCGAACACCAACCCGAACTCGTCCCGGTCGTAGGCCGTCACCCGGCCGGATGGGTAGACGTGCCACCGTTCTCCATCGATCTGGACGGTTCGGCGCGTCATGCTCACGTCGCTCCTTCGTTGTACTCCTCGAGGTCTCGTTTCACGTCGGCCATGAAACGATCCGCATCGGCGCCGTCCACGATCCGGTGATCGTAGGACAGTGACAGCAGCCCCATCGTCCGGATCGCGATGACGTCCTGCCCGTCTTCCAGCGTGATGACCTTGGGACGCTTCTCGATGGCGCCGATTCCCAGGATCGCCACCTGCGGCTGATTGATGATCGGAGCGCCGCTGTAGGACCCGAACACGCCTGGGTTGGTGATGGTGAAGGTCCCCTGCTGGACCTCGTCGGGGCTCAACCGCTTGGTGCGGGCACGCTCGGCCAGGTCCGCCATCCGCTTCGCGATGCCCAGCAAGGAGAGCTCGTCGGCGCCCCTTAGCACGGGTACGATGAGCCCCCAATCGAGGGCCACCGCGATGCCGATGTTGACTGCCTTCCGATAGACGATGGTGTCGCCGCTCGCCGAGGCGTTGACCACCCGGTGCTTGCGGAGATTGTCGGCGATCACCTTGGTGATGAAGGCGAGGTACGTCGGGCTGGCGCCGCGCTCGGCGAATTCGCCCTTGAGTCGCTGCCGGATGCCCACGATCCTGGTGTAATCCACCTCGTAGAAGCTGGTCACGTGAGCCGAGACGCGCCGGGACATGACCATGTGGTCGGCCGTGAGCCTGCGAATGCGGCTCATCGGCACGACCTCGTCCCCGGGCCAGGCCTCGACAACCGGATGCTCCACCGCTCCCGGGGGAGCCGCCGGGGCCGGCGCGCCCGGGCGGGGTGCCGGGACCCCGGGGGCCGCCTTGTGCGCGCCGCTCTCGATGTACGCCAGGATGTCCTTCTTGGTCACGCGACCCGCGTGCCCGCTGCCCTCCACGCGGCTTATGTCGACGGCATGCTCGGCAGCGATGCGCCGCACCAGCGGGGTGGACCGGCGCTGCAGGCGCTCGTCGGCAGTCTCCGCCGTGCCGTTGCCGTCGCCGGAGGGGGTGGTCGGTGGCGCGGGCGCCGGCGCGACTGACGAGGGCGGCGGTGGGGCCGGCGTTGCTGCGGGCTCAGCCGCCTTCGACGCGGGTGGCTCGGCAGCCGGGATCACCGCCCCGGCTGTGGCCTTCTCCGTCTCGAGCACGGCCACCACCGTCTGCACCTCCACCGTCTCCCCTTCCTGCACCTTGATCTCCACGAGCACACCGGAGGCCGGCGAGGGGATCTCCGCATCCACCTTGTCCGTGGAGATCTCCAGAATCGCCTCGTCGCGCTTCACCTCGTCGCCCACCTGCCTCAGCCAGCGAGAGACCGTGCCCTCGGCGATGGACTCCCCCATCTGCGGCATGATGACGTTTACACGGGCCATGTGTTCTCTCCTACGCCCATTCTCTGTTCGAGCCTGGTTGCATTCCGTCGCGAGCCTTCAACATACGCGGGATCGAGTCAATCTGGGAGACTCTGCGCTCGCTTACCCCCTAGTACGCCAGGAGGCGCCGCGCCATCTCTACCACGTCCTCGGTCTGCGGCAGGACGTAGTCCTCCAGCGGCGGAGCGTACGGCAGCGGTGCGTCGCGGGCCGTGACCCGCAGGATCGGACCGTCCAACCATTCGAAGGCCTGCTCGTTCACCCGCGCGGCGATCTCGCCCGCTACACCGCCGGTGCGGGTGTCCTCGTGCGCGATCAGCAGCTTGTTGGTCTTTCGCACTGACGCCACGATGGCCGCGTCGTCCATGGGCAGTAGGGTCCGCAGATCCAAGACCTCCGCCGACGCCCCTTCCTCACGCTCCAACACCTCGGCGGCCTCCAGTGCCTTCCACACCATCGCCGACCAGGTGACGATGGAGAGGTCGGTTCCCTCCCGCGCGACTCTGGCCTTCCCGATGGGGGTGACCACCTCTTCGCCCTCGGGCAACTCCTCCTTGATGCGGCGATACAGGTACTTGTGCTCGAAGTAGATGACCGGGTCCTCGTCGCGGATCGCCGCCTTGATGAGACCCTTCGCGTCCCGCGCCGTGGCGGGGCACACCAGCTTGAGCCCGGGCGTATGGAAGAACGCAGCCTCCGGCAGTTGGGAGTGAAATGGTCCCCCGCGCACGTAGCCGCCGGAAGGTCCCCGAACGACCAGGGGCGTGGCCAACCCCGCCCGGTACCGGGCCGTCGCGACGTAGTTGGTGAGGATGTCGTACGCGGCGGCGATGAAGTCGATGAATTGCATCTCTGCCACCGGCCGAAGCCCCATGTGCGCGGCCCCCGCGGCAGCGCCGACGATGGCGGTCTCGGAGATGGGCGTGTCCAGCACCCGGGACGGCCCGAAGCGCTCCAGGAATCCGTCGGTGACCTTGAAGGCGCCCCCGTAGCGGCCCACGTCCTCCCCGAGGATGAACACGCGCTCATCCTGCTCCATCTCCTCCCACAGGCCCTGGCGCAGGGCCTCGAGGTAGGTCACTTCAGACATCGGCATGCGTTCGGGAGTACCGCTGGAATGGACGGGTGGGAGCGCCGCGGGCTCCGGCCGCTAGGCGGCGGTCGCGCTGCACGTTCAGGCGGAGACCTGTGCGTCGTACCCCGCCGCTTTCACCGCCTCCACGAGGGCCGCGGGCTGCGCCCGGGCATCATCGAAATCCACCTCTGCGACACCTTCCGCCAGGTCGACGAACGCGCCCCACACCCCAGATACGCCCTTGAGCGCCTGCTCGACCTTGGCGACGCAGTGCTCGCACGTCATGCCGGATACCGCTAGTTGGACAGATGCCATTGACGAATCAGTAGGCTCCCCGCACCTCGTGCCGC
>JBDHDE010000053.1:0-17481 GCA_039591655.1 Gemmatimonadota bacterium
CCCCGCTGCGCCGCTTCCACGACGAACTTGCTGAAGCGGCTGAAGCCCGCTTCCTTCTCGTCGAAGTTCGGATCGATGGTCTGCATCACCTGCTTGAGTCGGTCGGAGCGCATCACGTCTCCGTCTCTCCTCATCTGCGATACCGCCTCGACGACCAGCTCCCAGGGATCCCGGCGGCTGGTCTCGCCCTCGCCCTCCTTCATCAGCCCGGTGATCTCGTTGTAGCCGTAGTACTCGTCGCAGTTCTGGATCAGGAGATCACTAGAGGACTCGCGAATCCCGACGCCGATCACGTACTTACCGTATTCCTTGAGCTTCAGCACGAGGCTCGAGAAGTCGGAGTCGCCCGACAGCAGGATGAAGGTGCCGATCTCCGGCCGCGTGAACACCAGCTCGAGGGCGTCGATCGCCAACCGGATGTCGGTGGCGTTCTTCTTGTTGGACCCGAAGGCGGGGGCGAAGATGAGGTCGATCGACGCCTCGGAGAGCGGGACGATGTACTGCGGGTAGCGGCGCCAGTCCGCATAGGCGCGCTGGACGGCCACCTTCCCCTTGATGATCTCCGAGTTGAGGAGCCGCTTCAGTTGCGCCTGGAGATCCGAGCGCATCCCCAGCGTCACGTTATCGAAATCGATGAGCAGAGCCGCGTTATGGGCCAGCGGCTCTCCGATGGCGGCACGATAGGGCCGCCCTGTACCAGATTCCCTCACGTAGTACTCAATTCCAGCCCCACCACCTGCGCCAGCTCCCGTCGCTTCACCTTCCCGCTCCCGGTCATCGGGAAGGTGTCGAAGAAGCGGACACGGTCCGGGACTTTGTAGTCAGGCAGTTGCTCTCGACAATACTCCTTCAGCTCGTCCCCCGTCACGATCGCTCCCTCGACGGGGATGACGCAGGCGCAGATGAGCTCCCCCAGTACCTCGTGGGGAACGCCCACTACGCAGGCGTCGTCCACCGCCGGGTGCGTACGGAGGACATCCTCCAGTTCCCGCGGAAACACGTTGTACCCGCCGCGAATGATCATCTCCTTGCGGCGGCCGACGATTGACACAAACCCGTCCTCGTCCACGATCGCGAGATCGCCGGTGAGAAAGTACCCCTCCGCGGTGAACGACCGCTTGGTCTCCGACGGCATGCGGTGATAGCCCGCCATGACGTTGGGACCTCGTACCGCCAATTCGCCCACTGCCTCCGGACCGTGCAACGACCCGTCGGTAGGATCCGCCACCCGTACCTCCACCCCGTCGATTGGCCGCCCTACCGACCGCTCCCGCAGCTCGGCGGGATCATCGAAGCGCGTAATCGACACCGTCGGGCCCGTCTCGGTCAGGCCGTAGGCGATTTGGACGTCACTCCACTGCCGGATCCGCCGCACCAGATCGCCGGAGACCGGGGCTCCGGCCACGATGCCGGTCCGCACAGTGGAAAGGTTCCTGCTCCCGAAGGACGCGTCGCCCATGAGGAGCTGGAACATCGTGGGCACGCCGTCGAACACTGTGATCCGCTCCCGCTCGATGATGTCGAGCGCCTCGGTCGGATCAAACTGGGACTGGAGCACGAGAGTGCCGCCGGCCACGAACGACGTGATCGCCACGTTCATCCCGAATACGGTGAACAGTGGCACGGCCGCCAGCACGCGATCGTCGCCGTTCATGCTCAAGGCCTCGGCGACGCACCGCGCCGTGTGCACCAGGTTGTGGTGCGTCAGCACCACCCCCTTCGGCTTGCCCATCGTCCCCGACGTGTACACGATTGCGAGCGGCGCCTCAGCCGGGTCGACCGGCGCCATCGTGGCCGGCCCCACCCGCTTCCCCCGGGTGACCAGGTCACCGAATTGGAAGACCCGGTCGTCGTACCAGAAGTCCTGCCGCCCCACCGTCACCAGGTACTGGAGGTCGGGCAGCTCTCCGACCAGATCTTCGAACAGCTCGAGATAATCCAGCTCCCCCAGTGACTCCGCCGCCACCGCCAAGCTCGCCTCCGTATTGCGGAGCTGATACTTGAGCTCGTGGTAGCCGAGGAAGGGGTACAGCGGCACGAAAACCGCGCTGAGCTTCGCCGTAGCCAGCAGCGTGATCACGCACTCCGGCCAGTTCGGGAGGTCCACCGCGATGCGGTCGCCGGGCTCGATGCCCAGACCTGTGAACCCCGCTGCCAGGGCGTCGGCCTCTGCTGCAATCTGGCCGTACGTGAGGCGGCGGTTGCCTGCCACCAGGCACTCCCGGTCTGGGTGCTCCCGGACGCGCTGCTCGAACAGCTCCGCCACGTGGTACGTGCTCAACAGACCCTCTCCCACACGTCGGGAATCGTTGAAGGTAATAGACTTAGGCGACCGGGGGTAGGTTCGGCGGACCCTCTGGGCACCCCTATTCACCCATCACTTTGACGATCACCCGCTTGCGCCGCTTGCCGTCCCACTCACCGTAGAACACCCGCTGCCACGGACCGAGGTCCAGCTCCCCCTTGGTGATCGGCACGATCACCTCGTGTCCGATGGTCAGGCTCCGGAGGTGGGCGGCTCCATTGTCCTCGCCGGTGAGGTTGTGCTGATACCGGTCGGGCTCCCACGGGGCCACCGTCTCTTCGAGCCACTTCAGAATGTCCTTCCAGAGGCCCGACTCGTGGTCGTTCACGAACACCGAGGCCGTGATGTGCATGGCCGAAACCAGCACGAACCCCTCCGCGACCCCGCTGGCGGCCACATGCTCCACCACCGTGTCCGTGATGTCGATGATCTCCTGGCGCCGCTTGGTATTGAACCAGAGGTACTCGGTGTGGGATTTCATGGGGCGGATCCTTTGGTCAGGCATTGAATCGGAAGAGGGCGAGGCCGAGTCCCCCGGGAGCACACATCAGAAGGGCTCGCGCCGGAGCGAGGCCGGCCTTGCGCTGTGAGCGAGGGTGGGGACTGGGGTCGAGCCACGCGCCTTGCGCTGTGAGCGACGGTGGGAACTGCGGTCGAGCGACCGAGCCTACAGAACCCGCAACTGCTCTAGCGTGTCCTCTCCGTAGAAGAACCTTATGTACTTCTCCTGAATCGGCGTGAGCCTCCGCACCGCCCACGTGAGGTACACGAAGTACGGCTCGGCGGGGAGCCGTCGCAGCCGCATGCCGCACTCCTGGGGCAGCCGGTTGCCCTTCCGGGTGTTGCAGGACGAACAGGCGGTCACCACGTTGGTCCAGTCGTTGGTGCCCCCCCGTGACAGCGGGACGAGGTGGTCGCGGGTCAGGCACTCTCTGAACCCGAGCTCGTGCTCCGTCCGCAGGCAGAACTGGCAGGTGTAGGCGTCTCGGGCGAACAGGAAGATGTTGGTGACCTGGCGGCGGAACTTCCGGGGAATGTGCACGAACCGCACCAATCGGATGACGGACGGACGCGGGACGCTGAAGCGCGCACTCCGGACCAGCCGGTGACCGTCGGTCTCGACGATCTCCGCCTTGCCGTCGATCACCAAGCGGAGTGCCCGCCGGACCGGCACCAAGGTGAGTGGCTCGAACGACGCGTTCAGGGTCAAGCAGCGCACGTCCAATCCTCCTGCCTGCCACAAGAATCCCGCCGCGCTCAAGCGGAACGGGCGGGAGGGGAGTTAGCTGAACGTACAGCGGATCGTAAGGTACTGCAATAGGGAGTGTTACGCCTCGACCCCGCCCGTCGCGCCGCCGCCGCCGCAACTATCCCACCGTTTAGGGCATCCAACCTGTGGGCGCGGCTTTCCCAACACGAAACCCGGCGCCTGCAGTCTCGTAGGATCAGACGGAGGCCACAGAGATACGCGGCGGCGTGCCGGGTACCCTGCCGCCCGGTAGGGTTGCTCGTTCGGAGGGGACGAGCGGGACCACGCAACGCCTGACCCGGTGCGCCGCGGCAGTCTCGGACGGGAAGCAGCTGGAAAGCCGCTTCCCGTCCTCGTTCATCCAGGCTGTGCGTGGGATCGGCCGTGCACCCGCCGCCCCGCTACCCAGGTGGCCGCCACCGGTCCCGGCGCCGCTGCGAGGAGGCGCTCGAGAACATCCTCGGACGCGGCGGACCCGGCGGGCTCGAGGGGAAGCACGCAGAGATCGGCCCACTTGTCGGGCTCCAGCGTCCCGACGTCGCGCTCCATCCCGATGGCCCGGGCCCCGTCCACAGTGGCCAACCGCAGCGCCCGCTCCGCCGAGAGCCCCGCCAGCTGCTGCGCCGCCCGTGCCTCCGCCAACGGATCCAGGGAATCCACGCTGACCCCCGAGTCCGTGCCGAGGCCCAGCCGCACCCCGGCGGCCAGCAGTTGCCGCAGCGGGGGATCGCCGTGCCCATGGCGCCGATTGGACCGGGGGCACAGCGCCACCGCCGACGCGCTGCGCGCCAGGAGCGCGATGTCGTCCTCGTCGGCCTGCGCGACGTGGACGGCCAGCAGGTCACTCCCCAGGAGCCCCGCCCGCTCGGCGTGCCGCACCGCCGATGCCGCCGGCGCGGGCAGCGGGAAGCCCCGCGCCGCCCAGCTCTCGGCAAACGGCCCCTCTCCCCGAACGACGAACGCCGTCTCTGCCGGCGACTCGGCGACGTGGGAGGCCAGCTGCAGGCCCCGGTCCCTGGCATACTCCACCGCCAGCTCCAACAGGCGGGAACTCACGGTGTAGGGGGCGTGGGGCGAGACGCCCACGGTGACGTCCGGCGGCGCCTCCTGCCGCAGGTCTTCCACGACGCCTACCAGGCCACGGAGCAGCGCCTCCGCATCGCGGGGATCGGGGCCCAGCACCTCCTGGAAGTACAGGCCCCGCCCGCCCAGCTCCGCCAGCGCCCGCACGGTTGCCCCGCTGGTGCCCGTGTCGGCCACGGTAGTCGCCCCGTAGCGCCAACTCTCCCGCAGCCCGTCCCGGGCCCCCTCCAGGTACGCGTCCCCGGCGGTCGTCTCCCGGATGCGCCGCATGTGCTGGATCCAGGCGGAGAAGTCCGACTCGGGAACCGCCCCGCGGAATCCATGGAGCTCGAGGTGCGTGTGGAGGTTGATCAGCCCCGGGAGGAGAGCGCACCGCGGGTACGAGGCCACCTCGGCGCCCGGCGGGTGTGGCACGGCGTCGTCGGGCCCCACCGCGGCGATGCGACCTGCGGGGTCGATCAGCAGGGCGCCCCGCTCGAGGGGCGGCGAGGAGACGGGCCAGATGACGTCTGCGGTGACCCGCAGGAGAGTCAGTGCCGCCCTCCCGAGTGCCTCACCCCTGCGGCGGACGAGAAGATGCGCTCGAACGGGTTGTGGATGGGACAGAACTCGGTGGGCTCGGTCCCGGGCACGAACCACTCGAAATACACCGACTCCCGCGGGCAGAAGTCGGTGGCCAGATACCCGGTAGTGTTGTCGATGCGCTGCAGCTCCAGCCCGTCCGGACGCACCCAGTCTGGGGGTGGCGGGCGGCGCTCGTACACGTCGTTCATGAACTGGGCCCACGCCGGCGCGGCGAGGAGCCCGCCCTGGGCATTCGCTTTGATCTTCCGCGGCTGGTCGAACCCGACCCATACTGCCGTCACGATCTCAGGCGTGAATCCAATGAACCAGACGTCGGTGCCGTCGTTGGTGGTCCCGGTCTTCCCGCCGGCAGGCTGCCGGAACCCGCCCCGCACCCGAACCGCCGCGGTAGCCGTGCCGCGGTCGACCACCCAGGTGAGCATGTTGGTGAGGAGCCAGCCCCGTTCCTCATCCAGCACCCGGGTGCGCCGCACCTGCGGCTGCCACACGATATTGCCGTCGACGTCCTCCACGCGCAGGATCGCCACGGGGGCGGCCTGCACGCCGGCAGTCGCGAACGCGGTGTAGGCCGACGCCATCTCCATCGGGATCACCGAGGCGGACCCGATGAACACCGAGTTGAACCGCGGCAGCCGGGTGGAGAGCCCATAGCGCTGCGCCTCACCGACCACCGCCGGCACCCCGAGCTCGAGGCCCATCTTGATGGCGACGAGGTTGCGGGACAGGGCCAGCCCCCGACGCATGGTCATGGGCCCGTAGAACCGGTCGTCGAAGTTCTGCGGCTCCCACGGCATCGTGTCATTCTGCATGATGCTAACGGGGCCGTCTTCGATCATGTGGCTCGCCGGACGCCCGGCGCGCAGCGCCGCCGAGAACACGAACGGCTTGAAGGTCGAGCCGGCCTGGCGCTCGGCCTGGGTCACACGATTCCACTCGGAGTGGCTGAAGTCCCGACCCCCGACCATGGCCCGCACGTAGCCCGAGTCGGCGTCCAGCGTTATGAGCCCGCCCTGGAGATACGGGGTCTGCGTGAGCTTCACACCCGGCGTGTACAGGGAGTCCAGGTACGCCTGGTAGGTGAGGTGGTGGTAGCTGCCGTACTCCTCGCTCTCGATCCGCTCGAGCTGCTCCGCGAGCGCCCGCTCCGCCGCCAGCTGCATGTCCAGATCGAGCGTCGTGTATACCCGGTAGCCCCGCTCGTAGATCGCGTTGCCAAAGCGCGCGTAGAGCTGCTGCCGCACCCACTCCACGAAATACGGCGCCACGTCGCCGTAGTCCTCCCGGGAGCTCAGGGCAATGGGGTAGCCCTTCCAGCGGTCCGCCTCGTCGGGCGTGAGGTAGCCCTGATCGCGCATGAGGTTGAGCACGAGGTTGCGGCGGTACAGGGCGCGGGCCGGATGACGGCGCGGATCGTATCGGCCCGGGACGTTCGCGATGGCCGCCAGCAGGGCCGCCTCGGCCACGTTCACATTGCGGGCCGACTTACCGAAGTACTTCTGGGCCCCCGCCTCCACCCCGTACGCGCTGCCGCCGAGGTAGATCTGGTTGAGGTACAGCTCGAGGATGCGGTCCTTGGTGTAGGTCTCCTCGAGCTCCAGGGCCACCCGCATCTCGCGCACCTTGCGGCGCGGGTCCTTCGCACTGGGGAGCTGCTCCCGCCACACGTTGCGGGCCAGCTGCATCGTGATGGTGGAGAACCCCTCGGCAAAGCTCAGGGTCGTGAGATTCACCACGATGGCGCGGAGCACGCCCCGAGCGTCGATGCCCCCGTGGTCGTAGAAGCGCCTGTCCTCGACTGCGATGAAGGCTGCAGGAACCGCCGGGGCGATCTCATCGAACCGCAAGACGGTGCGGTGCTCCACACCGACTTCCTGGATCAGCCGCCCGTCCGCGGCATAGACCTTCAGCGCCTGGGTCGGGCGATAGGACTCGAGCACCCCGATCGAGGGACAGGCGTTCCCGGCGCAGGCGCGGCTCCACCCGCCGTACGCGAGACCCAACCCGAAACCCACGCCGAGCACGCCCACGACCAGGAGTATCATCCAGGTGCGGCGGCTCCAGTGCCAGGGAAGCAGACCGGCGAGGCGGGCACGCAGTGCCGGCGAGCTAATGAGCTGCATCATGTGACGTCGACCGATCCCCAAACGTAGTGAGTCCCTGGTCAGCTTGCCAGCGGGGGTGCTGGGTCCTTAAGCTAGGCCGCAGCCCATGGCGAAGACGCATTCAATGGAACCCTTGCTTGCCGAGCTCACCTGGCGCGGGCTGGTGGAGAACCTGACACCGGGGCTCAAGGAGCGCCTGGCGCAGGGCCCCATCACCGGCTACGTGGGCTTCGACCCGACTGCTCCGAGCCTCCAGATCGGCAACCTGGTACCCGTCGTGCTGCTGGCGCATCTCCAGCGGGCCGGCGGCAAGCCCATCGTGGTCATCGGCGCCGGCACCGGCATGATCGGCGACCCCAGTGGCAAGCGCTCGGAGCGCCCCCTGCTGGAGGAGTCGGCCATCCAAGAGAACGCCGACCGCCAGCGCCGCCAGTTGGAGCGCTTCCTCGACTTCACCTCGGGCCCCCAGAGGGCCGAAGTCGTGAACAATGCCGACTGGCTCACGCAGCTCAACCTCGTGTCGTTCTTGAGAGACATCGGGAAGCACTTCACGCTGTCGTATATGCTCCAGAAGGAGTCGGTGAAGAGCCGCCTGGAGGAGGGGATCTCCTACACCGAGTTCAGCTACATGATGCTCCAGGCCTACGACTTCCTCCAGCTCTACCGGCACAACGGCTGCGAGCTGCAACTGGGGGGGTCGGATCAGTGGGGCAACATCACCGCCGGGCGTGAGCTGATTCGCCGCGTAGAGGGGGGTGAGGCCCACGGGCTCACCGCACCGCTCCTCACCGCATCCGGGGGCAGCAAGTTCGGCAAGACCGAGGAAGGCAGCGTCTGGCTCGATCCGGAGATGACCTCGCCGTACCGCTTCCACCAGTTCTGGGTCAACGTGGACGACCGGGACGTGATGTCGTACCTCCGGACGCTCACCTTCCTGTCGCGGGACGAGATCGGCGATCTGTCGGAGCAGCATGCGGGGAGCCCCGAGGCGCGCCTCCCGCACAAGGCGCTGGCCGACGACGTCACCGCCCGCGTCCACGGGGAGCAGGCCGCCGCGAGCGCGGAAGCGGCGTCACGGGTCATGTTCGGCGAGATGGACCCCGGTGCGGCCGATGCGGCCACGTGGGAGATGCTGTCACGGGAGCTACCGAGCGGGGAGATCACCATTGCCGACGAGATCCCGGCGGTGGAGCTGGTGGCCGAGTCGAGCCTCGCCAAGTCGAAGAGCGACGCTCGGCGGCTGTTGCAGCAGGGCGGCGTGTCGCTGAACGGCGAGGCGCTGGGAGCGGACGCCGTCGTGAGCCGCGACCGGCTCCTGGCGGGTGGCTACCTCTGGCTCAGACGGGGGAAGAAGGCCGACTTCATCTTCCGAGCCGTGCTCTGATCTGCTCGGCCATGGCGTCGAGCTCCGCTCGTGACGCCTCCTGCGGGTAGGACTTGGGAAACCGCAGCCCGAAGCTGTCGTCCTCGAACCGCGGCAGGACGTGCAGGTGGAGGTGGAACACCTCCTGTCCCGCCGCACTGCCGTTCGCCGTCCACACATTGAACCCCGCGGCATCGGTGGCCGCCACCACCGCCGACCCCAGTCGGGCGCTCAGCGCGAAGAGCCGACCGGCCAGGGCCGCGGGGCACGATGCGAGGTCGTCCACGTGGGCCCGGGGAATGACCAGCGTGTGCCCGGCGTGCACTGGGAAGAGATCGAGGAATGCCACCGCCTCGTCGTCTTCATACACGACGCTGCGGGGCGCGGTACGCTCCAGGATCGCGCAGAATACGCAGTTCGCCATCACCGCGACCGCAGGATGTCCACCACCCGCTCGATCTCTTCGACGGTGTTGTAGCAATGGGGCGAGAGCCGGATGGATCCCTCCCGCAGGGCGCCGACCACACCCGCCTGATTGAGCGCGTGGAATGACTCTACGGTGTGCGGCGTCTTCACGCACACTATGGAGCTCTCGTGCACCCCGTCGCTGGGCGAGCAGAGCGCGAGCTCGGCTCTCTCAGCGGCCTCACGCAACGGCCGGCGCACCTCGCACAGATACGCCTGGATGCGATCGATGCCCAGCTCCAGGAGCAGCTTGATGCTCTCCGTCAGCGCGGCCATTTCCTGGAACGCCGGGGTGCTCAGCTCGAACCGCCGAGCGTCCTTGCGGAAGGTCGCGTCGTAGTCGGTGAGGTGGGAGAAGTCGTCGGTTCCCTCGAAGGAGAGCCAGCCGGCGTAAGCCGGCACCAGCGTCTCGACCAGCTCCCGCCGCACGTACACGAACCCCGATCCCCAGGGCGAGAGCAGCCACTTCTGGCCGCCGGCGGCGAGGATGTCCACCGCGGTGCGCTTCACGTCGAAGGGCACCTGCCCCAGGGCCTGGATCGCGTCCACGACCAGGAAGGTCCCGTTCTCGCGGCACGCGGCGCCCAGGCAGTCCAGGCTGGCGCGGTACCCGCTGGAGAACTGCACCGACGAGATCGCCAGCACCCGGACCCGGGGGTCCTTCAAGCGCTCCAGCAGATACCCCTCGCTGGGCCATCCCTCCGCCGTGGTCGGCGCGAGCTCCACGTCCACCCCGCGCTCTCGCAGCAGGAGCCAGGGGTACACGTTGGCTGGGAATTCCCGGTCCGATACCAGGACCGTCTCTCCGGGCTCGATGGGCAGGGCGCAGGCGGCCGTGTTGAGGCCGAAGCTGGTGTTGGAGACCAGCGCGATCTCCTCGACGTCCGCATTGAGGAGGCGCGCCACCGTCGCGCGAGCCTCCGTGAGGACCGCCAGCAGCTCCTGGTGGGTTATTAGATGGGGGGCCGCCCGCCGGGCGGTGAAGGCATCCAGCACCCGGCGCGTGCGCTCCGGCAGCGGGCCGATGCTCGCATTGTTCAGGTAGGTGGTCTCCGCCGTCCACGGAAACTCCTCCTTCCTGAGTCGGCGGACCGCTTGGGCAAGCCCGGAGGGCGCCGAGGCGCCGACGTTGCTGTCAGTCACGACACCTGCGTAGCATTGAGGGTGTAGGGAGCCATGCCGGCTCTGACAAAGGTAGCTAGGAGTGGCGGCCGGCGGCCACGCTCGGAAGCCCCTCTTCGGAGGTGGGGACGTGACTCGAAGACAACGGGATTTCACGCTCGTGCTGGGCGGCGGCGGGATGAAAGGGCTCGCCCACGTGGGCGTGCTGGCCGCCCTCGAGGAGCTCGAGTTCCTGCCGGCGGAGGTGGTGGGCTCGAGCATCGGAGCGCTGATCGGCGGCGCCTGGTGCTCCGGCAGCAAGGCGAGCGACATCAAGGAGCTCGCCGTGCATGTGAAGCAGAGCGACCTCTTCCGCCTCGCGCACCGGGACATGGCCCTCAAGCGACTGCGGTCGCCGGGGCTGTACCGCAAGGAGCCGCTGGAGCACGTGGTCCGGGGCATGCTCGGCGAGGTCACGTTTCAAGAGCTGCGGCGTCCCCTCCTGGTCAACACCGTTGACGTGAACACCGGAACCCAGGTCCTCTGGGGAGCGCCCGGGCTGGACGACGTGCCGGTTGCCGACGCCGTCCTGGCGTCCTGCGCGCTCCCCGGCTACCTGCCGCCTCACGAGATCCGCGGACGGCACTTCGTGGACGGGGCCGCCGTCTCGAACCTGCCGGTGGGCGCCGTCACCGCCCGGGAGCGCGATCTGGTAGTGGCCGCGGACGTGGGATCCAGTGGCGTGCTCAAGGCCGACATGCACGTCGCGGGATTCGCCGCCGTGTACGCCCGCGCCATCGAGATCGCCATCGAGAACCGGCGGACCAGCGTGCTGCGGTTGTGGGACCGCCCCCCAATGCTCCTGATTCAGCCGCGGGTGGAGCAGTTCGGGATGTTCTCCTTCGGCCACAACCGAGAGCTCATCGACGAGGGGTATCGGGCGACCAAGGAGCTCCTGAGCGATGAAGCGAACATCCCCGACCCCGAGGCCCGCGGCGTCCATCCGCGGCGGCGCTATGCGGTGAGCGTGGACCGGGAGCACTGCATCGGCTGCGGCGCCTGCCTGGTGCACGGACCGCCGGGGCTGTTCGAACTCGATGGGGACGGCAAGGCAATCGCAACGGCCGACGAGCAGGAGTGGTCGCCGGTGGAGATGGACTTCGTGCGACAGTGCCCAACCTACGCGATCGAGGTGCATCCGGCGGAAGATTGACGGCCCAGCCCCTTCCCCGACCCTAGTCGCGCTCGCCGAGCCCCACGGCCTGCCGGCTCAGCTCGACCGAAACCAGACGCTGGTACAGGCCGCCGGCCCGGATCAGATCGCCGTGCCGGCCCTGCTCCACCAGTCGACCGCGATCCAATACGGCGATGAGGTCCGCCCGCGCCACGGTCGACAGGCGGTGCGCCACCACCAGGACCGTGCGGTTCTCCAGCAATCGCCCGATCGCCACCTGCACCAGGTGCTCCGACTCGGTATCCAGGTTCGACGTGGCCTCGTCCAGGATCAGAATCGGCGGGTCCCTGAGCAGCGCCCTGGCAATGGCGATGCGTTGGCGCTCGCCGCCCGAGAGCCTCATGCCCCGCTCCCCCAGCAGCGTGTCATAGCCCTGAGGCAGCCGCTCGATGAAGTGGTGTGCGTTCGCGGCCTTGGCCGCCTGGTGCACCGCTGCTTCGCTCGCCTCGGCCTGCTCCCCGTAGGCGATGTTGTTCCGCACCGAGTCGTTGAAGATCACGGTGTGCTGGCTCACGATACCGAGAGCACCGCGTAGGGACCGGCGGCCGTACCGCGAGAGCGCGGTCCCGTCCACCAGGATCTCGCCTGCCTGTGGCTCGATGAACCGGGGCAGGAGATCCACCAAGGTCGACTTCCCCGCGCCCGAGGGACCCACCAGCGCCACGACCTCCCCGCGCCGCACCGTGAGATCCACCCCCCGCAGAACCCAGTCGTCCCCCTCGTAAGCCACCCACACGTCGCGGAACACGATGGCCCGCTCCAGTCCGGGGAAGACGGCGGCACCCGGGGGGTCCACGTCGTCCGGCGCCCGGTCCAGCACCTCGAACACCCGCGCCGCCGCTCCGAGGGAATGCTCCGCCAGAGCCGGGAACTGAGACAAACGCTTGACGGGCGGCAGCAACCGCAGGGACACCGCCAGGAACGTGACCAGCACCTCGGGGCGCAGGCCATCCGGGCCGGCGCCGGCCCCCGCAGCGGCCACCAGCAGCAAGACGAAGACGACGGCCCCCAGGGTCTCGCTCACGGGACTGGCGAGCACGGAGAGCCATCGGGCCTTGAGGATGCCTCGGAAGTAGCGCTCCACGGCTGCGGTGAACCGGCGGCGCTCGTATGCCTCGGCGCCGTGGGCCTTGACCACCCGCGCCCCCTCCACGGTCTCGCTCATGATGGCGGTCAGCTCGCCGCGCTCGTCCAGGGCCGTGCGAATGCGCGAGCGCATCCGCCCCAGGATCGGGCGCAGCGCCAGGACGACCGCGGGAGCGAGCACCAGAGTGACCAGGGCCAGGCGCCATGAGAGCGCGAACAGGAAGACCACGTAGACCGCGATGAGCAACACGTGCTGCAGCGCAGACACCAAGGCCGCGCTCACCATCTCCTTCGCCTCGTCGGTGTCGGCCACCATGCGGCTGAGGAGCTGGCCCCCTTTCATCCGCTGGAAGAAGCCGAGCCCGAGCCGCTGCACGTGGGCGTACAGGGCGGTGCGGAGATCCCGCGCCACACCTTCCTGGATGACCTGGCCCAGATACGCGGCCACGAAAGCGGCCGCGTTCTTGACCATGACCGTGGCCAGGATCAGCAGCACCACGTTGCGGAACGCCGCCCCGGGATCGCCGGGCGCCAGCCACGCACCCCACACGAGCGCCAGTCCCCGCTCCAGCACCGTAGGGGCCTCGGCCAACGCCGAGCTCGCCCCGAAGAGGAGTCGCAGCAGCGGGATCAACAGCGCCAGCGTCACGCCGTCGAGCAGCGACGCGATGACGGCCGTGACGAAGCCGGCGACGAACAGGATGCGGTAGGGGCGGATGTATCCCAGCAGCCGCCGGTAGCGGCGCATCAACTCGCTCCGCGCGGCGTGAGGAGGGCGACGGGCAGGATGACTTCCTCTGGGGTCACCCCGCCGTGCAGGAACGAGCCCCGATATCGGGCCTGGTATTCCCGCAGCTTGGTTGGGTAAACGAAGAACCGATCGCCGGTGGCCATGAGCAGCCGCACGCCGAGACGCCTCTTGGGAAGACCCCACGCTTGGAGGTCGTCCACCCTGATGGCCGTGGACGGCTTCTCCGCCCGCAGATCCTCGCCGAACTTGTACCGCAGGTTGGCAGTGGCGTCGCGCTTGGCGAACACGGTGGCCGGCGTATGGCAGTGAATCGACCCGTGGTCGGTGGTGAGCAGGACCGGCACGCCGCGTCGTTCCGCCTCCCGGAGGGTCTTGAACAGGGCGGAGTCGTCGAACCAGGTGGCGGTGACGCTCCGCAGCGCCTGGGAGTCCCGGGCCACTTCGTAGAGGATCGCGCTCTCGGCCCGACCGTGTGTCAGCTGATCGATGAAGTTGAACACGAGAGCCGTCACGCCGGGTTGCGACAGATACCCGGGAACGCGCTTCACCAGAGCCTCGCCCTCCGACGCCGTGGCCAGCTTCTCGTACCGTACCGGTACCGAGTCGCCCACCAGCTCCTTGAGCTGCTCGGTGAGTAGCTCCGCCTCGTGGGCGTTGAGGCTCTCGTCGTCGCGCTCGGCCCACCATTCTGGGTGGCGCGTTTTGATCTCCACCGGAAAGAGTCCGCTGAAGATGGCGTTGCGGGAGAACGGCGTCGCGGTCGGGAGAATGCTGTAGTAATAGGACTCCTCGACGTCGAACAACTCCGTGATCCGAGGCTTCAGCAGCTCCCACTGATCCAGCCGCAGACAGTCCACGACCACGAACAGCACGCTGTTGTGGGTCTCCATCAGTGGCTGGAGGAACTCACTGCACACGTCCACCGAGAGGGGCGGCCGGTCACCCTCGGGATTGGCCAGCCACTGCGGATAGTGCGACCCGATGTACTCCGCGAAGTCGTCGTGCAGGCTCATCTGGAACGACTCGAGGGCGTCCTGCAGGCCCGTCTCGTCGCTCTGGCCCAGGCGGGTGTCCCATTGGAAGGTCTCCACCGCCAGCTCGGTCCACTCGCGCCAGCCCAGGCGCGCCCCGCGACGCTGCTCCAGCTCCCGGAAGCGGGTGACGAAATCCCGGGCCAGGCGCTGCTGGCGGATGCGGTCGCCCTCGAGGAGCCGGGTGACCACCGTCAGCACCTGCCGCGGGTTCACGGGCTTGACGAGATAGTCGTCGAGCCGGATCCCGATGGCCTCGTGCATGGTGGCGGCCTCCTCGCTCTTAGTCACCATCACCACGGGCACCGCGGGATCGATGGAGCGGATGTCGCCCACCAAGTCGAGGCCGCGCCGGCCGGGAAGCTGCTCGTCGAGCAGGATCGCGCCGTACGGCCGGCGCCGCAGCAGCTCGATGGCGTCGTCTCCATGCGCCGCCTGCTCGACCTCGTAGCCCTGTTCCTTGAGAAACAGGACGTGCGCGTCGAGGGACTCGATCTCGTCGTCGACCCAGAGGATCGTCTTGGGACGGGGCATACTTAGTAACCTAGAGCACAGCCCTGGCAGCATCAACGCGGCAGACTTGGCCGACGGCAACGGGTACCCCTAACTTGCAGTGACTCTGTCGCACCTACCGCGCCGGAACGTTCAGCCGTGACCGAACAGTTCTCCCTGGCCGAAGACCGCCTGCTGGAAGCTATGGCCGAGGCCGGCCGGGGACCGAAACGCAACGGGTTGTTCGCCCTGTGGCTCCTCTTGCGCCAGTGCGAGGGTCGGCTCCCGCCGAGTCCGCTGAGCCAGCGGGCCGACAGCCGCCGCCTCGAGCAGCTGGAGCGCCGCCTCAGCAGCCTCTCGCTGCCGGCGCCGCTGCGCCGGGCTCTGCCGGGCTCCCTGCGGGAGTTGAAGCTCGGCCAGATGGACAACCTCCGGGTCGCGCTCCACCAACTGGTGGCGCCGGCGCGCGACGCCATCGGCCGGGGCGCGGCGGACGCGGTGGCGCTGGCCGCCCGGAGTGCCCGCCACACGGAGCGTGACCACCTGCAGCAGGGAGGTGGGCCGTGAAGGCGCCCCGACGCATCCGCCGGGATCCTCTGACGAACCTCATCAACCAGGTCGACAGCCTCCCGCCGGGTGAGTCCGGTCCCGATACCGTGCCCACGGGGTTCCCCTCCCTCGACCGCGTCCTGGGCGGCGGCTTCCGGCACCGTGATCTCGTCGTGCTGGGAGGCGACGTCGGCTCGGGCAAATCGGCGCTCGCCCTGGCGATGGCCCTGCGGAGCGCAGCGGCCGGTCACCAGGTAGCGTACTTCTCAGGTGAGATGGACGACGACCGGCTCATGGAGCGGGCCGTGGCTCTCGAGGCGCGCGTCCAGGTGGACGAGATGCGCAGCGGGAACCTGTCGGAGATGGCCAGGTCGGCCGTGGGCGCAGCAGCGCTCCGGCTCAAGGACCTGCCGCTCTCGATCCACCCCATGGTCGGGCGCCAGTTCGACGAGGTCCTGGAACCGGCGTGGGAGGACGACCCGGCGCTCCTGGTGGTGGACTACCTCCAGCTGCTCCCGCCCCCTGCATCGCGCCTCACGCAGGACGAGGACTCCGCGGCGTCCGTGCGGGCCCTCAAGGCCCTGGCGCTGGACCGCCAGATCGCGCTCCTGGCGGTGGGGCAGCTCCCCCGCCACATCGCCAAACGCGACGACCCTCGGCCCTCGCTGGACGACTTCGGCACGCTGGGGGCGGTCAAGCAGCACGCCGACATCGTGCTGGGCCTGTTCCGCGAGGAGATGTACAACCCCGGCGGCGGAGTGGAGGGCGCCACGGAGCTCATCATCGCCAAGAACCGCAACGGCCCCACCGGCTTCATCGACCTCTACTTCTATCAGCGCTGGCTGCGGTTCGAGGACATGCTCGACCCCGAGTGAGCCCGGCGGGCCGACCTCAGGCCCCGCCGATTACCGCGTCGGCCTCGATCTCCACCAACAACTCGGGCGATATCAAACGACTCACCTCCACCTCCCAATCGTGGATGTTGGTGACGTACATCCGGGTGCGCACTACGTCCGTCGGACTAGCTCCCAGCGCTGCGAGGGCGGCGGCCACGTTGGCGAGGGCCTGCGCGGTCTGGGCGTGCGGATCGCTCTGCCCCACGACCTTCCCCGAGGCATCCAGGCCGGTGGTACCGGACACGAAAACGAACTGACCCACCCGGACCGCCCGAGAGTAGCCCACCACCGAGTCCCACCGGGTTCCGGCGGGAAAGCGTTGCCGCTCCATGAGGTTCTCCTCTCTCCCAATGGGACCGCCGCGTCCGCGGGGATCGCTCAGGGGCGAAGGGCCGAAAGTCTAGCTCCCCTCCGGCGGTCCGGGCTCCTGGGGCGGGGCCGGCCGCGGCGCCGGCTCCGCTCGCCGCACCCATACGATGGACCCCAGGATGATGGCCATCGCCACGAAGGTGCGCAGGGAAACGTGCTCCGAGAGCACGAGCCATCCCAGGAGCACCGCCACGATGGTGTTCACATACACGTGGGTGCCTACGAACGCGGGGGCCGCGTGCCTCAGGAGATAGACGTAGCTGGTGTACGCGACGATCGAGCCGAATATGATCAGATAGACGACGGCGCCGATCCCCTCCAGGGAGAGCGTGAACCGGCCCGCCTCACCGGAGAGGAGGCCGACCGTGGCCAGTACGCCGCCGCCGAACAGCATCTGGAGGGCCGAGAACACGTGGGGGCTGGTCTCCACCGGGTTGCGCTTGGAGTAGATGGAGCCGAGCGCCCAAGATGCTGCCGCCCCGACCACCGCCAGCGGTCCAACCCAGCCGATCTCGCCCAGGGGTGCGGGGTTGCCGCCCACCAGCAGCACGGTGCCAGCGAGGCCCACCAGCAGGGCCACGAACTGTTTCCAGGTGGGTCGCGCCTCGCTCCCGGGTATCACGGCGTCGAAGGTCGCCATGAGCAGGGCCCCCGTGACCACCACAATGGCCACGGTTCCCGACTCGACCCACTGCTCCGCCCAGATGACGACGCCGTTGCCGATCCCCAGGAGCATGATCCCCACCACGGCGGCGGTCCTCCAGTCCCGGGCGCGGCGCGGCAGTCGCCGTCCCAGGGCGAGGGCCAGCACGAGCAGGAT
>JBDHDE010000054.1:0-17132 GCA_039591655.1 Gemmatimonadota bacterium
CGCTTCACGTACGGCCGGTTCGAGCCAGTCCAGGCCTGGAGTGTGCGCTTCTTCGCCTGGAGCGACACCACTCATCCGGTGCGCCATCCGGATGCCTTCGCAGCGCTACTCGCCTCTGCCCCACACCTCGCGCTAGAGGTCCCGCGGCTCGACTTCCAATGGTACCGTCCGGTCATCCCCAACCTGCCGCGCGAGCGAATCGCTCTCGAGGCAACTACCCACGTCGAGCTGACCCCTGGGAACTACACGCTCCGCACGATCAGCGACGATGCCATTGGGACCCGCACGGGTCCTCCGCTGATTTCGCTCCTCTCGAGGGCGGGCACCACACCATACGCGTTCAGTTCTATCAGGACCGGGGCTGGACGGAGCTGCGGCTCGAAATCCTGCGCGGCTCGGAGTGGTCCACCGGCTCGCCGGGGCCACACTGATCAATCTCGCTCGGAGGGCCCCGCTGGGACACTACCGCCAGTCATGGCACTGCAGCCACCCGGTCCCGACCGGTCGCCCATCGGAGCCGCTCAGGTGGATCCAACCTGTCGAGGTGCCTCCGTTGTGCACTTGTCAGCAGACTGAGCCCCACCTGGAACGAGGCGTTCATCCACCCAAAACCTTCGGGCGTCAGGTATTCGAACTCGGTGCCGACGTTGCCGTACTCTCCGAAGACCGCATGTGAGCGCGCCACCACGTCGTACTTCTCGGGGATGGTCCCATTGTAGTCGACCGCGTTCCGGGTGATCGTGTAGAGCCAGCGGTACGCCAGCCGCTGCGCAGGGTTCACGAATCCCAAGTTCAGCAGGCCGCGCCACGCCAGCATCTGATGGGGCGCCCACCCGTTGGGATAGTCCCACTGCCTTGCCGGACGCTCCGATGAGAGAGGACCCCGCGAGGCCTCGGTCGAGCTCACGAGTCCGCCAGGCATTTCCAGAAGACGCAGCGCCACTTCAACTAGACGCTCCGTTTCGGCCCGCGAAAGCAGCCACAGTGCAGGATCCTCCGCGCCGCTCGCCCACAGAGGGTAAAACGTGGTCGCCGCTACGTACTCGCGGCGCTGCCCGGTCCGCACGCTGTAATCGAAGAACAGCGACCGGTTCGAATCCCATAGGTAACGCCGGATGCTGGCCCGTCGGCGGCGCGCTCGCTCGTACCACTCGGAACTGGAGACCACTCGACCGGTCGACAGCTCGAGTCGATCGGCCCACTCCCGCTCCACGGTCCGGGCGATGTCGAGCTCGATCTTGTAGAGGAGCGAGTTGAGATCGACGGTCACGAAGTCGGTACAGCGGCTTCCGTCCACGTCCCACCGGTACGTGGTGTCGTGACCCGACTCTCGCATGCAGCGGTCATTGCGAAAGAACTCGTCGAGCTCCGCCTGTATTGAGTCGGGGAGGCGCGCCGCCGCATACAGCTCCTCCAGCGCACGCGGCCGGATTCCGTAAACCGCCCCGAACGCGGCGTAGGTCGGGTCGAAGTGGCCAGGTTCGACCTCCGGCGGCTGCCCCATGCCCTGCCCGAAGTACCGACTCAGCCCCGTCGTGGAGTCAAGCCGTTCGGGACCCGTCCAGACGGTCTCGTACTCCGCAATCGCTGCCTCCAACACGCCGGCCAACCACACCCGCGCGGTATCGCCGCCGCCCAAGTGGTCGTAGACCGCGAGCGCCATTGACGTGAGAAACGGCGGCTGTGAGCGGGTCAAGTAGTACGTGCGATTCGCGTTGAGGATCTTGCCATAGTGCCGGAGCTGGTACACGAAGTTGTCGACCATCGCTCTGGCAAGGTCTACCCGGCCGTCCTCCAGGAGGCCCACCGCCTCGAAATAGCTGTCCCACCCGTACATCTCGTTGAAGCGCCCGCCGGGCACCACGAAGGGAATCCCAACCATCTCCCCGCTCGACGCCCGCTCGAGGCCGAGAGTCAACAGCCCGTGGCGGCCGCGCAAGGACTCGACATACTCGGGTGTGATCACTCTCGGGAGCCGTGCCAGTCGAAACGCCGGGATGCCTTCGGAGTGGGCGGCTTTCTCGAAGTGACGCAGCGCCGTCGTATCGGTGTACGGGACGTAGAGATACGGTATCCCGTCCAGCCCGATCTTCTCATCACGCAGCACAGCTTCGATGTGCTCAGCGTCGACCCTCCTCGTGAGCGCATCCCAGTAACGCTCCCGAATGAGTCGCGAGATGCGCGCCGTTGGCGGCTCAAACACGCGTCCAGCAGCGACCACGGCCGTGTCCCATCCCTCCAGCTGCGCTGCTCGCAGCTCCTGCAGGAGGTTCGAGAGGTGGTACGTCCGCCGGACTTCGATCTCTTCACCGTCGATCAGCCGCAGCAGGAACTCCTCGTCACCCCGGCCGCGTTCGCCCGTCGGCCGATCATCGATCGTGATCCTGCGGTCACCGTCGGTGTCTTCCTCGGCCGCGAGACGATCGAGCGCGCTCCGCACGTCAACGATGAGCGAGTCGGGCACGCCCCGGGGAATCTCCCCTAGGCGAGAGTCGGGCCTGGAGCATGCCAAAAAGAGGAGCGCGGCAAGCAGGCCGGAGAGGCGTGGATGTAGGCCCGTGGCCACTGGGTGGCGCGGGCTAGACGGCAACGCTCACGCCATCACCCTTCCCCCGCGGGGGTGGGAGGGAACAGGCCCAATTGGGTGAGGAAGGCCAGGTTGTCCCACTCTACCCAGAGCTCGGCGATCTTCCCGTCTTCCAGACGGAAAATGGCGAGGAACTTGCTCTCTGCCCGTTTCCCGGTCGGCGGGAACTCCCCCATGGGACCGGTATGGGTCCCGGCGTAGGTCGCGTAGCCCGCGACTTTGTCGCCTTCGGCGATGAGCATCTCGGACGTGACGCTCTGGTCGGGGAAGCTCGCTAGGAATGACTCCTGCAATTGCTTGAACTCCTCGCGGGAGTTCACCTGCACGTCGGCTGTGGCCTGGCTGTGGCGGCGGAAGTCCTCGGTCACTACCTCATCAAGCGCATCCCAGTCAGCTGCGTTGAGGGCCTCGGTAAACCGCCGGACCACATCCTTGTTTGCCTCGAGCTGCGCTGTGGTCGAGGTGCCGCAGCCGGCCAGTACAGCCGCCAGCGCAGCCAAGAACACTAGAGAGTGCTGTCGCATGATCTCCTCCACAGGTACCGCCTCTTGCCCGTAACGATGCGCTTTCCGGGCGCTCATATCAACGCCCTTCCCTCCCCCCTAGCTTCTGCCCGAACCACGCCGCCACCTCAGCCAGTGCCCGCTGCCCGTGTTCTGGATGGTACCCCTCCGCTCCACGGAACTCGTGCCCCGTACCAGGAATGGCGATGCGTCGGCATTCCGCGCCCGCGGCCGTCAGGCCCGCACACACTGCTTCGCTGGGCTCCACGATGAACGGGAAGTCGTCTGTCCCGTAGATGATGAGGGTCGGTGGTGCCGTGGCGGTGAGGTGGTGCTTGAGTGAGAGCGAATCGAGGACTGCACGTTCCACCTGAAGTGCGGGGAGGGCCTGGAAGAGCTCTGGAAACCGCTCGGCGTCCGACGCGAAGTCGAAGCCGGCCGGGTAATAGACAGCGACCGTTCGTATCCCGGACCCGCCAGGCGCCGAGCGGTCTACCGATGCAGCCCCACCGCCGCGCGTGAGCGCAAGGTAGAGCGCGAGGTATCCGCCGGAGCTCGCACCCCACACGCCGATCCGATCCGGGTCCACCTCGAGGTCGGCAGCATGGCTGCGCACGAACCTCACTGCGCGGTCGAGGTCATCCACGATCCCCGGGAGTCGGAATGTCGGGCTGCTGCCGTGCCGCACGTCAAAGACGGTGAGGCCCGCCTCCAGAAGCGGCGTGAAGCTGAACTGCTCCAGAAGGGGAATCGGTGTCGGGTCTCCCTCCAGGTGCAGCTCGTGCGCCTCGAGGTAGTGGTGAGAGTTCCATCCGATCCTCTCATACTGGCGGGCCTGCCCGGAGACGAACCCGCCGCTGCTGATGAACAGCACGGCGCCACCGTTCGGATGCTCGGGGCGGAACACGTCGAATGTCAGGGCCATCCCGAGCTTGCGGGCGTACACGACGTCGGCCACGACCGTGACTGCCCGTGCCTCGCGGCTTGTGTCGGGACCGCCCCCGGCGCTGCAAGAGATCCCGAGAAACGCGAGTGCAAGTGTCCGGCAACGCGACGGCGATGTGAGTAGCATGAGTGCCTCGGCGTGGAGTTGAGGGCTCTACGCAGGGCAGTGTTGATGGGTTTCGGAAGCCGGTGGTAAGGCTTCGAGCTGTGTCACTGAAGCGTCAGGGATCTTTCGGCGACGCGGCGAGCCTGGCTTCTGCCCCTTCGAGCTGCACGCGGGGCAGGATCACGTCTTGGAACCGAGGAGTGTCCCGGATCGGGGCCAGGATGGGGTCCCAGACGTTGTACTGGACCCGGAACGGCATGGCGAAGACCATCTCCTCCAGCTGGTCCAGCGCTCGATCCGGCTCCCCGAGCAACATCCACGTTTGAGGCAGAACCCGTCCTGCGCCCTCTGGCAAGAGCGTCTGGTCCCCGGCCTCCAGAGCCTCACCCTGCAGGCGGAAACCGGCGGAGTCGGGCAGGTAGGAACCGAACCGATCGATCGCTTCCCGGTATCGGCCGTCGAACAGCATCAGGCGGCCCAGGACAGTCCGGAGGAAGTGCATGTCTCCGGCCGTGTCCATCGCGATCCCCTCCTCCAAGAGCGCTTCGGCCTCTTCCGCGCGGTCGTTCATGTACAGTGTGAAACCCTGTATATCCAGGCGGACGGGTGCCCGGTCGAGGGCCAGCGCCCGGCCGCTCTCTCGCAGCGACTCGTCCAGGCGCCCCATACCCCAGAGCAGCTCCGCATACTGGGTGTGCGCCTCCTCATTGTCCGGATCGAGCTCCAGCGCCCGGATGAGCTCCCGTTCGCCGTCCGCCCACTCCCACCGGTCGCGGTGGACTCCACCGAGAGCCACGCGGGCCGAAGCGTTCTGCGGGTCCAGCTCGAGCGCGCGCCGGGCCGCCGCCTCCGCCGCCGCGAGGCTACGTGCCCACACCGTGGAGTCCGTGGACTCGCCCCCCAGCCCCGTATACAGAGGGCTTATGGCGCGGGCCTCAGCCAGCCCCGCCCACGCCGGCGCCCACGTGGAGTCCCTGGCGACGGCCGCTTCGAAGAGGCGTACCGCCTCCCCGACCCCGGGGCCCCGTCGACGCATCGCCGCCCGTGCGTTCAAGTACAACTCGTACGCATCCATGTCGAGCGTGGGGGAGACGAGCGCTTCCTGGCTCAGGCCGAGTGGAACGCGGAGTGCCTCGGTGATTGCCTCAGCGATCTCCGTCTGGATGGCGAAGATGCTCTCGAGCCGGCGATCGTACGTCTGCGCCCACAAGCGGAACCCGTCCAAGGTGCTCACGAGTTCGGCACTGATGCGTACCTGATCCCCCTCCTTCCGGACGCTTCCGCCGAGGAGGTACGCCACACCGAGCTCCTCGCCGACCTGCCGCAGGTCCAAGCCCCGGTCCTTGTAGACGAATGCGGACGAGCGGGCCGCGACTCGGAGGTCACGGATCTTGGACAGCACAGTGAGGATCTCCTCTGAGATACCATCACTGAAGTACTCCTGGTCACCTTCCGGGCTCATGTCGGCAAAGGGGAGCACCGCGATCGCCGGGCGGGGATCGTCGGCCAGGTCCGGATAGGTCAGGTCCGATCCCGCGATGGCCGCCCCCGTCGAATCTCCCGCCGAGGGTTCACCGCCGCCCCGTCCTAGAAGCGCCCATGCGAGTACGGCCACCGCTGCTACGGGAACGGCGATTCGAGCAGCGCGTGACCATGGAGACGGTGTCGTCACCTCGGCCGCAGAAGCGACCGCAGCCTCGCCGACGAGTGCGTCCGCAAATGCTTTGGTGTTCTCGAAACGATCGGCCGGCACTTTGGCCAGGGCCTTGTCCACTGCGGCTTCGATGTGTACGGGCACGGTGTCACGGATCGTACGGAGCTTCACCGGCGTCTCGCCGACGATCTTGGCGACGACGGCCTGCACGTTGGACCCAGTGAACGGTGGGTCACCGGCCAGCATCTCATACAGGACGCTTCCCAGAGCGTAGATGTCGGTGGTGGGTCTGGCCTCGCGGTCACCGGTTGCCTGTTCGGGACTCATGTAAGAGGGTGTACCGACCGACAGCCCGGTCGCTGTGATGCGGTCGCCAGCTACGTGGGCGACCGCGAGGGCGATGCCGAAGTCCGCCACCATAGGCGTGCCCTCGTGCAGCATGATGTTGTCGGGCTTGATGTCCCGGTGGATGACGTCGCGGCGGTGTGCATAATCCAGTGCTTCCGCCACCGCGCGCGTGATCGAGACCGCTTCCTCAACGGAGAGCTGCCGTTCCCGATCGATCTTGTCACGAAGGGACTCGCCCTCAACGAACGGCATCACGTAATACAGATCCCCGTCCGCCTCACCAGAATCGTAGAGCTGCACGATGTTGGGGTGATGGAGGTTGGCGGTGACCCGAATCTCGTTGAGGAAACGATCCGCTCCAAGCACCGCGGCAAGCTCGGGTAGCAGAACCTTGAGGGCCACCTGGCGGTGATGCTTGACGTCGTGGGCGAGATACACCGTGGCCATCCCACCGCTACCGATCTCCCGCTCGACGGCGTAGCGGTCGGCGAGGGCTGCTTTGAGGCGGTCCAACTGATCGGTCAAGCGGGGACCTCGGCTGAAGCTGCCCTAAGGTACGGATCGGTTGACGGTTAGGCTAACAAGTTTGGCACACTACTGGCACACAAATGCCGAGAGCGGGCGGATCAGCCTCGACCCGCTTGCCCCCTAACTTGTTTCGTTGAGTTGAGTTACGCTAGCCGGGACGGCCGTCCCAGCTGCATGGCCTTGTTAGGCGGCCCGCTAGATGAGATCGTACTCTCAACCTCTGGCCGTAATCTTCCCGGCCGTTTCTGCAGTCCACAGGATATAGGCGTAGTCGCCTTCTACCGATTGAGTCGTCATCGTAAACGAACTACCCGGCTTTCCAAACTCGGCTAGCATCGACTCGAACAACGGCTTGATGGCGTCGGGGCCCATCAGTGGCCCATCCGGAGTGAAAAGGACTGCATCTGCTCCCTGTGTGGGTTGCTTTAGGGTGACGATCCAAGCTGGCACGTCCACGTTAGCCATTCCGAGGAAACCGCCGCGGGGCCTTGCTTTCCGACATTATGGCATGCAGTCTGCGGCAATGCACGGCTCGGCGCCAACGGCGTGGAACTTCCTCTAGATTCCGCGCGCCTCCGCAGCGGTGACGTTAGGGGGTGCGGCGTAGGCGGCCCATACTGAGCCCTCGCGACGTCCGATGCCGGCGATCCCTACCGCTCCCGAAACCTCTCTGCATAACCGCTCTTCCGCAGGAAATCCTGGTAGTCGGTGATGGAGAGAATCTCCTGAACCGCCTGTGTCTTGTCTTCGGCAGCCGCGTAGAAGGACTCCGCGATCCTCGCGCCCATCACGTAGCCGAGATCGACGGGCTGGTCGGGATCGCTTGGCTTCGCGAACATCCAGTCCCCAGGGCGCTCGTTGTTCATCTCGCTCTCGAACCGGGTCCACAGCGCCCGTTCGTTCTCGATCAGGTAGTCGTGGGCCGCCTTCTTGGCGTATGCTCCGGTACTCAGGTAGGTGAGGTACTCGGCGATGCCCTCCCTGAGGGCGAGGGAGAGGAGGCTCATCTTCGGGCCGAAGACCTGCATGTACTCCTCCATCCCAACGGTCAGCGCCTGCTGCACGTGAACCGTCTCGTGCACTAAGACGAGCCTGACCACAGAGGGATCTGAAGCCAGCTCCGTCATCGCAATCAACAACCCGTATTCGGACGGCTCGGCGTGGAGGCCCGCATGTCCGATCCCGACGAAGTAGTAGACAGGAATGAAGGCAGTGTTCGGGACTATGTCCCTGAGTCCTCTGAACGCATCGCGAACCGCTTCCTCTTGCGATGCGAGCTGGCCTTTCAGGTCCCTCAGCGCCACGAATTGGCTGGTCCTCTCACGGATCGCTGCGAGGAAGTCCCCGGCCCCGAGATCGTTCGCTCGGACGTATTCACTGAGCCCTGGGCTGGCCTTGTCGAGATACTCGGCTTGCAGGACCGCAGTGGAATCGACCTGATCTTCCATCACGTCGAGGGCTCGCACGAAGTTGGCCAGGTCATCGTAGCTCAGCAGGACCTCGGCAGGATCGTTCGTGATCTCGCACAGGAGCTGTGCCTTAACAGCCGTTTGAGGTGAAACCAGGCAGATAAACGCGAGAGCAGCAATGCAAGCCGTGGTCTTCATGATTCTGTCCCTCCCATTCCCTTGTGACCCACTCCTCTGCCTTTCACAATCCCCGACTCTCCCGAGCCAGCCGTTCATCTCAAGGGTTGCGCCTCGGTAGAGTCGGCGATGCCGGCGCGGCTGTCTACCCCTCCCCCAGCACCATCTCGCACATCAGGCTGGAGCCGTCGACTTCCGTAGTCCGACACTCAAGCCCACAGCCCGCAGCCATCAGGTGAAAGTCCTCGGGCGCCATCGCACGTGCTTGAAAGCCGTCCCGGCATGCAATAACCCCATCCCCAGTGCCCGCATAGTCAATCTCACCGACTAGTCCGTGCGCCGCCTGGATTCTGAACCACTCCAGTCGACGCTCCCAGAACCTGGCTGCGTAGCTCGAGAACAGCACTCTTCCACCAGGGCGCGTTACTCTGACAGCCTCGCTGGCTAGCCGCTGAGGATCCACACCAAAGACCGCAACACCGTTCTGGATGCACACGACGACGTCGAACTGCGCGTCCCGAATCCCCAAGTCGCCAGCGTTCATGCGGCTGAGGCCGCATGTCGCCCTGTTAGGCAGGAGCTGGCGCGCGAGCCGCAGGCTGTCGTGGGACGTGTCAATGCCGAGCACGTACTCCGCCTTCTCGGCTACTCTTTGCAGAACGCGTCCATATCCACAGCCGAGCTCCAAGAAACGGTGATCGCGATCGACGCGGTCCGCCACGAACTCGACTTCCGCCATCAGATACTGTTGGACTCGCGGCGGGGCAAGTTCGTAGCATTGCCGCAGCCGGGCACCCGATAAGGCCGTGGCGTAGTAGTCCTGCATGGCCTCAATACAGAGACGGCCGCTGTGCGGCGCAGGCTAACGGCTTCGCGCATGAGCTACGTGCTGCCGCTCGGCAGCGCCCGAGCGCAGCGTCTTGAGTCAGTCTGTGGGCTGAGGCCACGCGATCATTACCACACTTTCCGTCTCATCGTACTTGACAACGATGGTGACCTCTCGATCGCCCCTCTGGGTTTCCAGGGTCGCCGTCATCGCACCCAAGTTCACCTCCGACACGCTAGTCCAGTCCCTGTTCGCGGGCCGCGAGATGATGTCAGCCAGCTCAAGTGTTTGTTGCTCGTCTCCAATCTCCATGATCACGCGGGTCTCTTCAGCGCGCCACACACCCATGTCGACTCCCGAGTCGAGGACGGCCTTCCAGCCACCGCCCTCCAGTCTGCTGAATCGGATCATCGCCTGATCGGAGCGTATTGTGAAGCTGCCAGCGTCTGGCGGTACGAAATGCACGCCGAGGAAGAACATGACCGTCATGATCACCGGCATGGGATTCCCACCTTTCATTTGAGAGGCAGCAACGCCGCGGCCAGGTGGGCGGGATTACCCTAAAAGAGTGCAGCCAAAACCCTCATTCGGCTAGGTCATCTGGGGGCATCGAGTGCCCCACCTACGAGGTCCCGGAATCCTGCAACAAGTCGGGTTCAATATCGGTGAGTTGTCTGGTGAGTAGCCAAGGCCACAATGAATGCCCCTACCAGGGCTGACTGAGCGCTGCACGTAAGTTCGACAGACCCGCTTCACAATCCGCTTGCACACCGGCTCCCAAGCTGCACCTTTAAGGAGGAGTGTGAGAGGCATGAGAACGGTTCTGACCTACGTTCTGATCGCCGGGTTGCTGTCGACGAACGCAAGCACGCAGGCAGTCCCCGGTCAGGGTGGCGACCACGCGACCGTGTGGTACCTGCGCCATGCAGCCTGGGCGGTACGCCTTGGCGGCGCGCTGCTGGTCTTCGATTACCAAGAGTCGCTTGGGATGGAAGACGTCACTGCCGACACTCCGCGCAATCTCGAGAATGGACTCATCGATCCTCGAGAGATCAGCGATCTCGACGTGTTCGTCTTCGTGACACACGCCCACGGTGACCATTACGACCCCGCTATCTTCGAGTGGCAGGGCGAGATCGAGAACCTCACATACTTCATCGGGTGGGACGAACAGCCGGAGTCGCACTGTGAACGGTTCACCGGAGCCGACGCCGACTGTCACACCATGGGGGGATTGCGGGCAACGGTCGAGTCGGGTGACATCCAGGTCTACACTATCGATTCCGATCATAACGACATTCCCGAAGTGGCATACCTGGTCCGCTACGGTGACTGGATTGTGTATCACAACGGCGACTACATGGCCGAGCACGTTGATGACTACGCCTATCTTAAGACGATCAGCGACCGAATCGACGTGGCGTTCGTGGCTGGGCTTCCGGGCCACAGATGGCCTCACTTGGCTCGGGCCGTTCACCTGGCTCGCGAGTTTGATGTGCCGGTGCTGTTCTCGATGCACTTCCGCGATCGTGAGATGTGTGAGCGTTTCGTGGCTGAGGTGGCGGCGCAGGGTGTGAGCGCCGAGGTCAAGTGCCCGACGGCGCGGGGGCAGCGGTTCGTGGTGGCGAAGGGCGGTAGCGGGCGGTAGGGCGACCTTGGGGCTTGACCTCCGCTGTGGCTACCAGCTATCAGCTATCAGCCGGGAGGTGACTGCTCTCGAGGATGTGGATCCTATGCGCCTCTCTTGCCCATAACGGCGCTAAGTACCTTCTCTGCCGTTATCGGCAGATCATAGATCCTCACCCCGGTTGCGTCGGCGACCGCGTTGGCTATCGCACCCAAGACCGGCAGTGTTGCTCCCTCTCCAACCTCTTTGGCTCCAAAGGGCCCCTCTGGCTCGTAGCTGTCCACGAGCGAGCAATCGATGACGGGAGAGTCCATCGTCGTCGCCATCAAGTAGTTGTGCAAATCCGCATTGACAATCTTGCCGTTGCTATCGAATACCTCATTCTCAAGAAGCGTCTCGCTCAGGCCCATGACCACCGCACCTTCGACTTGTCCTTCAACGGCCAAGGGATTGATGGCGGTGCCGCAGTCGTGGGCGTCCCAGAAGTTGAGGACTTTGACCTTGCCGGTTTCCATGTCCACCTCGACTTCACACACGGCGGCAGAGAATGAGTAGGCAGGCGACGTGCCTACGGCGGCTCCTTTGTACTTGCCGCCTAACCCCCTCGGTGGCGAATAGTGACCTTTGCCAACCAGTGGACCATTCTCCGCAAAGAACGCGGTGGCCGCTTCGTGCCAGGAGATCGCCTTTTCAGGATCATCTTTGACGAACACCTTGTTGGCTCTCGCGTCCAACCTCTCTTTCGGCACTTCGAGTAGCTCCGCCGCTGCGGACAGAACCTGCGCCTTGACTTCTTCACCGGCCATTTGGGACGCGTTGCCACCCATCAAGGTCACGCGACTGGAGTAGGCGCCGAATCCTAAAGGCGTCGTATCACTGTCTGCGGAGACGACGTCGACACGATCAAGCGTGATGCCCATGGCCTCCGCCGCCATTTGCGCGAGCACGGTATCGGCGCCCTGTCCGATGTCCGCCTCGCCGCTGAACAGGACGGCTTTCGATCCATCTTCCGCGACCTTGATCATCGCGTTGGAATGGGGGAACCGCGACCGGTAGATAGGGTACCCTGCGCCCGATACGAAGCCCCCGCATCCGATACCGATGCCCCTCCCGCGAGGGAGCTTGCCCTTCTTATCGTCCCAGCCGGACTTCTCACGGACTCGCTCGAGACATGCCTTGAACTCGCACGAATGGACGTCGAGATCGTTGCAGGTACGCGTCTCCGGTTCCATGGCATTCTTCACACGTATCTCAATGGGATCCATCCCGATGTCGTCCGCAATCATGCTGAGGAGGGACTCGAACGCAAATCGCGGATGAGGACAGCCGTGACCACGCATGGCACCGCAGGGAGGGAGATTCGTGTTCACACGGTACCCGTCATACTTGTAGTTGTGAATCTTGTAAAGCGTCGGAATCATGGAACCCGCATAATACGCGGTCACGACACCGAAGCTCGAATAGGCTCCTCCCTCGAGTACGGCCTTCTGCTTGACCGCCGTGATCGTGCCGTCCTGCTTGACGCCAATCGTCAAGTCGATGGTCTGCTTATGGCGCCCCCTTCCATAGAAGTACATCTCTGCGCGACTGAACCGCATCTTGACCGGGCGTCCTGCCTTCTTCGATAAGAGGATCGAGACGATCTCCAGGGGGTTGGTCGCCGCCTTCGCACCGAAGCCACCGCCGGTATTGTGCATGACGACCCGAATCCTGCCTAGAGGGATTCCCAGGACCCGGGACAGCTGGTGGTGCACGTAATGGACGACCTGCGTCGAGGTGTAGAGCGTGACCTTACCATGGTCGTCCCATTCGGCAATGGCGCAGTGGGGCTCCATGGGGTTCTGGCAGACTCGATTCCCCACGAATGTCGCTGTTCTTACGTGATCCGCCTCCGCGAGTCCCTTTTCGACGTCCCCGAAGTGGTGATCCACGCGCGTGTTGATGTTGTTCTCGTATTTGTGGTCAAAGAGTCTGGGAGCACCCTCTTTCATGGCTTGGTGAGGGTCGAAGACGGCGGGAAGCTCTTCGTACTCGACATCAATCAGGTTGAGAGCCTTGTAGCAGGTTTCCTCGTCCACAGCCGCAACAGCCGCAACCACATCGCCCACGAACCGCACCTTGTCCTTCGCCAGAACGGTCTCGTCGTAACGCGCCGGGGAGGTGCCATAGGTGATGTCCGGCGTGTCCCGTCCTGTCATCACTGCATGAACACCACGAAGTGCCTCCGCCTTCCTGGTGTCGACTGACGTGATGTTGGCGTGAGGAACGGGGCTCAGGAGGAGCTTCCCATAGATCATGTTTGGCAGAACAATGTCGTCTGTGTAGACTGCTCTACCGGTTGCCTTCGCGGGTGCATCGGGTTTCGGGAGACGTTTCCCGACCACCGAGAGCCCGGCCGCCGACTCTTGCGTGGGGATATCCGACTTTCCAGGCTCCTGGCCTCGAAGGTAGAGGGCGGCTGACTGTGCCGCCTCGATGATCTTCGTGTACCCCGTGCATCGGCAGAGATTCCCACTGAGCGCCGCCCTTATCTCATCAGCCGTCGGTTGGGGATTGGCATCGAGGAGAGCCTTGGTGCGCACCACCAGTCCTGGCGTACAGAACCCACACTGGATAGCACCAGCCTCCACCAAGGCTCGTTGAACGGGATGAAGTCCGTCGCCGCTGGCTATTCCCTCGATGGTGGTGACTTGCCTCCCCTCGGCCTCGAGAGCGAGCATCAGACACGAGTTCACCGCTCTGCCATCCACGAGCACCGTACAAGCTCCACAGTCGCCCAGCTCACAGCCCCTCTTCGCTCCGGTCAATCGGAGCTCGTCACGAAGCACATCGAGCAGCGTGGCCCCAGGCCTCACCGCTACTTCCTGAGCGCTGGCGTTGACCGTTAGGGCGACAATCTGCTTCATCCCGAATACCTCGTCCTACCTTCTCACGCGACCAAGGGCCACACTGAGTGCGCGGCGGGCGAGAATCGCGGTGATCTCCCGGCGGAACTCCGCGCTACCACGGATATCGGCGATAGGCTCAGCGTCCTCTGCAACGGCTTGTCCGACCAGTTTCGATAGAGCACTTCCCTCCGCAATATCCGAAATCGGTTTGCCTCTTATGAGCTCCACCGCACTAGTTGAGACTTTCGGAGTCGGAGCCACCGCTCCCATGACGAAGCGCACGTCCTGACACTGCTCGCCGACGACTCGGACCACGACTGCAATGGAGGCGACTGCTACGTTGGCCGCTTCTCGCAAGCCGAACTTCTTGAAAGCTGCCCCCGTTCCCGGTCCAGGGATAGGAACGATAATCCTTCTCAGTATCTCGCCCCTCTTGAGCGCTGCCTTCCGGTGATCGACGAAGAACTCCGCAAGTGGGAGCGTCCTCTGTCCTTGGCTGCCGCACATCTCGATTTCCGCACCGAGCGCGATGAGTATCGGAGCAGAATCTGCGCAAGATGCCGCGGTACAGAGGTTACCCCCAACGGTAGCCGTATTTCTTATCTGTTCCGTGGCGATGGCCTCAGCTGCCTCGCTAAGGGCGTAACAGTGCTCTTGGATGAGCGATGAATGGATGAGTTGATTGTGGGTAACGGCTGCACCGATGACTAGTGTGTGCTCCTGCACGCCAATGGAGCGTAGTTCCTGTATGCGCGTCAGGGAGATGACATCCTGATGAAAGCGCTTTCCCTGCTTCAGCTCTACGAGTAGATCGGTGCCACCAGCAAGAAGGACACCGTTTGGACTCGTCTCCAGAAGATGACAGGCCTCGCCGAGTGTCTCGGGCCGGTGATAGCGGAAATCGGAGATGTACACGGTAGTTTCTCTTGGCTGGCGCCTCCGCAGCTGCATGCGCCTGTTAGGTCGCACCCGCAGCGCTCGCGCGCGCAGAGAACCAGGGATGTGTCCCGAACTGATCTCGAGGCACGGCCTCGCCTCGGGTCACGTACCACTCAAAGCCTCGCACAACTGATGACAAGTACTTCGTGAGCATGGGACGAAGGCGCAACCTGTGTGGGAGCCAGCGAATCACCACAGGCACCTGTTGCAGCACGTGCGGGTACACCGCAATTCGGAGCGTGGATTCGCCTGTGGCATTCGGGAGGATTCTCCACGAGACGAACGACATTCTGCCGGCACGCGTACCTATCTCAAGGTCATAGCCGACCCCGTCGATCCACCGACAGAACCGGCGCTCGAAGACCCACCCACTGAGGTAGTGAATCTCATCCCGGGAGGCTTCACCAGGCCAGACATCTACAGGGTTCTTGGCACAGAACGGGTGACACAGCTCGAGATTCCCAGGAAGGGAGATAGCCTCCCACAGCTTATCCGCTGGTGCTGCGATTGGTGCCGCGACAGCAACTGGCCACTTGAAGCCTGGCTTCGGGTCATCCACCTCGGCGACTGGACGGACGGACATGTGTCCACCTAACGGTTTTCCCGCATGAGCTGCGGGCGACCCGCACTCGATGCGCAGCGTTGCCTGAGCGTTCATGGAGCTCGCCTGCCACTCCAACGGAACTCTCCCCTAGTCAACGTGTCACGCCTCCGCAGCTCCATGCGCGTGTCAGCCGGCATTCGCCATGCTACTTCCGTCTCGCGCTGGTGAGACCGCCGCCCACCACAATGATGGTAGCTGCAGCGCCGCCACCAAGGATCAGCAACAGTTTGTCGTACAGCGGGGAGCCACGTGCAACTGACGCAACTGCGGCGATCACGGCTGCCCAAATGATGGCGACTGCGATGAGGACGATACCGCTTCTTAGCATACGCCGGGCTCCCCTGTGGAACGCCGTCTAACGACTTCGCGCGGGTTAGACGGCCCGCTTACTGATACCGGATCGCGTAGTAGATGACGTAGATCCATGACAAGATGCCGTGGATGATCGCCCAAATGATCGACTTGTTGGCGCTCCACGAGATCACGATGGCAAGAGCGGTGCCAAACCCGATCCCGACTTTAGCGGCGTCCTTGGAGCCAGCCATCCTTACCTCGGCCATGTGGTAAGTCCTTTGCGGGTCCGTCTAACGGTTTCGCGCATCACCTGCGGGCGTTCTCCCCGCCAGGCGCGCTGTTTGATCAATGACCGGACCTGGATGGCCCGAGGCGCTCATATCAACGACTTCCTTTAGAAACGTGCTGCGCCTCCACAGGTGCATGTGCGTGGCAGACGGCAAACCTCACTTCTGGTCCGTGAGGGCCCAACCACGGGAGGTTCGGATGACGAGCGTGGTGTCCTGGTAATAATCCGTGAACGGCCAGACGCGCGTCAGCCGGATCGTGTCCAGCGATTGCCAGAGCACCTCCTGCGGCTCCCACTGCTCAGGCTCCACGGACCATTCCCGCACGAGGGTGTCACCACTGACGGCCCAGATGGTCAGCCGGTTTGGCCCGTACTGCGCCTCCAAATCCCCCGACGCGACGGCGAAACGGCTGCCATCGGGCGAGGGTGCCGGGACGTCATCCACGGCGAACACTGTTCCCGTCTCGGCGTGCACCAATCGCACCGAACTACCCTCAAAGTACTGCACCCACAAGGTGTGGTACGGCGGCTCCCTAAAGGTGCCGATGTACCAGGCCCGACTTTGCCACGAGGGGTGGCCGACCGCCCGCGGCGTGCAGCCAGACCACCCCTGGCCAGTGAAGCAGATGCTGTCCTCCGATACTCGAATGACTCCGGCGGCCACACCCAGCTTGTCTTCTTGGATCGCTGCGGCACACCGCTCGCTATTGTGGATCTCCTGGCACAGACCGCGTCCCCATGTGACGTCTGTGACTGGTGGGTAGGGCTGTTGCTCCGCGCACGCAGAGAAGCCGGCAATGGCCAGAAGCAAGATGAGTCGGGATACGTTCACGGTTTGCCGCCTAACTCCCAATATCGGGCTTCCTCTCCCGCATCCCTGCACCCAACGACCACATAATCGCTCTTCTCCCACACATACGCAGCGCAGGGTGTCCGATAATGCGCCGTCGGATAACGTGGCATCTGCTGCGTCCGCGGTGCCGTGTGGGCGGGATTACCCCGATAGAGTGCAGCCGGGACCCTGATTCGGCTAGGTCATCTTGGGGCAGGAGCTGCCCCGTCTGGGACATGACTCCACCGGCCGGTCATGACTACTGGAGAAAGTCCGGTGAGAAGTTCGGTGACCTCCCAGCCAAGAGAAGACGCCAGACGACCTAAGCGGTTGTCTGGCATTTGGTTACCAAGTCGGGTACGGCGGGGTTTGAACCCGCGACCCCCTGAACCCCATCAATGCCCACCAGCACCCCATTTCCGACAACCCGCAGGGTTTTCGCGGGAAGATCCTGCAAGATGCCGTCCCTTAAGTCCCCGAATCCTGCAACATGCCGGGTTCAATCTCGGTGAGATGTTCGGTATATGGTGAAATCGTTACAATAGAGTCCCGTGTCACTGATCATGTAGGAGGTAG
>JBDHDE010000055.1:0-16851 GCA_039591655.1 Gemmatimonadota bacterium
CCCCATGAAGAGGAGCAGCACCACCACGACGATGGCCACGGCCTGCAGCAGACTGACCAGAAAGCTGTTGATGGCGGTGGTCACGGCTCTCGACTGGAGGGCGATGATCCCGACATCCATCCCCAGCGGGATCTGAGGCAGCAGCTCCCTGAACCTGGCGCCAACGGCGTCTCCCATCGTGACCACGTTGCCGTCGGGCACAGTTGAGATGCCGAGGCCGACGGCGGGCATTCCGTTGTACCGGATCAGCTGCTTCGCGGGGTCGCGGTAGCCCCGCCGGATGGTGGCGATGTCCCGCAGGTAGATCTGAGCGCCGCCCGGATCGCCGGCAATCACCAGCGATCTGAAGTCATCCACGGAGTCGAACAGTCCGGTGGGGTCGATGGTGATGAAGTCGGGCCCCACCTCGACGTGGCCGGCGTACGCGGCGAGGTTCCTGGACCGCAGGCCCTGCGCGACCGCCGCCATCGAGATGCCGAGCTGCGACATGCGGTCTCGGTCCAACTCGACGTAGACTACCTCCGGCTGCATGCCGAAGAAGTCTATCTTCGCGACGTCCTGCACTAGCAGCAGCTCCCTGCGGAGCAGCTTGGCGGTCTCGTAGAGCTCGGCGTAGCTGTACCCCTCGCCGTAGAGTGCGAAGAACACCCCGTAGACGTCGCCGAAGTCGTCATTGACGATGGAGGGCCCCGCACCGGGCGGCAGCTCGCGCTGGGCGTCATTCACCTTGCGCCTGAGCTCATCCCATACCTGCGGGAGCGTCTCCTTGTCGAACCTGTCCTTGATCGTGGCGGTCACGATGGACAGGCCGCGCGTCGAGCGTGACTCCACCTCGAGGAGCTGCTTGAGCTTCTGCACGGCGGTCTCGATCACGTCGGAGACCTCCTCCTCGACCTCTGCTGCAGATGCTCCCGGATAGGGGGTAATGATCAGAGCGTCTTTGATCGTGAACTCTGGGTCCTCGAGCCGGCCCATGCCACCGTACGAGATGATCCCGCCGACGACCAGGACAACGGTCAGGACGAGCGTGGTAACGCGGTTCTCGATGCAGAATTGCGTGATCTTCATGCGCTAGGACCCGCCCTGGCGGTCCGTGAACCGCCGCACGGGATCGCCTTCCCGCAGGTTCGCGACACCGGTCACTGCAACCAGATCGCCGTCGGCGAGGCCTCCCACGATCTCAATCTCGGAGCCCAGCATCGCACCCAGCTCGACCGGCGCGCGTGCAACGGTCATGGCCACCGGATCCACCTTCCAGACGGACGACTGGCCGTCGTCCGCGGCGAACACGGCGTTCGCCGGCAGACGCTGAACGGTCCTCCCTGGTTGACCAGTGCGCCGCACGATCATCCGAGCCGTCATGCCCGGGACCAGCGCGATGTCGCTCGGTGGCTCGAAGCCGAACGTCACCTCGAACGTGCGGGTGACCGGGTCCGCCTGCGTAGCTACCTCCGTGAGCCAGGCGGGGAACCGTAGGTCGGGGAACGTCGACACGCTCCCTTCGGCTTCGATCTCCAACGAACTGCGCGTCGCATCCGCGGCCTGCCGGGCCACCAGCGCGTCGGCCTCCGGCACTGCGATCACGATCTCCAGGTTGCGATCGTCATTGAGCAGCAGCACCATCTCCTTGGCCAACACGTTCTGGAAGGCGTCGACGTAGGTCCGCGCGACACGTCCCGCGAAAGGCGCGGCGAGTCGGGTGTCATCCAGCGCCTTCTGTGATTCCCGCAAGCGTGCCTCGGCGACCTCGAACTGAGCCTGCTTGAGCTGAAGCTCCTGCAGCGTCACGGCATCAGCAGCGTACAGCTCCTGATAGCGCCGGAAGTCGGCACGGGCCGCATCGAGACTCGCGGCGTCGGCATCGCGCTGCGCTTCGTAGTTGCGCGCGTCGATCCGCGCCAGCATCTGGCCGCGCCGGACCCATTGGCCCTGCACCACGGGCATCTCGACGATGAGGCCCGGGACCTCGAACGCCAGCTCGGCCCGGTCCGCCGCCTCGACCGTTCCCGGGTACTCGCGGACGCCGGACACGCCGCCGAAGCCGATCTCGACCATCTTTACCGGCCGCGCAACCACCTGCTCCGGCTGCGGCTCACTGCCGCAGCCAACTGCAAGCCCGCCGACCGCGGCGAGGAATGCGAGGGCGTGCGGTCTCGAGCACCTATGCAAATCCATTGGTCCGACCCGTGTTCGCGTTTGTCGTGCCATCGCGCTACTCCATCCCACGCTGGTTGAGGTAGGCTTGCAAGCGCTGGACGAATGCCTCCCGCGAGGCCTCGTCGAGGAAGAGATCGATCTGTCCGGCGGCTCGCTGCACTGCCATGAAATCCGTGATGAAGTCGTACAGGACGTTGGCAGCATCGAGCTCGGCGATGAGGGCGGTGTTCTGAGCGTCGAGCAGACTCAGGATGCCCGCGACGCCGCCCGCATACGCCGTCCGCACCAGCTCGTAGTTGCCGCGCGCCGCCTGGGCGGCATCCCGCGCCAGTTCGAGGCGCACCCGAGACGACAGCAGGCGCTGCAGCGCATCACGCATCGCCTCCTCCACGCGCTGCTCCATCGAGCTGCGCTGATACTCGAGGCTGAAGAGGCTCTGTTGGGCCTGCTGCTTGGCCGCCGCACGCGAGCCGCTGCCAAACAAGAGGTAGCGTGCGCTGAGAGAGATCGTCCAACGCCACGGGTCGGCCTCCCCTTCCGGCACCAGGCCGGGCGGCAGTCCCTCGCCCGAGAAGTCCGAGCCTGCCCCTCCCTCCGCCAGAGAGTTCGTGAGCCGCGCGTTGAGGAAGAACTCAGGCAGCCAGAAGGCACGGTTGGCCGCCGTGATCGCCCTGTCCTGAGCTCCCATGAGCGCGTCGATCGCCCTCAGCTCCGGTGACGTCTCGAGCGCGTCTGTGATCATGAAGTCCTCGAAGCCGCCGAAGCTCTGTGGGTCGTCGAGGAGCCTCGCCAGGGCATCCTCCGCCCACTGGATCACAGGCTCCTCGAACTCGCCTTCCGGGGTGTAGACCTCCTCGTCGAGCGGTCGGTACAGCAGGCGCTTGAGCCTGTTCTCGGCAATTGCCTTCGCCGCCACCGCACCGACCACCCCTTGTCGGTCCTTTGAGACCTGCGCCTCCCAGCGCAAGACCTCACCGGGAGTTGCCGCGCCCGTCTGGCGCCGCACTTCGGCCAGGTCCAGGTTCGTTCGGGTGAGCGAGAGGTTTTCCCGGCGAATCCGCTCATCGGTCTTGCGGCGCAAGACCGTCAGGTACGCATCAGCGGCCTCGAACGACACGTCCAGCCGCAGTGACGCGTAATCCTCCTCCCGAGCCCGCTGCAGCGACTGTTGGATGGTACGATCCGCCCAAGCCCGGTCGGCGAAGACCACCTGGGAGAGCCCCACCGAACCGCGTAGCAGCCGCTCGGGCTGTACGCCCAGGCTTCGGGCGGCCCGCTCCTCATCGATGATGCGGCCGGAAAAGGCGAGGTCCAACTGCGGCAGGAGCCGCGACGTCGCCAGCTTCACGTCCTGGGCCGCAGCCTGCAGCGCCCGATCGAACGACGCCAGGTCCTGGTTCTGCTCCAACGCCTCCTGCACCACGCCAAGCAGCGATTGCGGCTCCGGCGCGGCACCGGCCGCTTCATCGACGAGCAGTGCGTCGATGAGCATGGTCCACGACGGATATACCCCGATGGCGCGCGCCGTCTGCATGTTGACGATCACGCGCTCCTGCTGCGAGAACACCACCTGCAGCTGCCCGGGCTGCTCGCCCTCGAGGATCTGTTGCACGGTGAGTGCCGTGAGACGGGCGAGCTGGAACATGAAGGAGTCTGGACGCCGCGCCAGCAGGATGCCCTTGCGCACCTCGGGCTCGCCGAACCAGGAGATGCTCGGGAGCCCCAGCTCGATCAGTCCACCCGCCAGCCGCTCGAACTCGGGTCCCGAGACTTGTGATAGCGGCAGCACGTACACCGCGTCCGCCTCGGCCGCCTCGATGGCGCCGAGGGCGGCTGCGACATCGTCACCCACCGGAATCACCACAGCCCGTGCGCCGGCTAGCGCCGCTCGCCCCTCGATGCGGTCGGCCATTCCCGGCAGCTCGGCGACGGCGTACTCACTGACCAGGACTGCGAGGCGTTCGAAGTCGACCACCTCGGCCAGTGTTGCGATGTCTCGGTTCTCGGGTCGCGTCAAGTACACGAAGTTGGCCACCCCCGAGGCCGCTCCCGCCCGGGGGATTTCCTGCAGCGGTGGGTCCAGCACGAACGGCGCAACTACCGGCTTGCCCAGTCCCGGATGCTCGGCGGCCACCCGTCCGGCCAGGGGACCGATGGCCACGACTAGGTCAACGTCCGCTCGGCCAAGGAGCCGCTCGAGCGCCGCTCCGATCCCCGCGAGGGTATAGTCCCCTTCCATCCTCGCATGGGCGCCCATCTGCACCTCGAACCTGTTCTCGAGGAGCACCGACGTCTCCTGCTCGAGCTGATCGACGAGCTCGCCGTAGCGCATGGGCGGGCCGTCAGTCACGACGCCGATCGTCACAGGCCGTCGCTGCTGTGCGGCGGCCGTCGAGGGGACCGCCCCGGCTGCGAGCGCAACCAACGCCGCCGCAAGGAGGATGCGGGCCGACGGAGCTTCAGGGCACACGGGAACTCCCATGGGACCTCTAGGTAGATGTCTGCCACTCGAAGAGCGAGCGGGTAAGATCACCCGGTCCGCCAGGGTCCGTCAACAGGCCACGATGGCCGTCATGGGCGGGTGGCCAAGCGGTCCCCATCCGGCGATCTTTGTGCGGCACACTTCAAGGAGCCTTGGCATGTACTCCATTCGCGTTTCGGTTGTGGCGGCCATCGCCGCCGTCACGCTCACGACCACTGCACAGGCCCAGGACAGCAAGTTCGCCGGCATTTCCGGCGGCGCTTCGCTGAGCGACATGCGGAGCAATCTGACGAACACCAGTAGCCGCTGGGGCGGTATGGCGGGCGTGTTCGCCGGCTACCGCAGGTCCTACGCGATTGGCGTGCTCGAGGCCAACTGGGTCCAGAAGGGCGGCAAGGATGTCACGGGTGACGGCAGCACCCGGATCGACTACATCGAGATCCCGTTTCTCATCGGCGGTGGGACAGAGACCCCGAGTGGGATACTCTTCCGGGTCTATACGGGTATCGGCATCGGATTCTCCATCTCCTGCAGCTCCACATCGACCTCGGCGCAGCGGGACTGCGACCGGAAGAACAGCACCGAGTGGTCCTGGCCCATCGGCCTGCTGATCGGGCGGTCCATCGGTGACGGGCCCATGTTCGCCGCCATCGACGGGCGCTACTCCATCGGGCTCTCCGACACGTTCGAGGGTGCCTCTTTGAAGAACTACTCCTGGCAATTCCGGCTGCTGGTGGGCCGGCGGCTCTAACCCGCCGGCGCGGCACCCGCAGGGCGGCGTGAACGAGAAGGGCGAGCGCATTCAGCGCTCGCCCTTCTTGCAACAGCCCGCCGCCCGCAGCTCTAAGTTCTCAGCTGCGCCAGGAAGTTGTCCAACAACCCGCTGGGGAAGGCGTCTCCCGCCTCCAGGGTTTCCCGGTGCCTCGCCAGCGCATCGGCCACTTCGTAGAAGTCCCGCGGCACGCGTTCGGCTCGTGCTGCCCCTCCCTTGCGTGCCTCTATAGCCGACGTCCGCTTGAGGAGGTCGTCGAGCGCCTCCGTGTCGCGGCCCTTGATTATTGCCAGGGCAGCGCCGGCCAGGAGCAGGTGCGGCAGCGCCGAGCCGTCGGGGAGCCGGAACTCCACCGTCGCCGGCGTCACCACCCGGCCGGCCTCATCGGTGGTCACCACCGGCAGCCGGATGAGCGCCTGCCGGTCGTACTCGCCCCACACGATGGCGCTGGGTGCTTCCTTGGCCTGACGAATCCTCACGAAGGATCCCTCCACCCGGTTGCCGAACGCCATGAGGGCGCCGCCCAACTGCGCCAGTCCGCCGATTAGCCAGCGCGCGGGGTCAGAGAGTTCGCCCTCCCCGGTCTTGACGTTCACGACCTCGCCGTCCTTCACGGGCGCGAGGTGGAAGTGGAGCCCGTTGCCGGCGTGGCCCTCGAGCATCATCGGTCCGGTGGCGCACCGCATGCCTTTGCGGTGCGCCAGGTTCCGCAGCACCCATTGGGTGAGGAGAATGCCGTCGGCCGCGACAGGTAGCGGCGCCAGGGCGAGCTCGATCTCATGCTGCTCCCAGATCACTCCCTCGGGCTCGCGGGCCTCGATGTAGCCCACCTCGCTGTGGCCGTACTTCACCGGCACGCCGAGGTCGGCCAGCAGGGCAAGGGCCTTGCGCCGCAGGCCCTCACCGAACACGAAGGGGGAGCTGGCGTGGTAGCCGCGATCGTCGGCGCCGTAGATGTCCGATTCGTCGCGCCGCTTGCCGAGGAAGTACTCGACCTCCCCCAGCGCGTAGAGGTCCACTCCCGTCACCTCACGTAGCTGGGCGCACGCTCGCCGCAGGATGGTGTCGGGCGAGGCGGGCAGCGGGTTGCCCTCCGGGTCCGCATGGCCGCACATCAGCACTAGGGTGGGGAGTGACGCGAACGGGTCGAGGAACGCCGTGCGCACCCGGGGCCGCAGCACGATGTCCGACTTGTCGGGGGGGATCCCCGCCCGAGGGAAGAGGCTCGAGCCGTCGGCACGCTCGCCACCGTCGATTATGTCCTTGAGTTGCGACGTCGAGCGCGGGACGAAATCCAGCGTTTTGAGCCAGCCGTCACCGCCCACGTGCATCAGGCTCACGATCTGGACGCCGCGGCTGCGTACCAGGTCGACAACATCGTCCGCCGACCAGGCAGAGCGCGGCTTGCCAAACTCGTCCTCGAGGCTCGTTCCCCGCGGAACCGGCGTCCGCGACCGCGGTTGCTGATCATCACTCATCGCCACACCCTCCCCAGGAACTCCTGGATCTCCGGCACACCGCCCTGAAAGATGAGATAGCCGTCGTGGGGCTCGCGCTCCGTTGTCTCACCGGCGATTGGCTCCATCATGAGCCGCTTCACCGCCTCCGGATCGTCGGGGTGCACCCCCAGAGCCCAACCCAGTTTGATGAACGCCACCTCGGGGAGCATGTTGGCCAGCGGCAGGACCCCCAGCTCCAGGATCTCCCGCCCCGTCTCGTACACGTGCATCTGCACGAAGCCCCACAATGTCTGGAGCGTCATGTACATGTGCACGCCCGCCGCATGCGCCCGCTCCAACGCAGGATAGATGATACGGTTCACGTGCCCCAGGCCCGTGCCCGCAATCACGATCCCCTTGTAGCCCTTCTCCACCAAGGCATCCACCACGTCGGCCTGCATACCCGGGTAGTAGTACAGCATCGTGACCCGCTCGTCGTAGGCCGCCTGCACGGTGACGTCGCGGTCGTCGCGGCGGTGGCGCCAGTCGTCCTTGAGCGGAACTATCTTCCCCTTCTCCACCATGGCCAGCGGAATGTCACCCAGCGTGCGGAAGGTGCTGCGGTAGGAGCTGTGCATCTTGCGCACTCGGGTGCCGCGGTGCAGCAGGTTGTAGCGGTCCGAGGTGGGGCCGAACATGCACACCACCACCTCGGCGATGGGCCCGTGGGCCGCCGTCCAGGTGGCGTTGATCAGGTTCTGTGCGGCGTCGGAGGATGGCCGGTCGGAGGAGCGCTGGCTCCCCACCATCACGATGGGCACCGGCGGCCGCTGTACCATGAAGCTCAAGGCCGCCGCCGTGTGGTGCATGGTGTCGGTCCCATGGCCGATGACGACGCCGTGCCACCCGTCTCGGATCGCCTCCCCCACCTTCTCTGCCAGGATCAGGTACTGCTCGGGCCCCATGTTCTCGCTGAACACCCCGAACAGCTTCTCGGTCTCCAGGTTGCAGATGTCGGCCAGCTCGGGCACCGAGCCGTACAGCTCCCCCGGGCTGAAGGCCGGGATCACCGCACCGGTGCGGTAGTCCAGCCGCGACGCGATGGTGCCGCCCGTGCCGAACAGCTTGACGCGGGGCTTCTCGGGATCCGTGGGGAACTCCTTCTCCGGGATCTTGTAGTGGGCCTCGCGGTATCCCGTCTCCTCGAGCTGGAGCACGGTGTCGTAGCGCAGGCCCACGTTGTAACCGCTCCCCAGCTTGAGCACGAGGTGCGCGTCGTCGCTGGTCTCGGAGCGCGGCAGGATGAGCCCCTCGAAGTCACCGCGCGTCGTGCGGGCCTTCACTTCGGACCACACCTTCACGTCGAAGCGCTTCATGACCTCGAGCGTGGGGCCGCGGTAGCCTTTGTACTGGTCGTTGCCGCTCACACTACCGCCTCCGGCACCGCGTCCTCCAGTGCCTGCGCCAGCCGCTCTCGCACGACCCGCGGATCGAGCCGCCCCAGGAATCCCGGCATGACCGCCCCCATTGCCCAGCGCAGCACACCGTCCCGATCGGTGGTGGAGAGCGACTGCGCCTCCACGACCACGTCGGTGAGCCGTCGGGTAAGGGTGTCCTCGTCCTCGGCACGACGCCGGTGTGGGGCGAGGATCTCTGCCACGGAGGCGTCGGGACGCTCGATCAGCCGATCGAGCAGCCGATCCAGCGCCTCGGGCCGGATCTCGCCCCCTTCGATAGCCCGGATCGCCGGGGCGAGCCGCGCCGGGTCGGGCATGGACGCGGGATCGGGCGTGAGCCGCCCTTGGCGCCGGTGGAACGGCAGCCGCTTCCGGAGCGCGTTGGCTACGCGACGGGCGACGTCACCGGGCTTTGGCTCGAGCGCGTCGAACAGGTCGGCCCACGCGGCACGGGCCAGACAGCGCGCGGCTGTGTGGGCCAGCCCCATTCCCTCGTAGCGCGCTTCCCGTGCCCAGGGCGTCTCGGACAGCCGGTCGCGCACTTCCGCGACCACCGTATCGGCGATCGGTAGCGGTGGCGTGTCCGTATCGGGATACATCCGGTCCGGCCCCGGCAGGATCCGCTCGAAGCCGTTGGTCCCGTCGTCGAACGCCTGGCGGGTCTCGGATGGCACGCCGGCGAGTGCGTCCTGCCCCCGAATCAGCACCTCGCGGGCGGCCGTAGCCGCGTCCATCTCCTGGCCCCACACCACGACCACCACGTCGCCGCGCTCGGCCTTGAGTTGCTTCCTGAGGTCGCGCCACTCCCGGGGGTCGAGCCCGTAATCGGTGATGTCAGAGTGGATCATGAACGGCCGGTGCTCCGGGCACGCGATCACCCGCACCCGGTCGGCGATCTCCCGCGCGAAGGTCACCCCCGGCTGGGTGCGGTGGGCCAGCAGCCCCCCGAAACCGGGCAGCCGCACCGCCGCGATGGTCTCACCCCGCTCCAGCGCGTCGCGGATGGGTTGGAAGTCGGAGTGGGCCAGCGCCGGGCCAGCGTCCGCGACCTTCGGTGAGACGTCCCAGGGAAGTCCCACGTCGGGGACTGCCAGCATGCTCGCCGTCACTCCGCGCCGCTCGAGCTCCGCCTTCACGCGCAACAGGTTGAGCTGGCGGAACGCCTCGGTATGAACCAAGAGCGGCAGAAACTTGTGGTTGTCCACCCCCTTGAGCTCCACGCGGCGGCCGCCGGCCACCGAAACGTTCGTGTCCTGCCGTGCCGCGCCGGGGCCACGACGCACCTTCCCCGTCGCCCGGGCGATCGCCGCCAGCAGCCGCGCTCCGGCCTGGAGCTCCCAGGGGGTGAGCAGGTCAGGCTCGGTCACCGTCTCGGTGAGGGGCATCCCCAGGCGGTCGGTCTTGAACGTGATGCGGTGCCCGATGTCGGTCACCTCGCGGCAGGCGTCCTCCTCCAGGGAGAGCTGCCGGATCCTGAGCTCCCGGTCGACCCCCAGCTCGGGGACCTTGAAGGGGATGACCCCCGTGAGCCCCACCATGGCCGTGCGCTGGAATCCCGTGGGGATCGAGCCGTCCAGGTACTGCTTGCGCATCACGTGGAGCTCGGAGACCAGGTTGAGGTTACACAGCTGCGCGATCTCGATGGCCCCGCGGATGGCCTCCTCGTCGACCTCGAACGGCGGCGTGTCGTCCATCTCGTAGGTGCACACCGTGCCCCGCTCCAGCCGGTACACGATCTCCTTCTTGGTCTTGAACTCCATGAGCGCGGTGCCGTCGTACTCCCCCAGCTCGCTCAGGGTGGGCCGCATGTGTCGCAGCACCTCGGCGTCGTACGTGGTGACCCGGTGCCCCGCGGGGCAGCGGCAGAACAGCTTCGAGCTGGTGAGGAGTTGCTGGTGGACCTCGAGACCGGACATGAACCCAACGGCCTCGTAGTCACCGGGCGTCATGTCGCCGAGGTCCTTGTCCCGGAAGTCCAGCGCCGGCTCCCGGCGGGGGTTCAGGTCGGCCGGGGGCCTGGGGCCGGCGGGCGGCTGCTCACCGGCGGCTGGCTCGTTTCGGTCGTTGCTCATGGGGCGTGAAAGATATCGTCACAACGGCGCAGCGGCAGGCCGTGACACGGGTTGACCATCAAGGCACAGCTGACGAGGTTTCCCGGCTTGATCGCAGGTGCGAGAACAGACCGGAGTGTCTTCATCACCACGCGAGAGGAGTAATCACCGTGAGGATCCCTAGTCTCCTGATCCGCCTTGGCGCCTCGGCGCTTGCGGTTGGAGTCGTAACGCTCGCCACCGCTGCACCAGCGGCCGCGCAAGACCGCCCCAACATCCTGGTCATCTGGGGTGACGACATAGGCTGGTTCAACATCAGCGCCTACAACATGGGCATGATGAGCTATGAGACGCCCAACATCGACCGCATCGGCCGCGAAGGAATGCTGTTCACCGACTTCTACGGACAGCAGAGCTGCACTGCGGGCAGAGCCGCCTTCGTGACGGGCCAGAGCCCGGTCCGTACCGGCCTGACCAAGGTCGGCATGCCCGGCGCCACGCTGGGCCATCAGCCCGAGGACGTGGGCATCGCCGAGCTGCTAAAGAACCACGGGTACCGAACCGGCCAGTTCGGCAAGAACCACCTGGGCGACCTGGACGAGTTCCTGCCCACGAACCACGGCTTCGACGAGTTCTTCGGCAACCTCTACCATCTGAACGCCGAGGAGGAGCCGGAGGACCCCGACTATCCCCACCACATGCCCGAGTTTGTCGAGCAGTTCGGTCCCCGTGGCGTGATCCACAGCTACGCGGACGGGCGGATCGAGGACACTGGCCCACTGACCAAGGAACGGATGAAGGTCGTGGACGAGGAGACGCTGGAGGCGGCGCTGGATTTCATCGAGCAGGCACACGCCGCCGGGGAGCCCTTCTTCGTGTGGTGGAACTCCACCCGGATGCACATCTGGACGCACCTGAAGGACGAGTCGGTGGGTGTCACGGGCCAGGGGATCTATGCCGACGGCATGGCGGAGCACGACGGCCACGTGGGCATACTGCTCGACAAGCTCGACGAGCTCGGCATCACCGACAACACCATCGTGATGTACTCGACCGACAACGGCGCGGAGACGTTCAGCTGGCCCGACGGTGGCACCGTCCCCTTCCGGGGCGAGAAGAACACCAACTGGGAGGGCGGCTATCGGGTCCCCTCCATGATCAGATGGCCCGGGCACATTCCGGCCGGTGTGATCTCCAACGAGATCATGTCCCACGAAGACTGGGTCCCCACTCTCATGGCTGTCGTGGGAGAGCCCGACATCAAGGAGAAGCTCCTTGCCGGACATCGCGCCAACGGCAGGACGTTCCGTAACCACCTGGACGGGTACAACTTCCTGCCGTACCTGACCGGGCAGGTTGATGAGGGTCCGCGGCGGGAGTTCTACTACTGGACCGACGACGGCGCGATGGCCGGCGTGCGATACAACGACTGGAAGGTCGTGTTCATGGAGCAGCGCTCGCACGGCTTCGACGTTTGGCAGGACCCCTTCGTGTCGCTCCGCCTGCCCAAACTCTTCAACTTGCGGCAGGATCCTTTCGAGCGTGCTGACCACGAGGGTATCGGCTACCCACGCTGGAGGGTGGAGAAGCTCTTCATGATGTACGGCGCGAGCGCGCTCGTAGCGCGGTTTGTCCAGTCGTTCGAGCAGTTCCCGCCGCGCCAGCGCCCCGCGAGCTTCTCGGTGGATCAGATCATGGAGAAATTCACGAAGGCGCACGGAGGGGGCTGAGGCCTGCGTTCGACAGTGGCGGGACCGCACTCGCGGTCCCGCCGCAGCATCATCCGGCAGCGACTACCAGGCACCAGACAGGTGATCGTATGACTAAGGCAACCACCGCCATCGCGATGACACTGGCGTTGGCCGGGCCAATGGTCTCGGCCTGCGGCGGCCCGAGCGACCCCCTACCCTCCTGGGCCGATGGGCCTGCGAAGCAGTCCATCACGGATTTCGTGGACCGCGTCACGGATCCGGCGAGCCCCGACTTCGTACCAGAGCCCGAGCGCATCGCCGTGTTCGACAACGACGGCACGCTCTGGGGCGAGCAGCCGCTCTACTTCCAGCTCCTATTCGCGCTGGACCGGGTACGGGCCCTGGCCGATGAGCGCCCCGAGTGGCGGGGACGTCAGCCGTTCCAGGCGATTCTGGACGACGACCAGAGTGCCCTCAGGCAACTGTCGCTGCACGATGTGGTGCAGGTCGTGATGGCGACGCACGCCGGTATTACCACCAACGAGTTTGCGGGCCATGTCGCGGATTGGCTGGACGCCGCGCGACACCCACGGTTCGGCCAGCCGTTCCATCACATGACCTACCAGCCGATGCTGGAGCTGCTCGACTACATGCGGGCCAACGGGTTCAAGACGTTCATCGTGTCGGGGGGCGGCATGGACTTCATCCGGGTGTTCGCCGAGGAGGTCTACGGCATTCCCCCCGAGCAGGTCGTCGGGTCGATGGGGCAGACAGCGTTCGAGGTGTGGGACCAGGGGCCCGTACTCGTGAAGCGGCCCGGCATCGACTTCGTGGACGACAAGGAGGGAAAGCCGGTCGGCATCCACCGCTTCATCGGGCGGCGGCCCATCGCCGCGTTCGGCAACTCGGACGGCGACCTGGCGATGCTGCAGTACACCGCCGCCGGTGAGGGCCCAAGCCTGATGGTCCTGGTGCACCACGATGACGCCGAGCGCGAGTGGGCCTACGACCGGGAGTCGCATGTGGGGCGCCTCGACGCAGCCCTGGACGAGGCGCGGCAGCGTGGCTGGACAGTGATCTCGATAAAGACCGACTGGAACCGGGTTTTCGCGTTCGATCAATGAGCTGCGGGGCCACCGAGTCATTGCCGTCGCCTTCTTCAAGTTGGGCACACGGCTGGCGCGGCTCACGGCACCGATTCTGTAGGGCATTCGCGCCAATATCGCCGAACAACTTGCCAGCGCCCGAGAACGCTCCGTAGAGCGGCGTTTCGGTCCGGACCACGCCCCTCGTCGCTGCCACAATCCCCCGGATGACCCTCAGGCCGAGAACACACCCGATATGGGGTTGTGATATGACTAGTTATGACTATTATATGACCATGACGAAAGTCAGGATTGCGGAACTCAAGGCGAGGCTCAGCGAGTACCTGCGACGGGTTCGGCGGGGGCACACTATCACCGTGCTGGATCGGGAAACGCCGGTCGCCCGCGTCGTTCCCTACACCGAGCCAGAGCCGCTCGGCGTGCGCGATCCTCTGGGACGACGGCGACTTCAACAGGTACCGCTCCCACCACCCCTCAAACTGGACGTCGACGTCGTGGAGTTGCTCCTCGAGGAGCGGCAGGCCGAGAGGTGATCGCCTACCTCGATTCGTCGGTGCTGCTGCGCATGGTGTTGGGCCAGCCACGCCGGCTGAAGGAGTGGTCGCGCATCAAGAGCGCGGTGTCGAGCGCCGTAGCCGAGGTCGAGTGCCTGCGAACCCTGGACCGACTTCGCCTGCGGGACGCCATTTCGGTTGAGGAACTCGCCCTGCGTCGAGAGGCCGTCTATCGCCTGACCGAGGAGATCGCCGTGGTAGAGCCAACGAGGACGGTGCTGCAGCGGGCTTCCCAACCACTCCCGACACCACTGGGCACCCTCGACGCGATCCACCTGTCCACCGCGATGCTCTGGCGCGAGACGAGGGCCCGGGATCTAGTGATGGCTACACACGACCAGGCGCTGGCGATTGCAGCTCGGGCCGTGGGCATTCCGGTGGTCGGCGCATGAAGCGCAGCTGAATCTACTGCCTGCCCCGCCCCGCCAACTCCCCCTCCACGTACTCCTTCACCTGCCGCCCAATGGGGTTGTCGGGATGCAGCGCGATCATGCGGTCGGCTAGCGTGAGCGCGCGGCGCAGCTCACCGCGCTTCACGTAGTGGTCGGCGAGGGCGAAGAGGAAGTCGATGTTCTCGGGCTCGACGTCGAGCGCCCGGCGCAGAGCGGCTTCCGCCTCCCGCATGCGCCCCGCCGACTGCAGCGCCAGTCCGTAGTTGTAGTGCACCCGGGCACGTTGCGGCATGCCTTCAGAAGCGCGTCCCAGGTAGTCGACCGCCTCGTCCAGGCGGTTCAACTCCGCCAGCAGCAGACCCAACGAATACGCTGCTTCGTATTGCTCGGGATACTCCGCTACGATCTCCCGGAGGAGCTGCTCGGCCTCCTCGTTCCGCCCCTGCGAGTTGAGCAGCACGGCGAGGTTCGCCTTGGCCGGGTAGAACAGATCGTCGATCTCCACCGCCGCTCGGTAGTAGCGCTCCGCGCGCTCGGCGTCGCCCAGCCGTGTGTACAGGTTCCCCAGGTTGTGCCCCGCGAACGAGAAGTCGAGGGAGTACGCCATAGTGCGCTCGTACTCCGCGAGTGCCGCCGCGAGCTGCTCCTGCTGGTACACCTGGAGCATGCTGGGCGGCGCGTCGGCCAGGCGGGCGGCGGCCTCGATGCGCACCGCCTTCACCGGATCGAACAGCAGCGGCGAGACCAGCTCGACGTACCGCTCAGGTGTGGCCGCGCTCGCAGATGAGAGCGCAGTGTAGCGGATCAGTGCATCCTCGTCCTGCAGCGCCTGGTTGAATGCCTCGGTGCTCTCCTCGCCGGGGTAGCCGCTCAGGTAATCAAGGGCCGTGGCGCGGACGAGGGCCGGGTGCAGTGGGTCGCCCGCCATCCTGATCAGTTGATCCCGAGCCTCCAGCTGCCCCTGACGCGCCGCCGCGAACACCTGACCGTAGTGCGGTGTCCGCGCTTCGCCGTACCACTGGCGGTAGTAGCGCAGCGACCAGGCCAGCGGCTGGTCGTCGTGGCAGCCGCTCGCGGTGCAGGCGTTCGGCACGCCGATCTCCTGCGACAGGTCCGGCCGCGGTAGCCGCATGCTGTGGTCGGCGCGCCAGTCCACCACCATGTACGGCTGCTCGACCATGTGGCACTTCACGCACAGGGCGCCGTCGCTGGGCTCGCCCTGATAAACCTTCTGGTGGAAATGGTGGTCGTAGCTGTCGTAGGTGTCGGCCCGGTGGCACTGCGTGCAGAGCGCGTTCCCCTCCTCGACGAGCTGCATGCTGTGCATGTCATGGCAGTCGCTGCAGCGCACGCCGTTCTTGTACATCTTGCTCTGCACGAACGACCCCCAGACGTAGACCTCGTCGAGGATCTGCCCGTCGGCGTGGTACAGCCCCTCCCGCAACACGGCCGGCAGGACGTTGTCGAGCAGCCCGGGGCTGCGGTGGTCGTAGTCTCCCAGCTCGGTGCGCCGGGCGTGGCACGGGGCGCACAGCGCCACCTGCTCCGCATTGGTGACATCGGCCGTGGGGACCACGAGGTCGTAGTGCTCGACCTGCGGCCGGGCCATGGGCGGCAGCTCGGCCCACGCCACGTGGCGCGACCCCGGACCATGGCACGCCTCGCAGCTCACGTCGATCTCGGACCAGGTGGTGCTGAAGCTCCGCGACTCGGCGTCGTAGCCCTTGATCAGGTTGGTGGAGTGGCACTCGGCGCACATGCCGTTCCAGTTCTGGGCGCCGCGGGTCCAGTGCAGCCAGTCGTCGGGGGGGATATCCTGGCCGGGATAGAGGAAGAACCACTCCTCCCGCTCGGTATCCCACGCGACGGACAGCGCCTGCAACCGCCCACCCGGAAACGGAATCAGATACTGCTGCAGTGGCTCCCAGCCGAACGTGTGGGTGATCTCGTACTCCGCGCCTGCGCCGTCGGGGCCCTCGGCCCAGACGTAGTACTTGCCGTCCCGGCGGTAGAACCGCGTGGTGTCGCCGCGGTACACGAACACCGCATCGTCGAAGTCGCCCCGCACGGTGCTGTCGCTGGCCACCGTCATGGCGCGGTCGTGATCAGAGCCCTGCCAGGCTTCGTAGGCCGCCTCATGGCACGATATGCACTGCTCCCGGCCCACGAAGGTGGCCGGTTCCTCGACGACCGGTCCCCGCTCCGTCGCCAGCAACCGCTCCTTCACCAGATAGAGCGGCAGCGACAGCACGATCACCGCCGTGGCGACCACGCCGGCGGTGACCCAGCGGTCCAGGCCCTGGTCGCTCACGCTCGAGTCACCTGCGCCGCCTCGAAGGCACGGCGCTTCCGCAGGTTCGCGGTGTTCACCTTCACGACACGGTTCTCGATGCGCACCTCGTAGAGATCCAGCGCCCGCGGCGCCGGCGGGTTCACCACGTCACCACGGATGTCGAACGCCGAGGAGTGGCAGGGGCAAACGAAGCGGTTGTCATCGGCCACCCAGGGCACCGTGCAGCCCAGGTGCGTGCACTCCCGGGAAACGGCGAGGAAGCCGCCGTCCTCGAGCCGCACGAGATAGAACCTCCCCTGCGGAAACGCCGTCACGGAGCCCGGCTCGAACGCCCGCGTCGTCCGTCCGGGCCCGCGCCCGGCGGGGCCGGAGGAAGTCCACGAGGACCCACACGCCCTCGGCGACCATGATGCCGAGTAGGCCGAGCCACGCCGTCCACAGGAAGCGGCGGCGCGGC
>JBDHDE010000056.1:0-18745 GCA_039591655.1 Gemmatimonadota bacterium
TGTACACTCGCGAAACCCGCAGCCCGCAGTAACGGGCACCACGCAGGCGAGGTACATTCTGCGGAGCCGCGAACCACCTCCAGACACGAGGTGCCGACGAACAGCGCCAACAACTCGGAGGGCACCAATGCGCTCGAGTGCCAACACCGTTCACCTGCTCATCGCCGTCGCCCTCGTGACCAATTCGGGCCCACTGCACGCCCAGGGACACCACCCGCAACTGGCCGGCCACGCGTTCGTCTCTTCCACACTCATGCGTGACCCGTTCCTCGATACCCGTCTCAGTAACGTCATTGCGCTCGGTAGCGTCTTCGATTACCAGGTCACCGCGGAGATCGGGGGGGACACGCTGGTTCAGGCCGAAGGCAAGATGACGTGGGTCATGGTGGACTTCGACTACCTCCAGAACGTCACCGACTGGCTGGCCCTCGGTGCTCAGGTCACCGGTGGCGCCCGGGTCGGCACCAACGCGGCCTCGGCGATCTCCGACGGCGTCTCGGTGATCACGGGTTTTCGCTTGGGAGGCATGGCGAGGCTGGTGCGAACCCGTTCTTTCGCGCTGTCGGCCAACCTGGACCTGGCGCGCAGCAACCTCACGCTGCTGAACATCTCGGACTTCGTCCAGGCGGCCATCGACAGCGCGGAGGCCGGCGGCAGCCTGGACTCACTCTCGATCTCCTCCAAGACCCACTCCCTCCAGGGGCGCGGCGGGTTGCGCGTTGCCTACGTCCCGACTCCACTGGTGGGGATCACCGGTGTAGCCGAGCTCGCGTTGGGTGAGGACCTCATCGGGGTCGAAAAGACCACGGTCGATTTTGACTTGGGCGCCCTGTTGGACCTGAACTTCCGCTCTACGGGAGGGTGGCCCATCGGCCTCACCCTGGGATATCTGTTCAGCACATTCTCCGACCGGTCCGAGGTCACGCGGGGCAACACGCAGCGCGCCGTGATCGGGGTGTCGTACGTAGGAAACGAGGACTTTTCGATCGGCGTGGAGCTGGTGGGCCAGCGGCTTCCGCTTCAGGGTGGGGAGACCGTGAACGCCAGCATCCTCGGAGTGAGGTCGCGGTATTACTTCTGACCCAGCTTCCCCTTCGACGTCAGGAACGCCAGCCGTGATCCGACGTCCATGGGCGGGAGGAGCGCCAGGTCCGCATCGATCTCGGCGAGCAGCTTGGGCATCGCCATGCCGCTCACCACTTGCTGGCGGTAGTTGACCTTTACCAGGCGCTCGTCCACCACCGAGTTCTCGAAGCACTCGAAGACTGCCCAGAGGTTCTCCCGCATGGTGGATTTCATGCGTTTGCCCAGCCCGGCGAAATCGACGCGCCCGGTAGAGAACCGGACGCAGTGCCATATACCGGCCGCATAGGCATAGAGATCCATGAAGAGCGCCGGCTCGGGCTCCATCCCCACATCGCTCACCCGTTTCTTCATGTCCTCCCGGCTTTGCTGGACCACCTGGTCCAGTTTGTCGAGCGCCGGCTGGGCCGCGAGTCCGGCCAGGCCCGCCCCCTGCGCGATCCCCAAACCCATACGGCCCATCGGCCCATGCCCCGGCAGCTTCTGAGCGAGAAACGATCCCGAGGTCGGTGTCATCCGCTTGTCCTGCTTGGGGGGCTCCACGATGACGGCCACCACCCGATCGGTCAGGGCGAGCTTCAGACCGCCCGCCTCGGTCTCGACCACCAACTCCGCGTCATCGAGCTTCACGGCCGTGGCCCAGCTCACGGCCGGCACCGCCGCCAGCACGCTGCCCCGTGCCAGCACCACGCGAAGACCGGCGTTTACCAGCGCCTCCGCCTTCTGCCGCCCCTCCGCTCCGGCGGGCTCCGCCAGCCAAATCTCAGGCGCGGGAAAGGCGGTCTTGATCCGCGCGTCTGCGGCGGAGCAGCCGAGGGTCTTCGCCGCGACTTGCGGTTGGACGGCGGTATGCGGCGGGTTGGATACTACGAGGTGGTAGTCGGACATACTCGGAGCCCCCAGAGATGGTCGGCGCCAGAGTCAAAGCTACGCCCTCCAAGGGAAGGGGGGCGTGACACGCCTCACCAGCGCCGGGAAACCGTGCCTTCCGCCCTCTCGCCGCACCCTTGCAACTCTCCCACCGGGGTGAAGCTTTAGACGGAAGACGCGCACGGTCTGCTCGACCCACGACCTCCCGGAGGTGCGCCATGTCCGGTCGCTTCTTTGTCTTCCTGTTCGCGCTCAGCCTCACGGTTTCGCTCGTTACCGTCGGATGCGACAGCGGCGGCGGCACCGGTCCGACCATTGTGACGGTGCTGGTCACGCCGGATTCCGCCGAGGTCCTGGTGGGCGCCACGCAGCAGTACACTGCGCGGGCCCTCAACGCATCGGGCAACCCGATCGGCGGTGTGAGCTTCACCTGGAGCTCGGCGGATGCGAACGTAGCAACCGTCAACACCACGACCGGGCTCGCTGAGGGCGTATTGGCGGGCGTCACCGATATTCGGGCCACTGCAAGCGGAGTCATCGGCTCCGGCAGGATCAGCGTCGTTCCCACCGCGAACCCCGACCCGCCGGACGACCAGTTCCTCGACAGCAACGGTGACGGGATCGACGGGGACATAGACAAGGCCATCTTCGTCGCCACCACAGGCGACGACGCCGATCCCGGCACACGAGCTGCCCCCAAGCGCACCATCGGCGCGGCGATCACCGAGGCGGCCGGCGATGCCCAGAAGACCGAGGTGTACGTCTCCGCCGGGACCTACATGGAAACGGTGCAGCTCACCGCCGGCGTGAGCGTCTACGGCGGGTACAACGCGGCGGCGGGCTGGGAGCGCTCCGCCACGAACGTCGCGACGGTGCAGGGCGACACCACCGCGGTGACAGGTGACGGGATCGCACAGCAGACCACCGTGGACCGCCTGACCATCGCATCTACCTGGCCAACTCCAGCATGATCACGCTGCGCAACCTGACGGTCACCGCCGGGAACGGTGCGGCGGGGACGGCTGGGAGCGCGGGCCCGGCGGGCACCAGCGGCGGGAACGGTGTTCCCGGCGTGGGAACCAGTGGCGGCGCCGGCGGGAGCGGCGGCGCAGCAGCCCTACTGGGGGGGAGCGGGGGGGATGGCGGCATCCCCCCCCCGGGGTCGAGTGGAGCCCCCGGAGGGCTGGGTGGAGGCGCGAGCCCCGGCGCCGGAGGCGCAGGCGGCGCCGGCGTTGTGGCGCCCTGCCCCGGCGGGATCGCCTTCGACGGAGCGCCTGGCGGTAACGGCGGGGCCGGATCAGCCGGTACACCTGGGAGCGGCGGCAACGGCACCGGCCTCGTCGTCAGCGGCTTCTGGCAGGGGAGCGCCGGGGCCGGCGGAACGGACGGGACCGACGGCAGCGGGGGCGGGGGCGGCGGCGGCGGCGGACTCGGCCCCTACGATCCTCCGATATTCTGTCCCGACCCGCCCGACGGAGGCGGTGGCGGTGGTGGCGGCGGCGGCGGCGAGGCCGGCCGCGCCGGCGGAGGGGGCGGCGGCGGCGGCGGCTCGTTCGCGCTGTTCGCGCACAACTCCAGCGTCACCGTCGAACTCAGCACACTGACCGCCGGTGACGGTGGGGCCGGGGGAGCCGGCGCCGACGGTGGAGTGGGCGGAACAGGCGGACCGGGCGGCGCCGGCGCCTCGGGTCTGTTCCAGCCAACCTCGGGCCAGGGCGGTAACGGCGGCACCGGGGGCACAGGGAGTGTCGGAGGGAACGGCGGTCCCGGCGGCGGCGCGGGGGGCGGCGTGTCGTATGCCGCCTACGCATCGGGCACCTCGACGGTGACGCTGGATGCGCAGAGCAACACCAACCTCACCGCTGGCACCGGCGGCTCCGGAGGTGCGGCGGCGAGCGGCGGGAACGCCGGGCAGCAGGGCCAGAGCGGCCAGAAGAACTTCTAGCGGTCGGCCGACGTGCACCCGCCGGCTTACGTCGGCGGGTGGCCGCTTCACAGATCCAGGCTAATGGGGCGCCGGGCCGGGCGCCCCATCGCGTTTGGGCGGCGCTGCTACGGCCGCCAGCGCGGTGACCGGACCTCGAGGTCGATCACCGTCGTGCGACCCGAGCCGTCGCGCCTCATAGTGGTCAGCACCGCCGGCGCGTTGGGCTCCAGCAACGAGACCGTAGCCAGCCACGCGCCGTCCGGCGACCAGACCGGGCACCCGTCGGCGATTCCGTCACCGGTGAGATTGACGTCGCCGCCGCGCACCATGTCGACCACGTGGATCTCCCCATAGTCGGCGGTGGCGTAACTGAGGTAGGCGATCATGGACCCGTCCGGGGACCACGCCGGGCAGTCCTCTTCGGCGGAGCCGCCCGAGATGTTCGCGCGCCCGGTCCCGGCGGCATCGGCGACCAGCACGTCCCGACCACCGTCGAACGGAGCCTTCAAGAAGGCGATGCGTGAGCCGTCGGGAGACCACTCGAGCTCCGTATACTGGGCGTTCTCGTTGGTGAGCTTCACGAGCCCGCTGCCGTCCGAACGCATCACGTAAACGCCGCCCTCGCCGCCCCGCCGGCTGACGAACGCAATGCGGGAGCCGTCCGGCGACCACCGCGGCCAGAAGTCGGGTGACACATTCCTTGTGAGGTTCACGGCTTCGCCACCCGCCGCCGGCACGACGTGGATCTCGGAGTTGAGGTTCGCGAACACCCGCACGAACGCGAGAAGCGTGCCGTCCGGTGACCAACGCGGTGCGTACTCGTCAGCCGAATGGCTCGTGAAGCTCACGATGCCGCCGCTCACCGCGTCCATCACGTAGATGTCCCCGTCGGGCCAGTACCCCTCCTCGAAGGCGATCCGTGACCCTCCGGGGGACCACACCGGGTTGGTGCCGGCCTCGACGTCGGCCGTGAGGTCGAGCATCCTGCCTGCGGTGTGGACGACGAGGATCGCCGAGTCACCTATCGTGACCGCAAGTCCCGAACCTCCGGGGGACCAGGTGAGCTCGTCATACCCGGCGGGGGCGTTCGTCAGATTCGTGAGGCCGGTGCCGTCGGCATTGACCAGATAGACGTCGGTCGCGCCCTGGCTGGTACCGATGAACGCCATCTGGCGCTGGCTGAGCGCCGGCCCGACCAGCTCCTCCTCCCCGCATTGCACCGTGACCAGACACAGCGCCACCGCGAACAGGACCTTCGAGATCCGGGCCACGGCTTCGCAAACCACCGCAGGGTGGGGACGGCAATCCATCTGCTGCAAACCTCGGTTCCAGCTACGCCTACAGTAGGTGGCCACGGGGGCAACGGCCAGATACGGGCGACGGGGCGTCGTCCACCGCCGGATACCCGTTCGCGGGACCGTCCTGCTAGATTACCCGCACCGAATACGTGCAGTACGCGGGACGCCCGCCCCGAGTTCCCACCTCCCCTTTAGCGGCCGTCCAAGTCCCGCGCCCAAGAGATCACTATGAAGGAGCTCATCAATGCGAGTGGCGATTGGAGTCGCGCTCCTGCTCACCCTGGCGGGGTCCGCCGTGGCGCAGCAGGCTGAGCGCATCTTCCCGTTCGACTACCGCCTAGTCGAACTGGAGAACGGATTCAAGGCCTACCTGATCAAGGCCGGTGCACCAGGGCAGATCGCATACGTGTCCATGGTCCGCACCGGAAGTCGTGACGAGGTGGAGGAAGGCAAGAGCGGCTTCGCCCACTTCTTCGAGCACATGATGTTCCGCGGCACTGAGAAGTACCCGGAGTTCGAAGCCGTCACGTCCGCCATGGGCGCCGCCCGGAACGCCTTCACCTCGAACGACATGACCGTGTACTACGAGGTCGCCGCAAGCGAGTACCTGGAACAGTTGGTCGACCTCGAGTCGGACCGGTTCATGAACCTCCAGTACTCGGAGCCCGATTTCCGGACCGAGGCGGGAGCGGTGCTGGGGGAGTACCAGCAGGGCGCCATGGTGCCTGCCCGGTTCCTAGATGAGAAGGTGCGGGAAACGGCCTACGACCGGCACACATACCGGCACACCACCATCGGGTACGAGGCGGACGTGCGGGCCATGCCGGAGGGATACGACTACAGCCTCGGCTTCCACCGCCGGTACTACCGCCCCGAGAACGTGGTGCTGGTCCTCGTCGGCGACTTCGACCCCGACGAAGCCGAGACGCTCATCCGCCAGTACTACTCGGTCTGGGAGCCCGGCTACGCGCCTCCGGACATCACGCCCGAGCCGGAGCAGGCCGCGTCGCGCCGCCGTACGGTGTACTACCCGGGCCGCACCCTACCGAGACTGAGCGTCAACTACAAGGTGCCGGCATGGAGCGCCACCGACCGGCAGGCCGTGGCCCTCCAGGTGCTTGGCAGCGTGGCGTTTGGGTCGCGCTCCGATCTCTACAAGCAGCTGGTGATCGACGAGCGGCGAGTGCAATACCTCTACGCCGGCTTCGACCTCGCCCGCGATCCTGCGCTCGCCGAGATCGAGACCATGGTCAGCAACCCAGCCGACGTTGCCGATGTGGAGCAGGAGATCCATCAGACCGTCGCGCGCTTCCAGGAGGAGCTAGTCGACGAGAATCTGCTGCAGGACACCAAGAGCAACATGAAGTACGGTTTTCTCATGCGGCTCGAGACCGCCCAGCAGGTAGCGTTCGCCATGATGCCCTACGTCATCCGGACCGGAGGCATCGAGGCGGTCGAGGGCTACTACCGCACGCTCGACTCCGTCACGGCGGAGGACGTGCGTGAGGCCGCCCGACGCTGGCTGGTCGAGGACGGGAGAACGGTGGTGCTGATGATGCAGAGGGGGGCGCGATGACGAAGAAACTGGCGATAATACCGGCAATGGCACTCATCGTAGGAGCCTGCGAGCCGACCGTGGAAGGAGCAACGACGCTGCGCGAGCCCGACTCGCCGTTCATCGCATTCAACGTCTGGGTGAAGGTGGGGTCCCAGCGCGACCCGGCGGGCAAGGAGGGCCTCGCTGCGCTCACCGCCAACCTGTTGGCCGACGGCTCCACCACCGAGGACAGCTACGACGCGATCCTGGCCAAGCTGTATCCGATGGCTGCCGGGTACGGCCACCAGGTGGACAAGGAGATGACCGTCTTCCGGGGCCGTGTCCACAGGGACAACCTGGAGGAGTACTACACGCTGTTTAGGAACGCCCTCCTCTCCCCGGCATTCTCCGAGGAGGACTTCGAGCGGGTGAAGACGCGGACGCTCAACTTCCTCGAGCGCACGCGGCGCTACGGCCGGGATGAGGAGCTATCGAAGGAACTGCTCTTCTGGATGGCCTACCAGGACACCCCGTACCAGCACCCCGAGGAAGGCTACGTCGAGTCCGTCCGGTCGATCACCCTGGATGACGTGAAGGCGTTCTACGCCCAGTACTACCTCAGCAACAACGTCGAGGTCGGGCTCGCCGGCGGCTACCCCAGGGGGTTCGTGCAGCGGGTGCGGCAGGATCTCGACGCGCTCCCCCAGGGCGAGGTGGTCGAGGCCCCGGCTCCCGAGCCGCAGGCGCCCAACGGCATCAAGATCCTGATCGTGGAGAAAGAGACCGACGCCACGGCCATTTCATTCGGGTTCCCCACAAGCCTAGTACGCGGACACGAGGACTTCTGGCCCATGGTCGCCATGAACTCCTGGTTCGGCGAGCACCGCGAGTCGTTCAGCCACATCTACCAGGTGATCCGCGAGACACGCGGCATGAACTACGGCGACTACAGCTACATCGAGGCCTACCCCCGGGGCTACACCACCCAGGTCCCGCCCACCAACGTGGCGCGCCGCAGCCAGCTTTTCGAGATCTGGATTCGTCCGATCTCCGAAACGGCGCCCGGGAATCTGCATGACCGTACTCTGTTCGCGACGCGCGCGGCATGGCGGGAGCTCAAGCGCCTGGTGGACGAAGGGATGACGGAGGAGACCCTGGGCGAGACCCAGCAGTTCCTCGAGAACTACGTGCTCAACTGGGGTCAGACGGTCAGTCGCCGGCTGGGATATGCGTTGGACGACCGGTTCTACGGCATGGAGCCGGGTTACCTAGCCGCCATTCGCCCGGCCATAAGGGATCTCACATTGGAGCAGGTGAACGCGGCAATCCGGCGTCACCTGCAGTACGACAACATGTGGGTGGTGTTCATCACCGAGGACGCCGAGGGGCTCAAGCGCAAGCTCGTGAGCGGCGTGCCAACGTTCATCACCTACGCTGGAGCCAAGCCGGCCGAGCTCCTGGCGGAAGACGAGCTCATCGCGAGCTTCCCCCTCCGCGTGGCAGCGGACGACATCACGATCACGGGGATCGACGAGGTGTTCGAACGGTAGGGTCGGTACTGCAGGCGGCGCCCCGTAGGAGGCGCCGCCTTGCCGCTACTTCGCTTCCGCCGGCTGCGTGAGCCGCTTGAAGATCCAGATCGCTGCCAGCACCAGCAGGACGACGAAAATGATCTTCAGCAGGAACAGGACGAAACCGACCGCCGTGCCCAACAGCGGGAGGAGCACGGCTTCCAGCAGCTTCCACAAGACGTAGCCAGCGACACCGGTGGCGGCCACGCCCAGAACCGGTCTCAGCATGGTGCTTTCCTCGACAGCAAGTGTCCAACACGCTCTACGGAGCCGGGCATCAGGAGGTTTCGGCTGCCGTCTTTGGGCTCCGGCCATAGGGATGCAACATGAAACCGTCCGCGCGCCGGTCCGGCGTCTGTCGGCTCGCGCCTAGCTGTCCCCTTCCTCGGGATCGTAAGAGAATTTCTGCCCGCCCACGGAGGCCTCGTACATCAACCCGCCCTTTGCGATCGTGACGATGGCAACGCCGCCGCTGTAGGCGATGTCGCCGGAGGCGCCGGCGGTGAGGGCCACGGCCGAGGCCTGGGCGCTGAGCTCGAAGTTGCCGCGCTTGAAGTCGTCCAGCGCCGTTTGGTCCTTGAAGAAGACCACCTCGCGGTAGGCCTGGCCGCCCAGCTGGAAGCCCACTGTCACCTGGGTCAGCTTGGTGCGGCCGACCAACTCACCCTGCTCGTAGACGTAGCCACTGCCGTGCGCCCCGCCGATCCCGATGGCCCCTTTGCCGACCGTTGGGAAGATCGCGTAGCCGTAGGCGTTCTCGAACCACCATTGAATACTGGGATCGACCTGCACGAAGTCGGCGATCGCCTCCGTGACGTCCTCTTGGGCGTGGGCCGCGGCAGACATGCCCACCCCAGCCACTGCGACCAGACTCACGAGCATAATGAAGCGGCGCATCTGGGTGCTCTCCCCGTTTGGCATTCGCCGTGAATCTAACGGGTCCGCGCCCGGGTCGAAGCGCCCCTGGCTGTCCGGCTGTGGTCGTGAAGGGTGGAGGGGCCGCTTACCCGGTCTCCCACCAGGCCACTTCGGCGGTGTGGCCGCAAACGGGGCACCGGGCAAACGTGGGCATGCCGAACAGCCGCACCCGATGGCCCGATATGGGGCAGACGGCGTAGGTCCGGCCCATGTCGGCCCGGGTGCCGTGGGCCGGGTTGTTCTGCCTCCGGCCGCGACGGACGATGGTGAACAGCTTGGGACGGTCCGTCCGGATCTCCAGCAAGCGTCGGGGGACCACGGCCTGTCCGCGCTCCACGCCGAGCACCACGTGTTCGGGATCGCCGTCGAACACAACGGGATACCAGGCGCCCTGCCGCAGCATCGGACTGCTCCGCGGCCGCGCTATCGCCCATGCACGAGCCCAACCCAGGGGTTCTGGCATCGAGTGTTCCCTCCGCAGGGGGGTACGGGGGTCGCCAGCCGGCTGCTGGGAAGCCGCGTACAACCTGGCATTCCAACCCGTTCCCCTCCGTGACATGGATTACAGAGTGAGCCCAGGGCGACGCTGGAGACGACCCCCCGGGGCCCGCTGAGGACGCACACGCCCGTAACCCCGGGGAGTCCACGCTTGCCCGCCGCGAGCGCCGTCCCCTATCCTAGCTCTCCGATGTACGCCACCTGCCTGTACTGCAATCACCGCCTGGGCGGCAACGAGGTCATCGAGCCCTTTCCGGTGGGCCGGCGCGTGGCGTTCGACGCGGCCAGGGGGCGGCTCTGGGTGGTGTGCCGCAGCTGCGAGCGGTGGAACCTCACGCCGTTCGAGCAGCGCTGGGAGGCAGTGGAGCACTGCGAGCGCCGCTTCCGGGACGCCCGCAAGCGGGTAACAAGCGAGAACGTCGGGCTGGCCCGCCTGGATGAGGGCCTGGAGCTCGTCCGCATCGGGGAGCCTTTGCGTCCTGAGTTCGCGTCCTGGCGCTACGGTGACCAATTCGGCCGGCGGCGCCGCAGGACCGCGCTGGCGGGGGCGGGCGTCGCGGCGGCCGGCGGGCTTGCCGTGGTAGGTGGTGCGGCCCTCGGCGCCGCCGCTCTGGGAGGGATCGGGCTGTACCAGCTGATCGCCAGGAAGGTCAGGACCGCCTGGGAGCGGCGGCTCGTGGCCCGCGTCCCGACGCACGAGGGCGAGACCCTCACCGTGCTGGGCGAACACCTGGCTGGCGTGCGGCTCCGCCCGGACTTCGAGAGCGAGGACGGGTGGAGCCTCGAGCTGCCCCACGCCGAGGGCACCCGCTTCCTGCGGGGGACCCACGCCCTGAATGCCGTCGCGCTGACGAGCCCCAAGGTGAACTGGTCCGGCGCTCCCCCTTTGAGCACCGGCCAGGCGGTGAAGTTACTGGAACGCTTCGACAACCCCGAGCAGTACCTGCTGGCGGCGGCCCACGTCGCCGAGGGTAAGGGGCCGGGCCACAAGGTGCTGGCCAAGCTCCCGGCGCGGGTGCGCCTCGCCGTGGAAATGGCGGCCCACGAGGAGAACGAGCGGATCGCCATGGAGGGCGACCTGGTGCTGCTGGAGCTGGATTGGAAGGAGGCCGAAGAGATCGCGGCCATCGCCGACAGCCTCCTCATTCCAGCGGAGGTCGAGGAACAGCTCGAGGAGCTGCGGCGCGGAGACAAGCCGCGCTTCTACCCGCGCCGCTCTCGCCCACAGTGAACATCACCGTCATCACCGTCGGATCCCGGGGCGACGTCCAGCCCTACGTCGCCCTCGCTGCGGGGCTCAAGGCCGCCGGGCACGACGTGCAACTGGCCACGCACCGCAACTTCGAGCCGCTCATCCGCGGGCGGGGGCTTGAGTTCGCCCCGGTAGAGGGAAACCCCCGTGCGGCAGTGGAGTCCGATCTGGGGCAGGAGTGGCTCGCCACCGGCAGCAACGCCCTCGCGTTCGTGCGACACATGGCGAGGATCATGCGACCGATGATGGCGCAGGCGGCCCGTGACTGTCTCGACGCGTCCCGGCACGCCGACCTCATCATCTACTCCATGTTGGGATGGCTCGCGGCCCACCACCTCACGGAGCACCTGGGTGTCCCCGGCATGGCGGCGTACCTCCAGCCTGCCCATCCCACCAGGGCGTTCCCGCCCATCACCGACGTCTCTCGGATCAGGCTCGGTGGCCGCTACAACCGCCTGACGTATCTCGTAGGAGAGCAGGTCTTCTGGCTCGTGTTCCGCACGGGGGTGAACGAGGCGCGCCGCGAGGTGCTCGGTCTCCCCCCGCTCCCGCTGCGCGCGCCGTTTCCGGAGGCCCGCCGCCGGGGCGCGCCCGCCCTCTACGGCTACAGCCCCACGGTACTCCCCAAGCCCTCCGACTGGCCGGACTGGGTGCGCGTGACCGGCTACTGGTTCCTGGACCGGACCGCCGACTGGCGCCCCGCGCCCGAGCTGGTCCGCTTCCTCGAGTCCGGCCCGCCCCCGGTGTACGTCGGATTCGGCAGCATGCACGCCCGGAGCGCTCCCTCTCTCACCGCTACGGTGGTTGAGGCGCTGCGGCGCACGGGCCAACGGGGAATTCTGCTCTCGGGGTGGGGGGCGCTCACCGACACCGGTCTGCCCGACGGTATCACCGCCGTAGACTCGGTCCCGCACGACTGGCTGTTCCCGCAGACGGCGGCCGTGGTACATCACGCCGGCGCCGGCACGACTGGAGCGGGACTCCGAGCGGGCGTCCCCACCGTCGCGATTCCGTTCTTCGCCGACCAGCCGTTCTGGGCGAGACGGGTGTTCGACCTGGGAGCGGGCCCCAGGCCGATCCCGCTGAAGCGACTCACTGCCGAGCGCCTCGCCGGGGCCGTGCAGATCGCCGTGCAGGACGAGAGCGTCCGGGCCCGGGCCGCCGAGGTGGGCGAGGCGATTCGGGCCGAGGACGGCGTGGCGCAGGCGGTGGAGGCCGTGGAAGAGCTCAGAGCACGATCGTGAGCACGATGACCAGGACGCACACCGGACCGAGCAGCGCCAGCTCGGGCCACAGCCCATCCCATACCTCCTGCACGGACCGGCACGATCCCCAGTCGGTGATCTGATCGATCAGGGGTCGGCGAGAATACCATCGCTTGCCGTGCAGCGGCCAGAAGATGCCGATGCCGTACCCTCGCGCTCCCAGAGCGGGACCCGTCGTGAAGACGTCGAGCACGGGGTGGGCCGCGAGCGCGACCACCCAGGCAAGCAGCACCCGCTCGTCCAGCGGTATCCCCAGCTGCCGGACCGCGACCCACCCCACCAGCGCCAGCACGCCAACGAGCACCAATGAGTGCGAGGCGTTGCGGTGGTAGCGGGGTCCCCTCAACCCGAGCCACTCGAGCACGAGGTCCATGTCGGGCAGCCCGCTGGCGATGAAGGCGCCCACCCACAGCTCCAGCGAGCGGGGTGCGCCGGTCAGGCGGACCACGATTGCGGCCGACGCGAGACCCACGAGTACGTGTCCGGCAGGTGAAGCCACGAGCACAACGATACGAAGTGGCGGTGCGGCGGGCTACTCCGAGCGGAATGCCTCCGGATGTTCCCTGATGTATCGGAGGCGCAGCGGCGACAGGGCATCGCTCAACGAGTCGAACTCCTCGTCCAGCTCACCCAACTCCGTCTGCCGAGCCGCTCGCTGAAACGCGTGCCAGTCACCTTTCGCCCGCAGCTTGGCACGACTCCCGCTCTCTGCGGAATCGACGGCCGCGGCTCGGGCGAACAGCGCGGCGTGCTGGACTGCACCGATGGTCAGGAGGGCCTCGTGCGTCTCCCCCACGTCCCGCCCCTCGGTATCCCAGAAGTACTGCAGGAAGCCTCCGTTGCTGACGTCGACTTCGAGCTGCCAGGCCGTGTAGACGATGCGAGCCCCCTCGGGAAGCGCCTGCCGTGTGCGCTCCCAATCGCCGTCGAAGCCTCCGAGGAGCATGAACACTTCCTCGATGACGGCTGCCTCAACCTCGTCGTCCGCGAGCGCACCGAGGCGCTCCGGAGTGAGCTCCCACGACGTGCGGAGTCCATTACCGCCCCACAACGACGGCACGACCTGCCGCACCACGAGGTAGCCGTAGCCCGCCACAGGTCCGAGCAGCAGCGCGCCGTATAGTGCCGCCCCTCCCAATGCAACGGCCAGCGTGGGAGGCCGCGCTTCCAGGTGAGTCAGCACGCCCTTGGCGAGGAGAAAGCGACGCGCCCGGGAGAGCGAGGCGTAGGCCGCCTCGTTGAGCAGGCGAAACACGGCAACCAGTTTCTCGGTGCGCGCAGCTTCGGGCGGAACTCGTCCCGCGACGCGGCGCGCCATCTTGCCCCAGCGCCACTTGGCGGGGATCGCGATGGCCGTGAGCGCCGTCAACAAACCGAGGATCGGATCCCGCAGGAGCAGCGCCCCGAGCGCAAAGAGCCCGGCACTGAACACGAGGAACAGGGTCTGCGCTTGTGGCAGCCGGCTCAAGAACAGCGTCTCAACGATGCGCCCCCCGTCCAGCGGCACGAACGGAAGCAGATTGAAGTAGTTGACGATCAGCGCCAGCACCGCGAGCTCGAGCACCCACGTCGGCCCCTCCGCCAGCCAGGCCGGCCCGGCGTACAGGTACAGGTAGAGGTACACCAGCCCGAGGACCACACCGGGCAGCGGCCCCATCAGGTAGACGATCACTCGTTGCGCGGCCGTGGCGTCGTCCTTGCGCCCCACCGCCGCCCCGCCCAGGAACGGCACGAAGAACACGCTCCGATCGCGGTAGCCGAACAGCGTCATCCCCGCGAGATGGCCCAGCTCGTGGAACAGCACGACGAGGAACAGGAGGGGTACCATCTCCCACGAGAAGAGCCAGCCGAACACGACCAGGAACCCGCCGGCGCCCAGTACGAACGAGATGGCGCGCCCGAGTCCCGACCGGGGACGCCGGCGCTCCGCCGCCTCGAACCGCTCGTAGGCGTATACCTCGGCGGCTACCCGAGCTTCACCGTTCAGCGCGCTCGCGCGCCGCGGCGTCTCGTGGCCTTCCCTGGCGTCGCCGGTGCGACGAACCCCACCGAGCATCTTCTGCCCGAAGCGCCAGGCCGCCGGCGACCGCAGCCGCCACTCCTCGCGACCCCGGACGCGACGCAGCGTGCCGATCCGCTCCAGGTGCTCCGGGATCTCCGCCAGCATTGCCTCGTCCCGGGCAACGAACTCTGCGGGCGTGTAGCGCACAGTCACTTCCGTGACCGGCTTGGACGCGATCGCCCGGCGGTGCGCCTCCCACTGCTCCGTGGGATCGTTGAGGAAATGATCGTAGCACTCCCATGTGGGCGGCAGCGCCAGCGCCAGGTGCTCGACGCCATCGAACGTGGCCACCACGCTGCCGCTCTCGTACGCCGTGGTGAACACCACATCGAACACCCGAGGTCCGTTCTCCAGGGCGGATGGGTTGGCCGCCGCGTAGCTGTTCGTCTCCGGATGCACGAACACCAGGTACGGGCGTCGCCCCTCATGGGTCACCAGCCCATCGGTCCACTGGGCGTGCGAGTACTGGAAGCCCAGCTCTCGCAGCGTTTGCACGATTTCCTCGAAGACCGGGCGCAGGGGCGCCGGCAGTGTCGTGGGATCAGTCAGCTCCACACGTGGGCGGCGGAACCGGAGCCCCAACACGTGGATCCAGGCGTACGCTCGCGGAAACGCCCAGAGAACCAGGATGAGACCACCTGCGATGAATAGGACAGCGTCCACGCCCATGTCTCGCCTCGCATGCGCCGCCGCAGTCAGCCGGTAGCGGCGCGTATTGAAGGGAGTAGGGCGTCGGTCAGGGCGGCGCCGTGAGGACGGTCACCGAGCACACAGATGCGGGGCCCGAAGACAGAACCGCGCCGTCGGCACCGAACAACCGACGACGCGGCCCATGACCTGCGCAACCTGGAGCGATCGCCGTGCGGCGCTCGATCAGAGGCGCAGATCGCGATTCGGTCCTGGATCAGCTACCGATACGGCGATCGCTTGCCCATACCAGGTTGCGCTCCGGTTTATTACTGGACAATGGATCACCTCCTCTCTACGGGTTCACGGATCGGGCGTGGACGCCTAGATAGTGGTGACTTCCGGTCGTTCGGGCAATAGCGCGAGTTTATGCCATGACCCACCCCGACCTCACACCCCGCATCCTCCAGGTGGACGCCGATGCGTTCTACGTGCAGGTGGCTCGCCTGCGGGACCCGGAGGGAGCCGGGCGGGCCGAGCTCCTGCTGGTGGGCGGCTCGCCCCAGGGCCGGGGGGTGGTCACGTCGGCGTCGTACGCCGCGCGCAAGCACGGCGCGCGCTCCGGCATGCCAACGGCCCAGGCCCTCCGTCTGTGCCCGGACGCCACGGTCGTAGGCGTGCCGCGGCGGGCCTGCAGTGACAAGAGCCGGGCCATCGTCGCCGTGCTGGAGCAGTTCACGCCGGTTGTGGAGCCCGCCTCCATCGACGAGATGTACCTCGACCTCACGGGCACCGAGGGGCTCTACCGCGGCGAGACCCTGGAGGACACGGCCCGGCGCATCCGCCGCACGGTGCTCCAGCAGACCGAGATCGCCGTTTCCATCGGCGGCGGCACGACGCGGCTGGTTGCCAAGCTCGCCGCCAAGCGCGCCAAGCCGCACCGCACGCCGGAGGCCGGCGGGGTGGTGGTGGTCCCGCCTGGGAGCGAGGCGGCATTTCTCCAGGGTTTCGACCTTGCCGACATCCCCGGCGTTGGTCCCCGGTTCCAGGACCGGCTCCGTGCACTCGGTCTCGTCTCGGTGCGCGACGCGCTGCGCCACGACCTCGCCACGCTGCAGCGCTGGCTCGGTGAGCGCGCCGGGCAGTGGCTCCACCGGCGCATCAGGGGCATCGACTCCTCGCCGGTGGAGCACCGTGCCCGCGCCAAGTCCATCAGCCGGGACGAGACGTTCGCTCGCGATCTCGACCGCAACCAAGATCTGACGCGTGAGCTCCTCCGCCTCGCCGACCGGGCCACCGCCGACCTGCGGCGCCACGGTTGGGCGGCGCGCACCATCACGGTGAGGATCCGGGACCACGACTTCACCACCCGCCAGAAGAGCCTCACCCTCAAGCAGCCGGTGATCTCGGACCGCGTGGTCGCATCCGTGGCCAAGGCGCTGCTAGAGCGCCTGCGCAAGGCACGGCGGGTGCCGGCCCGGCTCCTCGGCGTGTCGCTCGCGAGCCTCTGCCTCCAGGACGAGGTCGACCAACTCTCCCTGTTCGAGGAGGTGGAGGGACCGGAGACGGTGCGGGACCGCGCCCTGGCCCGGGCGATCGATCAGGTGCGGGAGAAGTTCGGGCACGACGCCGTGGGGCGTGGGGCCTGAGCCGGAACTCCGCAATATAAGTTAAACCATTATTGGCCAACTACTTGCAGGGCCGGACCCGGGCTCGCCGGCCGGCCGGCTCCCGCAAGCTCGGGCCGGATCCTCCCGGCTCCCCGCTGGACGCGCCGCCGCATAACCGATAGCTTTGGTCGGATAATTATCGGGTTTCACCCGGAGCGCCCTAGCCCCCCAATGTCCGCAGAACCCGCAGCCGTCAATCAGCAAGACGCTGACACGGCGAAGGCCAGCTTTCAGCGCTGCTGCAAGGTCGAGCAGGAGTTCTTCCTGTCCTTCTACCGCAACTTCTTCAAGAACTGCCCGCAGGTCGAGCCGCTGTTCGCCGACACCGATTTCCGGCGGCAGCACAAGCTGCTGAAGCACGCCATCGGCCTGCTGCTCATCTTCCCGAACCAACCCACGTCCGAGCCGACCATCCTGACGCGCGTCGCCGAGCGCCACAGCCATCGGGATCTCGACATAGACCCCTCGCTGTATCCGCCGTTCGTCGACAGCCTAATGCAGACGGTGAGAGAGCACGACCCCGAGTTCACCCCGGATGTCGAGCGTGCCTGGCGCACGACGATAGCGACCGGTATCGAATACATGCAGTCCAACCACTAGACGGCGGGAGCCGTCGCATGCGCCCTGCAAGCGGTGTCTGATCGAACTGGAGTGGAGCTGGCGTGAGCCCGTGCAGCCAGTGCGGCACATCCGTGTCGATTGGGGCGCAGTTCTGCCCCAACTGCGGCTCGCGCGTCAGCCCCGACCCGTCGAACGCGCAGACCGAGCGCCTGCGCCGACCCAGCGCGGAGACGGTAGCCCAGGGTGAGCGCAAGCTGATGGAGGCGCTGCGCCAGGCAACGCTGGGCGAGTACGAGGTCCTGGGCGAGGTGGGCCGCGGTGGCATGGCAGTGGTCTACCTGGCACACGACATAGCGCTGGACCGCAAGGTCGCGATCAAGGTGATGTCTCCCGCGCTGACGCTCATGGACCCGGGGATCCAGGAGCGCTTCAAGCGGGAAGCCCGCACGGCCGCATCCCTGAGCCACCCGCACATCATTCCGGTCTACACGGTCAGAGAGAGCGAGGAGATCGCGTACTTCGTGATGAAGTACGTCGTGGGGCGCTCACTCGAATCGGTGCTCCAGGAGGTCGGCGCTCTCCCGATCGCAGTGGTCCAGACAGTTCTCCACCACGCCGGCGGCGCGTTGGGACATGCCCACCGGCGGGGCGTGGTCCATCGCGACGTCAAGCCGGGCAACATCATCCTCGACGAGGACGGATGGGTGGTGGTCACCGACTTCGGCATCGCCAAGGTCGCGGAGGCGGAGGCCCTGACCATGACGGGGGGCGTCGTGGGGACGCCCATGTACATGAGTCCGGAGCAGTGCTCGGGCAAGCCCGTGGCCGGTGCGTCGGATCAGTACTCGCTGGGTGTCGTGGCCTATGAGATGATCAGCGGTCTGCAGCCGTTCCGCAGCGAGACCATGGTCAACCTGATCTACGACCACTGCCACACCGCGCCCGTGCCCCTCCAGCAGGTCAAGCCCGACTGCCCACCACAGATCGCCGCTGCAGTCATGCGGATGCTGGAGAAGGATCCCGCCAATCGCTGGCCCACGGTGGAGGAGGCCGTGGAGGCGATCGGCTTGGTGTCGGACAGCCAGGGCGGCACGGTCCGCACCCAAATGCTCACGCTGGCGCAGGGGAGCCCCGCGCACTCGTTGCTGGAGAAGTTCCGCACACCGGCGAGCTCGGTGCGTTCGGCACCCTCGACGCCGGTGACGCCTACACCACCGGCCTCTGAGGGCTCTGCGGGCCTGACTACGCCCCCCTCCAAGCGGCGCAGAGCCCCGGCCGTCGCGCTCTGGGCCGCGCCGTTCGTGGCGGCGGCCGCCATCGGTACGTGGCTCGTGCTGGGGAATGGAGCGGACGGCGGATCGGCCGCCGCACCGCCCGGCGACGGCCCGCCCGAAGCCCCGCAGGAGGCCGTCGCAACCGCTCTGCCGATCACCGCCGTCGACGTGACGCCGCCGCATCTCGCTCTGGTGGCGGGAGAGACCACGACCCTCATCGCCGCCGCCCGTGACCAGAGCGGCGTTGCCGTGGGCGGCGCCGCCGTGACGTGGACAGCCGGGAACCCGGCGGTGGCAGCGGTCTCACCGACAGGGGAAGTCACCGCCCTGGC
>JBDHDE010000057.1:0-15654 GCA_039591655.1 Gemmatimonadota bacterium
TTGTTCTGAACCTCCGTGATCGCCGCCGTCAACGTCGTCTTCCCGTGGTCCACGTGACCTATCGTGCCTACGTTCACGTGCGGCTTCGTCCGCTCAAACTTTGCCTTGGCCATGGTCGCTTCCTCTCGCCTCGATTGCGCTCTCTCTCAGCTCGCTCGGGTCTTCCTCAACCCCGCGTCTTGCTGATGATCTCGTCCGCCGTCCCCTTGGGCGCTGCCGCATAGTGCGAGAACTGCATCGAGTACACCGCCCGACCCTGGCTCATCGACCGGAGCTTGGTCGAGTACCCGAACATCTCGCCCAGCGGAACACTGGCACCGATCACCTGCGCCTCGCCTCTTTGCATCATCCCGCCGACCTTGCCGCGGCGGCTGTTGAGATCCCCGATCACATCACCCATGTACTCCGAAGGCGTGACGACCTCGACGTCCATAACCGGCTCGAGCAATACGGGGCGCGCCCTGCCGACGGCCTCCTTGATGGCGATCGAGCCGGCCACCTTGAAGGCCATCTCGCTCGAGTCGACGTCGTGGTAGCTGCCGTCCACCAACGACACCTTGACGTCGACCACGGGATAGCCTGCCAGCACGCCGTTCTCGAGGGCCTGCTTGACCCCCTCCTCGACCGGTCCGATGTACTCCTTCGGGATCGAGCCGCCCACGATCTTGTCCTCGAAGACGAAGCCGTGGCCCGCCTCGTTGGGCTCCAGATGGATCACCACATGGCCGTACTGGCCGCGACCGCCCGTCTGCCTCACGAACTTCCCGTCCACGTACTCCACCCGCTGCCGGATCGTCTCGCGGTAGGCGACCTGCGGCCGGCCCACGTTCGCCTCCACCTTGAACTCGCGCTTCATGCGGTCCACGAGGATCTCGAGGTGGAGCTCGCCCATGCCGGAGATGATCGTCTGTCCGGTCTCCTGATCGGAGCGGACGTGGAACGTCGGGTCCTCCTCGGAGAGCTTCTGCAACGCCGTCGACAGGCGGTCCTGGTCGGCCTTCGTCTTGGGCTCGATGGCCACGGAGATCACCGGCTCCGGGAACCGCATCGCCTCGAGAATGACCGGGTGATCCGCGTCGCACAGGGTATCGCCGGTGCGGGTCTCCTTGAGGCCGATGGCGGCCGCGATGTCCCCGGCCCGGACCTCCTGCACCTCCTCGCGCTTGTTGGCGTGCATCTGGAGGAGGCGCCCGATCCGCTCCCGACGATCCTTGGTGGAGTTATAGATGTACGAGCCCGACTCCAGCACGCCCGAGTACACGCGGAAGAACGTCAGCTTCCCAACATACGGATCCGTCGCGATCTTGAACGCCAGCGCGCTGAAGGGCTCCTCGTCGGAGGCTCGCCGCTCCACGAACGTCTCGTCGTGGTGAGGGAGATGCCCCGTGACGGCAGGCACGTCCAGCGGGCTCGGCAGGTAGTCGGTGATCCCGTCCAGCAGCCGCTGCACGCCCTTGTTCTTGAACGCGGCACCGCAGAACACCGGGATGATGTGCCCGCCGAGCGTCGCCTGGCGGATGGCCCGCCGGATCTCCTGGTCGGTGAGCTCGTGCTCCTCCAGATACTTGTGGAGCAACTCCTCGTCGTGCTCCACGGCGGCCTCGATGAGCTCGTGCCGCAGCCGCTCCGCCTTCTCCTTGAAGGCGTCGGGCACCGGCCGCTCCTCCCAGGTCACGCCTAGGCTATCCTCGTCGTAGACGACCTCCACCTGCCGCACCACATCGATGAGTCCCGTGAACAACTCGCCCGAACCGAGTGGGAACTGCACCGGGTAGGCCTTCGCCCCGAGCCGGTCCCGCATCATGCCCACGCAGCGATCGAAGTCCGCGCCGACGCGGTCCATCTTGTTCACGAACACGATCCGCGGGACGCGGTACCGGTCGGCCTGGCGCCACACCGTTTCCGTCTGGGGCTCCACACCGCCCACCGCATCCAGGATGGCGACGGCACCATCCAACACCCGCAGGGACCGTTCGACCTCAACGGTGAAGTCCACGTGGCCCGGGGTGTCGATGATGTTGATCTGGAAGAGCTCGTCGAACCGCATCCACTCGCAGTACGTCGCCGCCGAGGTGATCGTGATCCCCCGCTCCTGCTCCTGCTCCATCCAGTCCATCGTAGCGGTCCCCTCATGCACCTCGCCGATCTTGTACGTCCGGCCGGTGTAATAGAGGATCCGTTCCGTGGTCGTCGTCTTCCCGGCATCAATGTGCGCCATGATGCCGATGTTACGAATCTTCTCAAGTGGCGTGGTTCTCGGCATACGTCCCTTATCTATCGCGAAGCCGGCATGCTACGCCGGATCTCGCCTCCGCCCTCTGGCCCGACGCGGGCAGCTAAAAAGCGGGGCGACCGTCATCCGTCTCATACGGATAGGTCTCGCTCCGCGGTCGTCCGGGGCCTCGCCCCTGCGACGCAGGATCCCTTAAGTCAGGGTCCCGAAGTTGTCAGTCTATCGGTTCGCCTACCACCGGTAGTGGGCGAACGCGCGATTCGCTTCCGCCATCCGGTGCGTGTCTTCCCTCTTCTTGACCGAGCTCCCCTCTCCCTTGGAGGCGGCGATCAGCTCGCCGGCGAGGCGCTCGGCCATGGACTTCTCATTCCGATCCCTCGCGTACTGCACGATCCAACGCATCGCCAGGGACGCCCGCCGGTCGGGGCGGACCTCCACGGGCACCTGATACGTGGCGCCGCCGACCCGCCGGCTCTTCACCTCGAGCACCGGCTTCACGTTGGCCAGCGCCTGCTTGAAGACCTGCACGCCCGGCTGTCCGGTCCGCTGCTCGATCAGGTCCATCGACTCGTAGAACAGCCGCTCGGCCGTCGACTTCTTGCCGGCCTCCATCAGACGGTTGAGGAACTTGGTGACCGTCTGGCTGTCGTACCGGGGATCGGCCGGCACGGGCCGCCGCTCGGCTCGCTTGCGGCGGCTCACCTGGGCCTCTTCGCGCCATACTTGGAGCGACTCTGCCGCCGATCGGCCACCCCGGCAGCGTCCAGCGTCCCACGGATGATATGGTAGCGCACGCCCGGGAGGTCTTTCACCCGGCCGCCGCGAATCAACACGATACTGTGCTCCTGTAGGTTGTGGCCCTCACCCGGGATGTAGCTGGTCACCTCGAAGCCGTTGGTGAGCCGCACACGGGCCACCTTCCGCAGAGCGGAGTTGGGCTTCTTCGGCGTGGTCGTGTACACGCGGGTGCAGACGCCACGCTTCTGGGGATTCCCCTTGAGCGCGGGCGCCTTCTCCTTCTTCGGGATCTCCTTCCGCCCCTGGCGGACCAACTGGTTGATCGTCGGCATAGCCCTACAGGTTACGATCCACGACCACCGACCGGGGCCCCCGGAGGGGCCCCAAAAAATCGATGGTAGACTTACAAATCTAGATGGGCGTGCGCCTTAGGTCAACGCCTCTACGTGGCCTCGGCCTCCGCCGCCTCGGCCGTCTTCTCCCCGGCCACCACTTCCGTCTCCTTCGGCACGATGAAGGGGCTGGGCACACCCTCCTCAACCTCTTCCTCCGGCGGCGGCGGCGGCTCAAAGCCCTCCGGGGGCTCCACCTCCAGCTCCGAATACCGGTAGATCCCCGTCCCGGCCGGGATCAGGTGTCCGATGATGATGTTCTCCTTCAGACCCAGGAGGTCGTCCCTCGCCCCCCGGATGGCGGCATCGGTGAGCACCCTGGTCGTCTCCTGGAACGACGCCGCCGAGATGAAGGACTGAGTGGTGAGCGACGCCTTCGTGATCCCCAGGAGCAGGGGCTCGCTGGTGGAGGGATGGCTGCTCTTCTTGATCACCCGCTCGTTCCTCTCCCTGAAGGAGATCTTGTCGACGTGCTCGCCCTCGAGGAAATCCGTGTCGCCGGGGTCGATCACCCGGACCTTCTGCAGCATCTGCCGCACGATGACCCCGATGTGCTTGTCGTTGATCTTCACGCCCTGCAGCCGGTAGACCTCCTGGACCTCGTTCAGGAGGTACTCCTGCACCGCCCGGGGGCCCTTGATCCGCAGAATGTCGTGCGGGTTCACCGGCCCTTCGGTGAGGCGGTCGCCGGCTCGGACCTTGTCGCCCTCGTGTACCCTAAGGTGCTTGCCCGCCGGGACCTCGTAGAGCTGCGGCTCGCCACCCTCCGGGTGGACGTAGATCTCACGCTTGCCGCGCTTGATGTCGCCGAAGGCGATCACCCCGTCTATCTCCGAGATCGTCGCCGGGTCCTTCGGGCGCCGGGCTTCGAACAGCTCAGCGACCCGAGGGAGACCGCCCGTGATGTCGCGGGTCTTGTAGGCCTCCCGCGAGATCTTCGCCAGCGTCGTGCCGGCCTCGACCTTATGTCCGTCCTCAGCCGTAAGCTGCGCGCCCTCAGGGATCACGTAGCTCCGCACCTTGCGCTCCTTGCCGCCCTTCTTCTGGACGATCTCGATGTGCGGGTGGAGCTTCTTCTCCCGGTCCTCGATGATGACGCGCTGCCTCAAGCCCGTGATCTCGTCCAGGGACTCCCGGACCGTCTCGTCCTCCACGATGTCCACGAACCGGACGGCACCCTCCACATCCGTGATGATGGGATTGGCGTAGGGGTCCCAGGTGAAGAGGAGGTCATCCCGCTTCACCTCCTGCCCGTCCTTGACCGCCAGATCGGCGCCGAGCGGCACCTGGAACCGTGAGCGGACCTGCCCGTCGGCGTCCTGTAGAATGAGCTCGCCGTCGTAGCCGGTCACGGTGTGTGTACCGTCCTTGTGCGCCACGACCTGCAGCCGGTCGCCGAAGGCGATGGTGCCCTCCAGCTTCGTCTTCCGGGCAGTCTGCTCCGCGATGCGGGCCGCGGTACCGCCGATGTGGAAGGTCCGCAGGGTCAACTGGGTGCCGGGCTCCCCGATGGACTGCGCGGCCAGGATCCCGACGGCCTCGCCGAGGTCCACCATCTCCATGGTCGCGAGATTGCGGCCGTAGCACATGCGACAGATGCCGCGCCGCGCCTCGCAGGTGAGCACCGAGCGGATCCTGACCTTCTCGATCCCCGCGTCCTCGATCGCCGCCGCGGTGTCCTCATCGAGGAGCTCGCCCGCCCCCGCCAGCAGCAGCGGGTCGCCGTGCTCGTCGGACTCGTGCGGGTCGAACACGTCCTCGGCCACCACGTTGCCGACGATGCGCTCACGCAGCGGCTCGATGATGTCCTCACCCTCCTTCAGGGCGGAGATCTCAAGCCCCAGGATGGTCCCGCAGTCGTCCTCGGTGACGGTGACGTCCTGGGCTACGTCTACGAGACGCCGCGTGAGATAGCCGGCGTCCGCCGTCTTCAGCGCGGTGTCCGCGAGACCCTTCCGGGCGCCGTGGGTGGAGATGAAGTACTCCAGCACGGTGAGCCCTTCACGGAAGTTCGACTTGATCGGGCTCTCGATCACCTCGCCGATGCCGCCGGTGAGCTTCTTCTGCGGCTTGGCCATGAGACCCCGCATGCCGGCGAGCTGGCGAATCTGGTCGCGGCTGCCCCGGCTCCCCGAGTCGAACATCATGTAGACCGGATTGAGACCGCCCCGGGACCTGGAGAGGTTCCGCACCATTGCCTCAGCCACATCGCTGTTGGCGTGCGTCCAGGCGTCGATCACCTTGTTGTACCGCTCGCCGAAGGTGATCTGCCCCGTGGCGTAGGCCCGCTGGAAGCGGTCGACCCGGGCCGTCGCCCCATCGAGGATCTCGCTCTTCTCCGCAGGGATCTCGAGATCCACTACGCCGATGGAGATGCCGCCTACCGTGGCATGGCGGAAACCGAACTCCTTCAGCCGGTCGAGGAACTGGACCGTGTCGGCCAGGCCAGCGCGGCGGTACGCCTCGAACACGAGCTCCGAGAGCAGCCGCTTCCTCATGACGGAGTTCTGGAAGCCCAGTTGGCTCAGCAGCGACCGCGGCAGGATGCTGTTGAACAGCACCCGACCTGCAGTCGTCGCGACCCAGCCCGCCTTCTGGTGCGCCGCCTCCGGCGGCGGCTGGTACCAGAACTTGATGGGTGACTGGAAGGAGAGCCGCCCGGTGGACACCGCGGTCTCCACCTCCGATAGCGATCCGACATGCGGCGCGTCATCCAGCCGCTGCTCGTAGTCGTCGGGTGCCTTGGTGAGGAAGTAACACCCGAGCACCATGTCCTGGCTGGGCTCGGCCACCGGTCGCCCGTCCGAGGGCTTCAGCACATTGTTGCTGGAGATCATGAGCACCCGCGCCTCGAGCTGCGACTCGAACGACAGCGGCACGTGCACTGCCATCTGGTCGCCGTCGAAGTCGGCGTTGAACGCGGCGCAGACTAACGGGTGGATGCGGATCGCCTTGCCCTCCACCAGGACCGGCTCGAACGCCTGGATACCCAGCCGGTGCAAGGTCGGCGCCCGGTTCAGCAACACCGGATGGTCGTGGATGATCTCCTCGAGGATCTCGTACACCTCGGGGCTCTCCCGCTCCACGATCTTCTTGGCACGCTTGACCGTCTCCGCAATGCCCTTCTCCACGAGCTTGTGGATGATGAACGGCTTGAACAGCTCCACGGCCATCGTCTTGGGCAGGCCGCACTGGTGCAGCCGCAGCTCGGGCCCCACCACGATGACCGAGCGGCCGGAGTAGTCCACCCGCTTGCCGAGCAGGTTCTGGCGGAACCGGCCCTGCTTGCCCTTCAGCATGTCCGAGAGCGACTTGAGCGGGCGCTTCCCCCGCCCGCGGATGGCCTTCGAGCGACGGCCGTTGTCGAACAGCGCATCCACCGCTTCCTGCAGCATCCGCTTCTCGTTGCGCAGGATCACCTCAGGCGCCCGATGCTGGATGAGCTTCTGCAGCCGGTTGTTCCGGTTGATGACCCGCCGGTACAGATCGTTCAGGTCGCTCGTCGCGAACCGGCCGCCGTCGAGGGGCACGAGTGGACGCAGGTCAGGCGGAATCACCGGGACCACGTCGAGGATCATCCACGCCGGGTTGTTGCGCTCCTCACCGGTATCACCCGAGGTGCGGAACGCGTCCACGATCTTGAGTCGCTTCAGCATCTGCTTCTTGCGATGCTGGCTGGTCTCGGTGGCGATCGCCACCCGCAACTCCTCGGAGATCTTATCGACGTCGAGCCCGTTCAGCAGCTCCCGGACGGCCGGCGCACCGATCTCGGCGCGGAACGCCTTGTCCCCTTCCGACTTCGCCTTGGCGCGCATCTCAAGGTAGGCCTCTTCGTCCAGGAGCTCCCGCTCCTTGACCTCCTGCTCGCCGGCGTCGAGCACGACATAGCTGGTGTAGTAGATGACGCGCTCGAGGTCCCGCAATGTGAGGTCCATCAGGTTGCCCATCGGGCTGGGCAGCGTCTTGAAGAACCAGATGTGCGCCACCGGCACGGCCAGCTCGATGTGGCCCATCCGCTCGCGGCGCACCTTGGAGAGCGTCACTTCGACGCCGCAGCGGTCGCACACGACTCCGCGGTAGCGGATGCGCTTGTACTTCCCGCAGTGGCACTCCCAGTCCTTGACCGGTCCGAAGATCCGCTCGCAGAATAGCCCGTCCTTCTCCGGCTTGAACGAGCGGTAGTTGATGGTCTCGGGCTTCGTGACCTCTCCCCACGACCACCAGTACCGCTGCCCCTGAAGGGCCAGGCGCTCGCGCTCCTTGGAGTCGCGCGGCCCCCGGATCTCCTCCGGGCTGGCAATGCGGATCCGGATGAAGTCGAAGCTCGTGCCCCGCGCCTCGCGCGCGCTACGGAAATCAATCATCTAGATTACTCCTCGCCGTTGTCGGTGACGCCGAGCTCAACCTTGAGCCCGAGTGCCTGGAGCTCCTTGACGAGCACGTTGAACGATTCCGGCGTCCCTGGCTCCGGCAGGTTCTGACCCTTCACAATCGCCTCGTACACGCGGCTTCGGCCGTTCACGTCATCCGACTTGACCGTGAGCATTTCCTGCAGGGTGTGCGCCGCCCCGTATGCCTCGAGGGCCCATACCTCCATCTCGCCGAAGCGTTGGCCGCCGAACTGTGCCTTCCCCGCCAGCGGCTGCTGCGTCACGAGGCTGTACGGCCCAATGGACCGGGCGTGGATCTTGTCGTCCACCAGATGCGACAGCTTCATCATGTAGATGGAGCCGACCGTCACTTCCGCGGCGAACGGCTCGCCCGTGCGGCCGTCGCGCAGCCGCGCCTTGCCCATCGGCGTCAAGCCGGCCAGCTCGAGCAGTCCGTCGGCCGCAGCCTCCACGTCCGCCTCACTCTTCGGCCGCAGCACCTTCGCCACGGCTCCGAGCCCGGAAGCCTCGAGGCACCTGATGGCGTCCAGGCTGGCGTGCTTCTGCGCCTCCTTGATGCCGGCTTTGAGGGCTGCCTTCTCGGCCTTCGTGACCTCGGACCCCGCCTCCTCGAGCCGGACCTCGTGGTACTCCCTCTGCAGCTCGGCCTCGACCTTGCGACGCTCGGCAAGCTCCTTGGCCGAGCGCTCCAGGAAATCCCGCAGACCGTGGAACAGATCCCGCGTCGACTGCGACAGTGCTCTGCTTCCCAGCGCGTCGAGCCGGATGTTCGTCAGATCGGGCCGGTCTCCGTCCACGGCAGGCAGGCGCCGGAGGTCCGCCAGCAGCGTCCTAACCACCTCCGGGCCGAGTGCAGGCGGTGTCGCATGCAGCGCCAAGGCCTGGGCAGTCCAGCGCAGCCCGGCGATCCGGAGGAGCAACCCGACCTCGTTCTCGTTGGCACCCTGGAAGACCGGGGTTTCCGCCATGAAGCCTAGAATCTCGGCGCACCAGCCGAGGTGGGTCTCCAAGATCTGGCCGACGTTCATGCGGCTCGGGACGCCCAACGGGTTGAGTATGACGTCCACCGGCGTCCCGTCCGGCAGGAACGGCATGTCCTCCTCGGGAACGATCCGAGCGATGATGCCCTTGTTCCCGTGCCGCCCCGCCATCTTGTCGCCCACCGAGATCTTCCGCTTCTCGGCCAGGTAGACCTTCACGAGCTGGATGACTCCGGGCGGGAGCTCGTCGGGCTGCAGAATCTTGTCGATCTGGTCCTCCGCCTTCTCCTCGACCCTCGCCCGCTCGCGGTTCGCCGCGTCGATGGCGGCGCGCACCCTCTCATTGGCGCTCTTGGACTTCACGCGCAGCGTCTTGAGATCGACCTCACTGAAGTCCACCTCCGCCAGCGCGGCCTTGGCGAGCTTCGTGCCCTCTGAGAGATACTCCTCCACCGTGCCGCTCTTGAGCATCACGGCTACCTCCTGCCCCTGCAGCAGCTCGTGCAGCTCATCGAACAACGCGGCACTGATGCGGGCCTTCTCCTCGTTCTCCAGGCGCCGCACATCACCGATCCGCTCGCCACGGTCCTTCTCGACGACCTGGTCCTCGACGCGCGAGAAGATCTTGACGTCGATGACCACGCCCTCCATGCCCGGCGGGACCTTGAGGGAGGAGTCCTTCACGTCCTTCGCCTTCTCACCGAAGATCGCCGTCAGCAGCTTCTCTTCGGGCGAGAGCTCGGTTTCGCCCTTCGGCGTGATCTTCCCAACCAGGATGTCGCCCGGGTTGACCGCTGCCCCGATGCGTACGATGCCCCGCTCATCGAGGTCGACCAGCGCCTCCTCCGAGACGTTGGGGATCTCGCGGGTGATCTCCTCCTGGCCCCGCTTGGTGTCGCGCACGTGCAGCTCGAGCTCCTGGATGTGAATGGACGAGTAGGTGTCGTCCTTCACCAGGCGCTCCGAGATGACGATGGCGTCCTCGAAGTTGTGGCCATACCAGGGCATGAAGGCGACGAGGACGTTGGCGCCCAAGGCGAGGCTGCCGTGGTCCGTGCCTGCGCCATCGGCAACCACCTCGCCGGCTTCGACCGCCTGCCCCACTCTCACCAGCGGGCGCTGATTGATGGCCGTGTCCTGATTGGTGCGCCAGAACTTCTTGAGGCGGTACCGGTTGTGCTGTAGGAGGCGCGCCAGCGGAGTGCCCTCCCGATCCTGTCCCTGGCGACCGGTGTCGATGATGATCTCGTCCGCCGTGACCTTGCTGACCACGCCGCCGCGGCGTGCCGTCACGACTGCGCCCGAGTCGGACGCGACCTTGCCCTCCAGCCCGGTGCCCACCAGCGGGCCCCGCGGGAACAGCAAGGGCACGGCCTGCCGCTGCATGTTGCTCCCCATGAGCGCACGGTTCGCGTCGTCGTGCTCGAGGAACGGAATGAGCGCCGCCGCAATCGAGACCAGCTGCTCCGGCGCCACGTCCATGAAGTCGATACGCTGCGGCGTCAGCAGGGGATAGTCGTCTCGCTTCCGGCACAGAGCCACCTCGTTCACGAAGGTGCCCTTCTCATCCAACGGCGCGTTGGCCTGTGCGACGGCGAACTCCTCCTCTTCGGATGCGGACAGCCAACGGACTTCCTGGCCGACCGTCCCGTGAGACACGCGCCTGTAGGGGGTCTCGATGAAGCCCAGCTCGTTCACCTGTGCAAAGGTGGAGAGGCTGGTGATGAGACCGATGTTCGGCCCTTCAGGGGTCTCGATGGGACACATCCGCCCGTATTGTGAGTAGTGGACGTCCCGCACCTCAAACCCCGCGCGCTCCCGGGTGAGCCCACCCGGCCCCAGCGCGCTGAGACGCCGCTTGTGGGTGAGCTCCGCGAGAGGGTTCGTCTGATCCATGAACTGCGAGAGTTGCGAGCTCCCGAAGAAAGCCTGGATGACGGCGCTCACCGTTCGGGCGTTCACCAGATCGTCCAGCGTGATCTTCTCCGGGTCGTTGTTGATGCTCATCCGCTCCTTGATCAGGCGCGCCATGCGGGAGAGACCCACAGAGAACTGGTTGGCGATGAGCTCGCCGACAGTGCGCACGCGCCGGTTCCCCAAATGGTCGATGTCGTCGGTGTAGCCGCGACCCTCGGACAATTCCAGTAAGTAGCGGATGATCGCTACGAAGTCCTCACGGGTAAGCACCGTGTGCTCGGGCGGGATGTTCACCTTCAGCCGCTGGTTGATCTTGTAGCGTCCCACCCGGCCCAGATCGTACCGCTTCGGGTTGAAGAACAGCCGCTCGAGAGCCGCCCGGGCCGTTTCCAGGTTCGGTGCCTCGCCGGGCCGCAGGAGTGAGTAGATCTGCTCCAGGGCATCGGCCTCACTCGTAGTCGGGTCCTTCGCGATGGTGTTCTTGACGATCTGCGACTCGCCGCGGGCCGACGTGATGATGACATCGACCTTGTGGGCGCTCGCCTTGATCAGGCGCTTCTTCAGAGCCTCCGTCAACTCCTTCCCCGCCTCCGCCAGCACCTCACCGGTCTCTGGATCGGGCACGTCGAAGGCCAGGATCTGCTTCTCCGGACGCTCCCGCACCGTAGTCGGCCGATCCTCGTCACGGAGGTCGACCGTCGAGTAGCGCGCGAATACCCGCACCGCCCTGACGCCGGCCGAGCGGAACGCCTCGAACCGCTCCGGGGTGATCTCATCGCCCTCCCGCGCCAGCGGCTCGCCGTCACGGTCCTCCGGGTTGGCGACCTCCTCGGCCACCCACGCACCCAACACCTCCCGGCGGAATGCCCGCTCGTCCCGCACCGCTTGGAGGTCGAGCTGCTTGTTGGCATAGAACAGCCGCAGCAGGTCGCTGTTGGTGCCGTAGCCCAGGGCCCGCAGCAGCGCCGAGGCCGGGAACTTCTTCCGCTTGTCGATATGCACGTACACGACGTCGTGGATGTCGACCGTGAACTCGACCCACGAGCCGCGGAACGGAATGATCCGCGCACTGTTGAGGCGCTGCCCGTTCGGGTGAATCGTCTCCTCGAAGACCACACCGGGGGACCGGTGCAGCTGCGAGACCACCACCCGTTCCGCGCCGTTGATCACGAACGTGCCCAACGGCGTAAGCACGGGAAGCTCACCGAGATAGACTTCCTTCTCGATGATGTTCTTCGGCCGCTGGACGCCGTCCTCCAGCGTCTCGTTGATGACCAGCCGAAGGGTGGCTTTGAGGGATCTGGAGTAGGTCATGTCCCGCTCGATGCATTCCTCGACGGAGTACTTCGGCTCCCCGAGCGAGAAGCGCACGAACTCGAGCGAGTAGTTGCCGTTCACGTCGGTGATCGGAAAGACCTCCTGGAAGACCCGCTCCAGCGAGATGTCGGCGCGCTCGCCGTCGTCCTCGGACCGCAGGAACGCGTTGAACGAGCGCGTCTGGATATCCAGGAGATGGGGCATGGTCATGCCCGTTTCCAGCTTCGCGAACGAGATTGTGGGCAACCGGTCACTCATTAGCAGTCCTCACGCAACGCAAAGAACCCCGCCCTGCTCCGGCCCGGAGCGTTGCCGGCCCGGAGCCATCGTCGGGGCTCGCCAAGCGAGCAGGGTTTGCAGGAACGTCGATCCATACCGTCCTAGCTGAAGAAGTACCGTGGTCGTCCGCCCCACCCGGGGGCAGGTACCGCCGCCCCGGCTACTTCAGCTCGACGGTCGCGCCCTGCTCTTCGAGTTTCTTCTGGATCGTCTCAGCCTCTTCCTTGGAGACGCCTTCCTTCACGGCCGCCGGCGCGGAGTCCACGAGATCCTTGGCCTCCTTGAGGCCCAGCGAGGTTACCTCACGCACGACCTTGATGACCTGGATCTTCTTCGCGCCAGCTTCCTTCAACACGACCGCGAACTCGGTCTTCTCTTCAACCTCAGCCGCTGCACCCTCACCACCAGCGGCGGGCGCGGCTGCCACCGGTGCGGCCGCGATCGTGACGTTGAACTTCTCCTTGAACGCCTCAACCAGATCGGCCAGCTCCGTCACCGACATGGTCCCGATGGCCTCGAGGATCTCGTCCTTGCTCAGAGTCTTGGTTGCCATGCTCCGTCTCTCTCCGAAACCTGGGAGTTACGCACTGGCACGCTGGGCGCGAAGCGCCTCAACCGCACCGGCAAACTGATACAGCAGGCTGGTGACCGCGCCGGCAAAGCCCTGCAGCGGCGCCTGCAACGCACCGCCCACCTGCGCCAGCAGCTCGTCCCTCGACGGCAGCGTGGCGAGGCGGCGGACTTCCTGTGCCGACATCGTACGGCCGTCCACCAGCCCGGCCCTTACCGTCAGCAGCTCGTGCTCCTTCTGGAACTGCGATAGGATCTTCGCGGCCGCCAAGGCATCGGCTCCCGCGAAGACGAAGCCCGTGGGCCCCCGGATCAGGTCGTCGAGACCCGAGACCGAGGCCTGCTTGAGCGCCCGGAGCGCGAGCGTGTTCTTCACCACCACATATTCGACGCCGGCGTCCCGCAGCTTCCGCCGGAGCTCCGTCATGGGCTTCACCGCGATACCGGAGAAGTCGGTCAGGTACAGGCTCTCGGACCGCTCCAGCCGGGTGGCGAGCTCCTTAACCGCGGCGTTCTTCTTCTCATGCGTCATCTTCATCGGTACACCGCCGGGTCAACGTGAACGCCGGGGCCCATGGTGCTGGACACCGTGACCGACCGGATGTATGTGCCCTTGGCGGCCGACGGCTTGGCCCGCACCACCGCGTCCATGAACGCGGTCAAGTTCTCCGACAGCTGCTCGACCGAGAAGGAGGCCTTGCCGATGGGCGCGTGCAGGTTTCCGGTCTTGTCGACCCGGAACTCGATCTTGCCCGCCTTGACCTCCTTGACGGCCCGGCTGATGTCCATGGTGACGGTTCCCGATTTGGGGTTGGGCATGAGCCCGCGGGGCCCGAGAATCCGGCCCAAGGGGCCAACCTGTCCCATCATGTCGGGGGCAGCGATCACCACGTCGCAGTCGAGCCAGCCCTCCTTGATCTTTGGGATGTACTCGGCGCCCACGAAGTCCGCGCCGGCCGACTCGGCCTCCTTCGCCTTGTCGCCCTGGGCGAGCACCAGCACCCGCACAGACTTGCCTGTTCCGTGGGGCAGAACCACCGTGCCCCGCACGATTTGATCCGCGTGCCGGGGATCCACACCCAGGTGGATCGAGAGATCCACGGACTCGTCGAACTTCGCAAACGCCGCCGACTTCACCGTCTCGACCGCCTCGAGTGGCACGTGGAGGCGCTGCCGATCGACGGTGGCAGCTGCCGCCTGGTACCTCTTGCCCGCGACCGCCATCAGTCGTTCACCTCGATACCCATGGAACGCGCCGTACCCACGATGATGCGCATCGCCGCATCCACATCGTTCGCATTGAGGTCCGGCATCTTGATCTCGGCGATCTTGCGGACCTGTTCCGAGGTGACCGTCCCGACCTTCTCACGGTTGGGCATGCCCGACGCCTTCTCCAGCCCCGCCTCCTTCTTGAGCAACACGGCCGCCGGAGGCGTCTTCGTGATGAAGGAGAAGCTCCGATCCGCATAGATCGTGAGCTCCACCGGTATGATCATGCCCGGTTGGGACTGGGTCTGCATATTGAACTGCTTGCAGAAGCCCATGATGTTGACGCCGTGCGGACCCAGCGCCGTGCCTACGGGCGGGGCAGGTGTCGCCTGACCGGCCGGCACCTGCAGCTTGACGAACGCCGCAACCCTCTTGCCAGTTCTTCTAGCCATCGTGCCTCTCATGTCGCGCTGAGATCCTCTCCCAGGCTCCCACGTGTCCCCGTGGTAGGGGTCCTAATGAGCCTTCAGCTGGAGGTAGTCGAGCTCCACAGTGGTCGGGCGCCCGAACAGGCTCACGCTGACACGCACCTTACCTTTATCGGTCAGAACCTCCTCCACCGTCCCGCTGAAGTCAGAGAAGGGCCCCTCCATGATCTCCACGACCTGCCCGGCCATGAATGGGATCTCCTCCTTGGGCTCCTGCTCTTCGACCTCCTCCTCTATGCCGAGGAGTCGGTTCACCTCGTCCTGCCGGAGCGGCTGCGGCGTCCAGCCCTGACCCACGAACTTGATGACGCCTTGGATGCCGTTGACCAGGTGCATCGTTTCCTGATTCAGCACCATTTCCACCAGCACGTACCCCGGGAAGACCTTCCGCTCGACCTGGACCTTCTTCCCGTTCTTGATCTCCACGACCTGCTGCGTGGGGACCAACGCCTGGCGGATCAACCGCTGCTCCTCCGGCTTCGGATCAGCAATGATCTTCCGCTCGATCAGCGACCGCACTTTGTTCTCGTGCCCTGCGGTCGTCTGAATCGCGTACCACCGGTGTTCCATCGCCGTGCCGATCACCCGAACACTCGACCGAAGAAATCGATCAAGATCTTCGAGGACACCCAATCCATCACGCCAATGACGATTCCGATGATGATCACGATCACCGTGATCACCAGCGTGGAGCGCCGCAGATCCTCCCACGAGGGCCAAGTGACCTTGCGAACCTCGGCCCGCACCTCCTGGATGAACGTCCGGGAGCGCTCGGTAAACGAGAACACCGGCTCGCGCCACACGGCGAGCGCGGCGACGGCCACCACCACAAGGGCTGCGCCCACGATCAGCGGCAGATCCACGGCCTACTTAGTCTCCTTGTGCGGCCTGTGCGCGCCACAGCGCGGACAGAACTTGCGCGTCTCCATCCGTTCCGGATGCTTCCGCTTGTTCTTCGTCGTGAAGTAGTTCCGACTCTTGCAGTCGGTACACTCCAATGTGACCTTATCGCGCGGCATAGCTCCGCCGTTACTCGATGATCTTGGTGACGACGCCGGCACCGACGGTGCGGCCGCCCTCGCGAATCGCGAACCGCAGACCATCCTCCATCGCGATCGGCGTGATCAATTCGATCGTCAT
>JBDHDE010000058.1:0-15143 GCA_039591655.1 Gemmatimonadota bacterium
AGGGCAAGGCGGAACGTGCGCAGCCAGGCCCGGCTCACGACCCGCTCGGGTATCAGGTTCTCGGTCACGTTGGACCGTCCGCTGGACGCGTTGATCACCTCGAGGGCCCTGGCTGCCGGAACCCCTAGCTTCACCAGCGCAGCCAGCCCTTCACCCGCCGCCTGGATGTTGATGCCCAGGAGGGCATTGTTGATCGCCTTGAGGGCGTGGCCGGTGCCCACCGGCCCCACATGCACCACCTTGCCCGCGAACGGCGAGACGACCTCGGTGGCCAGGCCGATCCAGCGCTCTTCGCCGCCGAGCATGACGGTCAGCGTGCCTGCTTCCGCACCGCTCGTGCCGCCGCTCACCGGAGCGTCCACGAAACCCGCTCCCCGGCCCGCCAGCCACTCGGCCAGCGCCCGGGACGCCGCCGGATCACCTGACGTGGCGTCCACCAGGAGCTGCCCCTCACGCCAGGCACCACCCGCCCCCTCCACCACCTCCAGTACCTCCACCGACGTCGGCAGGCAGGTGACGACGACGTCGGCCCACCCGACCAGCTGGCCCGGCGTCTCCGCCACGGCGGCTCCCAGGTCATCACCGAACGCGCGAGCCCGCTCGATAGTCCGGTTCCAAGCCATGGTGTCGAACGCCCGGGCAACGTGCACGGCCATCGGGCGCCCAATGGCACCGAGGCCGATGAAGCCGACTTTGCGTGCCATGGTTCCCCCGTAACGTGCTGACCCCGGAGTTGCGTCCGGGGTCAGCGCTCAATCTCTCACATGGCCGGGACATCCGACCGCACCCCGGGCCGGGATGCAGGGACTCCCGTTCCGTTACATGCGCAGCAGCTGCCGCCGCAGGCTCTTCATCTTGCGCCGCAGGGAACCGTCGATGATCCGGTCGCCCAGCCGCAGCACGAGCCCGCCCAAGATGGCCGGATCGGTGCGGTAGTGCGGGATCACATCCTTCCCGATCACCTCACTGAGCCGGGTGCGGATGAGCTTCTGCAGCGCCTTGTCGGGCTCGCGGGCCAGCGTGATGCCCGCGTGGACCCGGTTGAACTTCTCGTCCACCAGCGCCAGGTACTCCCGCGCGATGGCGGGGAGGAGCCCCTGCCGGCCCCGCTTGACCACGGCGTCGAGAAACCGCAGGTACGGCTCCGGCGCGTAGTCATCCAGAGCGTTCCGCAGGATCTCCTGCTTCTTCGGCTTGGGCACCCGGGGAGACTCCAGTGCCACGCTCACCGCCGGCAGCGCCGTGATGGCGCCGGCCAGAGCCTCCGTCAGGTCGGCGAACCGCTCCGTATCGCCGCTGCGCTCGCCCAGCTCAAACAGCGCCTGGGCGTAGTTGCGGGCGATGGTCGGTTCTCTCACCGGCTATCGCGCTCCAGCGATTCGAGATAATCCTCGACGATCTGGCGATCGGCCTTGCTGTCCAACCGCTCCTGGATCAGCTTGGCCGCAGCCGCCAGGGAGAGTTCCACGGCCTCGCGCCTGAGCTCCGTGACGGCCCGCTCGCGCTCGACCTCGATCTCGCGCTTGGCGCGCTCGAGCATCTGCTGCTGCTCGTCCCGCGCCTTGGCCAGGAGCTGTTCCCGCTCTCCCTGCGCCACGCCCTTCGCCTCATTGATCAGCTGGTGCGCCTCGCCCTTGGCGCCGTCGAGCAGCCGCTTGTGCTCCTCGAGGGCCTCCTTGGACCGGGCGTTCAGCGTCTCCGCCTCCTCGAGCTGCTTTGCGATCAGCTTCTCCCGCTCTTCCGTGAGCCGCACGATGGGCGGCCAGGCGTACCTTCGGAGCAGCAGGAACAGGGCGATGAAGACGATCCAGGTCCAGATGATCAGCCCTGGCTCCGCCGAGAACGGCCCGGGGAGCCCGCCTTCACCTCCTTCAGCCGCCAGCAGCGACAGAGTTGTGAGTGTCATGGGCCGCTACAGGATCTTCGCTACCAGCGCCATGATGACCGCGATGATCGTCGCTCCCTCCATGAGGAAGGCGATGAGCAGCGAGGTGCCGCGGATGTCGTTGGCGGCCTCCGGCTGCCGTGCGATGGCCTGCGCGGCCTCGCCGCCGATCCGGCCCAGACCGATACCGGCGCCAACCAGGGCCAGCCCGATGCCGATGCCTACCCCTAGGGTATCGCCTCCCGCCGCGCCCTCCTGGGCGGGCTGGGTCGTACCCTGCACAGCGCTCAACAGCGTGAGCATGTTCGTCATGAGCATTACCGATTCCTCATCGTTTCAGGGAGAGTCAGCCCTCTCTTTGCGCTTCCCGCACCGGTAAACCGCCTCTCCCGAGCGGTCCCGCTGCGATGACCCGCCAACGGCCTCGAGGGCCAGCGGGCTTCCCCGGCCACCCGGCCGGGTACGTGTCGGAGCGGCGCGCAGCGCCCGGACCGCTCCCCTAATGTCTAGTGCTCGTGCTGCATCACCCCGATGAGCACCGCGGTAATGAGCGCGAACACGTACGCCTGCACGAACGCGACGATGAGCTCCAACAGCATGATCCCCAGCACGAGCAACGCCGACCCCGCCCCGATGGCCAGGCGCCAGCCCTCGATGTGCCCGAACAGGAAGATCATCCCGAACAGAGCCAGAATCACGAGGTGGCCGGCGGTCATGTTGCCGAAGAGTCGCACGCACAGCGCGAACGGCTTCACCAACTTGCCGAGCAGCTCGATGGGGCCCATGGCAACGGACAGCGCCACCGCGCCGGGGCCGCTGACCCCGGGCACCACGGGGAAGATCGTCCGCATGTACCCCCTGAACCCGAGCTTCACCAGGCCGCTGATCTCGATGATCAGCAGCGACAGGATGGCCAAGCCGCCCGTGACGGCGTAGTTGCCGGTGGGGGTCGCGCCCCACGGCAACAAGCCCAACAGGTTGCAGTACAGAAGGAAGAAGAACAGCGCCATGATGTACGGCGCGAACTTGGCGCCGTTCTCACCGATGTTGGCAATGGCGACGTCGCTCCGGACCCAGAGCGCCATTGCCTCAACCGCATTGGCGAACCCTTTGGGGGCCCGCTCCCCGGCCCGCTGCCGCTCCAGCCGGCGACCGGCGAACCACATGGTCAGAAACACCATCAGCGCCGCGAACGCCATGTAGACGACGTGCTTCGTGGGGGTGAGGTTGAGCGTCAGGGACCCGAGATGGAGATCGGGCCAGCGCTCCCAGGCAATGTGAAACAGCGGGCTGAAGTCGAGCTCGTAGGCATCGGCAGTGTGATGCATGAGGAGCTCGCCGATGTCGAATTCGTGACCCGTCGCTTCTTCCTGCAGAATCATCGCAACAATCGCGTCTCGAAAAACAGGAGCGGGATCAACACAGCCAGGTACCCGACCGCCGTGGGCAACGCCGGAAACAGCTGTGGCTCCCGCAACACCGCCAGCGCGAACATGCCGACGCCCACCAGCCGGAGACCCATGCCCATGCCCCAGCGGCTCATGAGCTTGCCGTAGGAGCCGGTCAGGGCCGGCTTCAGCAGTGCGACCGCCGCCACATGGATTGCCGTGGCAAGCAGCCCGAAACTAAGTCCGGGAATCAGGGCCTCGCGCCCCCACGCCAGGACCATGAGAGCCGTGACGACCACCGTCAGGAGGATCCCGAACCCTAGGTCTCTCACTCCCCCTCCCGATCCGGCCGGCGGTCCGACTCCGGCGGGGTCACGAGCCGGCGGTAGATGCTCACCGTGGCGAGCGTCGCCCCCACGAGGGCTCCCAGCACCGTGAACACGGGCAACAGGCCGAGCCAGCGGTCGAGTAGCCATCCCCCGGCCATGAACAGCATCACGGCGGCCGCAAAGACGCATCCCAGGCCGGAATACCGGTACGCGTGCACGAGGGGGCGCCGCGGCGTGCTCACGGGGCTCATGGGCGCCCGAAATGTACCCGGGCGAGGCGAATAATCAACTAAGGATACGGTGGCTCTACGGGCCCTTTTTGCGTAGGATTTTGAGGGCTGCCGGTGCAACTTCGGGGGCCGCCCCGGCGTACCACTAGGGGCGCGGAACGGAGCCGTAGGGACCCGCTCCCGCTCCCGACACCAAGGGGGGAGTTCAGGTCGTGAACGCAGATCCGGTACGTGTGGTCGGCGGGGACCGGGACGTCGAGCTGCTGGAGCGGCTCGCCGCAGCCCGCGACCGGCTGTTGGAGCAGGTCGGGCAGCGCATCGTGGGACAGCGGGAGGTGCTCCAGGGCATTCTCACCGCCGTCGTCTCGGGCGGCCACGCGCTGCTCTTAGGCGTGCCGGGCCTGGGGAAGACCCTGATGGTTTCCACCATTGCCGATGCCCTGGATCTCAAGTTCTCCCGCATCCAGTTCACGCCGGATCTCATGCCCAGCGACATCACCGGTACCGAGATCCTGGAGGAGGACCTCGCCACGGGGAAGCGGGCATTCCGCTTCGTCCACGGGCCCATCTTCGCCAACATCATCCTGGCTGACGAGATCAACCGGACCCCGCCCAAGACCCAGGCAGCCCTGCTCCAGGCCATGCAGGAGCACGAGGTGACGGCGGCGGGGCAGACCTACCCCTTGCCCGTCCCCTTCTTCGTCCTGGCAACGCAGAACCCCATCGAGCAGGAAGGGACCTATCCGCTGCCGGAGGCCCAACTCGACCGGTTCATGCTGGAGATCGCGGTCCAGTATCCCGACGTGGACGAGGAGGAGCGGATCGTCGAGACCACGACCGGCGACGAGGAGCACCCGGTGAAGACCGTCCTCAAGGCCGAGGACCTGGTGGAGATCCAGCACCTGGTGCGGCGCATCCCGGCCCCCAAACCCGTGGTACGGGCCGCCGTACAGCTGGCCCGCAAGACCCGGCCCGACGAGCAGGCGCCCGACGTCATCCGGGAGTACATCAGCTGGGGTGCGGGCCCCAGGGCCTCCCAATACCTGGTGCTGGGGGCCAAGGCCCAGGCCGCCCTGGATGGCCGGCCCATGGCCGATCTGGACGATGTGCGCACCGTCGCCCTCGCCGTGCTGCGGCACCGGGTGGTGGTGAACTTCGCTGCCGAGGCCGCCGGCCGCTCCGCCGAGGACATCTGCCGGGAGCTGGTGGAGCGGGAGGAGTGGATGAAGGGGTAGGAGCGCAACCCCGATGAAGAATCGCTTCGCTGCAGCTCTGCCATTCATGGTTCTCGCCGCATGCGCAACCGCCGGGCGGCCAGTGCCGGATCATGCATTAGTCATAAGAAACGGAACCGTCGTCGACGGCACCGGCGCCCCTCCCATCTCAAACGGCATCGTCGCGATCGAGCGGGACCGCATCATAGCTGTAGGTGCCGCGGCGGAGTTCGTGGTTCCGCCCACCGCAACACTCATTGACGCCCAGGGTGGCACCGTCCTTCCGGGTCTCATCAACTCTCACACTCACAGCACCGGCGATCCGGCGATCCGGCGCGAGTTTCTGGTCGACGGGGTCACAACCGTGTGCAACGTGGGCACCTCGTTGGACCGGCTATCGAGGTTCGAGCAAGCCTCGACGCCCGAGGGCGCGTCCGCCAGGGTCTTCTGGTCCGGGCCGATCATCACCGCACCCGGCGGTTACCCGGGTCCGGTATACGGATCCCAGTTCAGCTACGAGGTGGCAACGCCGGAGGAGGCTCGTAGCGCCGTCGCCGATCTCCTGAGGCGCGGGGCAGGCATCATCAAGATTACCTTGGCCCCCGGAGATCCTCGCGACCCTTGGCCCGTGCTCGACCTGGATGAGGTGAAGGCGATTGTCGAGGAAGCACACGCCCACAGCGTACCGGTTCGGGCTCATGTGTTCGAGACGTACATCGCGGAGGATATCGTACTGCCAGCCGGGGTGGATGCGATCGAGCACCTGCCACTGCCGGATCTGTCAGACGAAGAGGCGGAGAGCGCATTGCAGAGTCCGGATCCGGTGGCCTACCTCTTCGACGTCATCGCGCCGGATTATGACGACCTACTGGCCCGTCTGGTGGAACACCGGGTCGCGATGGTACCGACGCTCGAGCAGCTCGTTGGGCAGCTCTACGAGAAGCCTGATCGTTCCCCTCTGGAGCAGTTCGTTCTCGATGCGCACCTGGACGCCGTGCGGCGCTATCACGCCCTGGGGGGAGTCGTCGCCCTTGGCAACGACTATGGCGCCAACCCCGCCACCCAGCCAGGCATGCCCATGACAGAGATGAAGCTGCTCTTGGCGGCAGGTCTTACTCCGATGCAGGTCCTCGAGGTGGGCACCCGTCATTCCGCGACGGTGTGCGGACAGGGCAGCGACCTGGGCACTCTCGAGCCCGGGAAGCTCGCAGACGTCATCATTGTCGACGGTGACCCGCTGGCCGACATCCAAGCCCTGGACGAAATCCTCGTCGTCATCAAGGGCGGCGAAATCGCCCACCTGGCTGATCGGACGCGCTGACCCCCCTGGCCCCCCTACTCGCTTGACCCCTACTTGACGGCCTCCCGCGACCGTTCACTCGGACGGTTCGAGGAGGTCCCGTGCTTCAGGCCAGGCAGCTACTACTCGTCACCATCGGACTCGCAACCTCGGGTTGCGTCGTCGCCAACCCCAACCCGCCGGCCGACCCCCTGCGGGTACAGGTACGCGTCACCGTGTGCTTCGACAACCCGGTGTGCGCCGACATCCCCTACGTGCACGCCGGCACCCTCATCTTCCTCGAGGCCGACACGCTCCTGATGTACGACGGGGACCGCCTCGGCCGCATGGCCATTCCCGTGGCGCAGATCGCCAAGCTGGAGGTGTACCGGGGTCGCAAGCCTAGCGCGGCCGGTGCTGCGAAGGGCGCCGGGTTGGGGGCGGCATTTGGAGCCCTGGTCGGGGCCGCCGCCGCTGGGGCCAGCGCAGCCATCTTCGGCGGGATCGCGGACGTCGACGTGGGTGAGATGGCGGCCCGTGGCGCGATCCAGGGTGCGGTGGGCGGCGCCCTCACCGGGGCCGCCGTGGGCGCCAGCGTCGGCTCGCCGGTGTGGCAGGAGGTGAGCGTCAGGCAGCTGCGCGAGGAGTTGTGCCACTGCCGGATCCCCGAGCCGGTCACCTGAGAGCCGGTTGCGCGCTGTCTCCTGACTCCGCACCCTCGCCCCCAAGGTGGCGCCAGAGGAACGCCGCCCGCTCCATGCGCTGCTCGATCTCGGCGACGTATCGCTCGTAGGCATCGGTCTCGACTCCCGGGTGCCAATGGGCGGGTCGGGGGAGCCCCGCCGCCAGCAGCGCCGCCTCGTGCTCCGTGAGCGCCGCCGCCGGCTTCCCGAAGTAGCGGCGCGCCGCTGCCTCCGCCCCGTAGACCCTCGGCCCGAACTCCACAACGTTGAGATACAGCTCCAGAATCCGCCGCTTCGTGAGGTGGCGTTCGAGCTGCCGCGTCAGCAGCAGCTCCTCGAGCTTGCGGATGGGGCTGCGGGACGGCGAGAGCCAGAGGTTCTTGGCGAGCTGCTGCGTGATGGTGGAGGCACCGCGGAGCCGACCGCCGGAAAGGGCGTCGCGCACCGCCTCCCAGGTCTCGTGGGTCGAGAAGCCCCGGTGCGAGAAGAACTCCAGGTCCTCGGCCGCCACTACGGCGCGCTTGAGGTGGGGCGAGATGCGCTCCCACGGGACCGGCAGCCAGGCGGCGACCACGTGCTCGTCCGCCTCCCGCTGCCGTGCCCGGTACCGCTCGATGAACGCCGTCGTCTCCGGGTCTCGCTCGGCGAGGGCCGCCACGTCAGGCCAGGTCAAGGCCCGGAAGGTCGCGTACCCGCCCGCCGCCAGGACGAGTGCTGCCACGGCCAGGAGCGCTACGCTCACGCCGCGGCTCACGTCACCGCCCGCCGCGCCCACTCCACCAGCGCCGACTGGTCGCGCGCCATCAGAACGTGTCCCCGCCCTGGGGCGGTGGCCACGCGCCCAGTTGCCGCCTCAGCATCACGATCTCCCCCAGGTGATAGCTATTGTGGCACATGATCATCAGGAGGTTGTCTCGCACGGTGCGCCACCGGTCGGACTCGACGACAGCGTCTAGATCCACCTCCGGGCTGTCCAGCATGGCGTCGATCTCCCACAGGCCCGCCGTGAACGACTCGATGGTGTCATCCCACTCGGTTTGGCCCGCGGGGGCAGGGGGTGCGGTCCATCCCTCGGCCGCGCTCTCGGGAAACGGAGGCGGCGTGCCCCTCATACGCTCGATCCCGATGTCCTGCCAGTAGATCATGTGCCTGAGGAGCTGGAACACCGAGTGCGGTAACCCCTCGGGGACCGCGCCCGCCTGCTCCGCACTCAGTCCTTCCAGGGCGTCGAGCATGTGAACGTGACTGTAGACGCCGAGGAGCTGTGCCTTAAGGGTCTCTCGTTCGCTCACGTGGTCCTCCTGGATGACACCCCTGCCGCCCGGGCCGTCCCCATGTATATTCGCCACTTCCCTCCCCACAAGGAGTCCCTCATGGGTGCTGGGGATCTGGCAGTAGGGGCCGCTGCGGAACACCATCTCGAGAGCTCCGTTTCACCCGACCATGGCAGCGCCGACGATGCGCGCTGACGCCGACTACATCGCCACCACCCTCAGCGACCTAGTCCGCATCAACTCCATCAACCCCGCATTTAGCGACGGCACGACAAGCGAGCGGGAAGCCGCCGAGTACGTCGCCGCCGCTCTGGAGCACCTCGGCATGGAGGCTCTCACCCACGAGGCCAAGCCAGACCGGCTGAGCACGGTTGGGCGCCTAGCGGGTGCCGGGGGCGGCCGCAGCCTCATGCTGTACGGGCACCTCGACACGGTGGGGGTCGGGGCGATGGCCGACCCGTTCGGCGCCACGGTCAGGGACGGTCGGCTCTACGGGCGCGGCGCCTACGACATGAAGGGCGGTGTCGTGGCATGCATCGCCGCGGTGAAGGCCCTGGTGGACGCGGGCATCACCCTCGCGGGTGATCTCCTGATGGTGGCGCCGGCCGACGAAGAGGTCGCGAGCATCGGCATGCAGCAGGTGCTGGAGCACCACCGGGCCGACGCCGCCGTCGTCACCGAGCCCACCGAGCTTGGGTTCTGCCTTGCGCACAAGGGCTTCACCTGGATCGACGTTGAGACGACGGGGCGCGCCGCCCACGGCAGCCGGTTCGAGGAGGGCGTGGACGCCAACATGCACATGGGCCGCGTGCTGGCGGAGTTGGAGTTGGTGGAGCGCGAGCTCAGGGGGCGCCCGCCGCATCCCCTCCTGGGACCACCGTCACTCCACGCCGGCGTGCTCCGGGGCGGAACGGGGCCCAGCATCTACGCGGCGCAGTGCCACCTGGAGATCGAGCGTCGCACGCTGCCCGGAGAGACCGAGGCTGACGTGGTGCGGGAGGTGGAGGAGATCGTCGAGCGTCTCGCAGCACGTGACCCCACGTTTCAGGCCACGGTGCGCCCCCGGCTCACCCGGGAGCCCTTCGAGGTGGACCCGCAGGCGCCAATCGCCAGAGCTGTGGAGGAGACGGCGAACGATGTGCTGGGCCACGCCCCGGGTCGGGTGGGGATGTCCTACTGGATGGACGCGGCGCTGCTGGCTGCGGCGGGTATTGAGACGGTGGTCATCGGCCCCTCAGGGACCGGGGCGCACGCCGATGAAGAGTGGGTGGACCTGGAGTCGGTGGTGCGGCTAGCGGAGATCCTCGCCCGAACTGCCACAGCATACTGTGGCACCGGCGGCTGAGACCGACGCCCCTACCGTGCACCCAGCCTACTGAGCGGTAGCCTCCAGGAAGAACTCGGCGACCGCGAACGCCGGGTCGATGTCGCCCTTGGGCCAGACGTGCCCGGCTCCCAGGATCGTGTAGAGCGCCACCCGCGAGCCGGACTGACACGGGTCCCACTCGTCCACCCGCACCCGCCAGCCATCGTCCGCTAGGTCCGGCTCGAGGCGGCCCACCGACCGACCCACACAGCCGTTGTGTCCGCGCCAGAGGTCGATAGCGGCAACCGCCGAGATGGTGGTGAACTCGCCCAGGTCGACCGCGCTTCCCGCATACGGGAACAACTGGTCATGCGTCCCCGCCATGAGGATCATCGCCACGGGCTCTGAGGGATCGCACGCCTGGCTCACGGGCCGTGACATCGTGGTAGCCACGACCCCGATGCCGGCGAACTCGGCGGCCGCGTCGCAACCCACGCGATGGGCGAAGAGCCCGCCCTGGGAGAAGCCCACGGCGAACACCCTGCTGCGGTCGATGCCCCACCTGTCGTCCAACCGATCAATCAGGGCACGCATGAACCCCACGTCATCCACCCCATCCAGGTCGGCGGTGGAACAGCCGCAGCCCTCGGCCCAGTCCGAGGTCGCATCGGGGTACACCACGATGAACCCCAGGCTGTCGGCCGCCGGGTCGAAGTCGGAGACGTCCCGCATCGTCGCCCCGGTGCCGGGTGAGGCATGCAGAGCGATGATGAGGGGGATGTCCATCCCCCGCTCGTAGCGGCGGGAGATGTGGGCATCGTAGATGCGGAGCGCTCCATCGAAGGTGAGGGAGTCCGTCAGGTCGCCGCCGGGCCCCGGTTCGTGGGCGCCCTCACAGGCGAGGGCGCCGAAGGCCAGTGTAAGCGCCGCAACCAGGACGTTGGACTTCATGCAGATCCTCTGATCGGTGGTGACCCACCTAACTACCCGGGTGGCTGCCGGGGTTCCCGTCCCTAGGCATCCAGCTTTCCGAACAGGTTGTTCAATGACTCCGCCAGCGTGGGGTGTGCGAAGGTCGCGTCCCGCAGGCCCGTGTACGGCAGCTTGCCCATCATGGCAATCTGGATCATGGACATCAGCTCGCCACCCTCCAGGCCCAGCACCGCGCAGCCGAGGATCTGCTTGGACTCGGCGTCCACCACCACCTTCATGAGTCCTCGAGTCTCGTCCACCTCGATGGCCCGAGCAACGTGGCTCATGGGCATGGTGGCCACGCGGTAATTCAACCCCTGCGCCTTGGCCTGTTCCTCGGTGAGCCCCACGCGCCCGAGCTGGGGATCGATGAACACCGTGTATGGCACGAACCGGTCCTCGATGGTGGCGTTGCCGGCCTCCAGCAGGTTGGTGCTGAGCACCCGGAAGTCGTCGTAGGAGATATGGGTGAATGCGGGTCCACCCTTCACGTCGCCCAGGGCATATATGCCCGAGACGTTGGTCTCCAAGCGTTCGTTGACCGGGATGAACCCGCGCTCGTTCACCTCCACGCCGGTCGCCTCGAGGTTCAGGCGGTCGGAGTTAGACCGCCGCCCGAGGGCCACCAAGAGATGGGACCCCTCCACGGTGCGCCCGCCGTCCGGGCCGGCTAGCGTGAGCCGGAGCATGTCGCCGACCTTGCTCACCTCAGTCGCAGCGCTGCCGAGCAGCACCTCGATACCATCCTCCTCGAGGATCTCGCTGATCGCCCCACACACGTCAGGGTCCTCTCGGGGGGCGAGGCGGGGCTCCCTCTCCACAACGCTCACCGCGGCCCCGAAGCGGCGGAACATCTGCCCGAACTCGAGCCCGATGAACCCGCCGCCCAGCACGATGAGATGCTCGGGAACGGCATCGAGCTCCATCACCGTAGTGGAAGTGAGGTACGGCACCGCTTCAAGGCCGGGGATGGGAGGAACGGCGGGGCGAGCGCCCACGTTGATGAAGATCTTGTCGGCGGTGAGGGTGCGGGTACCGCCCTCGTTCAGCTCGACAGTGACCCGCTTGGGACCCGAGAACCTCGCCTCTCCCATGAGGAGATCCAGCTTCTCCCACCGCTCGAGGCCGCGGCGGCTGCCGGAGCTGAAGCTCTCGACAATCTCCCGCTTGCGCTTGCGGACCACGGTCTGGTCCACCGCGACGGGAGCAGTGCTCACTCCGTAGTCCACTCCCCGGCGTGCCAGGTAGGCCACCCGGGCGCTCGCCACCATCGTCTTGGTGGGAGTGCACCCCACGTTCACGCAGGTGCCGCCAAGGTACTCCTTCTCGATGATGGCGGCACGCCACCCCGCGCCGGCAAGGCGGCCGGCAAGCGGGGCACCGCCCTGGCCGCTGCCGATGACGATGGCGTCGTAGGTATCCGGCTTCGTCAACTGAGGCTCCCGTCGATGAGAGGCAGCACCTTAGCCGGTCGGCGGCAAGGGGTCAATACGGGGAGGACTGACGTGCTCGGGCTTCCGGACCCGCGGATTGCGGGCTCGTTGGGCCACCTCCGTTGCAGCGTGCGAGCGCGCTCGCTGCCACAGGCAACGCGCCCGGCACGACGGCCGGGCGCTCGCGATCACCCACTCAATGCCGAGTTGTCTCCAGCGGCGAGGCCCTCAGTCTTGTAGCTCCGCCGGCACGGGATGCTCGGGCGTGGGGATGTCGTTCGTCACCGCAGCAATCTTCCACTGCCCGTCCTGCTTGACAACCAGGAAGCTGTCCACGCCCTGCTGGGGCGGCCGCTCGGAGTCGGGGAAGAACGCCTCGTACAGCACCAGCACGTGGGCCATGTCATGGAAGACCGCGGTCTTCACCTTGACCACCCGCTCCTGGAAGCCCCGCTCGATGACGTTGGCCCGCTCGATGAAGGTGACGAAGTCCTGCACGAAGCCGTCCACCGAGAACACGGTGGTGCCTTCCCGGCTCGTGCGCAGCACGACCACCGCCTCGGGAATGAACGCCGCCCTCACCTTGTCCCAATCGGGTGTCGTACCCGGCTCTGAGCTGACCAGCGAGTAGAGGTTCGTGACCACACCCTCGGCGGTGTTGGCCATGTCCTTCTCGGGCGGAGGTGGTTCTTGTGCCGCGACGCCGACATTCAACAACGCCACCAGAAGCGCTACCTGAAGCACGACCTTTCCTGGAGAGCTGCGCATGGTATCTGCCCTGTGAAGTTGAAGTGTTCTGTGTCGAGCCCGCAGCGATCGTGACTCCTCGGCGGACTATCGATCTCCGTACAGCGCCACGCTCGCGATCCTCCCCTCCGGGCCGCTGATCCACCCGGCCCGCGGTCCCGCGAATCCGATCCCCCAGTAGTTCAGCGAATCCAACGCCTGCCACGTCATCCCGCCATCCACTGAGTAGTCCGCCCCGGCCGGTCCCACCGCCACAAGGGTCGGCGCTGGCGCACCCGGCACCCAGGCGGTCCCGTAGATCGCACCCGGGAACGTCGGGCGGGCGGCGAGGGTCCAGGACTCGCCTCCGTCCGACGTGACAGCTACGTTGTCGGTGTAGGCCTCGGGGCTCGCGATGTCGCCGCCCGCCACTACCCCGTGCTGGCGGTCACGGAACGCCACCGCGGCGATGCCGGCTGCCTCTCCGGCCACGATAGGCGTCGCGAACGCCGACCAGGTGCGCCCCCGATTAGTGGTCTTCAGCACCCGGGCCGTCGCGGCGGCGCCGGTACCGATCCATGCGGTGCTGTCGCCGAGGGTCACCACGCAGGTGCCGCTGGCCGCGAAGCTCCCCTCCCCCAGCAGCGCCGGGGGCAAGCTCTCATCCGACACCCGTTCCCAGGTCTCGCCGTTCGCGGTCCGCATGATGACGAAGCGCCCGTCCACCGCGTCGCTGAACGCCACGCCGCTCATCGGGTCCCAGAAGTCGAAGCAGTCGAAGAAGCCGTCGGGCTCGGGGTTGGTGAACTGGAGCGCCCAGGTAGCGCCGCCGTCAGTGGTCTTGTAGATCCGCGACAGCTGACCGGGCCCGGCGCTCAACAGGTACGCAAGGTTGGCGTCCACAGCGTGCACGTCGCGGAATTGCAGTGAGTCGGCGCCGGGCACCACGCCGACGGTCCAGCTCGTCCCGCCGTCGGTAGTGCGGGCGAACGTGCCCCCCAGCCCGCTGGCCCACACGACCTGTTCGTCCACGGCGCTCACGGCCTGCAGCCGCTCGGCCGTGCCGCTCACTTGCTGCACGAGCGTGGGGTTCGGCGCCGGCGGTGAGCGGTCGCAGCCCACGCACGCCACAACGGGCAGAAGGAGGAACCACGCAACCGGTGCTCGCGGGCGCATTCGCATCATTCCCCCTAGTGCGCTGCTGTCGTCGCGGCCATGACCGGCACCGTCGCGGCAATGATCATGGCAGCCTGGACGGCCTCGATCGCCTCGCGCGTGGCAGTACCGACCAGGTCACCCTTGGTGATCTGGTCGAGACGCTTCTTGCGGCCCTTCAGCTTCTTCTTGTCGAACACCACCTTCAGAATCCCAGAGCTGCGGGCCAGTGCCACGAGCACGATGGTTCTTGGATCGAGCTCCCGGGTGTAGGTGAAGATCGCCCGCCGCAGGCGCGCGATCAGCTCACGCTCCGGCGTGGGGTCGATCTCCGGGTAGATCTTGCGCTTGAAGATGAGGAGCACCTTGTCCTCATCGGCCTTGAGGATGCGGCGCTCGCACAGCCCCAGTGCCACCCGGTGTCGCAGTTGCTTCACTCGGGCGAGGCGCCCCACCCAGGTCTGGAGCGAGGCACGGCGCTTCGCTGTCTTGATCTTCTCGAAGCACTCGTCGAGCAGCGGCTCCCCAACGGGCTTCGCCCTCGGGGGCAGGACCACCAGCTTCTTCCGCTTCGACTCCTCGACCTTGATCCGCTCCTGGAGGAGGAGCTCGGCCAGCAGCGCGCCGCCGAGGGCAAGCGAGTACTGGGTGCCCATGGCGATCGTACCCTCCTCGTCCCGCAGCGCCAGGAGCAGGATCTCCTCGTGCAGGTAGAGCCCGTTGTGTCGCATAGCTGACCTCTATCTCTCTCCGCGTTCCGGCACGACACCCACCCTATCCGGAACACGTTCGCCGCATGGTTGCTCTCTGTTGGATGTCCCGTCGTAGGCTAAACACACCACGGTGCTAGCCGGTTGCCTCAGGCGGGCGGGCATCAGGACATTCCACCACGCCGTCACTCACTATCCGTCGCGACGAGCGAGGCCGCACCAAGAGCTACTTGCGAGCGTAATACTCGCAATTCAATGGTACTCATGGGCGCCTAGGGCTGCGCTTGACCCCCGCTTGACACGGAACTAGAAGCATGCACCGTGCAGCGCAGGAGGTGGAGGGTACTGGCATGAAGCATCGACGACCCACAGCAGCGACATTGATGGCAGCCATGCTTGTCCAACTAGGCGGGTGCGCCACGCCGAAGCACGGGTGGGAAGTCCAGGAGGCAGCACCAGAGAGCGTTCTCGCCGAACAGTCCCCGGATCGCGTGCGGGTCACCAAGACCGATGGTACGCGCCTACAGATATGGGAGCCCCAAATAGCAGGGGATTCCCT
>JBDHDE010000059.1:0-15136 GCA_039591655.1 Gemmatimonadota bacterium
GTTCGGCAGGTCGATGCCGGAGCGCTCACGGAATCCCAGGGTGGCGGCGCCCTGCAGCAGGTTGTCGAGACCCAGCTTCAATCCCAGCTGATAGAAGTAGACGTCGCAGGAGTGCTGGATTGCTTCGAACAACGTGAGGGCGCCGTGTCCCTGGGAGCGCCAGCACCGGAAGTAGCGGTTGTAGTAGCGCATGCCTCCCGAGCACGGCAGTCCCATGTAGGATTCCATGGTCACGAAGCCGCCCTCCAGCGCCATAGCCGCGACCGCGAGCTTCCAGGGCGAGGCGGGCGCGTAGCGCCCCTGGATGGCACGGTTGAAGAACGGGAAATCCTCCGACTGCGACAGCTCACGCCACTGCGTTGGATCGTACCCGCCGATGAACGCATTGGGGTCGTAGCTCGGCGCGGAGTAGAGCGCTAACACCGCTCCGGATCGCGGGTCGAGAGCTACCACCGCGCCGCGCCGATCCGCGGGGAAGCGCTCGGCGATGTAGCGCTGCAGCTCGATGTCGATGGTGGTGGGCACCGTTGCCCCGGGCTCCGGCTCCAGCGTCGGCACCTCTTGCGCTACCCGCACCGTGCGGCCCAGCGCATCGACCTCCACGAACTCCACCCCGTCCTCGCCTCGCAGAGCACGGTCGTAGCCCTGCTCCAGTCCCCCACGGCCTACCAGGGTCCCGTGGCGGGCACCCGGGAATTCCTCCCCCCGCAACTCGTCTTCCGTGATCTCCGAAACGTAGCCGACCACATGGGCGGTGATCTCACCGAGGGGGTAGCGGCGCTTGGGATCGCTCCGGATCACGAGCCCGGGATTCCACGGACGCTGCTCCTCCAGAGCGGAAACCACCTCGAAGGTGGCGTCGCGCAGGATCACCACCGGCTCCGTCGGCGCGCCGCGGTAGCGCCGCAGCAGCGTGGCGCTGCGGGCCGAGTCCATGGGAACGAGGGAGGCAACGCGCCCTAGGGCCGCCTCGAACGCCTCCTCCGAATGGGCGAGCAGCGCCACGGAGTAGCCGGGCACGTTTTCGGCCAGCACTACACCGTTGCGATCCGTCAGCAGCCCCCTGGGTGCCGGCAAAGGCACGGGGCGGAGCCTATTCTCCTCCGACTGGAGCTGATAGCGGCCGGACGCCAGGATTTGCACCCGGAAGAACGCCAACGCCAGCACGCCGAACAGCACCAACGTCACGGACCGCGCCGAGCGCGCCCGCCGCGCCACATCATGGGGGTGGAGCCAGCTCATCTCGTCGCTCTCGTCTCGAGCCACCGGCCGAACACAACGAGCACGATCAGACCGACGACGGCCGTGGCGAGGGCCTTGATCGGGGACCAGAATAGCAACTGCCACAGCATCGCGGAGCCGTCCATGTGGCGTCCGGCGACGAGCACCAGGAGATCGCGGATCCACGTGCCGACGAAGAAGAACCCGGCGTTGACCACGAGGTTCTCGGCGAAGAACACCGCCTTCCCCCAGGCCGCGAGATAGCCCACCAGCGTGTGCGCCAGCGCCCCGGCGCCGAATGCCACCGGGGTAAGCGAATCCACCACGAGCCCCACGCTGAACCCGGCCGCCGTCGCGTGCCCCGGCCGGACCCGCATTGCGAACACGATGAGGGCCAGGAGGAGCAGGTCCGGCGCCGCACGGAAATCCCCCAGGAACGGCCGCAGCGCGAAATGCAGCACCACGAGCAGGAGGAGCACAGCGGCAAGCCGAGACCGCTCGCCCGCGGTCATTGGGCGGGCTCCGGGAAGGAATCGCGCAGATCCGGCGCCACCCCCGTGAGCACCACGACGTGGGAGACCCCGGCCGGATGCACAGCTGGACGGACCACGTAGGTCCGTGACCACCCCTCCCGCTCCTCGGCGATGGCTACGATCTCCCCGACGGGGATTCCCCGCGGGTACACGCCGCCGGCGCCGCCGAGGCCGGAGGTATAGATCCTGGTTCCCGGCTCCAGGCGCTCCCCATAGGGCACGCCGCGGAGCTCCAGCAGCATGGAGTTGGGACCCTCGGCGCCCCTGGGTGCCACGATCCCGAAGATCGAGCCGTCCTCCGTCATGGCGCTGACGCGAAAGTCGGGATGCGTCACCATGAGACCCACCGACGTCCTGGCGGAGACCCTCTGGACCACCCCGACGATCCCGCCGGGGGCGATGACGGGCGCTCGAGCGGTCACGCCGGCATCGCGACCTGCCGACAGCACCATGACCAGGCCACTGACCGGCGACGCCTGGCGCAGCACCTCCGCCGGGATGTGGCTTGTCGGCAACCGCGCCGAGAGAGCCAGCAGGTCGCGCAGCCTGGCATTCTCGTCTTCCAGGGCGCGCGCCCTGAAGGCGGTCACCAGCGCCGAGTCACGGGACAGCACCACCTGCTGGTAGCGCTGCCGCGCCCCGCCGAGCTCTTCCGCCCTGGTCTGCAGGGCGAGGAACGGGGCCAACACGGTGGAGGACACGGCCTGGGCGACCGATCCCTGCACGGCAGGCGGTGCCACCCGTGCGGCAACGGACAGCAGCAGACAGACGATGAAGGCGAGGGTGTCGCGGCGTGTCGAGTAGCGATCCGGCCCGGAGCTCACGGCACGCTACGTCGTGAGCACGGAGCGATACTTCTCCGGATCCTCCAGGATCCGGCCAGTCCCCCGCACTACACAGGTGAGGGGATCCTCGTCGACCCGGACGGGGAGTCCGGTCTCCTGGGACAGGGCGACGTCGATCCCCCGGATCAGTGATCCGCCCCCCGCCATCACGATGCCCCGATCGACGATGTCGCTGGCGAGCTCCGGGGGCGTGATCTCGAGCGACCGCCGCACCGCGTCGATGATCTGCTGGATCGGCTCCTGCATGGCCTCACGGATCTCGCTGGCATGCACACGCACGACCTTCGGGATCCCGGAGACGAGATCGCGCCCCTTCGCCTCCATCTCCTTCTCGTCGGTCACGGGCACGGCGCTGCCGATCTGGATCTTGATGGCTTCGGCGGTGGGCTCGCCGATCAGGAGGTTGTAGTTCTTCCGCATGAACTGGACGATGGCCTGATCCATCTCGTCACCGCCGGTGCGGATCGACGTGTCGCTCACGATGCCGGATAGCGCGATGACGGCGATCTCCGTGGTGCCGCCGCCGATGTCGATGGCCATGTTCCCGGTGGGGGTCTCCACCGGCAGCCCGACACCGATGGCTGCGGCCATCGGTTCGGCGACCATGTACACTTCCTTGGCGCCGGCGGAGTGGGCGCTGTCCCGCACGGCCCGCCGCTCCACCTCCGTGATCCCGCTGGGGACGCACACCACGACCAGCGGCTTCACGCGGAAGAAGTGCTTCTGGATGATCGTCGAGAGGAAGTACCGCAGCATCTTCTCGGTGACATCGAAGTCGGCGATCACCCCGTCCTTGAGCGGTCGCACCGCCACGATGCCCTCGGGCGTGCGACCCAGCATGCGCTTCGCCTCGAGCCCGATCCCGGTCACCTTGCCGGTCGCTTTCTCGACTGCGACGACCGAGGGCTCGTTGAGCACGATCCCCTCGCCCCGCACGTAGATCAGGGAGTTCGAGGTGCCGAGATCCACCGCGATCTCGTTGGCAGGCAACAGGTTGCCTAAGCGAAGCTTGCCCCAGCGCATCGGTCTCGTCGTTGGGTGATGGAAGAAGAGGGCGCAGCGCCGCGCGCCCCCGTGGCTCCAAGGCGCCCTAACATAATGGTCGCCCTAAGTTATGACAAGTTGGGCACTTACCACGCGGCCCCGGCCCCGGCCCCGGCCCCACCCGCTCAGACGAGCTTGGCGGGGTCGTGCAGCTTCAGCCCGAACGCCTCGGCGACTCCCGGATAGACCACCTTCCCCTCGATGATGTTGAGTCCGAGAAACAGCGAGCGGTCGGCTTTGCAGGCCGCCCGCCAGCCCTCCGCGGCCAGGTGCATCGCGTAGGGGAACGTGGCATTGGTGAGCGCCAACGTGGATGTCCGCGGCACCCCGCCCGGCATGTTCGCCACCGCGTAGTGCACGACGTCGTCCACGATGTAGGTGGGCTGCTCGTGCGTTGTGGGCTCGATGGTCTCGACGCAGCCGCCCTGGTCAACCGCCACATCCACTATGACCGCGCCTGCTTTCATCCCCTTGAGATCCTGGCGCGTCACCAAGTTTGGCGCCTTGGCCCCCGGCAGGAGCACCGCACCCACCAGGAGATCGGCCCTGGCCACGGCCTCCAGGATGTTGTGACGGTTCGAGTAGACCAGGTCCACGTTCGCAGGCATCACATCGGAGAGATAGCGCAGTCGCTCCAGCGACAAGTCGAGAATCGTCACATGCGCGCCCATCCCGGCCGCCATCTTGGCCGCGTTGGTGCCCACCACACCGCCGCCCAGGATCACGGCTTCGGCCGGCAGCACTCCCGGCACCCCGCCCAGCAGCATGCCCCTCCCCCCGTAGAAGCGCTCCAGGTACTTGGCACCTTCCTGAATCGCCATGCGGCCCGCCACTTCGCTCATCGGCGTCAGCAGGGGCAGCTCGCCCGAATCCAGCTGGACCGTCTCGTACGCGATGGCGATGGCGTCCGTGTCCATCACCGCGCGGGTGAGCTCCTCGCTGGCAGCAAAGTGGTAGTACGTGAACACCACCTGCCCCTTCCGCATCCGCGGCCACTCGGGCTCGATGGGCTCCTTCACCTTCACGATCATGTCGGCCTTCGCCCACACGTCGTTCACGTCGGGAACGATGCTCGCTCCGACCGCTTCGAAGAGGTCGTCTGCGAATCCACTCCCCACCCCCGCTCCCCGCTCGATCAACACGGTGTGACCCTGCGCCACCAGCGCCTCCGCTCCCGCAGGCACCAGGGCGATGCGGTTCTCGGCGGTCTTGATCTCCTTCGGCACACCAATGATCATCGCAAACCTCTCGCTTGCGAGCCGGGGCTCAGTTGGGCCCCAGCCAGACAACGGTTTGCCGCGCCGGGTCCAGGAACTCCGCGGCGACCGCTCCCACCTCCTCGGCGCGGATGGCGTCGATCTCGGCCAGCACCTGGTCGATCGTGCGGTAGGGCTCCCCGTACAGCTCGACCGTGGCCAACCGGTACATGCGCGTGGTCGGGCTTTCCAACGATAGCGTGACCTGCCCCTTCACTTGCTGCTTAGCCTCCGCCAACGCGCTCCCCGACAGCCCCTCGGCCGCCAGGGATTTCAGCTCGCCCAGGATCACGTCCACCGCCTGGTCGGCTGTTGAAGGATGGGTCCCAACGTATATGCCCGCTACCCCCGTCTCGTGATAGAACGACTGATACGTGCTGACGGCATACGCGAGCCCCAGCTCCTCGCGCACCCGCTGAAACAGCCGCGACGACATACCCCCGCCGAGCACCGTGCTGAGCAAAAGCAGCGGCTCGCGACGCTCGTCCCGATGGGGGAAGGTATCGGTGCCCACCACGACGTGGGTCTGGGCCGTGTCCCGAGCCACGCGGCGCGTCGTCCGCGCCGCCGGTGGCACCGGCGGGACACCCGGGGTATCGGGTCCGGCCTCGTACGTGAACCAGCCGCACTTGGCCACGAGCTTTAGCAGGAGGTCGTGGTTCAGGTTGCCGGCTGCCGTGATCACCACGTGGCGGGGGTGATACGCGCGGTGGTGCAGCGCCCGCAGGTCATCGGCGCTCAGCTTGGAGACCGTGTCTCGAGTCCCGAGGATTGAGTATCCGTACGGGTGGTCCGGCCACAGCGCCTGTGAGTGGAGCTCGAACACGAGGTCGTCCGGCGTGTCCTCCACGGTGGAGATCTCTTCCAGCACCACTTTGCGCTCGAGCTCAAGGTCCGTGGCGCGCAGCACCGGGTTGCGCACCAGGTCGGTGAGCACGTCCAACGCGCGCGGCAGATCTTCGTCGAGGACACGGGCTTGGTAGGAGGTGTATTCGCGGGATGTGAAGGCGTCGAGCGCCCCGCCACGCACCTCTAGCTCGAGGGCGATGTCCCGGGCGGAGCGACGCTCGGTGCCCTTGAACACCATGTGCTCGAGCAAGTGGGAGAGTCCCATTTGTCCGGCGTCTTCGTGGACGGACGCCGTCCGCACCCAGATCCCAATCGCTACCGAGCGGACACCCGGCAGCACCTCCGATAGGACCGTGACTCCGTTGTCGCCGCTGGTGCGATACAACCGCTCGTCAAGCTTGACGGTCTGCATCGCCCCGCTCAGGGTGCTGACTTGACCGGCTTCTCTTTCTCCATCAGCGCCTTGCGTGAGAGGCGCATCTTCCCGCGGTCGTCGATCTCCAGCAGCTTCACACGCACCACGTCTCCCTTCCGCACCACGTCCTCCGTCTTCTCCGTGCGCTTGTGCTGCAGCTCGGAGATGTGGAGCAGTCCCTCCTTGCCCGGCAGGATCTCCACGAACGCCCCGAACGCCGTCGTGCTCTTGACGGTGCCCTCGTACACGGTGCCCACCTCCGGCTCCTTGACGATCGCCTCGATCATCTCGCGAGCGCGCTCGCCCGCGTCTCCGTCGACCGAGGAGACCGTCACGAGCCCCGAGTCGTCCACATTGACCTCGGCACCCGTCTCGTCCTGGATCCCGCGGATGATCTTCCCCTTGGGACCGATGATGTCGCCGATCTTCTCGGGATCGATCTGGATCGTGATGATCCGCGGCGCGTACTTGGAGAGCTCCGTCCGCGGCTGATCGAGCGTCTGGGCCATGACGTCCAATATGTGAAGCCGCGCGTCCCGCGCCTGCTGCAGGGCCTGCCGCAGGATGTCCCCGCTCAGCCCCGCGATCTTGATGTCCATCTGGATCGCCGTCACACCATCCCGCGTCCCGGCGATCTTGAAGTCCATGTCGCCCAGGTAGTCTTCCGCTCCCAGGATGTCCGTCAGGACCGCGACACGATCATCGTCCTTGATGAGACCCATGGCCACTCCCGCGCACGCCGCCTTCAGCGGCACACCGGCATCCATCAGCGCCAGCGAGCCACCGCAGACCGTCGCCATGGAGGAGGAGCCGTTGGACTCCAAGATGTCCGACACCAGCCGGATCGTGTATGGGAACTCATCGTACGGCGGCAGCAGGGCCTGCAGCGACCGCTCCGCCAGGTGGCCATGGCCGATCTCACGCCGGGACACCCCCCGCACCGGCCGCACTTCCCCCACCGAGAACGGCGGGAAGTTGTAGTGCAGCATGAAGCTCTTGGTGGTCTCCTGCGGCACGTCGATGTTGTCGATCCGCTGCTCGTCGGAGACCGTGCCCAGGGTGGTGCTCACCAGACCCTGCGTCTGTCCCCGTGTGAACAGGGCGGACCCGTGCGCCCGCGGCAGGAGGCCGACGTCGCAGGTGATCGGACGCACCGTGTCGAGATCCCGGCCGTCGACCCGCTCACCCCGCTCCAGCACCTGCTGGCGCATAGTGGCCGCCTCGACGTCCTCCACCGCGCGCTTGATGTCCGACAGATTCTCCGGGAAGTCGCCGGCGAGCTGGTCGGCGACGTCGGACCGGATCGACGCGAGGGCCTGGACGCGCTCGGTCTTCTCGCGGAGGTTCAGCGCTTCCTCGATCCGCCCCTGCGCCTGCTCCCGAACCCGGCTCACAACCTCCGCCAGCGGCTCCCACTTGGTCCACTCCATCTTCGGCGTCCCGACCTGGTCGACGATCTCGCCCTGCATGGCCACGATGTCGGCCAGACCCGACTGGGCGAACGCCAGGGCGGCGGCGATCTCGTCCTCGGCGACTTCCACTGCCCCGCCCTCCACCATCACGATGGAGTCGGCGTGACCCGACGCCACCATGTCGAGGTCGCTGAACTCGAGCTGCTGAAACGTCGGATTGAGCACCCACTCGCCCTCGACCCTCCCCACCCGCACGCCCGCGATCGGCCCGTCCCAAGGCACCTTGGAGAGCGACAGGGCCAGGGAGGCAGCCGTGATCCCCAGAACGTCGGCGTCGTTCTCCTGATCCGCCGAGAGGACGTACACGAACACCTGGACCTCATTCTTGAAGCCCTTGGGGAACAACGGTCGCAGTGACCGGTCGATGAGCCGTGCCGCCAGGATTTCCTCCTCCCCCGGACGTCCCTCGCGCTTGAAGAAGCCGCCGGGGATCTTGCCGGCGGCGTAGCTCTTCTCGCGGTATTCGACGGTGAGGGGGAAGAACGGGAGAGATGACTCGGAGTCGGCGACGGTGACCGCCGCCAGGACCATCGTTTCACCGTACTGTACGACGGCGCTTCCCGCCGCCTGCTTCGCTAGCCGCCCGGTCTCGACTCTCAGTTTCCGACCGGCGATCAGCCGTTCTACATGCTTCACAATGCTATTCCTTCGCTGAGCACGTTCGCGAATGCACCGAGGCGTCCGAGGTGCTCGTCCCGGACGCCCGTTGCCCACGCCGAATGCCTAGTGACGGAGGCCTAGTTCCTCTATGAGTCGACGATAGCCGTCGAGGTCCGTACGCCTGAGGTAGTCTAGCAGGCGACGCCGCTTGCTCACCATCATCATCAGGCCCTGTCGGCCGTGGTGATCCCCCTGATGCGTGCGGAAGTGGTCCGTCAGCGTATTGATGCGCTCCGTCAACAGCGCGATCTGGACCCGGGTCGACCCGGTGTCCGTGTCGTGCATCTTGTGCTTCTGGACGACGGCTTGCTTGTCAAAGCTCATGAAAAGTGTATCCTCATCAAGGCGCGGGCCAACGATCTCATTGAAGCCCGTATTTTACAACAGCACACTAATTTAGCCGACCTTCGGGGGCCTGTAAAGTCCGGCCATGACCAGCGATCCGCAGGACCTCGTGGGCCGCACCGTTGGCTCGTACGCCCTGGACCGGCTCATCGGGCAGGGCGGCTTCGCTTGGGTGTTCGCCGGACGCTCCACTCCCGACGGCGCCGTCGTGGCCCTCAAGGTCCTCAAGCCCCGCTACGGCGGCGACAGGCAGTTCGAGAGCCGCTTCCGCAACGAGGCACAGGTGGCCTCCGGGCTGCGCCACCCCAACATCGTCCATATACGGGACGTCGTGCAGGCCGACGGGTTCACGTTCTTCGCCATGGATCTCTATCCGGAGTCCCTGGGGTCGCTGCTGCGGCGGGAGGAGCAGCTGCCGGAGGAGACCGTGGTCCGGATCGCCACCGACCTTACGGCGGGACTGGCATACGCCCACGAGGCGGGGTTCATCCACCGCGACATCAAGGTCGACAACGTGCTCCTGCGGGAGGACGGAACCGCGGTCGTCGGCGACTTCGGAATCGCCAGGGCTGTCTCGGGCTACGTCTCGGCCACCGGCGTCAACATGACCATCGGCACGCCACAGTACATCTCGCCGGAGCAGGCTCAGGGCCAGGCGCTGGACGGCCGCAGCGACCTCTACTCCCTCGGCGTGACCCTGTACAAGGCCACCACCGGCGAGGCACCCTTCCGCTCCACCGACTGGTTCGAGTTGGCGCGGATGCACGTGGAGGAGAAGCCGCAGCCTCCTCACAAGAAGCGACCCGACATCTCGGCCCGGCTCGAGCGGGTGATCCTGAAGTGCCTGGAGAAGGACCCCCAGGACCGCTACCCCGACGCCGGGGCCCTGCGCACGGAGCTCAGGGAGATCGCCGACACCCGGCGCGGGACCGAGACGTTCGGTGTGGCACCGCCCAGGACCTCGGAGTTCTCTGCCCTGCTGAAGGGCGAGCGCGGTCCCCCGAGGTGGCTCCTGCCGGCAGTGGCGTTGGTGGTGGTCGTCGCGGTGGCGTTGCTCGTGGTCCTGATCGGCCGGTAGCCGCCGGTCATCCCCCAATCAGTCGCACGATGTCGTTGGTGAACACCAGCGCCATCAGGGCCAGTAGCATGACCATGCCCAGCTGCGTCAGCCTGACGCGCGCTTGGAGCGACAACGGCCTGCCGCGCACCCCCTCGATTGCCAGGAACACCAGGTGGCCCCCGTCGAGCACCGGGATGGGCAGCAGGTTCAGGATGGCGAGGTTCACCGAGAGCAGCGCCATGAAGGTGAAGAGGGCGACCAGCCCCGCCCGGGCAACCTGGCCGGACATCTGACCGATCAGCACCGGCCCGCCGACCTCCCGGGCCGAGATGTCCCCGAAGATGATCCCCTTCAACGTGAAGAGCACCAGCTCGACGTTTGCCCAGGTCCGGGTCGCACCCTCCACCACCGCGCCGCCCAGCCCGAACCGGACGCGGACGATCTCGAGCTCCGGCACCCCGAAGCCGATCTGGCCAACCGTGTGGGCCTCGCCGCCCCGGGGCACCGTGTGCGCTTCCGGTACGACCTCCCGCTGGAATACCTCGGGGCCACGCTGGACCGTCAGAGTGAGGGTGTCCCCCGCCCTGGGCTCCACCCGCGGCGGGATGTCGTACCACCCGTAGACGGTGTCTCCATCGATGGCCAGCAGCCGGTCCCCCGGCTCGAGCCCCGCTGCGTCAGCCGGAAACCCCGGTGTTATGGCCCCGGCCACCGGATCCCACGCCGGCCTGATGGCGGTGGCCACCGCCACCCGCGCCTCCATGTCGGTGCCCCTGATGGGGAGGATGACGGGATCCAGCCCACCCGCGAAGTCGAACCGCACCCGATCCGAGGTGGGATCGGTGACGGCCAACATGATTTGCTGCCACGAGGTCATGGTGTCGCCGTTCACCCGAATGACCTGCGTACCGCGGGGAACGGCGGCCAACGGCTGTGCGGCCGGCGGCAGCCCCTCCACCTCCACCCGCCCGATGGTGGTGGTGGGATCCTCCGCCCGGCCGTACACGGCCGCGAGGCCCGCGTAGACCAGCCATGCGAACAGCATGTTCATCACTACGCCGGCCGAGATGACGAACACCCTGGCAGGCAGCGACTTGCTCTCGAACAACTGCTCCGGGGGAAAGTCACGATCGAGAGCCCCCCCCTCCACGCCCGCCATGGCCTCCTGCTCTTCCTTGCTCGCCATCTTCACGTACCCGCCGAGGGGGAACCAGGCGACGACGTACTCCGTCTCGCCGCGGCGGAACTTCAGCGGCGTGGCCGGTCCGAAGCCGATGGAGAAGCGCGGCACGGCAATGCCCACCGCCTTGGCGGCCAGGAAGTGACCCAACTCGTGGACGAAGATGAGAACCCCGAGAACGAAGATGAACGCGGCTAGCGTGACGAGCACAACGCCTCCCCCCGCTCCCGCGCCCAGCGGTCCGCCTCCAGCACCGTCTCCAGCTCCTTGGCCTCACGCACGTCGTGGTCCTCCAGCACGGCCTCGATCATCCCGCCGATGCCGCCAAAGGTGATCCGGCCATCCAGGAACGCCTGCACGGCCACCTCGTTGGATGCGTTGTAGACCGCCGGGGCCGTTCCACCGGCGCTCCCGGCCGCCACCCCCAGCCGGAAGGCCGGGAAGTCGCGCGCGCGCAGCGGCTCGAAGGTGAGGGGTCCCGCCGCCACGGGGTCGAACCACTGCACCCCGGTGTCGGGCACCCGTTCCGGATGGGTTAGGGCATAGAGGATCGGCAGCTCCATGGTGGGGAAGCCCACCTGGGCCAAAACCGAGCCGTCCACGAACTCGGCAAACGCGTGCACGATCGACTGGGGATGCACCACGACCTCGATGGCGTCATACGCCAACCCGAAGAGGTGGTGCGCCTCGATCACCTCCAGCGCCTTGTTCGCCAGCGTGGCGCTGTCCACCGTGATCTTCGGACCCATGTCCCACGTGGGGTGCTGCAGGGCCTCGCCCACCGTGGCCTCCCGCAGGCGCTGCACCGGCCACTCGCGAAACGGCCCGCCCGAGGCCGTGAGAATGAGGCGCCGCAGCTCCGCCGGCGCCCGTCCCGTCACACACTGCAGCACTGCGCTGTGCTCCGAGTCCACCGGGACGATCTCGCCTCTGCCCTGCTCGGCGGCGGCCCGAACCAGGTCCCCCGCCATCACCAGTGTCTCCTTGTTGGCCAGTGCGACACGCTTGCCCGCCCTGAGAGCGGCGAGGGTAGCCTCCAGACCGGCAGCGCCGACGATGGCGTTGAGCACGATCGCGGCATCGGGGTGGGTCGCCGCCTCGATCAGGCACTCCGCGCCGGCCTCGACCTTCACACCGCCCCGCTCGCAGCTAGAGCGGCCGCCGTCTACCAGCCCCACGTAGCGCGCGCCCACGGCGGCGGCTTGCTCGCACAGCAGATCGCCCGAACCGTACGCCGTCAGCGCCACGACGTGGAATCGCTCGCGCTGCCGCTGCAGCACCTGCAGCGCGCTCGTACCGATAGAGCCAGTGGAGCCGAGAACGGCCACCCCCTGGCTCATATGGTCCCGAATACGCTGAGCAGCAGCGCCGCGGCGGGAATCACCCAGTACAGCGAGTCGAACCGGTCGAGCACGCCCCCGTGACCGGGGAAGAACGTCCCCGAATCCTTCAGCCCGGCCTGGCGCTTGAACAGCGACTCCGCGATGTCACCCACTTGGCCCACCACGGAGATGGCGAGGCCGAAGACCGCCAGGCGCCACGGGTGAACGGCGACGCCCAGCGGGGCCAGGAGAAGTGCGCCGTAGGCCGGCGCCAGCACGAACGCCCCCACGGCCCCTGAGATCGCGCCCGCCCACGTCTTGTTGGGACTCAGGACCGGCGCCAGCTTTGGACCCCCGATGGCGGAGCCCCCGGCCATTGCCAGGGAGTCGCTGACCCACGTGACGACCAAGGGGAGGAACACCAGCCAGGCGGCCGCCCAATCCGACGGCAGCCGGTCGGAGTGGCGCAACAGCAGCAGGAAGGCCGGGAGCCCCCCGGTGTACAGCGCGGCGAACACGGTCACGGCTGCCGCCTCCAGCGGCCGCGCCGAGGGTCCTCGGGTCGCCACCGCCGAGGCCACGGCCCCGATGAACCACGCCGCCGCCCCCAGGGCTACCCAGCGCGGATCCAGCCCGAGGCCTTGGGGGAAGATGGCGAACACCGTGAAGGGAATCAGCGCAGCGCCCACATATCCCACCGCCGGCGTCGGTCGCACCCCGGTGCGCGCCGCCAGGGCGTAGAACTCCACCGCCCCCGCCACGGCGAAGATGGCGAGCAAGGTGCTCAGCACCCACCCGCCCAGGTAGACGAATACCAGCGCGGCCGGGATGGCCACAGCCGCGACGGCGATTCGTCGAATGAGGTTCTGGGACATCGGGACGGGCGCGGGAAGGCCTGCTCAGACCTCCATTATCTCTTCTTCTTTGCCCTTGACGAGGGAATCGAGTTGTCCGATCGCCTCGTCGTGCAGCTTCTGGATCTCGCCTTCCATGCGGCGCTTGTCGTCGTCGGAGACGTGCTCGACCTTCTTGATGCCGGCGCGGCCCTCCTCACGCGCGTGACGCACTCCGATCCGACCTTCTTCTGCCAGCTTGTGCACCACCCGGACAAGCTCCTTTCGGCGCTCCTCGGTGAGCGGCGGCAGGGGAATCCGGATCAGCGCACCGTCGTTGGACGGATTGAGACCCAGGTCGGATCCGAGGATCGCCTTCTCCACCGATCCGACCAACGACTTGTCCCAAGTTTGCACCGTGAGGAGCCGGGGCTCCGGCGCGGCCACGGTGGCCACCTGGTTGAGCGGGAGCTGCTGGCCGTACGCATCCACCTTCACCGTGTCCAGGAGGCTAGTGGTCGCCCTACTGGACCGGATGGTCGCGAGCTCACGCCTGCTATTGTCCACGGCGTTCTGCATTTGCTGCTTGGCGTACTTCTTGATCTCGGGCAGAGTATCTGGCAGCGTGCTCATCGGACGATGGTTCCGACACGCTCACCCCGGAGGACCCGGGCGACCGCGCCGCGGTTGTTGACGTTCATGACGATGATCGGGAGCCCGTTCTCTTGACAGAGTCCGAACGCGTTGGCGTCCATGACCCGCAGTCCCTTCACCAGAGCCTCCCGATACGTGAGTTCCGCAATGAACTGCGCGTTGGGGTCCTCCTTCGGGTCGGCCGTGTAGACGCCGTCCACTCCCGTGGCCTTGATCAACACGTCCGCCTCGATCTCCAACGCGCGAAGCACCGCCGCGGTATCCGTGGAGAAATAGGGGTTTCCCGTGCCGCCGGCGAACAGCACGACCCGTCCCTTCTCCAGATGGCGCTGTGCGCGCCGCCGGATGTAGGGCTCCGCCAACTCCTCCATGCGAATCGCGGTCATCACCCGAGTCTGCACGTCTTTGCGCTCGAGGACGTCCTGCAGGGCGAGGGCATTGATGACCGTCGACAGCATTCCCATGTAGTCGGCGGATACCCGGTCCAGGCCTTGCTGGCTGGCCACGGCACCGCGGATGATGTTGCCGCCTCCGATGACGAGGCCGAGGTCCACACCGAGCTGGTGCACACCGCGGATCTCATCGGTGAGGCCTTCCACCGCACCGAAATCGATGCCGAATTCCCGCTCACCGGCGAGAGCCTCGCCGGAGAGCTTGAGCAGTGCTCGCCGGTAGGCGAGCTCCTCCATCACGCGTCTCCGAGCTCGTAGCGGACGAACCGACTGACGACCACGTTCTCGCCGACCTTGGCGGAGATCTCCTTCACGAGATCACCGACCGTCTTCTTGTCGTCCTTCACGAAGGCCTGGTGCAACAGGGCGCTCTCCTGGTAGAACTTCTTGAGCTTCCCCTCGACGATCTTGCCCCGAACGTGCTCCGGCTTGCCGGATTCCGCAACCTGCGCGTCGAATATGGCCCGCTCCTGCTCCACGATCTCGGATGGAATGTCCTCGGGTGCCACCGCAATGGGTTTGGCCGACGCGATGTGCATCGCGAGGTCCCGCGCCAGATTCTGGAAGTCGTCGGTCCGCGCGACGAAGTCCGTCTCGCAGTTCACCTCCACGAGCACCGCGACCCTGCCGTTGAAGTGCAGGTAGCTGCCGATGGCGCCCTCCTGGGCACTCCGTCCCGAGCGCTTCTCGGCCCTGGCGATCCCCTTCTTCCGGAGGAACTCCACCGCCTTGTCCAGGTCGCCGCCGGTCTCCTGCAGCGCCTTCTTGCAATCCATCATCCCCGCTCCGGTCCGGCCGCGGAGCTCACTTACCTCTCTCGCTTTGATCGTCGTTGCCATGTTGCCCACCCGTGCCTCGATGTGAAAACCGCCGCCTCGTGGCTGTGTCGGCAGCCCGTATGGCGGCGGCGCGCTTACGCAACCCTCAAGAGCGCCGGCCTAGCCCTGTTCCTCGCCTGGGGCCGCGCCTTCCGCTCCGCCCTCATCGGCCGCGCC
>JBDHDE010000060.1:0-14733 GCA_039591655.1 Gemmatimonadota bacterium
GCAGCCCCAGCGCCCGCGCTGCGTGGGCGGCTGCAACCGCCGTGTCGTCATCCACCCCGAACACGGCATCAACCGGGTAGCGTGCGGCGAACTCTCGCACCGTGGCCGCGATGCCGCCGGGCGACCGGAAGTTCAGCGTGAGGAGCCCCTCCGCCTCCCAGTCCGAGAAGGCGCTGTCCCGCTCCGACGCCACGCTGAGCTCCACACCCAGCCGTTCCGCGGCGTCGACGAATGCACCGGTCCGGTAGGTAGTGGTGGGGAGAAGGAGGAGCAGCCGGGGAGGATGGCCCTCAGGCATGGCTCAGGGCGAGGCCGGGCGGGCGACGGGTCTCGTCCCCGCCGCCCGCCCGGCCCGTACTCACTTGGACGAAGCCGAGATGTAGGGGTTCGCGCCGGCAGAGTGGTCGGTGATGTCCCTGATGCCCTGAACGCCGGGGATGGAGCGCTTCAGCGCCGCCTCAATGCCCTGCCGTAGCGTCACGTTCGCCATACCGCATCCCTGGCATCCACCCATCATCCGGACGACCACGATGCCCTCGTCCACATCGATCAGGTCCACCTGGCCACCATGTTGGGCGACCGCCGGGTTGATCTGCGTGCGGAAGAGCACGTCCACCTGATCGAATATTTGGTCGTCATTCATGGTGTCACCCGCAGTGCAGTGCTACATAGTAGCTTAGCCAGCCCGGGCCCGATCTCCAAATGCCAACTCCTGCCTAGAGACCTCCCCCCCAAGCATGCTGCCACGCCGCGTAGAACGTGCTGTAGTCGTTGCCCACGGAGGTACTGAGGCCCGTAGTGAACGCGAACTTGAGCGCGTGGCGCCCAACCGGTATCGCCAGCGTCGCGCCCACCCGGTTGTTGGACTCCGGCGTCGTCTCCTCCGCCCCATTCACGCTGGTAGCCCCGCCGAAGCTCTGGCGCGTTGACGCGGCGAGCCAGAAGCCGCGCCGGAAGCGGTAGACCACGTGCGCCTGCAGCGTCAGGATCGGGGCCTGGTTCTGCGTGTTCCCGTTGGCGAAATCCGTGTTGTCGGTGAAGAACCACATGCCGCCGTACAGCTCGAGGACGAAGCGCCCGGCGCGATGTGCCACCCCCAGCCGCGGGCTAATCATCCACCGGTTCGACCCCAGGTTGATAAACCTGCTCGGATCGTACTGGCCCAGGGGAACCCGCACCCGGAGGGCCACACCCGCAACAGTCTTCGCCTCGTACCGCGCGAACTCGGCGCCCGAGATAGCCGGTGCACCAGCAAAGAAGAGCGCGCCGCGCACGAGGTGCATCTCACCCAGTGGATGCTCGCGTCTTGCATCGCCGCGGCATCCGGTTTGCTTATGTACGGCCAGACCTTCTGGACATCACGCGCGCCGCGTGGCAGCCCAAAGGGGAACGCGACCGTCCAGCATCGCCGCGTCGCTCAATCGGAGGACTGAAACGTGACAACCCGGATACTCACAGCGTGCCTCGCCCTCAGCCTCGCAGGGTCGAGCGTCGCCACCGCCCAGATCGACCCGTCCCTCTTCGAGGGCATGGCGGCCCGTTCCATCGGCCCCGCCGGCATGAGCGGCCGGATCGGCGCAATCGACGCTGTGAATACGAACCCCAACATCATCTACGTCGGGGCCGCCACGGGGGGGCTGTGGAAGTCGGTGGACGGTGGCGTGACCTGGACCCCCTTGCTGGACGAGCACCCCGCCTCGTCCGTCGGCGCCGTCGCCGTCTTCCAGCCGGCCCCAGACATCGTATGGGTCGGCACGGGCGAGAAGGGCCGACGCAACAGCTCCGGCGTCGGTACCGGTGTGTACAGGTCGCTGGATGCCGGGAAGACCTGGGAGCACATGGGGCTGGAGCACACCGGTGCGATCTCGGAAGTCATCCTGCACCCCAGCGATCCCGAGGTGGCCTACGTCGCGGCCCTCGGGAGCACCTGGAGCGAGAGCGAGGACCGCGGCGTATACAAGACGACCGACGGCGGGAGAACCTGGGTCAAGATCCTCTACGCTAACGAGCGGACTGGCGTCGCCGACCTCGTGATGGACCCCGTGAACCCCAACAAACTGCTCGCCGCCATGTGGGAGCACCGCCGCTGGCCGTGGTTCTTCGAGTCCGGCGGGCCGGGGAGCGGCTTGTACGTCACCTGGGACGGGGGCACGAACTGGAAGCAGCTTACTGAGGAAGACGGACTCCCTGGGGGCGACCTCGGCCGGATCGGCCTCGCCATCGCACGCAGCGACCCCAAAGTGGTGTACGCCCTGGTGGAGGCCGATAGCTCCGAGCTCATTCGCTCGGCTGACGGCGGCCACAAGTGGGAGACTGTGAACAAGGAACGCGGGATCGCCAACCGGCCGTTCTACTACGCCCAGCTCAGGGTCGACCCGGAGAACGAGAACCGGGTGTACAACGTGGCCGGCGTGGTGGACGTGAGCATCGACGGGGGTAAGTCGTTCGAGACGCTGTTGCCGTTCCGGGAGGTCCATGTAGATCACCACGCGTTCTGGATCAACCCGCTGGACGGCCGCATGATCATCGACGGCAACGACGGCGGCGTGTACATATCCCGCGATCGCGGCACCGAGTGGCGTTTCGTCCACAACCTTCCGCTGGCGCAGTTCTATCACGTCAACGTGGACATGGAGACCCCGTTCAACGTCTACGGCGGCCTCCAGGACAACGGCTCGTGGGAGGGACCGAGCCGCGTGTGGGAGAACGGCGGTATCCGGTTCTACCACTGGAAGGAGGTGGGCTTCGGAGACGGGTTCGCCACCGTCATCGACCCCAACGACCCGCGCTACGGCTACGGCATGTCACAGGGCGGCTATCTGTTCCGGTTCGATCGGCTGACCGGAGAGCGCAAGACGGTGCGACCGGCGCACCCCGAGGGCGTGCGGCTACGGTTCAACTGGAACGCGGGCATCGCCGTCGACCCGTTCGATGGAGCGGTGTACTATGGGAGCCAGTTCGTACACAAGAGCGCGGACATGGGGCACAGCTGGACCATCATCAGCCCCGACCTCACCACAGACGACCCAGAGAAGCAGCGGCAACTCGAGAGCGGCGGGCTCACCTACGACGTCACGGGCGCCGAGAACCACACCACGATCCTCACGATCGCGCCGAGCCCGGTGGAACAGGACGTCATCTGGGTCGGCACCGATGATGGGAACGTGCAGCTCACGCGAGACGGCGGCGCGACCTGGGCCAACGTTGTCGACCGGATCCGCGGTGCGCCCGACAACACCTGGGTGCCTCACATCGAGCCGTCCAAATTCGACGGCGGCACCGTCTTCGTGGTGTTCGACGACCACCGCCGCGGGAACAACCGGCCGTACGTCTACGAGACCACGGACTATGGCCGCTCGTGGACCAGCCTGGTCACAGAAGACATCGAGGACTTCAACTTCGTGCACGTGATCGAGCAGGATCCGGTCGATCCCGACCTGCTCTACCTCGGCACCGAGTACGGGATGTACGTGTCACTGAACGGCGGCCAAGACTGGTTCCGCTGGGACCACGGCCTGGGCCGGTTTCCGCACCGGGCCCTCGTGGTGCACCCCCGGGATCACGATCTCGTGATCGGGACGCACGGACGCGCGGCCTACATCCTGGATGACGTCCGGCCCCTCCGGGCCATCGCTGCCGACCCGTCGATCATGGAAGGGCCGCTTCACCTCTTCGAGATCCCCTCGACGACTCAGTACCGAGTGGCACAGGTGCCGGGCATCCGATTCACCGGCGATGCCATGTTCATCGGCGAGAATCGGCCGTACGGGGCGCTGCTCACCTACCACGTCGGGGGCGGCGAGGATGAGCGTGCGGCGGAGGGCAGCGGCGAGGACAGACCTGCGGCTCAGGGCGAAGGGGACGATGGCGATGCGAAGACGATCATCGAGGTCGTGGACGCGGGCGGCGAGGTGATCCGCCGGTTCGAGGGGCCCGCGGAGCCCGGGATCAACCGGAGGGAGTGGGACCTGCGCCGGGACGGGTACCGCCGCCCGCAGAGCGGCGAAGAGGCCAGCGAGTTCCTTCCTTCCGGTCCACACGTCCTCCCGGGCACCTACACCGTCCGAGTGCTGCACGCCGAGGAGGAAGCGACGGCAACGGTAGAAGTGCTGAGCGATCCGCGCTACGACATCCCGCCGTCCCAGCGCCAGGACAAGCTCGACCTCCAGCTCCACGCGCAGCAGCGGCTCGAGGTCGTGACCGAGGCCATCGAGCGTATCCGAGATGCGACGGAATCGGTCGACAAAGTCCTGGACCACGTCAAGTCGAATGACGACAGCGTGTCGCAGGCCCTGAGGGAGTCGGGGAAGGAGCTCAAGGAGACGCTGGCCGGGCTCGATGAGCGGTTCACGGGCGGTACCGAAGTTCAGGGCATCCGGCGCAATCCCGACGCCGCCCAGCGTATGCTCAGTTCAGCGTACTTCGCCCTCGGCTCCTCGTGGGACGCCCCCACCGAGGCACAGCGCATCTACCTCGAGCAGGCAGAGGCGAGGCTCGCGGAAGTACTGGAAGAAGTGAATCAGGTGTTCGCCGAGGACGTCCCTGCCTTCCGGCAGCAGGTGGGACAAGCGCGGCTCGAGCTCTTTCCGGAGGAGGAGCCGCTCATGCTCGATTGGGTGAGGTCCGGAGAGCCATAGCCGGCGCTACGTGTAGCTCGACAGTCGTCCGATCAGGTCGGTAACGCGGCGGCGGTATGCCTCGTACTCGTCGTCCGTCACGCCGTGGATGCCGCCGCGCTCCGGCTCGTGCTCGAGCAGGTGGATCAACTCCACGACCTCGGGGTCGGCAAGCTCCCCGAGTGCCTCGACGAAGTCCTCGCGCGCCACCCGGCCCTCGTAGAGTGAGCGCGTGAGAGCGGCGACCTGCCGACGCTCCTGCTGCGAGAGCTCGTGCGTCATACCGTATCGGCGGCGCACCGTCGCCCCTTCTGCAGCAGCAACACCGCGAACCAGTCCCTGTCGTCCGTGTAGACCGCCCGCGTAGCGAGGTCGAAGGCGTCCAAATAGGTCGCGAGATCGTCCAGCACGAACTTGCGACTGATCTCGATCATCACCTGCTCGCCGGCCGAGATCGCCACCGTTCGACCCAGCGGGCCGATCCGAACGGTCTGCGCCGCATCGAAGCGGGTGAAGATCTCCATCCGCTGCCAGTCGGGGTTGTACCGCGCCAGGTGCCCAAGCTGGCTCACATCCACACCGGCGTCCAGCTCGCGATTCATCCGCGCGAACAGATTGGTGGTGAACTCCGCCGTGACCCCGGCGCTGTCGTTGTAAGCCGCGTTGAGAACCTCGGGGTCCTTGACGAGGTCGACCCCCAGGAGGAAGTAGTCGCCCGGTGCCAGATCGCGCGCCACCCGCCGCCAGAACGCCAGAGATTCGCCGTTGTTGAAGTTCCCGATGGTGGATCCTAGGAAGAGCACCATGGCGGGCGAGTAGCGGTGAAGGAGTGGGAACGCTTCCTCGTACCGTCCCGTGATGCTATCCAGCTCCACCGTGGGATGCTCGCGCTCGATGCGCTGCCGCGCGCCCTCGAGCGCCGACTTGCTCACGTCCACGGGCACGTATCGTACCCCGTCGCCGGCAGCGGCGTAGGCCGATAAGAGCAGGCTCGTCTTGATCGAGCTTCCCGAGCCGAGCTCGATCAGCGTGACCGGCCCGGTCAGGTCGCGAATGTCGCGGGCATGCCGCTCCAGGATTCCCGCTTCGGTGCGGGTCGGGTAGTACTCCGGCTGCCGGGAGATCGCCTCGAACAGCTCGCTCCCGCGGGCGTCGTACAGGTACTGGCACGGCAGCCAACGGGGCGTGTCGGAGAGACCTCGGAGTGCGGCCCTGGCGAACTCCAGCACGGCATCCGAGTAGCGGCCGGACGTCGCGACGTGATGCAATCGGGCATGCTCGCCGGACGATCTGCGTGACGTGGGTGTTGTGATGAGACACCTCTGAGAGCGGGAGGGGGATCGGGTGTGCCGTCGGGCTTTCTGCGAGTGTCTCAACCTATCCCACTCAAGGGTGCGTCGCAACACGCGGCCCCGGCCATCCGGCTTCCGAACCAGCGTGACGGTGGTTACTGTGCACGCACCGCTCACCGTTCATCTTCGCAACGAGACGCGGCCCGCCGACGTCTCAGGAGCGGCAATCCCAAATGCAGGCCCCGGGTTGAGAGGCGCACATGCTGCCACGGTCATTGCGACTGACCCTCACGATATCGGCGTGCCTCGTATGCGTCCAGCTCGCACGAGCGCAAGAGCCGGCGGCTCCGGTTGGCGGCACGATCGGTGTGTTCCTGGACTGCCACGCCCCTTATTGCGACTTCGACCACTTCCGCCGCGAGATCACCTTCGTCAATTGGATGCGGGACCGACGGGACGCGGACGTGCATGTGCTCATCACGTTCCAGAGCACCGGCGGCGGCGGCTTCGCGTACACCCTTGCATTCATCGGGCTACGCGAGTACGAGGGCAAGCAGGACACGCTGTTCTACGTCTCCGACGCCGACGACACCGAGGCGGAGGTGCGGGACGGTCTCACACAGACCCTGACGCTGGGTCTCGTGTCGTACGCCGCTAAAACTCCCGTCGCGCAGCAGATCGAGATCAGGTACGAGGCTGCCGCGGTGGCGCTGGTCACGACGGACACCGTGCACGATCCGTGGAATTACTGGGTGTTCCGGCTCGGCGTGGGCGGGGGAGCCGCGCTGGAGAGCCAGCAGCGGGAGTGGGCGGGCAACGCCTCGTTCCGGGCCAACCGAACGACCGAATCCCTCAAACTCACCCTCCGATCGCACTGGCGAGGCAGCCGTGAGGAGTTCGACTTCACCGACAGCACCACCGTCAACGACAGCATTATCGTCAACGACAGCACGATCGTAGGTGTTCGCACGTTCTGGAGCGTGGATCTCCTCAGCGTGTGGAGCCTCTCGGATCACTGGTCGGCCGGGGCCATGGCGGAGATCGAGCACAGCAGCACGCGGAACACCGAACTCGGTATCGCGGTGGGACCGTCGCTGGAGTACAACATCTACCCGTGGCGTGAATCCACCCGCCGGCAGCTCACGTTTCTGTACACGATCGGCGTGGGCGCGTTCGACTGGCAGGAGGAGACGATATTCGGGCGGACCTCGGAGGTGCACCCGCTCCACCTGCTGGAGATCGGTACCGAGATCCAGCAGCCGTGGGGATCGGTGGACGCGGAGTTGGAGGCGTTCCAGTACCTGCACGACCTGGAGCTGCACAGCGTCGAGCTGGGCGGTGGCCTCAATATCCGCATCTTCCGGGGCCTGGAGTTCGGCCTACACGGGAGCGTCGCCCGCGTGAAGGACCAGATATACCTCCCAGTGGAGGAGGCCACTGCCGAGGAGATCCTCCTGCGGCAGCAGCAGCGCGGCACGGAGTTCTTTTTCTTCCTGGATCTGAACCTGAGCTACCGGTTCGGCTCCAAGTTCAACAACGTGGTGAACCCGCGCATGCGGGGCGGGTTCTAACCAGGGCTTCGCCCGCAGACGCGGCGGCGGCCAACAGCAGAAGCGGGCGGCCGCCATCCGGCGACCGCCCGTCACGCTTGAGAAGGGCGAGCGGGTCGCTGCGCGCTCAGCCGCCCCGCCGCTCCTGCCACCAGATCTTGTTCACGATCTTCCACTCGCCTTCGACCTGCAGCAGCGACAGGTAATCCACGTAGTGCACGTCGGGCCACTCGAGGTCCGTCTTCGCAACCGCGGCGTTGCCCTGCATGTCCACGCTCACGATCCGGTTCACGTGGGTGTCAGGATCCCGCGTTTGGGGCTCGGCGAAGTACCCGAGCCACTGCTCGAAGGGAATCACGATCAGCTCGCCGTTGTCGGGCCGCGCCGCCATGAGACGGGCCTCGGGATGAAACGCCCGCCTGAGGGCCTCCTGGTCCGAGCCCATGAGGCCATCGAAGTACGACTGCACGGCTGCTTCAACAACCACCCGCTCAGCGGAGTCATCGAGCGAGGTGACAACGGCCGTGGTAAGCGCCGCGAACGGGAGTACCAGAGCGAGAGCGAGCGCTGACTTGCGCATGGACGCCTCCGGGATATTGGGGAACGATACTCCCGTTCTACGCTCGGGAGCGTCCCGCGGTTTCCTGACGAAGTTCCGAGTCTACATTTGCGCGGCGGCACCACCGCCGGCAGCCGCACCCTCCTGATAGAGCCAGCCGGCGGCCAGGGCGGCGAGCTCCACCTCGATCAGCGTCAGGATCAGGCCCAGCACCATCGTGCCCGCCGGAAGGAACTCGGCGAACATCGGCGCCATAGTGATCGAGGGCCAGAACCACGCCAGGAACCACATGACGCCGCCCGCAATGAGCGCCGTCTTGGGCCCGGGACCGAATCGCGGGCGCATCGAGGCATAGAGGCAGGCGAGAACGATGCCGCCCACGAAGCCCAGGACGACAAACACAGCGATCCAGATGCCGCCCACCGGCTCGATGCCCATGCCTTCCAGGGCACCCTCCCACACGTCAGCGAACACAACCATGTTGAGGAGGCTCTCGCCGATGTTGATGATCAACCCGGCCACGAGCCCTCCCAGAACCACTCTACCCCAGTTGATCTGTCCCATACCGACCTCCGTGGTGGGAAACACAAGCTTACCCCATGGCACTCAGGCCGCTCCGTGTCAAGGACTGGTAGCGGCGCGCCATCCGGCGTTAGGTTGCCACCTCATGAACCCGCCGTCGATTCGCAGAGATCTGATCCTCCCGGTCCTAGCAGGCGTGGTGGTGTTGGTCGCCGCCACCCGCATCATCGCAACCCACCGGGTGTTCAGCGGCACCTTCGATGAGCCGGCTCACGTGGCGGCCGGGATGGAGTGGTTGGACCGTGGGCAATTCACCTACGAGCCCATGAACCCGCCGCTCGCCCGGGTGGCCGTCGCCGTGGGTCCCTACGCCGCCGGGATCCGGTCGTTCGGCAGCCCCAACCGCTGGCGTGAGGGCAGCAGGATCCTCTACGCGGACGGAGCGTACGGCCGGAACCTCGCGCTGGCGCGCCTCGGGGTGCTGCCGTTCTTCTTCGTAGCAGCAGTTGTCGTCTGGCTCTGGGCGCGGCGCCTGTTCGGCGCCCCGACCGCCGCCCTCGCGGCAGTCCTCGTGGCTACCCTCCCTCCGATGCTCGCCCACGGCGGCCTAGCCACCACGGACATGGCGCTGGCGGCATTGCTGACGGCGACCATCTACGCCTTCATGCGGTGGCTCGACGCGCGCACCGTGGAGCACTCTCTAGCGCTGGGACTCGCCGCGGGCCTTACCATCCTGGCCAAATTCTCCGCCCTGGCCTTCCTACCGGCGGCCGGGGGAGCGATCCTCGCCGTCCGCTGGTGGGCGCGGCGCGCCGGTGACGGGAGTGCTCCCGTTACAGAGCGGCCCGGCAGCGCGGCGACCGCCGGCAACGAGTCACCCCAGGAGGGAGCAGGTAGGAGGCGCGTCGCCACCGCCCACGCAGCCGCGATCGCCGCCGCCGCCGCCTGGCTGGTCATCTGGGCGGGCTATCGCTTCTCGTTCCACTCTCTGGAGGGAAGTCCCCCGCTCCCGGCGGTGGAGTTGTGGCAGGGCATCGCCCATCTCGTGCAGAAGGCCAAGATCGGACACGAGACGTACCTGTTCGGGGAGATCTCGACCAGGGGCTGGTGGTGGTTCTTCCCCATAACCCTGGCGGTGAAGACGCCGCTGCCGTTCGTCGCCCTCACGGTGATCGGGGGCGTCGGATCCCTCGAGCTACTGCGCGGGCGGCGAGACTGGCAGTCCATCGCCCCCCTCGTCGCCGCCGTCGCCATCGTCGTCGTGACCCTGCCCCCCAGGCTGAACATCGGTTTGCGCCACGTGCTCCCGGTCTACCCCCTGGCCGCGGTAATCGCCGGCTACGGCGTCACCGTCCTGTGGCGCGCGACGAGGGCCCGGACAGCTCAGCGAGCGCTCGCGGTGGGCCTGCTCCTCTGGCAGCTGGCGGGCACGTGGCGCGCCCATCCCGACTATCTCCCCTGGTTCAACGAGTTGGCCGGGGGCCGTCCGGAGCGCATCCTCGTCAACGCCGATCTGGACTGGGGGCAGGACCTGCTGCGTCTCGCCGACACGGTGGAGGCCCTGGGGATCGACTCGCTGGCCCTAGCCTACTACGGATCCGCCAATCCAGCCCGCCATTTCCCCCGCGTGCGGCCCATGGCGCCTTTCGAGCGACCCGAAGGGTGGTTCGCCGTGAGCGTCGCCGTCATCAAAGGCCTCCACGTTCCCGATTGGACGGGCTTCGAGTGGCTGGAGTCGGTGGAGCCGGCCGCCCATGTCGGCGAGTCGATTCGGCTGTATCATTCGGCGACGGCCGACGACGATCCCGTCGGGAACTGATCATGCCACGAGACGCAGCGCTGGAAGCCATCTGGATCAAGCGGGTCCACCGCGGGCCCATGGATGCCACCGACCGGGCCTCGCTCAAAGCCGGCAGCGGCATCGTGGGCAACGCAGACCTGGGCGGGAAGCGCCAGGTGACCTTCATCGAGCAGGAGCGCTGGGCGGCGCTCAGGGAGGAGCTGGGGCCCGCAGTGGTGCCTTCCGCACGCAGGGCCAACCTCATGGTGCGCGGGGTCCGCCTGGCCGACAGTCGGGACCGAATCCTCGAGGTGGGCGCCGTCCGCATCCGCATCCAGGGCGAGACCACGCCGTGCGCTCGCATGGACGAGGCGTGTCCCGGCCTGCGGGACGCGTTGGCCGTCGACTGGGGGGGCGGAGCGTATGGCCAGGTATTGAACGACGGGGAGATCGCCGTAGGTGATTCCGTGCGCTGGATCGCGCAGTAACCGGGAGTCCGCGAGGCACGCGCTAATGAAGAAGTCCGACGCGGAGTGGAAGGCCCAGTTGACGCCGGAGCAGTACCGGGTGACGCGGGAGAAGGGGACCGAGCGGGCTTTCACAGGCGAGTACTGTGACTGTAAGACCCCGGGCGTCTATCGTTGCATCTGCTGCGGGAGCCCCCTGTTCAGCTCCAACACCAAGTTCGACTCCGGGACCGGTTGGCCGAGCTTCTGGGGCCCGGTCGTGGCGGAAGCCGTCCGGAACGAGCCCGACGACAGCCTGTCCATGCATCGGACCGAGGTGCTATGCAGGTTCTGCGATGCGCACCTGGGGCACGTGTTCGATGACGGGCCGGAGCCCACCGGCCTGCGCTACTGCGTCAACTCCGCGGCCCTGCGCCTGGAGCCGCGGGAGGGCGAGCCCTAGGAGAGTTTTCTTGCAGGGAGGCATTAAGGCCACTTTAAGCGGTTCTTTGTGCAATCCTAAGACTGTGCTCGATAGGCTGTTGTGCTGGCGTCGTTGGGGGAGAGTAGCCCGGCGGATGCCTCACGGAAGCAGTGGTGGCGGCGGTCGCAAAGACGAGTGATCCACTCGTCCAACCAAGAGGGGTGATTCCGTGGCACGCAAGAGGGCCAAGCGGTCCAAGAAGAAGGCCACCGGGCGGGTGAAGAGGGCGGCAACGTCGGTGAAGAAGGCCGTTCGCCGCGGGGCGAAGACCGCACAGAAGATGCAGAAGACGACCGGCCGCAAGGTGAAGCGGGCGGCCCAGAAGGCGAAGAAGACCGCCCGACGCCGTGTGCAGAAGGCGGCCAAGGCGGCCAAGAAGACGGCACGCCGCGGCGCCACGCAGGCGGCCAAGGCCACGACACGGGCGGCGCGGGACTTGAAGAAGGCGGTCGAGGCCCGCAAGCGGGCGGCCGAGGGCCGCGCCAGGAGCGCGTTCCCCACCGGGATCGAGTTGCTGCACGACTCGCGCCTCAACAAGGGCACCGCCTTTGCAGAGGCGGAGCGCGACGCCCTGAGGCTGCGTGGCCTGCTGCCGCCGGTCGTGAACAGCATCGAAGTGCAGCAACACCGCGTGCTCGAGAACTACAACCACAAGCCCACGCCCCTCGAGAAGTACATCTTCATGATCGCCTTGCAGGATCGCAACGAGACGCTGTTCTACCGCACGGTGATCGACAACATCTACGAGATGATGCCCATCATCTACACGCCGACCGTGGGTGAGGCGTGCGCCAAGTTCGGGCACATCTTCCGCCAGCCGCGCGGCCTCTACGTCTCGGCCAAGCACAAGGGACAGATCGCCAAGGTGCTGCGCAACTGGCCGGAGAAGGACGTGGGCGTCATCGTGGTGACCGACGGCGAGCGCATCCTCGGGCTGGGCGATCTGGGCGCCGACGGGATGGGCATTCCCATCGGGAAGCTCTCGCTGTACACGGCGTGTGCCGGGGTGCACCCGAGACTCACGCTACCCGTCACGCTGGACGTGGGCACCGACAACGACGAGCTGCGGGAGGACCCGCTCTACATCGGCATCCGGCAGAAGCGGCTCCGCGGCAAGGAATACGACGACTTCGTCGAGGAGTTCATCACCGCGGTGCGGCGTAGCTTCCCGGAGGCGCTCGTGCAGTTCGAGGACTTCGCCACGCTCAACGCCTTCCGGTTGCTCAGGAAGTACCACGACCGCATTTGCACGTTCAACGACGACATCCAGGGCACCGCGGCCGTGACGCTCGCCGGCCTGTTGGGTGCCGGGCGCATCACCGGCCAGGACATCACGAAGCAGACGGTGCTCTTCCTCGGCGCCGGCGAGGCGGGCATCGGCATCGCCGATCTCTGCGTCTCGGCCATGGTCCGGGAAGGCATGGACCGCGATGAGGCCATGCGCCGTGTGTGGCACGTGGACTCGAAGGGGTTGGTGGTGAAGTCACGCACCGACCTGGCGGAGCACAAGCTCCCCTACGCCCGGGACCACGAGTTCGTGCCCGACCTGGCGGCGGCCATCGAGGCGGCGAAGCCCACGGCAATCATCGGGGTCTCGGGCAAGCCGCAGTCCTTTACGGAGCCGATGGTGCGACGGATGGCGGAGATCAACCAGCGTCCGATCGTGTTCGCACTCTCGAACCCGACCTCCAAGGCAGAGTGCACGGCCGAGCAGTGTTACCAGTGGACGGACGGCCGCGCGATCTTCGCCAGCGGCAGCCCGTTCGACCCGGTCACCTACCAGGGCAAGCGGCACGTCCCGACGCAGGGGAACAATGCCTACATCTTCCCGGGGCTCGGGCTGGGCGCCGTCGTGTCGCGGGCCAGGCATGTGACCGACGACATGTTCTACGTCGCCACCCGGGCCGTGGCGAACATGACGACCGAGGAGGAGCTGGCGCAGGGTGCCATCCTGCCGCCGCTCACCGCGATCCGCGAGGTCTCGGCGACGATCGCCGCAGCGGTGGCGGAATACGCGTGGGACGAAGGCCTCGCCACACGCAGGCGGCCTCGGGACATCATGGCATTGGTGCGGTCCCAGATGTACGACCCACGCTACGAGAGCTACGTGTAGGGCGCCTCTAGGGCTCCAGGCCGGCGTCGTAGTGCAGCACGAACTCCAGGAACTTCGAGACGGCGATCATGTCCTCCCCCACGTAGCGGATGCTGTGCGCATCCGTCCGCTCCACGATGGGGAGATAGGCCAGGACCTGGGAGGGTCGGTAGTTCTTGAACCGCACGTCCAGCGTGACCGGTGTCTCCAGCACCACTGGCTCGAAGTCGTCCAGGCGCCGTAGAGCGGCCTCGACCTTCTCCTCGATGAGGCGGTAGGCGGCTTCCGGCATCAGGGTCCGGGCCGAGTGGAAGCTATGGTTCCACTTGACCACCGCCCCCTCGATGTCCCCCACGACATGACTGATCTCGGCCACCGCGGCATCGTCACCCGACACCATGACCACGGGTACCCCGAAGTGGCCTGCGATCGCCGCATTGATCCCGCCCTCCGGCACTGACAGACCGTTCAGGCGAATGTCCGCCAAGCGCGCACTCGACATGGTGTGGGCGCGTACACCGTCGGGGTTGGTGGTGCCGGCGTGGTACCCGATGAAGATGGCGGCGTCGAAGGTGGAATCGATGCCCTCCATCATCATGAGCGGCCGGGGCCAGGATCGCACCACGGTGACATCCGGGGGGAGGTCGTCCAGCAGGAGGTTCTGTCCGTTGCCGTGGGAGTCGCTGATGAGGATCTCGGTGGCGCCGGCGGCACGTGCTCCTCGGATCGCCGCCAGCACCTCCTGTGTCATGTACTTGCGGGCCGTGGCGTAGTCGAAGCCACTCGGCCCCAGCTGGGCACCGGTCACAACTCCCACCACACCTTCCATGTCGGCCGAGATGTAGACCTTGCAGGGCCGTTGCTGGGCCCATGCCGGGCCGGCAGCGACGGCGACCAGCAGGAGCGCCGCCAGCGCAGTGTTCCGCGTTCGCATTAGTCTTCCAGGGTGAAGCTGATCTTGAGGATGGCCTGCCACTGACTGACCTTGCTGCCCTCGATGTGCCCCCGGATCTCCGTTACCTCGACCCAGCGCATGTTGCGCACGGTCTTCGCGGCCCGGCCCACCGCCTTCTGTACCGCGTCCTCGATGCCCTTATCCGAGGTGCCGACGAGCTCGGTGGTCTTGTAGACGTGGTCCTGCATGGGCGGACTCCTTCGTTTGAGTGTTCCCAGACGCCACGGTCAGGCCCGCGCCGGTGAATGCGCCGACCACCGCGCTGGAACAATACGCCCGCCGCACGACTGTGGCCAGCGCACTTGCCTGTACCCATGACCGTTCGCAACTTTGGCACGACCATGACAATGGCAGACTGACGTGGCACCCCACCGGCTGGTCAGCGACTCCCGCCGCCGCATTCGCCGGCGGCTGCTGAGGTTCGGCATCATACTCCT
>JBDHDE010000061.1:0-28282 GCA_039591655.1 Gemmatimonadota bacterium
TTCAACGTTGAAAGGCTGTTGTCGAGCACCACGACAAAAGCATCGCCGGATTCGCTCCCGCCGTTAAACTCCCGGTCAAACGCACCTGCTGTAACCGGAAAATCAACAGAATGCGTGATCCCCGCGACAATCACGTCACCCGAAGCCGTCACCGCCATGTCTATCCTGGGCCACTTGTACCCTTCGTCGCCGGACCCGCCGACAAACGTGGACGCAAGGAGCGTCGTCAGTTCGCGGTCGAATTTAGATATGAAGACATCCCGCCCGCCGTTATACTCGGTATCGAAGCCGTCCTCCGTCACAGGATAATCCGCCGATTCGGTATATCCCGCAATGAACACGTTCCCGTCGCCGTCAATCGCAATGGCGTGGCCGACATCGTCGCCGTTACCCCCGATGATCCCGGCTGAAGCTCCCGCACTGCCGACATACGTCGATGCCGGCATTTGAGACAATCCGCTGTCAAACCGCGAGACAAACCTATCGGCCACTCCTCCGTTGAATGTCGTGTTGTACGCATCCGGCGTGACCGGGAAATCGGTCGAAGTGGTAAACCCACTGACATAGATCGAAGAATTGTCGGCAACCGCAATAGATAGTTCATACACGCCGTCGGCCCCGCTGCCGCCGAGAAACGTCGCCCCTGTCAGCGTAACTTCATCATGCAGTCCCGCCGATATCCCATTACCTGGCAGTAACGAAAAGAACCCCGTGAACGCGCCAATTGACGCAACACATGCAAGCACCAGACGCAACACTGTCACATTCCTTACCCCCTGGTAGTCCAAGATGATGCTCGGTGGGGATTCTGAATCCCACCCCGCGGAGCGCCCGATCACCTCCCTTCCGTCTCGCAACGTCGAAGAGCTTGTCTAACGGCGCGGCGCTCACCTAACAGACGTTCTGCTGAGCACCGGAGTTTCTGCAAAATGCGAGCTGGATCGTCACCTTTCGGCCGCTCAGCCTATGTACCGCAGTCGGCCCGCGCTACCAGGACTCTCCGGGTAGCGATCTTGGAGAAGGGAAACCGGCATCGAATCCCTGCCCGCTGGCGGTCATCTTAGTAGGTTACGTGAACGCGATTCGAGTCCTTCGGGAACCGTGACGGTCCTGCGTGGTGCACGGTGGAGGGGCCAAACTGAACTTCTCTCGAAACCAGCAGTCTAGGGGGCAAGTGATGCGAAACAAGTGTGAGCTGGTGCGGCGGGCGTTCATCTTCGTTCTGGTTCTCGGCACCGTACTCGCGGTGCCCGGAGCGACCCTCGGGCAAACTGCGGGTGATCGCTTTCCTGCCGATCGTTGGATGCGCTACGCCGACGTCGCACAGGCCGGTTTCGACGTCACAAAGCTCGCGGCGGCTCAGACAACGTGGGAAGGTCTTCCGTCCTCGGCTTTTATGGTGATCGCCGACGGTGCGGTTGTCGCTGCCTGGGGCGAAGTTGAACGACGTTTCATGTGCCATTCGGTACGGAAGAGCTTCCTCTCCGCGCTCTATGGGATCTACTGGGACCGCGGAGAGATCGAGCTCAACAAGACCCTGGCCGATCTCGGCATTGAAGATGAGCCGGACTCGCTCTTGGAAGCCGAGAAACGGGCGCGCATCCTCGATCTCCTCAAGGCGCGCTCCGGGGTCTTTCATCCCGCAGCCTATGCGGGTCGGACGGACTCGCGTCCACGAGGGAGTGAAGGTCCGGGCCGCTACTTCGCCTACAACAACTGGGACTTCAACACCCTGGCTACGATCCTGGAACAGGAGACGGGAGATCGGGTCTTCGAAGCCTTCGACCAGTACTTCGGAGGGCCGCTTCAAATGGAGGATTGGCGCGTTTCGGACGGCTACTATCACTACGAACGCGACAAGTCGAAATACCCCGCCTATCCCTTCCGGATATCGGCGCGCGACGCCGCCCGCTTCGGATTGCTCTTCGCCCGCGATGGGATGTGGAACGACAAGCAGATACTCTCCGAACACTGGGTTCGCCGCAGCTCCGCCCTCTACTCGATCGACAGCGACATCATGGGATACGGCTTCATGTGGTGGGTGTTGCGCGAGCCCCGATTCGCCCGTCACGGGATGTTCGCCGCACTCGGTGTCGGCAACCAGATGATTGCAGCGCTGCCTAACACGGATCTGGTGATCGTGAATCGTGCCAACACCTACCAGGGCGAGGGGACACCGACGCCAGCGCTGCTCGGCCTCATCGAGCAGGTCCTCGAGGCACGCACGGGCACTCCGGCAGCTGACCCACAGCTTGTTCCGCTCGAGGTCCGCTCCGACCCGAAAGTTACCCAGGTGTCGGCCGACCGCCTCGAGGAGTTCGTCGGCGAGTGGGACTATCCGCCTTCACCCCTTGGGATGCCCTCACGCACGAGGGTCCGGATCACAGCGGGTGAAGGTCACCTCATGAGCTTTGCCCCGGTCGCAGGCACCTTCAGACTCTATTTCCAAGAGGACGGTTCGCTCCACGAGGAAGACAGTCACGACCGCTACCTGCCGATCCGGGACAGTGTCGGTTCCTTCGCCGGGATCGCAGATGTGAGGTCCATCGTGATTGCCGCGGTGACTGCCGCAGCCGACGGGCGGAGCGATCGTGCCGCACGCTTTCTGGCGATAGTGGAGGATGATGAAGGCGTCCAGGTCAGAGTCGCGAGAGCGGTTGTCAATCTCTTGGGCGGCGATCGGCAGTCGGCGGAGCGCGGAGTTCGGGAACTCGCGGAGCACGCCGACCCAGCTCAGGTCGAGGCCGAGGTCAACGCCATGGGATACGCGCTGCTGAGGATTCAGAAAGCGGAGCAGGCTCTGGCAGTCTTCGAGGTCAACACGCGCGTTTTCCCAGAGGCGTTCAACACGTGGGACAGCCTCGGCGAAGCGCACATGATTCTCGGCCACGACGATGACGCGATTCGCTATTACGAGCGGTCCCTGGAGCTCAACCCAGACAACGCGAACGCGACAGCGATGATCGCCCGGATTCGAGAGGGCGCAGGACCGCCGAACTAGTGCGTGACGGCGCACCGCGAGACTCAGAGGGATATATAGAACTGAAGACAGCCAACCTAGCCGGTTGGCTGTCTTGCTATTGCCCCGCCTAGGATCGAACCAGGACTCTTCTGATCCAGAGGGGCTTCGCCCGGGATTCGGTCGCTAGGGCAACAATCACTCATCTCGGGCCTGCAGCCGTTGGAGTCTGCCCTTGATGGCGCGCAGCAACTCCGATTGGGGAACAGGCCTCGCCAACTCGAGCTGGAGCGCCTGTTCGAGGCTGGCGACTGCCGCCGACGTATCTCCCTGGATCTGCTGTAGTCTCCCGAGCGAGAGGTACGCAACGGCAGTGTGCGGGTATCGGTCCACGGCGAGCCGCACAACCTCGAGGGCAGGCTCGATGGCAGGGAGAGTGACGGACAGAGTCCGGTACACCGACAGCGGCACGTCCACCGGCCACCCGTATCGGCTTGACAGGTCCTCGAAGAACCCGTCCACCGCGGCCAACCCTTCCTGCAATACCTCGCTTGGAACGAGCCAATCCGAGTACAGGGCGCGCAGGCCATCGAAATACGCCTTGTAGGGCGCATGCCCGTGGTTCTCACCTGGAATCTCCACAAAGGCGAAGTCGAGGACCGGTTGCCGCTGACGGGCAAGGAGCGGCACGAAGTTCCTCCGCACGGCGCCGTCCATGTCACCGCCTTCCAAAGCGCCGAGCGTGATCACCAGACGCTTCGGGGACAACGCATCACCGTTCCTCAGCCGTCGCCGCGTTTCCTTCACTGTGACCGAGTCATCCCACCACAGGCTCGGGCCGATAGCCAGGTAGCGCGAGAACAGGCGCGGTCTCTCGAGATACGTGTGCACTGTGAGTAGCCCGCCGAGAGACCACCCTGAGAGGATGCGGTGGGGATGCGTACGGTACGTTGATTCCACCAACGAAAACAGCTCCTTCTCGAAGAACTCCAGAAAGACCTCAGCGCCCCCACTCGTGGGGAAGCTGAGTCGGCCCTGGCTCTGTTCCGGCGCGTGCGTAGGCGTGAAATCCCGGTTGCGATCGACGTTGACCACCCCCACCACGATCATCTCGGGGATCGGATGCTGGCCGCGCTGATATCCCAACTCAGAAAGGAACTGGACGGCAGAGGCAGCCTGTTGGAAGAGGTACTCCGCGTCCAGCACGTACAGCACTGGGTAGCGCCGAGAGGAGTTCTCATATCCGTCGGGCAACAGCACGAGAACGGTTCGTTCTTCGCCGAGCACCTGTGAGTGAAACGTGATCTTGTCTGAACCCCGCAGGTGCTCTGCCTCTTGCCCCACTCGACCTCTCGCTGGCGGTGCTGCGAGAAGCGTCAGGATACCAACAAGGGCGCCCAGCCCTGCGAATGCGGGCATAGTTCGCACGAATCGACCAGTCGTCATTTCTCTTTTCCATTCTTTCAAAGTCGTTGGTTGGCAGCAGCGCCCGGTCAACCGGATCACGGGCGCAGAGCTGCTCAGACCCGCCGTTCTTCCATAAGATGCTCTGGCGGACTCCGAGGTTCCCATGAAGCGAGGGCGGATTGCCGTCTTTGGAGAGGTCTGCGCGACCCAACGCGGGTCCTCAGACACCGCTAACAAGGGGGAATCCGCTCGGGATTCGGCGGCTCTTGAGCATCCTGAACGATCGCTTCTGTCGCCAAATACCCCAGACCTGCTCGTGATTCGGGACCCTGAACGGGCGCGAGCAGAACACTTCTACTGCCCCCGCAGGTGCGTGCGCGGGTTAGGCATCCTACTTTTAGTGCAGGCCTAGCCGAGGTTGTTCGATGACTGACCAGCTGGATTGCCTCAAGGCTGCCCTCGCCGACCGCTACGCCATCGAGCGCGAGATCGGGCGCGGCGGGATGGCGACGGTCTACTTGGCTGAGGATCTCAAGCACCACCGCCAGGTGGCGGTCAAGGTGCTCCATCCGGATCTGGCCGTGGCAATCGGCGCCGCACGATTTCTACGGGAGATCGAGATCGCTGCCAAGCTCACCCATCCACACATTCTCCCGCTGCACGACTCCGGGGAGGCGGACGGTTTCCTCTACTACGTGATGCCCTACATCGAGGGTGAAACGATGCGGGGCCGACTCCGGCGAGAGAAGCAACTGTCACTCGACGAAGCCCTACAGATCACGCGCGAGGTCGCCGACGGTTTGAGCCATGCACACAGCCTTGGGGTGGTCCATCGCGACATCAAGCCGGAAAACATCTTGCTGACGAGCGGGCACGCGGTGGTCGCCGATTTCGGAATCGCGCGAGCCATCACGGAGGCGGGAGGAGAGAGACTCACGGAGACCGGGTTGAGCGTCGGGACGCCGGCGTACATGAGCCCCGAGCAAGCCATGGGGCAGCAGGACGTCGATGCCCGCAGCGACATCTACTCGCTCGGCTGCGTGGCGTACGAGATGCTCGCCGGCGATCCGCCGTTCGCGGGCACCAACCCGCAGGCGATCCTCGCGCGAAAGACCTTGGAGCCCCCGCCCCCCCTCAGAACCGTGCGAGACACGGTGCCCGCGGCCGTCGAACAGCCGATTCTCAAGGCCCTCGCCAAGGTGCCCGCGGACCGGTTTGCGACGGCGGCCCAGTTTCGCGATGCACTTGGATTCACGCAGCCGTCGGGCACGGTCGTTGTTCGGCAGCCGCGGCGGCTGTCTAAGCCACGCGCGGTGGGGCTGGTCGCGCTGCTGGCCGTCGTGATCGCCATCGGAGGCTGGTGGATCTCGCGTGCGTTCGCCGACGGTGGAGTCGAGTCACTGGTGGTCCTGCCGTTCTACAATGCCACCGGAGATCCCGAACAGGATTACCTCGCCGCGGGAATGCACGACGCGCTGATCAGCACGCTGAAACAGATCGGCGAACTGCGCGTGACATCGCTCACCTCAGCGATGCGATACAAGGACACCGAGAAATCCATCCCGGAGATCGCGCGCGAGCTGAACGTCGACGCGGTCGTGGAGGCTTCGGTTCTGCGGAGCGGCGACAACGTGAATCTCGAGGTGCAGTTGATCGACGCTCTTCCGGAGGAGCATGAACTCTGGTCGCAACCGTTCGAGCGAAGCATGGACGACGTGCTCGTCATGTACAACGACGTCGCACGGGCCATTGCCCGAGAGGCGCAGGTGGGACTGACCCCGGGCCAACAGGCGCGACTCGGTACCGCCCGACAGGTCCGCCAGGATACGTACGAAGCCTATCTGCGCGGGATGTTTCTGCTCAGAAAGGGAACACTGCAAGACTCAGAACGAGGCCTGGCCTATCTGCACGAGGCGCTCGAAAACGATCCGGCGGACCCGCTAGCGTATGCGGGGCTGGCGATCGGCTACATCACGGCTGCCCATGGTCCGGAGCCCCCGGTGGAGGCATTGCCGCGAGCACGGGCAGCAGCCGAGAGGGCTTTGAGCCTGGATTCCACACTGGCCGAGACACTCACGGCTTTGGCCTTCCTCAAGGGATACTACCAGTACGAGTGGGACGAAGCCGAGGAGATGTTTCTCCGTGCGCTGGAAATGAAGCCTAGCCTGGACATGGCCCACTACTGGTATTCGTGGCAGCTCGCGTTGTTCCGCCGCATGGACGAGGCCTTCGAGGAACACAAACTCGCCGAAGCGCTGGATCCCTTGAACCCCCTGCACACTGCAGGCCTCGGTTGGCTGTACCTGTTAGAAGAGCGATGGGACGAGGCAGAAGCTGAGGCAAGGAAGGCGCTCGAACTGGATCCCCGGGATGGAATGGGGCTCTACGTGCTCGCCGAGGTCCAGGCGGCAAGGGGGAGGCACGAGGAGGCCGTCGCCACAGCTCAGCGGGCCCGCCGTGGTGGCCGGGGATGGATTCTCGGGCGTCAACTAGCGCTGGCCGGCCGCACGCAAGAGGCGCGGGAGATAGCGGCCGAGCTCGAGGCAGAAGGACCCAGCCCATGGAACGCGTGGAGTCTGGCCGTGCTGTACGCTACCCTGGGCGATAAGGACGATGCGTTTCGCTGGCTGGATTACGAGCGGATTCACTGCTGGGTAATCGGGAGCCATATACTCCGTCCGTTCGAGCCCTTGCGGGACGATCCGCGCTTCCCGGGCCTCATGGAACGGATGAATCTGCCGTGGGAGTCCTCCTGAGGAGCGAAACCCGGCAGAATGTGACACTAATCGCGACTTCCTGTCGTCCGTTGCCGAGGTTGAAGGACAAGATGTGGGTTTATGACGGCATGTCGTCGGGACAGATGTCGCGCCTTGCCGTCCTTCCTCACCACTCCAAGTCCATCACCCAGATGTCACTCTGGTATTCGGCCACGGCCAGGTAGATCCTGTCGTCCGGTCCCACCTCGAACGAGAACACATTAGCCCACAGCGACTCATCATCATTGACAATGACCAGCTCGGGAATGCCACCCGTGGTCGGCATCGACCATATGCCCTGCGTACCGTCGGGGCCCACCCCGTAGGCATATATCGTGGATCCATCTACAGAGAATTGAGCACGCGCCAACCAGGGCGCTCCCGCAGAAGCATCGGGCACGTAACGCCACACCGATTCACCGGCGCGGGTAAACAGCGATACGCCCTGTCCTACACCTCCCGATGAAGAGCAGAGGATCATCTCGCTGTCGGGGGACCACTCGTACCACCAATCGCACGCGACCGCTGGGCCCACCCGGACAGGTTCGCTCCAGGGCGCCGCGGCGTTGTCACGGGACGACATCCAAACGCTCTGCTCATCCTGCTTCCAGACCAGGATCTCCAATCCGGTGGGTGACCACGTCGGATCCTGCCAAGTTCCCCATTCGCTGTCGGCAAAGGGTTCAACGGCTTCACTCGATCCGTCCGAGGATACAATTCCGCCACCTTCAACTCCCGCAACGCCCGCGCTAACCGATAACTCGGTTCCATCGGGAGACCACTTCCTGAGGAAGTTATCACTGGGATCGCTCGTGAGCTGAGTGCGTCCGCTACCATCGCGCCGCATCTTGAACACGTCCTGATTGCCGTTGATGTGACTATCAAAGGCGATCCACTGGCCGTCGGGCGAGATCTCAATACGCTCGATTACCTCCGTACCGCTCGTTATACGCACGCCATCGGAAAGACTCACGACTCCGTCTGCCACGAGTCGATATTCGAAGATGTTCCTGGTGTAGTTGAACTTCGAATAGGCCAGCCTGCGACCGTCGGCCGAGATCGAGATGGTATGTGGGTCGCTGCCACCGGGGATTCGCTGAGGACTCCCTACGGCGCCGCTCTCGCTTACTTCAACCGCGTAAACCGCTCGGGAAGCCTCACGGTCGGATACGAACAAGACGTGACGACCATCGGCGAGCCAGACCGGACTGACATTCATGTTGAATCCGTCGGCCCCGGCCACCAGAATCGGAACGCCGCCCTCGGCAGCGACAACCCAGATGGAACTGGCATATATGTCGCCAAGAACGTCGTCCCGGGTCCAGGAATCTGCGCCAACGGCATATGCGAGTCTTCGCCCATCGGGAGACCATGACAGGTGCCTGGGTCCGCCCCGCCCCGCGTGACTTAGAAGGAATCGTTCAATCCCTTGAGTGCGGACAAAAATGCTGTCTCCCCTGCCGTACGCGACGCTCGAACCATCGCGAGACCAGGCGATCTTGTCCCGTTCAGCTACCAGGTCGAGTGTACGAATCGCCCCTCCAAGCATCGCGGTCGACGCCCACCCCGGCCGGGGGTCAGCAGCATTCCATTTCCAAAAGAGTACGCTGTCGCCTGCGGTGTTCCACACCGGTCCCCGTTGATATCCCGCTAAGTCTCCGGCGAGAGGTACAGTTGCTCCGCCACTGAGCACCTGCACAAACGAGTGCGTCCTGAATGGTGGTCCCTTCGAGTAAACGATCTTAGAACCATCCGGTGATAAGAACGGCTCGAATTCAAGGCCGAGGTCCGATGTGATCTGGCGTTCATTGGATACGAGAATCGCGAACGGTTCCGGCTTCAGCATCCTAGAACCAAACACACCGATCACTGCCAGCACGGCCACACCACCCATGACAATCGGAGTAAACAGCTTCCTCCGACCAGATAGGGCGGTTACGGGCATCGTGGCAGCGGGAGTCACTCCACCACTCGACGGGGTCAACGATTCCAGGTGCGGCAACATCTCGTTTGCCGTCTGCCACCTGTCAGCAGGCTTCTTAGCCAGGCACTTCATGACGACCGCTTCGAGTTCGCCGGAGACCTGGTCCCGATACTTGCTTACCGGCTCTGCCTGCTCGGTTACATGCGCAGCGAGGACCGACTGAGGAGTGGCACCCGTAAAGGGAGCTCTTCCCGCAAGCAATTCATAGGCCAACGCACCCAGGGCGTAGATATCTGCGCGGTGATCTACATGGGGATCTGCAGTTGCCTGTTCAGGGGCCATGTATGCCGGAGTGCCTAGTGCTACTCCCGCGGTAGTCAACTTATCCCGGCCCGTGGCCTCGCTCACCGCCTTGGCAACGCCGAAATCAGCCACAATTGCGTGACCGCCAGTGAGCATCACGTTGTCGGGTTTGATGTCTCTGTGGACCACACCCTGCGAATGGGCAAAAGCAAGGGCGTCGACCACCTCCCTCACAATCCGTACCGCTTCGGTTACGGGAAGTTCTCCCTCCTTCTCAATCCGTTCCCTCAGCGTTTGCCCCTTCATGTAGGGCATCACGTAATACAGGAAGCCCTCGGCTTCACCAGAATCGTGCAGGGGAAGTATGTGCGGATGAGTGAGATTTGCCGCGATCCTGATCTCACGAAGAAAACGATCCGGGCCGAGCGCAGCAGCGAGATCGGGACGGAGCACTTTGATGGCGACCTGGCGTTGGTGTCTTAAGTCGTTGGCCAGGTACACCGAGGCCATGCCACCGCTACCGATCTCCCGCTCGATGGCGTAGCGGTCGGCAAGGGCAGCTTTGAGGCGGCCGAGGAGGTCAGTCAAGGCGTGTCACTCCGGGAGGTGAGCGCTGTAACAAGATTAGGGCTTGAGGACTGGGCGCGCCAGGCTGCGGAGCACCTTGCTTGGTCCTCAGGGCTTCTGATCCAGAGGGGCTCCGCTAGGGGGCTCAAACCCGGCAAAACGGCACTCTGAACGCGGGTTCGTGTCGTCCTTTGCCGGGTTTGAGTGACAGAATGTCGGGTCATGACGACATCTTGTCGCCTCAGATGTCGTGATTCGTCGTGTTGCCTCATGAAGCCACAAACGCCCGGCGCGGGGCCGGGCGCTGCAGGAGCTTCCTAGGGCCCGGTCGGCGCCTCCGCAAGTGCATACGCCTGTTGGGCCGCTGGCCTAGGCTCACTCGGTGCGTCGGCGAATGAAGATCGTGATCGCCGAGGAGAGGAGCCAGAACCCTCCTCCGATTCCCATGACCCCATACTCAGCCGGTGTACCACCGCCGAAGAACTTGACGAAGCCCATCGCCATACCGAACAGTCCACCAAGGAAGAAGACCCATACCAGGATGCTGAGAAGGTTCTTATCCACGACTCCTCCTTTGCTGGGTGATTCGCGATCCGCGTGTCTACGAGACCCTGATTCTGCACCACCTGACGAGCGCTCGCCCGCGCCGGGCGCTTGGGGGTTTGGTGAGGAGCCGAATATACCCGAGAAACCTGATCCCGTAAGAGCGTTACCGGTCGGGACTTGGTTGCTGTGGTTAAGTAATGGGATGAGCGAACCAGGACTCTTCTGATCCAGAGCGTCGCCGCTAGGGGACTCAAACCCGGCAGAATGTCACACTAAACGCGGGTTCGTGCGGAGTGACGAGGGGGCGATCACCGGGCTTCGGGTCTCGAACGACCGGACCCGCGGCGTGATGTTTGAGAGGATGCCGTAGGGCCGCGGCGTGGCGCCTCGTACAGCGCTCCGCCGCGGGGGGCAACCGCTCCGGACGGCTCCGCCCTTGATCAGGACTCTCGGACCGGGTTATCTACAGCCCTCGCCCTTTCCCAGAGGAGCCCGATGAGAACAAGCCTCCGCTTGACCGCCGCCCTGCTCTGCTGTGCCGCGCCGCTCGCGCAGGCGCAAACGACCGTCGTGCGGGCGGACCGGATGCTCGACGTCGAGTCGGGCCGGATCGTGTCCAACGCGGTCGTCGTGATCGAAGGGGGGCGCATCAGCCGGGTGGGCGGCGCCGTCCCCACCGGCGAGTCCGTGATCGACCTCGGCGACGTCACGCTGCTGCCGGGGCTCATGGACGCCCACACCCACCTCGGATACGACCTGGAGAGCGACTGGGTGAACCAGCCGGTCAAGGAGACCGCCGCCGACGTGGCACTCCGCGGGGCCCGGAACGCGAAGCGCACGCTCATGGCCGGTTTCACCACCGTGCGCGAGGTGGGATCGACCGGCTTCGCCGACATCGCCCTCATGCACGCCATCGAGCAGGGCCTGGTCGAGGGCCCCCGCATGATCCCCGCCGGGCACGCGCTGGGCATTACCGGCGGTCACTGTGACGTGACCGGCTTCGCGCCGGGCATCGTCGAGACCGGGCCGGAGCAGGGGATCGCCGACGGGCCGGAGGGCGTGCTGCGCGCCCTACGCTACCAGGTCAAGCACGGGGCCCGGGTCATCAAGATCTGCGCGACGGCTGGTGTCCTGTCCTTCGAGGGCCCGGTGGGGGCCCAGCAGTTCTCCGACGAGGAGATGCGCGCCATCGTCGAGGAGGCCGATCGCCATGGGCTGCGCGTGGCCGCCCACGCACACGGCACCGACGGCATCAAGGCCGCGGTGCGCGCCGGCGTGGCGTCGATCGACCACGGATCGATGCTCGACGACGAGGCGATCGCGCTCATGCGCGAGCGCGGTACCTACCTGGTGCCGACGTCGTACCTGGCGGGGGCCATCGACTACGAGCAGCTTCCGCCGCCGATCCGGGCCAAGGCCGAGTACGTGCTGCCACGGGCGCGGGAGAGCTTGCGGCGTGCAATCGCGGCCGGCGTGAACATCGCGTTCGGCACCGACGCCGGGGTCTTCCCGCACGGCCACAACGCCCGCGAGTTCGCGGTGCTGGTGGCCCAGGGAATGACGCCGCTCCAGGCGGTCCGCAGCGCGACGCTCGCCACCGCCGACCTCTTCGGCGTGAACGACCGGGGGCGCATCGCCGAGGGACAGCTCGCCGATCTCATCGCGGTGCGCGGCAACCCGCTCGAAGACGTGACCGTGCTCGAGGAGGTGGTCTTCGTGATGAAGGGAGGTGTGGTGTACAAGCGGCCGTAGCTTCCACTGGCCGTCACCGCCCGATGTAGATGTAGCGGCGGCTGGCGGCTGGAGCGACAGTCGGGACGGCGGGATTTGAACCCGCGGCCAGCGCAAACCACACGTCAACCTCCACGAGCGAATCGATGAAGGGCTACGGCGGCAGGGCCCTACCGTGTACGGTGTCGCAAATCACAGCCGGGTCTGCCGATCCATCCTTAGCTTCTGATTTCGAGGTCTCGGGCTTAATGCTAGCAGCCGCTGATGACGAGAATCTGCCCGGTCCGCGCCGAATCCTCATCTGCATACCCGAAGCCTAGGTCAACCGTCTGTGCCTGATCACGTCGCATTGATGATCCATCTTCTATTGCAGGACGATCCGGAGCCCGACCGAGATTCCCGATGACCTCCATAGAGCAACCACTGGATCCCCAGTTCTTCGCACTGCAGGAGGCGCTTGCGGGGAAGTACTCCCTGGAGGCGGAGATCGGTCGTGGCGGGATGGGGATTGTCTACCTGGCGCAAGACGTCCGGCTGGACCGGCCCGTGGCTTTGAAGGTTCTGCCGCAGCGACTCTCGAGCAACCCGGATCTGCGTGAACGTTTTCTGCGAGAGGCGCGCACGGCGGCCAAGCTGTCACATCCGAACATCGTTCCCATCTTCGCCGTCGATGAAGTCGGCCAGTTCGTCTACTTCGTCATGGGGTACGTGGCTGGGGAGACTCTAGGACATCGCGTCCAGAACCGGGGGCCCCTGCCACCGTCGGACGGAGCACGCCTCCTCAAGGAGCTGGGCTGGGCGCTGGCCTACGCGCACTCGCAAGGCGTCATCCACCGCGATGTCAAGCCCGACAATATCCTGTTGGAAGAGGAAACCGGTCGCGCGCTGGTGGCGGATTTCGGCATCGCCGGCCTCCTCGCGGGGGCCGATGCCACCGGCGTCGGAGAGATCATCGGCACGGCCGAGTTCATGAGCCCCGAGCAAGCGCGGGGCCAAGGCGTGGATGCACGGAGTGATACGTACTCAATGGGGGTGGTGGGATTCTACGCGCTCTCAGGGACGCTGCCCTTCCACAACGAGCGTGCTGCCGAAGTGTTGAGGCAGCATCGGGAAGATCCGCCAGCGCCGTTGAAGACCGTCGCTCCGCACGTGCCGAGCCGCTTAGCAAGATGCGTAGACAGGTGTCTGGCGAAGGAGCCCGGCGCGCGTTTCGAGACGGCCGCGGCCTTCTCCGAAGCGGTGGACGCGGCCATGCGTGAGCGGCGTGACGTGCCTGCCCCGGTCCGCAATTTCATCAAGGACCCGATCGACTTGCCCGGCGACGGCGTTGCCTACTTCGTGTTCTCGATCGCAATGGTCTCGCCGGCGGTGGGGATTTGGCTCTCGGAAGGAGGAAGCTTGAGCGTTATTGCCGCCTTCGCGGCGATCTACGGCTCCCTGATCCTTTCACCACCGCTAGCGCTCGCAACACATCGCATCCGGAGGTTACTGGCTTCGGGACATACTCAGACAGATCTCATAGCCGCTCTGCGAACCGAAGTGGAACGCCGGCGTGAGGAATTGGCCTACAGCCACGGCGTCGAGCCATCCTCGGCGGAGAAGACCGCGTTCCGAGTGGCCGCGGTAGCGGGAGGTGGCCTCGTGGCAAGTTTCGCTTCCTTCTTTGGATTGCTTCCACCTACGGATGTATTGGCGTGGACTTTTCCGGTTTCCGTGTTAGCCGGCGCCGTATCGCTGTCGATCGGCACCACGCTCAGGGCGCGACGTATCGACTCCAAAGCCGAGCGTCGCTTCAAGTTCTGGAAGGGCAGATTCGCTAAATGGCTCTTCAAGGTGGCCGGCATCGGGCTCAGGAAGAAGGCCCTCCCCATGCGGCCTACGCATCGTCCCACCGAACTGCAAATCGGCTTTGCCGTGGACGCATTGTACGAACAACTCCCCAAAGCGCTTCGCTCCGGCCTGGGTGACGTGCCATCGGTGGTCCGGCATCTGGAAGCCGACGCTCAGAAGCTTCGGCAGACACTCGAGATGTTGAACGACGCGCATGCGGCAGCACAAGCGGCAGGAGACGGGATTCCTGCCGATCTGCAGGATGCGCGGGAAACCACCGAGAAACACCTGGCAGAGGCTGTCGCCTCCTTGGAGACCATTCGCCTCGGATTGTTACGCCTGACGGCTGGTACGGGGACCGTCGAGGGTCTTACGACCGATCTGGCCGCGGCCGCCGACGTGGGAGATGAGATCAACCGACTGATGACGGGGATGGCGGACGTGGAATTGCTGTTGCGGCCCACATGAACACAGTGAGAAGATTGCCCCGCCTGGGATCGAACCAAGACTCTTCTCACCCTGGCCCTCGACCGCATCAGGCATGGTTCAGGCCAGAACTCATCGATCCGACCAGACCGCCAATTCATTTCCACTCGGATCGGTGAAGTGAAAGCGCCGCCCACCCGGAAACTCGAATACCTGCCGGACGATCTGTCCGATCTGTCCTCCGCTCTCTCTGATTCTGGCTTCGACCTCCTCCAGGTTAGTGGCATAGAGCACGACTAGTGGGCCGCCTGTTGCGACTTCCGACGCTACACTAAAACCACCGCCCAGTCGACCGTCGGTGAAGCTCGTATAATCTGGACCGTAGTCAGTAAACTCCCAACCGAAGACCCGTGAGTAAAACCTCTTGGTCTCCTCAATGTTTGTGCTCAGAAACTCTATGTAATCCACACGACGGTCCTGTTCTGCTTGGCTCATGAGTTCGTCTCTCCTAGAGGTCTCCGCAGCCTCGCCCGGGATGGTGTGCTGACCACGGCCGGGACCTTCACCACATGCCAGGAGGGCAAGCATAATGCACGTTAGCGCATACCGAACGGTGACTGTTGACGCCATGATCGAGAGAACCCCCTTTTCACTATATGGTGTTGTGACTGCGCGCTGTCTGGCTAACTAGTATTAGACTGAGTCATCCGTACAGCCCCACTACCAACTACTCCGTCACCTACTCCGGCAATAGGCTATTGCTCCGCCATGGCACACGGCATGTACAGATGGATATGCGGCAAGAAGGCGCCCACCCTGGTGTCGACATCGGAATAGAGGATCAAGCGACGGACATCATGTGTGCCATCGCCTGCCGTTGCGGGAGCCCCGTGGCCCACCATCAGGTCCTGGTCTGTATTGTCCGCCAATGACCCTCCCAACGCTGTGGACCGTGCCAATACTGAGACCGCGGCCTGACCCCGCAGGTTACACCGGCAGAGCACAGTAGTGAGGTGTCCCCCCAGAACGAAGAAACGCGACAGCAGCTAAGCCACCGTCGCGCATTCACTTCCCTCAGTCGCCCCGCCTGGGATCGAACCAGGACTTTTCTGATCCAGAGGGGCGACGCTAGGGGCCTCAAACCCGGTAGAATGTCACTCTAAACGCGAGTTCGTGTCGTCCGGTGCCGGGGTTGTGACAAGATGTCGGACTCACGGGCAGTTCATCACGCTCGAGCCGTCGGGCGACATGAAGTAGCTGCAGTTGCCGTCGCCGCCGGTGCTGCCGAAAGGGGTCCGGCGCGTGTAGCCTCCGTACCCCCCTCCGGCGCCGCCGGCCTGGGCGGCGGCGGCCGCGATATTGAACAGGGCGGGGCCGCCCTCGGGGCCGCCGATACCCTGCCAGGTGAGCCAGTAGCGGCCGGGGATCGTGTAGCCGAAGAGCTGCTGCAGGTAGGCCGCCTCCAGCGGATGCAACTCGCGGCCGTTGAAGAAGATGTCCGTCCCGCCGCCCGACGCGTCGGACCGGAGCGGCCCTCCCAGCTCGAGGCCGGGCAGGATCTGGCCCTGCGTGGGGCCGCCCTCCATCCCCCATAGCCCGGAGACCCGGTCGTACCAGTACCGCCCCGCGGGAATCGGCGCCGCCTCAGGTATACCCATCCGCTGCTGCAGGTCGCGTATCTCCTGCTGCGGCACCGGCTGGCCGTTCACATAGATGTCCTGCGCGGAAGCGGGGGAGCCGATGAGGAGGAGGGCGGACGGGATGAGAATGCTCGCTACCCTGGTTTGCATGGCGAACCTTCCTGCTGGAAGGAGGACCGCTGAGGTGAGCGAAGGGCCAACATAGCCAGACCGACCCGGCGCCCGCAAACCTGCAATGGGAGAACGGGCGGCCGGTGGCACAGAACTCACACAGCAACTCACACACCCCCCTGAGATCGAACCAGGACTCTTCTGATCCAGAGGGGTGCCGCTAGGGGCCTCAGGAGAAAATGTCGTACCTTGTCGTCCTTCTGTGGCAAGAATGTCGTTCTGCGTTCACCAGAGCGAGTTGATAATCGGGGCCGCTGGCGCTCCCATGACTGTGCACTTCTCCATCCACTTAACCACGTCTGGGAAGTCCTGCCAACTGGATTCCGCCTGCTGCATGTGGTCGGCCACACCGGCCTCGGTCTCGTAGACCTCGCTCAGGATGAAGCAGGTGTTCCCGGTCGGGGCAGAGTTGGGATCCATCGGGTTGGACAGCTGCGGCGCCTTGGACACGCTGTAGCTCAAGAGAGCCTTATCCCCGTCGCGGTGATGCGTAGCCTCCATCCAAGGCGCGTGGGTCCTGAAGAGGCGGTCACCCTCCTCCGCTTGATCCGGCGGGGCAACGATGAGGAGCATGAGCTGAATCTTGCCCTTGTGTGCCATGATACGTCTCCTTGTCTTGTTCGTTGGTGATGCAACGACCGTCGTCGATTTAGGAAAGTCGCAGTTTACGCGGCGGCCTAGAACAGCGCCGAGAAGTGATGATTCGCGAGACGCCACTTGCCATTGATCTTCACGATCGTCGTGCTCTCGCGACCACTCTGTGTTTCTGCTACGCCATCTTTCGAAACGGTAGTAAAGACGAAGTAGGCGTTACACAGGACGGTATCGCCGTTGTAGACGCGACACTCGGGATGCCGCTGCTCGTAGGCAGCCGACGCAAACGAGTCAAGGCCGCGGAGGAACGCCATCCAGCTCGCCTTTCCCACGAAACGAAGGGGCGTATACACACCGGTGTACGCCTCAAAGTCGTCCGCAACCAGTTGCTCGTAGGCGGCATAATCCCGCGCATTAAACGTGGCAATCGCCTGCTCCAAGACAGAGAATGCCTGATCGGCGTCTGAAACCTGTGCCGACGATGCGCCTGCAAATAAGGATGCGACCACAAACAGAAACGAGAGTGTGAAGGTCTTCATGAAACAACCACTTCCTGTGAGATCACGTTGAGGTGCTGTGGACAGCAGTCCGGTATACAAGACCGGCTGCTATTGGCTGGTTAGTGAGCCGCCAAATATACACGAGAACTTTGATCCCGTAAGAGCGCCTGGGTCGGGATTGGTTGCTGTGGTTAAGTGATGGGATCGCGCGCGGCCAGATGCCGCGACTATGTCGCCCCGGACACACCTCGCAACGGTTTAGCGGCTGTCCTGATCCAGAGCGGCGCTCCTAAGGGCCCCAAACCCGGTAACTTGTCACTCTAAACGCGAGTTCGTGTCGTCCGTTGCCGGGTTTGAGTGACAAAGTGCCGCCTTATGACGGCACGTTGCGGCACAGATGTCGTGCTCTTACGTCCTTGGTCGTTCACCGTCGCCGTGGCTCCCCCACCGGCTCCGCTACCGCCCCCCAGCCGGTCGGTCCAGCAGCCCTAGCTCCACTCGTGAAAAGTCGTACTCCAAGTAGGTGTCGACGCCCGTGGCGATGCTCTCCTCGAAATGCTCGCGCGCCTGGGCGGTGTCGCCACGCTCCAACGCCAGGGCTCCGAGGAAGTAGTAGGCCTCGCAGCGCTGCCAATCGCGCCTCGCCTGGCTCAGCACCTCGCCATCGTCAACGGCGCCCAAGTAGAGTTTGACGACGGGGCTCGGCCATCTGCTAGCGCTCAGCGCCGCACCACGTTCCCGCAGAGTGCGCTCGGCCTCAGCGGCATCCCCAAGACGGCGGGCCAAGATCACCCAATAGAGCAGCGCGTAGTCACCTAACACGTGCTCGCCGGGGTCGAGTTGAAGGGACGAGGTGCGGAAACTCTCAAGTGCCTCAGCAAATTGCTCCATGCGGTAGTGATTGGCGCCGATGTACATGTGCTGGAAACCGCTATCGACAGGGGTCTGCATGTACGGCAGTCCCTGCTGCATCACGGCGAGAGCACGCTCGTACTGCCCAGCATCGACATAGAAACTGCCGAGCTGTGAGTAGGTGCGCGCGACGGTGGGGAAGTAGTCAAGGGACCGCTCCGTGAGATCAATGGCGCCGGCGAGGTTACCCTCGGATCGCAGGATGTTGGCGAGGATTCCGCTGGCCTCCGCCGCGATGCCCCTGAGAAACGGGTTCTCGGGGTCCGCCTCAAGGCCAATGTCGGCACGCGTGAGCGCGCTGCGTAGCAGCGGCTTGGCCGCGGTCGAGTCGCGCTTGACCCACATGTAGTAGTGAGCCACCCCGAGGTTACCCAGCGGCGAGTCCGGATTCTGATCCACGAGTCGTCGGAAGGTGATCATCATCTTCCGCAGCTCGAACAGGTTTGGCCTGCGGCCGGCGCGGATCTGGAGCAGGTGATACCCAGCCGAGCCGGTCAGAGCGACATCGTGGTTCGGATCGAGTGCCAGGGCTTGGTCGCTGTTCTCCTTGATGGCGTGGAGGGTGGCTTGGTCGAGGCGGGAACCGAAGTACGCCCCTACGGAGTGGGCGAAGCCCAGGTACGCATAGGCGTCGGCATATGACACGTCGCGTGCGATGGCCCGCTCGAGCAGCGGTATGGAGCTGTCGATGGCACTGGAGGTCCACCGTGTGAGATACGACTCCCCCTCCAGGAACAGCTGGTACGCCTCGAGGTCGGTGGTCGGCGCCCGATGCATCTCCCGCCGCTCCCCCTGAGAGAGCTCCAAGTTCAGCGCGGCGACGATCTCGTTGGTGATTAGGCTCTGGACGGTGAAGATCTCAGCCAGCTCGCGGCGATAGGTTTCGGACCAGAGCACGAACTGATGCTCGGTGTCCACGAGCTGGGCCGTCACCCGCAAGTCGTCATCGACGATCTCCACAGTCCCTGCGAGGATTGCGTCCACCCCTAGGTCGCCAGCGATTGTGGTCGTGGACGCCGGCACGGTCCTGTATCGCATTACATCTATCCGCGGCGTCACCCGGAGCGAGCGTATCTTCGTTAGGCGGGACATGATCTCGTCGCTCAGGCCGGCGGCGAACCTAGTGCCCCGCTGCTCGGGCGTGACGCTCTCGAAGTACAGCACGGCGACGGACTTCTCGTAGTGGCGGTCACCCGGTCTGGGGTCCGACAGGAAGGGCCATGCAAACCAGAGTACCGGCAGCGCGATCATGATGACGCCGAGCCCCACTGCGGCCATCCACGGCTTGACGTGCGGCCAGTTTCTGGGCAGAAGCGGCCGGATGAGCGCGCTGCTGCGCCGCGCTGCCTTGAGCGCTCGTCCGAAATCGGTCGCCGTAGCGTAACGATCGGCCGGCACTCTGGCGAGCGCCTTGCGGATCACGCGCTCAAGCGGTTCCGAGACGGTGTCGCGAACCACTCGCAGACTCGGTGCCGGCTCAGCGATCTTGCGCGCAATGATGGCATCCGGGGTCGATCCGGTGTGCGGCGGATCGCCGCCCAGCATCTCATACAGCACGCAGCAAAGGGCGTAGATGTCACTGCGGCCGTCGACATCGGAGTCGCCGCTCGCCTGCTCAGGGCTCATATATGCCGGCGTACCCACCGCGAAGCCGGTGGCCGTGAGACGGCTGCTCCCCGCCGCACTCAGGGCCCGGGCCACGCCAAAGTCGGCGACTACCGCGTGGCCCTCTTCGATCAGGATGTTCTCGGGCTTGATGTCGCGGTGGACCACGCCGCAGCTGTGCGCGTAAGCGAGCGCGTCGGCTACTTCCCTTGCGACCAGGATTGCGTCGTTGAGCGGGAGACGGCGCTCGCGCTCCATCCGTACCCTTAGGGCCTCCCCAACCACGTAGGGCATGACATAGAACAGCAGCCCGTCCGCCTCTCCAGAATCGAGCAGGGTCAGGATGTGGGGGTGATTCAGCTGGGCCGTGATCTCTATCTCGCGTAGGAAGCGCTCGGTCCCAAGAGCCGCAGCAAGCTCGGGCTTCAGAACCTTGATGGCAACTTGGCGATGGTGCTTGCGATCCTCGGCGAGATAGACGGTGGCCATGCCACCGCTACCGAGCTCCCGTTCTATGCTGTAGCGGTCGGCCAGTGCTGTCTTGAGGCGGTCCAGCAGGTCGGTCATGGAAATGACCTGGGCTGGGGCTGGTCTAAGGTATGGCTCAGGAATCAGATGGGCCAGGCAGGGCCTTGAGCCTCAACTACTTGCGTCATCAGCACGTTGAGGGGCGTGGGCCCGTGATCTCGGGCTCCTGGACACGCCCGCACGGGCGTGTCCGGGTAGGGGGCTTCGGCCGAGTGGTGTGTGAAGGCGAGCACTCGTCGGGATTCTTGGCCCCGAAACGACAGCGCCCGGCGCGGGGCCGGGCGCTGTCGTTTGTGGGCTGGCCTACGTTGAGCCGTCGTTGAACCCGTGGCCCCCACCTCGCGACACCTTCAAACCGCCAGGCTACTGTGCTCCAGACACCGCGCTGACGCGCGCAAGGCGGCTCACTCCACCGTCACGCTCGCGGTCCCCGACTTGCCCTCAGCTTCCGCCGTGACGGTGGCCGCGCCGGGCTTCAGTGCCTCCAGGAGGACAAACGTGGCCTGCTGACTCCGGACGGCCAGCACGGTGGGATCGCTCACGCTCCAGGTGACGGACCGATCGAAGATCCGGTTTCCGTCGGCGTCCCGCAGGATCGCCTCGATGCCCCCGAGTCCCGAATCCCCATGGATCACGATTGTCAGGTGGGACGGTAGCAGCTCGATGCTCGCCAGCGGCCCCACTACGGGCGGACCGATGTGCACCGTGCGGGAGCCGGTGACGCCCTGAATCGTCGCCAGCACGTCGGCCGCACCGTCGCCCACTGCCTTGACCTCCGCCGAGCTGCCGTTGCCGGTGACGCTCAGCACCGCGTCATCGGAGGTGGACCATGTGACGTCTTCCGTGATGACGGAGTCGATGTCGGGGGCGAACGTCAAGAGGGTGGAGTCGCCGGCGGCGATGAATGCGATGGCGTAGAACGTGGTGCTGTTGCCCAACTCCAGATTCCCGGGCCCGACGACCTGAACCGAAACGACGGGTCCGATATCGGACTGGCCCGATCCTACCGACCCCAACACTCTCTCGCTTCCGCCGCCGTCACAGGCGCCAAGGGCGAGCGCGGCGAATACGGCGACGGTGGGAATGGCACGCATGGGACACTCTCCTCCTGGCGAAGTGGATCGTCGCTGTTTACTGAGACAACGAGTGGGAACGCCAGTTTCTGACGCTCACCGGGCCGCGGGCTCCGTAAGCGGGACCGTCCAGCCCGCGATGCCCAGTGCTGGATCGAGCTCCAGCACCGGCTCGTCCCCGATCGCCACACGGATGGGTGAGAGTGTCCGTGGCAGCAGGACGACGTAGGATCCCCGGGAGGTCCGGTCGTTCTCGATTCGCAGGCCGTGAGGGAGCACGACCAGGCCTTCGGTGTCGGGATCGCCGACGATCGTCGCCGTGGCGGTCGGCGCCTCGCCGAGCTGCACAGTCAGGGTCCCGGCGGCCTGGCGGCCGGCCAACGCGATCTCGAACCCGCCGGCCGCCGGCACGAAAGAGATCGAGGCAGAGGGCGGCTCGGCCACGGGGGTGCTGGGGCTTTCCTGTCCGCCGCTGCCCACCACGAGATGCCACAGCTCCTGACCGCGCTGGGCGATCCAGGCCCGCACCGGTTGTACGCCTGCCGCGGCCGCCAGGAGCACCACGGCCGCGGCGGCGGCGTACAGCCACGTGCGCGCGTGAATCGGGAGAGTCCGTGGCTGCGGCTCGGCCCGCCGCAGCGCGTGCGACACCATCCGTATCCGGCTCTCGAGCTGGCCGAGCCGGACACGACACTGTTCGCAGGCACCGGTGTGCTCGCGCACCTGCGTGGCTTCCGCGGCGTCGCACTCGCTGTCCAGGAACCGTACCAGCGCGCCATCGTCCATGTGCGTCATCGGTCGCCCTCCGGTCCCAAGGCCAGGGCCACCTTGTCCGCGGCCCGGGCGATCATTGTGCCAACCGATTTGGCTGTCGTGCCCACGGCTTCGGCGATCTCCCGGTGCCGGAAGCCCTCATGGCGGAGCAGCAGTACGCTGCGCTCCCGCTCGGACAGTCCGTCCAGCGCGGCGCGCAGGCGAGCACCCAACTCTTCGCGCTCGAGCTGCACCGCCGCGTCGGGAACGGCTGCCGGCCCCGGAAGCATATCGCCCTGCTCGGCGAGGAGTTCCCGGCGGCGCCGTGCCACGCGCAACGTGTCCCGCGCCAGGTTGGTCGCGACCGTGAACAGCCACCCCCGCGTGGCCTCGGACCGGCGCGGCATCCGCTCACGCGCCCGCAGGAAGGTCTCCTGCACCACGTCTTCGGCCAGGTCCGGATCACCGGTGAACCAGGTCGCGTAGCGATACAGCGCGGCCCGGTATCGCCGATAGAGCGCATCGAGGTCACGGTCAGAACCGGGCACGCACCCCCACCAGGGGAAGCAGCGGCAGCCCACGGTCGAAGAGATCGCACACGCCGGCTCGCGGCATCTGGCTCGTCGGTACCGGCGTAGAGCACGGTTCCTCCGAGCCGACGTACGTCACGGCGTTGCGGCGATTGAGGATGTTCAGCACCTGTAGCGTCACTGCCAGCTCCCAAGTGCTAAAACGCCGCGTCCACTCGGCCATGAGGCTGAACGTGACGTAAGCCGGCGCCAGTCCTGCGCCGGGTTCCTCGATCGCCCTGGTGGTGATGAGCAGGGTGTCGGGACAGGTGATGGTGTCCGAGCCGGAGCACGGCACCGCATCGCGGAGGAACCTGGTGAAGTGCGCGCCGCTGGCCGCGGTGACCGCACCTCCCAATCGGATGGCGGATCCCAGGCGGGCGGTCACCACCCCGTCCAGCACGTGGCGGCGGGCGGAGGGCGCCGGGTAGACCAGGTCCAGAGCCTCGAGCTGGGAGCCGCCGTAGGTATAGGACGCCGCCAGGGTCACGGGACCGGCAAGCCGTCTGAGCGAGACCTCGACCCCAGCCGCCCGGTTCACGGCCGGCACAAACAGCGGCCGATGCGGCCCGGTTTGGCCCGGCGTCGGGTCGGGGACTGCCACCCCCGTGGCGATGCGCCCGTAGAGGGTTGCCGAGGCCAGCCAGGTAGTGCTGAGCCAGGCCTCGGCTCCGATTGTGGCCACGTCGGATCGGATGGCCGGAATCGTGTCCCGCGCCATGAGCCACACATCGGAGATGTACAGATCAGGCCCGATGCCCGGCCCCGCCGGCGCGACGGCCTGCGTGTACTGATAGGAGCGGCCGTACGCGGCGGACAGAGTGATCCATGGCGTAGCCGCGATCCGCACGCTGAGGCGCGGGGCCAGCGCCAGCGTGCCGACGTTCGCCACGTCGCCCGGCAGCTCCGCCCGCAGGCCTGCCTGCACTGCGACACGCTCGCCCGACCAGCGTCCCTCTCCCCACAGCGCCAGTCGGACGTTACGCAGTGCGAGCTGCAGGGTGTCGTGGAACAGCAGCTCCGGGTAGGGCCGGGGCAGGGGACCGGTGAACTCCTGTTGCTGCACGACGAGCTCGGAGCCTGCGCTCCAGTGTCGCCGCCGCCCCGCCGCCAACGGCTCGAGCCGCGACCGCAGCGCGAAGTGGGCGATCACGTTGCTGATGGGTTGGTGGGTCGGCACTGCTTGCCTCAGCGACGAGTCGGCGACGAATAGCGCCGACTGAACGGCGGCGCCGAACCGGCTCACCCCCACCGAGTGCCTGCCGTAGAGGGAGCCGTGGCGCATGCCCACGGTGACCTGACCGAGTACGTTGCCCCAGTGACCTCGGTTGTTGCTCAGGAGGTCGGGCACGGTCCCCCACACATCGTCCCGCTCCCACAGGGTGCTGGCCTCGAGACGCGCGCCACCCAGCAGCGGTGCGTCAAGCCGCCCGGCCAGGTCGAGGAAGGCGTACGGGATGCGGCCAGCCGAATCAGTCACGATGTGGCTCAGCAGGTCGATGTGGGAGCGGCGGGCGGCGACGCTCCAGCCGCCGGTACCTTCGGCCAGGGGAGCACCGAGCGCCAGCCGCGCGCTGGCCACGGAGAGGCCTGCCGCACCGCCGAACCGGGGCCCGGTCCACCGCCGGGACGTGAGGTCCAGCACTCCGGCGGCGCCCTCGCCGATAGCGGCCGACCGCACGCCCGGATGGAAGAACGCCCCCCCCACGGCGTCGGGGTTCACTCCTGAGAGCACCCCGGCGGCGTGCACTGGATTGAACAGCGGGAGCCCGTCGTAGTACACCCGCGTGTGGCTCCACGGGGCGCCGCGGGTCCACAGGGCCGAGGTGAAGTCGTCGCGGGTCGTCACGCCGGGAAGCCGGTGCAGCGCCCGGAAGAGATCCGTCTCACCGAGGGTGACCGCCTCCGCCAGGTCGTCCTCGGTCACCGCCCGCGCGTCGCTCTCGAGGAACCGCTCCTGGCGGTAGGCCACGACGTCGAGCCGCGCATCGCCCGCCCGCCGAGCCGAAGCGAACGCTGGTATGGGGCGAGCGCTCACGATCTCCCGCTCCAACCGGATGGGCTGCAGTGCGAGCCCAACGGACAGCTGCAGGGAGGGGGCACGCCGGAGATCCACGTCGACGGAGGCGGGGCGGAACCCCAGGAGCCTCACCGTCAGTCGGTACTCACCCGGACCCAGCCCGCCGAACCTGTAGGCTCCCCGCTCGTTGGTTCGCATGCTCAGGTGCGTCGCCCAACGCCGGTCACGTGTCGGCACTAGCCCGCCGGGCGCCGGTTCCAGCGCGACGAGGGCGTCCGCCAGAGGCTCGCCGGTAGCGGCGTCCAGAATGGTCCCACTGACGGTGCCGGCGGCGGGCTCTGCCTGCTGGCCCCGGGCTGCTGGCGCCGCGAGAAGCAAAAGTGCCGCCCCGAGTACCGCGGTCCAACAGGTGTGCCCGGCGGGCGGGGTTGTTATCCGCATGGGGTCGCCCCTTCTGCCCTATCCAACGACTGGGTGGGGGGGGTTCTGACCTATCTACCCCGGGCGGCTGAATCGGGTTGCTCCCGGCCTTGCCCCGATCCCATCATGGCCTCATTGAACACACCAGAAACCAGGTGGCATGGTCGTTGCTCTCCCGATCCGGCGGCGACCCTTGCGCCGACGTGGACCGGCCCTCACACTTTCCCCGTGTCCCCGCACGAGAATCACCGGCCCAAAACGCTCTTTCAAGGTACACGAGTATGATGAAGCTATCAGCGCTGTTGATCGTCTTCGCGCTCGCCGCTTGCGGCGGCCAGGCGGAGGAAGGCACGATGGAGGAGGAGGGCATGATGGAGGAGGAGTCGGGAATGATGGCTGACTCCGCCATGATGCAGCCCGACTCCGCGATGGCGCGCGATACGTCGGAAGGGATGTAGCACCAGCACCGGCTGCGGCAACGGGGATCGGGAGCCCGATGCGGCGTCACCACTGGATCGTACGAGTTACGCACTGGTGCGCGTTCATCCTGCTCTTCGGGATGATCGCGAGTGGGCTCCAGATCTACCGCGCCTACCCTCGATTCGGAGAGCGGGGCGGTCCGTACTACCCCCAGCCCTTCCAGGATGTGGTCTTCCCGGAGTGGGCCCGGCTCGGCGGTTGGCTGGCGGGGGGCATCAACTGGCACCTTTTCCTGATGTGGCCCCTGATGCTCGTGGGGCTGGTCTACATCGGCTACCTGATCGTTTCGGGCGAGTGGAGGAAGCTGCTGTTTCGGCCGCGTGACGCGAAGCCCGCCCTCGAGATGCACAAGTACTACCTCCGCCTCCGGAAGGACCATCCTCTACAAGGCAAGCACAACGCGCTCCAGAAGCTCGCGTACACCCTCATTGTTGGTCTGGGAGCGCTCTCCGTGCTGACCGGATGGGCGATCTACAAGCCGGTGCAGTTATGGTGGCTCACTGCTACGTTCGGGGGTTTCCAGGCAGCACGGTACTGGCACTTTTGGGCAGTCTGGCTGTTCGTGGGCTTCAGCGTGATCCATATGGTTCTCGTCTTCGTGGTCGATCGGGCATCCCTCCGCGCCATGGTCACGGGCAAGTACGACGGGAGGTTCACGAGTGATGAGCCATAAACCGGACCGCCGCGCCTTCATCGCCGGCGCCGCCGCGGCGCTGGCCGCCTGCGGGTGGGACGGGGGCTCGGCCCTGAGACCCGGCCTGGAGCGGTTCTCGCGGCTCAACGACTGGCTGGGGGAGCGTCTACTCTCCCACGACCGCCTGGCACGGAAGTACGATCCGAGCCAGCGCTCCCGCAGCTTCCCAAGCTATCACATCAGCCGGATGACGCCGACGCTGGCCGACCCGAGCGCCTGGCGTCTCGATGTCGGTGGCCTGGTGCGCCGCCCCACGAGCCTGTCGCTGGACGAGATCCAACGCTTGTACGAGCTGAGCTACACGGTCAAGCACCACTGCGTGGAGGGATGGTCGGCGATCGCCACCTGGACCGGCGTGCCGCTGCACGTGGTGGCCGACCTGGTGCAGCCGCGCCCCGAAGCGCGCTACGTTCAGTTCGACTCGTTCGACGCCGACTACTACAACGGGTGGGATCTGAAGTCCGCGATGCACCCGGAGACGATCCTCGCCTACGGCTTCAACGACCAGGACCTGATGCCCGACCACGGCGCGCCGCTGCGCCTGTACGCGCCGCACAAGCTGGGCTACAAGCTCACGAAGTACTTGACCAGGATCACGTTCACGGGCGAGCGGCCCGGCGGCTACTGGGAAGACCAGGGCTACCCATGGTTCGGCGGCGTGTAAGGCTGGGCCTCTGCGCCGGGGTACTCCTGGCCGTCGCGTGCGGCCGGGAGCGTGACATGCCCGAGACGATGGAGCTGCGGGATTCGATGCCCGTCATGCGGGCGCTCGAGGACGGGCGGGCGCGGGATTCCATGCTCGACACCATGCCGGGCGGCGAGATGGCGCGCGGCGACTCGGCGGCGGCGGCGAGACTGCTCGAACAGAAGCGGTAGCGGGCGCAGCGGCGGCGCACGTCAGCAGCGGTCGCCGTACCCCTGGGATCGAAGCAGACTCTTCTGATCCAGAGGGCCGGTGCTAAGGGGCCCAAACCCGGCAGAATGTCACACTAAACGCGGGTTCGTGTCGTCCTTTGCCGGGTTTGTACGGCAGAGTATCGGCTTAGGACGGCATGTTGTCGTGTCAGATGTCGTGATTTGTCGTGTTGGCTCACGGATACGACAGTCTTGCCAGCATCGGCTCAAGTTGACACTATCCCCCAGGCACCTTGCTTTCGCGCCAACATACTTGGCGGGGTCGAAAGCAAACTCCAAACCGGACGATTCATGTTCCTTGTATACGGGACAATGAGAAGATCCATAGCACCATAGGAGAGGACATGGACGGCGATAGCGAGTGCCCGGTAACGGGCGGAACTAACAAACCCACTGCCGGCCGTGGCGCGTCGAACCGGGACTGGTGGCCGAACCAGTTGAACCTGAGGATTCTCCATCAGCACTCTCACCTGGGCAATCCGATGGGCGAGGAGTTCAACTACGCTGAGGAATTCAAGAAACTCGACCTGGAGGCCGTGAAGAAGGACCTCTATGCGCTGATGACCGACTCGCAGGACTGGTGGCCGGCTGATTACGGTCACTACGGGGGTCTCTTCATCCGAATGGCGTGGCACAGCGCAGGCACCTACCGCATCGGCGACGGCCGCGGGGGCGCGGGATCCGGCACCCAACGCTTTGCGCCCCTCAACAGCTGGCCCGACAACGTGAACCTCGACAAGGCGCGCCGTCTGCTTTGGCCGATCAAGCAGAAATACGGCAAGAGAATCTCCTGGGCCGACCTGATGGTCCTCGCCGGCAACTGCGCGCTCGAGTCGATGGGATTCAAGACCTTCGGCTTCGGCGGCGGCCGTGAGGACGTTTGGGAGCCGGAAGAGGATATCTACTGGGGGACCGAGAGCGAGTGGCTTGGTGACAAGCGCTATTCCGGTGATCGGGAA
>JBDHDE010000062.1:0-15062 GCA_039591655.1 Gemmatimonadota bacterium
ACCGTGAGACCGCGAAGTAGCTCCACCCGCCGGCCGGCGGCATGACGGTCTCGGCCACCGGGGTCGCGGGGCCCGAGAGCTCCAGCTTGCCCTCGTCGAACGGCGCGGCCATCAGCGTGGCCCCGTCAGGCGTGGCGAACAGCAGGTGGCCGGCGCCGAAGCGGGGGAACTGGCCCGCCGTGAGCATCTTCACCGCGCTCGACCCCACGCGCCGCGCGTAGATCTGCGGGCCCCCGCCCGGCGTTGTGCCCTCGAACACGAGGGCCTCCCCCGGCAACACATCGAGGAATTGGTTGAAGCCCGCGTCGATCTGCGCGCTATCCACCGGTACCAAGAGCTCGAGCGCGCCACCGGCGGACGGGACCCGGGCCAACAGGGAGGACGTGTGCTGGAAGTAGAGCCACTCCCCATCGGGGCTCCAGCGCACGCAGCACCGCACCGAATCGTCCACCGCCGTCCTGGTCACACCGCCTTGGACGGGCACCACCCGCAGGCTCAGTCCGAAAAGGAACGCCACCTCTAGGCCATCCGGCGAGATCGCCGGTCCGTTGGCGCCGTCGGTATCGCGGATCGGCGTCGCATCGAGCGCGTCCCAGCGCCGCGCCCACAGCCGGGGGACCCCGCCGTCGCCCGGGCCGTGGTAGACCATCAGCGCGCCGTCGGCCGACACGTCGAACTGGCCGAGCGCGGTGAGCTGTTGCTCGTCGGGCAGGGACACGGACACCCGGAGGACCGGCCTGGGGGGTGCCGGACGCAGCAGGGACCACAGCGCGACCACGAGGAACACTGCGGCGAGCGCCAGCACCACCGGCCCCACCCGGTCCCACCGGAATCCGGCGCGTGACCGGACGAACGGGGCCGCGGCGGTCGGGACTGCGAACGCGGGGTTGCTCAGCGCCTCGAGGAACTGTCGCGCGTTCACGAACCGATCGGCCGGGGTCTTTTCGAGGGCGCGCTGCACGGCGGCATCGACGTTGGGCGGCACGTGCGACCGCGTGCGGCTGATGGGCTCGGGATCCGACGTGAGGATCTTGGCCACGATCGCCTGCATGGTGCTCCCGCTGTGCGGCGGGTCGCCCGTGAGCATCTCGTAAACCACGGCGCCCAGCGAGTAGATGTCACTGCGCGCGTCCAGCTCGCGGTCGCCGCTCGCCTGCTCGGGCGACATGTAGTGCGGCGTGCCAAGCGAGAGGCCCGTTTCCGTGAGCCGGCTGCCCCCCGCGGCGCTCACCGCCAGCGCGATCCCGAAGTCGGCCACCATCGCCTGCCCGCGCTGCAGCAGGATGTTCTCGGGCTTGATGTCCCGGTGCACGATCCCCTGCTCGTGCGCGAACTCCAGCGCCGATCCCACCGCCTTGGCGATCTCCATCGCTTCGTCGACGCTGAGCTGCTTGTCCCGCCGCAGCCGCTCGCGCAGGGACTCGCCCTCGATGAACGGCATCACGTAATAGAGGAACGAGTCGGCCTCTCCCGAATCGTGCAGCGGCAGGATGTGAGGGTGCTGCAGACCGGCCGTCACCTTGATCTCGTTGAGAAACCGCTCGGTGCCGAGGATCGCCACCAGCTCGGGGCGCAAGACCTTCACGGCGACCTTGCGGTCGTGCTTGAGATCGTGGGCCAGGTAGACAGTCGCCATCCCCCCTTCGCCCACATGTCGCTCCAGGCGGTAGCGGTCGGCGAGAGCCGTCGACAGGCGGTCGGTGACGTTGCCGGTCATCTAAGCAAGAAGATACATGGCGGCGATGGGGTCGGGGAATACCGCGAACGTGTTGCAGCCCACCGGCTCGGCGGTGACGACGTCGATCTGGTAGAGAGACTAGGTCGGCGTGCTACCAGGTGCGGTCCGGCACGCCGGCGCGGCGGTTGGCGAGGCGCGCCAGCGTGAACAACAGGTCCGACAACCGGTTCAGGTACTGCAGGATCTCCGCCGGCACCGGCTCGTGATGGTGTAGACCCACCACCTCCCGCTCGGCACGGCGGCAGACGGTCCGCGCGGCGTGGAGGTACGCGGCCTTCAGTGTGCCGCCCGGCAACACGAAGGCGCTCAGCGGCTCGAGCTCGGCATCGGCGCGGTCGATGGCGGACTCGAGCTCGGCGACGCGCTCGGAACCGACGGCCGCCTTCTTCAATGCCTTGGCGACTTTCTCCGGATCGGGGCTCGCCAAGCGCCCACCGACTGCCATGAGATCCCGCTGTACGCTTTCGAGGAGATCCCGCTCGAACTCCGGCGGCTCGGTGGCCAGTACCACGCCCAGCGCCGCGTTGAGCTCGTCCACGCTCCCGTAGGCGGCGACCCGGGCATCGTCCTTCGGCACCCTGCCGCCGCCGAGCAGCGATGTCTCGCCGCCGTCGCCCTTTCCGGTGTAGATCTTCACGGTCTTGGGAAGCTAGGAGGCGGCGCGTACCCCCGCCAGCGCCGCGTGGCCCCTATTCGATTAGCACCCGCTGCTCGGCGCACACGAAGAGCACGTCGTTGAGCGATGGGTGCCGCCTGAACAGCTCGAACCCCTTCTCCCGCAGGCGCCGCTCCGTGAAGCCGAAGATCACGAGGTCGGCCTCCGCCGAGCCTTCGGCCACCAGCCGCGCGAAGTCCACCCGGTCGTCGGTGGGGATGACGCGCAGGTTCTTGCGGCTGATGGGCAGCCGTCCGGTCGTGATCATCCCGTCCAACCGCTCGCGGCGCTCCGTCACCTCTTCATGCGGGTAGGCGGCGAAGATGCGGATCTCGGCCTTTCGCCAGTCGGGGTGGGCCACGAGGATGTACGACAGCAGGATCATCAGGTTCGCGTTCGTGTCGTCGTGCCACGTGAGCCAGATGTGGATCGTGCGGCGGTTGCCGAAGAACTGGTCGCCGTGGCGCAGTACGAAGCTACTCACCCGGGTCGCGCTCGCCATGAGGCACCCCTCGGCCACCTCGCGCGGGGCGTCGGGGCCGTCGTCCGAGGCGAACTGGAACAGGATCGAGTTGTTCTCCATCCCCGCCACGCCCGGGAGTTGGAGCGCCTGGCCCAGCGCCGAACGCATTGACGGCGAGATCATCGTGTCCACGTAGACGGCGCTCCGTCTGGCGCGGGTCATGTCCACCAGGCGTGCGAAGATCTTGCGGCTCTCCTTGTAGGTCTCCGGGTTGAGATACCCCTGGATGTAGTGGAGGTAGGCTCCGAACCCGTAGCGCTGCGACAGCCAGGTGAAGAACTGGAAGGGCGCGTTGCTCTCGAACGTGCGGCCGTCGATCATGATGACGGAGGGCCGCCACTCGTCGGCCCGCTGCCGCGTCGCGCTCGCCTGGAGCTTGACCTGGAAGTTGCGGGTCGCCTGCGTCATGGCCCCCTGGAAGATGGCTGCCAGGTCGTCGGCGCCGCGGCTGGCCCGGATGGCGCGATAAAGCAGGACCATGATGATGAGGGCGACGAGGGCATACAGGGGATCCATCTGGAACATTAGGAACAGCGCCGCCAGGGCACCCAGCAGGCTGAGATACCACTTGGAGCGGAAGGTGGGCCGGTAGCTGGGCCGGGCGGCGAAGTGCTCCAGGAAGCTGATGGTGCACAGGGCGCCGTAGGTCACCATGAAGAACATCGAGATGATCCGCGCCACGCTGTCCAGGCTTCCCGCCGCCACGGTGGCCACGGCGATCGCCGAGGTCACGATGGTCGCGTTGCGGGGCTCGTTCACCTGACCCACGCCCCGAGCGAGGACCCGGTTCAGCGCGGCGAGAGGGCCGATACGGTCGGCGCCCAGGGCCTGGAGCGTGCGCGGCGCCACGAGGATCGACCCGATGGCCGACGACAGTGTGGCGCAGGCCAGCCCGATGGGGATGATGGGTCCCCACAGGGCCACCCGGGACATAACCATCTGGTCACCGGCCAGGATCTCGGGGGGCGCCGAGACCGCGAGCTTGATGACCACGGCTACGTAGATCGCCATGCCGGCCAGGGTGGCAAGCATGACGCCTCGGGGGATCGACTTCCCGGGGTTGGCCAGATCGCCGGAGAGCCCCACGCCCGCCGCCATCCCCGTGAAGGCCGGGAACACGATGGCGAACACCAGCATGAAGGGATGGGCCTCGGCAACCCGCTCGAGGAGCGGCAGCTCGGTCGCGGTCATCTCGGACACCGGCGAGCCGGCGAAGAACAGACCGAGGGTTAGCGCCAGCACCGCCGCCACGGCCCACAGGGCTCCGACTCCGACGCGGGCCCCTCGGATCGTCACCAGCGTCGCCAGGATCAGCGTCGACGGAAGGGACACGAACCGCGGGTCGAACGGCCACCCCAGCACCGCCTCGGCCAGGGGTCGGAACGCCTCGGCGAAGGCGATCATGTAGAACGCCACTGAGATCGCCTGGGAGAGGTACAGGGCGATACCGATGGCGCCGCCAATGGTGGTGCCGAACGAGCGGGAGATTATGAAATAGGCGCCGCCCCCCTCGACCCGGCGGTTGGTGGCGATCTCGGAGATGGCTAGGGCGGTGGGGAAAGTGACCAGATGGCCCAGCAGGATTATGAGCAGCACGCCGAGCAGCCCCACATGGCCCACGGCGTAGCCGAAGCGGAGGAACAGGATCGCGCCGAGGATGGTGCTGATGCTGGCCAGGAACACCGGAGCGGTGCCGAAGCCGTGGCCGGTGCCGGATGGCGATGCTCGTTCCTTCATAGGGAGTCCTCGGCGTCCGGAGGGCCGACCGGGCGCGAGTCAAAGCTACTCACTGTCGGCTTCCGCCGCGCCGTACCGGGTGTATGATGAGCTACGGTCCCCTGCAAGCACCCACGCGATGACAGCGAGCATGGATCGATGACCAAGGCTGGCACGGACGATCACCCTCTCAGGGTAGCCGTCATCGGCTCCGGTCCCGCCGCGTTCTACACGGCGGAGCACCTGCTGGGCCGCGACGACGTCGTGGTGCAGGTGGACATGTACGAGCGTCTGCCAACGCCGTTCGGGCTGGTTCGCTTCGGCGTGGCGCCCGATCACGCCAAGATCAAGCAGGTCACCCGCGTCTACGAGAAGATCGCGTCCCGGCCGGGGTTTCGGTTCTACGGCAACGTCGACTACGGCACACACCTCCACCTGGATGACCTGCGGCGTCACTACCACCAGGTATGCTTCGCGACCGGCGCGCAGACGGACCGCCGCATGGACATCCCGGGGGAGGACCTCAGGGGGAGCCACACGGCAACGGAGTTCGTGGCCTGGTACAACGGCCATCCGGACTACCGCGACCGGGAGTTCGACCTGTCGGTGGAGCGCGTCGCCGTGGTCGGAGTGGGGAACGTGGCAGTGGACGTTGCCCGCATCCTGTGCCGGACGCCGGAGGAGCTCGAACAGACCGATATCGCCGACTATGCCCTGGACGCGCTGCGCGAGAGTCGGGTGAGGGAGGTCTACATCCTGGGTCGGCGCGGGCCGGTGCAGGCCGCGTTCACCAACGCCGAGGTGAAGGAGCTGGGCCAGTTGGCGGGTGCGGATTTCACAATCCCGCCCGGCGATGTCGAGCTGGATCCGCTGAGCCACAAGGCGGTGGAGGAGAGCGGCGACCCGGCACTCCGCAAGAAGGTAGAGCTGCTGCGAACCGCCGCGCTGGCGACGCCGATGGGGCGGCCCCGCAAGCTGACGCTCCGCTTCCTGGTGTCGCCCGTGGAGCTGCGGGACAACGCCGGTGGAGAGGTGGTCGGCATGAAGCTGGTCCGCAACGAGCTCCGCGTGAGCGACGACGGGTCGCTGAGGCCCCGCCCCACCGAGCAGTACGAGGAGCTAGCGGTGGAGTTGGTGTTCCGCTCGGTGGGCTATCGCGGCGTCGCGCTCCCCGACGTGCCGTTCCACGAGAAGTGGGGCATCGTGCCGAACGAGCAGGGCCGTGTGACCGCCGCAGTCGGCGGAGCGCCGGTCAAAGGCCTGTACGTGAGCGGCTGGATCAAGCGGGGGCCGAGCGGGGTCATCGGCACCAACAAGCCCTGTGCGGTGGAGACCGTGGAGCGCATGGTCGAGGACGCCGGGAAGGGAGTGCTGCTCGAGCCGTCGCTTCCGGATCCGGCCGCAGGGGATGCCCTGGTGCGCGAGCGGCAGCCGCGAGTGGTCACCTTCGATGCGTGGCGCCGGCTCGACGCCCTGGAGGTGGAGCGGGGAAAGGCCCGGGGACGGCCCCGGGTGAAGCTGACTGCTTTGGACGAGATGCTGGAAGCGCTGAGCCGCGGGTGAGGCGCCCTACCTAGCCATCTCCACTACGACCGAGTCGATCTGATTCATCATGTCCCGGTACCGGGCCACGTAGTTGTTGGCCATCACCGAGAACGCCAGGACGCCGCCCCCGGGGCGCTCGACGTAGCCGGAGAGGGTCTGGACCCGGAAGATGCTGCCTGTCTTGGCCAGCACATGTCCCTCGAGCGGAGTGTCCACGAACCGGCTGCGCAGCGACCCCCGTTCTCCCGCGCGCGGCATCGCCCGGAGGAAACCGGCGCTCCTCGGATGCCGATACATGTAGGCCAGGAGCTGGGCGAAGGCCCTCGGGGTGAGCAGGTTCCCGCTCGAGAGCCCCGAGCCGTCACTCAGGGCGAAGGTGGTGGAGTCGATCCCCACCGAGTCGATGAGGAAGCGCCGCTCCGCATCGAGTCCCCCGTCCCACGACCCTGCGCCGCCCGCCGCTCTACCCACCGCCTTGAGGAGCATCTCTGCGAACCAGTTCTGACTCGAGTTGAGGATCGGGTACAGCATGTCCTCGAAGGGTCGCGAGGCGAACTCCACGAGGGGCTCGTGAGTCCGGACGAGGGCGTAGCGCAGGCTGTCGGTGGTGGAGAGCGTGGGACCGGCGATGCTCACGCCGCGCTGGGCCAGGGCAGTACGCAGCGCCGCGGCGAAGTAGAGGTTGGGGTCGGGCAGGGCAAAGTACTCGGTCCGTTCCCGGTGGTCGACGGGGACGGCGCCCTCGCCCCAGATGTTCATCGTGCCCGGCTCGCGGAAGAAGTCGATGGTGCGATCCGAGTCGGGCGGCACGGTCCGGGTGCGGTTCTCGAACCTGAAGATCCCCAGGTCGGGCTCGAAGCTCACCCGCGCCGGCGCGTTCACTGCGGGCCCGGGCCCCCACGTCACGTTCACGCTGTTGTCGTTGAACCCCAAACCGGAGACCGGCGCCGCGTACCACCAATTCACGTCGTAGGTATCCCACGCCGGGTGCACGAGGACAGCGTCGAAGAAGCTGCCGTCTCCCACGATGGCGCCGGTGACGTGCCGCACCCCGGCGGTCACGATGCGGTCGGCGAGAGCGTCCATGCGGGTCCACAGGGAATCACACGCGCCCACGGCGAGCGTGTCGGCCCCGTAGCAGCGCTCCGAGAACGTCGGATCGCCCCGCCCGTAGATTATCAGATCGCCGTTCAGCACCCCGCCGGACAGCGGACCCGAGCCGTAGATGCCCGTGATCGCCCTGTAATCGACGGTGAGCAGCACGCTGGCTGCGGCGGCAACTACGAGCTTGGTGTTCGATGCCGGGATGAACAGGCGATCGGCGTTGCGGGCATAGACCTCGCGGCCCTGCTCGTCCACCACCACCACGCCCCACAGGGCGCGGTCGAAGGGCGGCGCGTCCAGCAGGCGGTCGATGCGCTCGCCGAGGTTGCCTTGCGCGGCGAGGGGAGAGACACTCACGAGGGCGAGTGCTAGCGCCGTAATGCCGGGGGATTGCGAGACGAGCAGTCGCATTGTGGCCGAGCCTTTCCGGAGCGGCAACCTACCGGTAGTGTTCATCTGCGTCAATCTGTCCGTGCCGCGGCACGGACCGGAACGCGTCTAGTCGAAAGCGAGCCCGCCATCCGCCCCGCATACCGCGCCACCCTGCTGCTCGTCGTGCTCGCCGGCGTCCCCACGGCGCTTCGGGGGCAGAACGATGAGGAGCGCCGCCTGGTGGTGCGGGAGCTGTCGTTCGAGGGGAACGCGACCATCGACGATCACACGCTGCGGCGCTCCATCGCCACCACGCATTCGTCGTGGTTCGCGCGCTCGCCGGCGGTGCGCTGGATCGGCTTCGGGGCCAAGAGCTACCTGGACGAGACCGAGCTGCGCCGGGACGTGCTCCGCGTCGAGGCCCTGTACCGCCTGAGCGGGTTCGTGGACGCGGCAGTGGATACCCTCGTCCGGCGCACCGAGACCGACGCGTACGTCACGTTCCTCGTCGACGAGGGCGAGCCGGTGCGTGTGACGACGCTCAGAGTGTCGGGGGTCGAGGATCTGGTGTCGGTGGAGGAGCTGTACCGCGCGATCCCCCTGCGCGTCGGGGAGCCGTTCAACCGGCTGCTGTTCCGGGCGTCGGTGGACACGATCCGGACGCGGCTGGCGGAGCGCGGCCATCCGTATGCGGAGGTGTACCGCAACTTCGATCTGCGGGAGGTGGCCCGCACCGCCCAGATCGAGTTCGCGGTGGATCCCGGGCCGCGGGTCACGGTGGACACCGTGCTGGTCATGGGTACGGATCTCATCGACGACAAGGTGGTGCGGAACACCCTGTGGCTCCAACCGGGCCGCACCTATAACTGGCGTCACCAGTACCACAGCCAGCTCGACCTCTATCGGACGGGGATGTTCAACTACGTGAACGTGGGTATCGTGGACACCCTGCCGGACGGCCCCGACGATTCGCTGGTGACGATCCGCGCGCAGGTGTCCGAGGGCCCTCTGCGCCGCTTCCGCTTCGGGGCGGGCTATGGGACCGTGGACTGCTTCCGGGGACACACTGCCTGGACCGCCTTCAACTTCACCGGGGGCGGGCGGCGGCTGGACCTATTCGCAGGGTTCTCCAAGATCGGGGCGGGGGAGCCCCTCAACTTCGAGCAATCGGTCTGTCCGGCCCTGAGAGACGAGGAGCAGGAGCGGCTCAAGCTCAACTACAACCTGACCGCCGGGATCACACAACCGTTCGTGTTTCACCGCCGCGCCAGCGCCACCCTGGCCCTCTTCGCCGAGCGGCACAGCGAGCTTCAGGCCTTCGTACGTGAGGCCGTCGGGGGGGAGCTCTCCTGGTCGTACCGCATTGCCTGGCGGACGCCCATCACTCTGTCCTACAGCCTCGCGTATGGGAGCACCAAGGCCGACCCCGTCACGTTCTGTGTGTTCCTCAACGTGTGCCGGGTGGAGGACACCAGGATATTCACCGAGCCGGCGTTCCGGGCGGCGGTCACGGTTGCCTTCGTGAAGGAGCGCCGCGAGCCCGTCATCGATCCGGTGAGGGGCTCGCGGTTCACGGCCGAATTGCGGTTCTCCGGCCCCCTCGTGGGCTCGGACAGCCTGACGCAGTTTCTGAAGGGCACCGTGGAGTACGCGTCACACCACCGGGTGGGGCGGCGCAGCGTGGTGGGCTGGCGCGTCAAGGTCGGCGCCATCGTGGCACCCGAGAGGGGCTTCGAGGGGCAGGACCTCCGCTTCGTTCCGGTGGACGAGCGGTTCTACGCCGGCGGTCCCAATACAGTGAGGGGCTTCCCCTTCAACGAGCTGGGACCGATCGTGCGGGTGATCGAAGCAGGGGAACGGGACTCGATTCCCGTGGGGGACACCCTAGTGGTCGGCAACACGCGCACCTCCGCCGTCGGCGGCAACGACATATTCCTGGCCAATGTGGAGTGGCGCTACTCACTCTCCCGCACGGTGACCGCCGCGGTGTTCGTCGACGCCGGGCAGGTGATCGAGCGCGAGACCAAGTTCTTCGCCCTCAGCAGGCTGCGGATCACGCCCGGCGTGGGTGTGCGCATCGCGTCGCCCCTGGGACCGATACGGTTCGACGTGGGTTTCAACCCGTATCCCGTGGAGGACGCCCCAACCTATGTGCAAGTAGGGGATGCGCTGATCTTGTGGCAGGACTTGTTCCCCGACGTTGACCCGCCCAAGCCGGAGCGCGACTTCCTGGACCGTTTCCGCATCAACTTCTCCATCGGGCAGGCCTTCTGATGCGCCGCGCCTATCTCGCCTGGCTGGCCGTGGGAGCATGCTGGCTCGGCGGCTCCGTGCTGGGCCTCGGTGCAGCCGCCTTCCGAACCGATGCGGGTCGCCGCCTCGTGGTGGTCTTCGCCGAGCGGATGGCCAACGAGAATCTCCGGGCCACCCTCACGCTCGGGAGTGTGGGCGGCTCGTTCTTCCGCGGGCTCGAAGTCCAGGATGTCACGCTGGTGGGCGAGGACGGCGTGCTGCTGGCGACCGTCGATCGCATCGGGCTGCGCTATCGCCTGAGCGACCTCCTGAGTGGCCGCATCGTGCTGGGACAGCTCACGCTCACCCGCCCGCGGGTGAACCTGGTGCAGTGGAGCGACGGGGAGCAGCTGAACGCCGATGTGGTGCTCTCCGGCAGCGGGGAGGGAGGCGACGGCGGTCCGGGTCCGCTGATCGCGTTCAACGACGTTGTCGTCGTGGACGGCGGGGTGGTGATCCGCACGCCGGAGAGACGGAGCAACAGATCGGTGGTGGAGGGCCAGGAGGGGCCCCGGGGCTACCTGCGGGTGCGGCGCATCGAGGGGATCAATGGGATGTTCTCCTACGTGCGGATGTCGTCACCGCTGCCGGGGGACCACCCCGTCCTGCTCGACGTGGAGCGCCTCCGGGCTGAGGCCTCCGACCCGCGGCTCTCGGTGGCGAGCATGCGGGGACGCGTCGAGGTGTGGGGTGACTCCCTCGCCATGGACCTGGCGCGGGCGCGGCTGCCGGAGACCGAGGGGAGCGTGGAGGGGATGCTGCGCTGGTCCACGGGGCCCCTGCTACCGGACCTTCGGATCCGGACCGACCGGGGTCGCACCGACGACGTGCGGGGCCTCGTGCGGGATCTCGCCCCGGGGCTAGCCGGAAGTGGCCGCTTCGCAGTGCGGGCGCTGAACAGGGAAGTGATGGAGGTGGAGGGGGAGCGGTTGGACGTCCGCGGCGTGGGGGGCGGCGGTCGGGCGCGCGGGCGATTGGGCGTGGTGCTCGGGCCGGGCGACGAGTGGGCCCTGGTGGGCACCGACCTGCGGCTCGACGACTTCGACGTGCGGTACACCCGCATGATCTTCGATACCCTGCCGGTGCTGGGGAGAATGACGGGCAGGGTGGTGTTGAACGGCTCGCGGGAAGACCTGTTCCTCACCGTGGATGGCGTGTTCCGCGATTCCCTAGTCGAGGGTTGGCCCGAGTCGAGGTTCCGCGGTGAGGGCGGGGTGGCCATCGGGGTCCCCGGTGACTTCGTGTTCCGCGAGTTCGAGGTCGAGGATGCCGACCTCGACCTGGCATCGGTGCGGCGCCTCATCCCGCAGATCGAGCTCCTGGGCAGGCTGCGCGGCAGCGGAACACTCAACGGTGCGTGGCTCAACCCCACGTACCAGGGTCGGCTGCGGTACGCGGACGCGCCGCTCCCCGAGACGGTGGTCCGGGGGATCGTGGAGCTGGATGCCCGGTTCGACACCCTGGGGGTGTGGGGCGACGTGGACGTCGACTCGCTCAACCTCGAGAGCTTCCGCTCCACCTATCCGGAGTTTGACGTGATCGGCGCCTTTGCCGGTCGCGTGACGCTCTCGGGCTGGCTGGACTCCCTCACGGTGGATGCCGACCTGACGGGGCCGGCGGGCATACTGCGGGGGACGGCCGATCTCCACCTCCTCACAGACGACCGTTCGCTCCGCCTGTTGGATGCGGCGTTCGAGGACGTAGACGTGCACCTCCTGCAACCGGCCCTCCCGACGACTCTTCTCACGGGCGTGCTGGAGAGCAACGGAGGCGGAGATCCCGGGTCCGGCACCTCCAGAGGTGCGCGACTCATCCTGGCCCCCTCCGTGGTGCAGGGTACCCTGCTCGACAGCGCCCGGGCCGTGATCGCCCTGTCCCGAGACCTGCTGCGGATCGACACCCTGGAGGTGTGGGCACGTGGAATCGAGATCGGCGCCGAGGGATCGTTCGGACTCGAGAGCCCCAGGCGCGGCGTGCTCGTCTTCGCGGGCCGCAGCGATTCCATCGGCGTCATCGAGCCCACCCTGGAGTCGGTGTTCGGCCCGCTGGAGGTGGGCGCGCCCCCGCCGAGGGGACGCATCGACATCGCAGGCCGCATCGACGGATCGTTCGAGGGATACCAGGTGACGGCGCGGCTCAGCGCGACGACGCTGAGGCGCGGCGACATGTACGCCGGCAACGCGCGAGGCACGGTGTCATTCGGGTCCGTAGAGCGCACGCTGGCGCTGGAGGCGGAGGCCGACTCGCTGGAGGCGGCCGGGTTCGGATTCAAGGACGTCCAGGTGCAGGTCGAGGGACGTGCCGATTCTCTATCGTGGTTCACCCGCGGCGTGTTCGGGCTGTACGATGCCGGCAGCTGGCTCGGGGGCGGCCGCCTGGTCTCCGACTCGGCGCGCTACGAGGTATCCGTCGACTCCCTCGGCATTCTCTTGGCGACGGGCCCCTGGTTCGTGGACACCGCCGCCGTCGTGGCCGTGGACGACAGCGGTATCGGCCTCTCCCGCGTGGCCTTCGATCACGCGAGGGATGCCGGCTACGTCGCGGTGAACGGGCGGCTCGCGTTCGCGGGACCCGGTGAGCTCACGGGAGCCCTCGATGCACTCCCGGTGAGCGACGTCTGGCTGCTGCTCCAGCGGAACCACGAGATCGTGGGCGGCGAGCTGAGCGGGACGTTCCGCCTCGCCGGAACGGGACGTGCTCCCATCTTCCGGCTGGACGGCAATCTGGCCGACGGCAGGTTCGGCGATTTCCATCCGCCGTACACGCGTATCGTGGCGGAGTACCGGGACGAGCGCCTCACCGGCGATCTCCAGCTGGTGCGGCGGGGGGAGAGGATGCTCGACATCGAGGTGGAGCTGCCCGTCAACCTCGCAATCGCCGACGTCGCCGAGCGGCGACTGCCGGGAGAGGTGCGGGTGCGCGCCGTGGCCGAGGAGGTGGACCTGGCGTCGTTTGAGGGCACGATACCCGCGGCCCGGGAACTGGGCGGCGTGCTCCACGCAGACTTCGGGATCACCGGCACCTGGGAGGATCCCGAGCTCACGGGTCGCGTGACCGTGCGGGACGGCACCGCCAATTTCCCGGCCCTCGGCGTGCGCCACGAAGCGCTGAAGGGCACGCTGGATCTCAGGGGAGACACGATCCACGCGGAGCAGGTCGCCCTCAGGAGCGGCGACGGTGTGGCGCGGATCGAGGGCTTCGTGCGGCTGGAGGAGCTCACCCGGCCGATCCTGGACCTGCGGATTCGGACGGAGACGTTCGAGGCGATCCAGGTGCATGACTTCCTCGAGCTCACCACCACGGCCGACGTGGCCCTCCGGGGTCCGTTCTTCGGTGCCACGCTCACCGGACGGAGCCAGGCCACCCGAGGCGTGCTCTACTTCGCCGACCTGGTGCGCAAGGACATCGTGAACCTCGAGGACTCCCTGTTCGCGCAGTTCATCGACACCACGCTGGTCCGACGCCAGGGATTGGGCAGGGCGTTCGAGAATCGGTTCCTGGACAGCCTGCTGATTGACAGCGTTCGGGTCGAGATGGGGACCGACGTGTGGCTGCGCTCCACAGAGGCCGACGTTCAGCTCGAGGGGGCCGTGTACATGAGCCATGCCCGCGGCCGGTACCGGTTCGACGGTACGCTCGAGGCGCCGCGCGGGCGCTACCGTCTCCAGCTGGGGATCGGGGAGCTCGGGGCCATCCGGGAGTTTCAGGTGACCCGGGGCCAGGTGCGCTACCTGGGGACCGAGGACCTCGATGCGGACCTGGACATCGACGCGGAGCACAAGGTAGATGCGGTGCGGGGTGAGGACGTGACGGTGTTCGTGAACATCGGCGGCACGGTGTACGAGCCCCGCATCACCTTCACGAGCAGCGCGGGATCCGCCCTGTCGGAGACGGAGATCATCTCCTACCTCCTTGTGGGTGCACCCAGCGTGCAGGCGGGGACCGGCGCGCAGGGCTTCGAGTCCTGGCTCCTGTGGCAGCAGGCCTTCGGCGTGCTCTCGAGCCAGCTCGAGTACGCGCTGGTCTCCGACGTCGGCGTCCCGTTGGACTACTTCCAGATCCGGCCCGAGACCGGACTCTCCGGCGGCCTCGCGGGAGCGGAGGTCGCCCTGGGCAAGCGCTTCCAGATCTTCGGCACGACTGCGTTCCTCAAGGCGAGCCCGCGGTTCTGCCAGGCCCGGGAGACGGCCATCGACATCGGCGCCAGCCTGGAGTTCCGCCTGACCCGGCGGTGGCTGATCTCGGCGAGCCGGACGCCGCTCACGCGCTGCGAGACATTGGCGGCGCCGCTGGCAACGCGGTATCAATTCGGTCTGGACGTGTTCTGGGAGAGTAAGTACTAGTGTCCCGCGCCCTGCTGATCTTCAATCCCGTCGCCGCCCGGACCGACACGCGGGCCGTGAGCTCCGTGATCCGCGTGTTCACGAAGGAGGGCTGGGCGCTGGATGTGCCGGGGCACGCCGAGGATCTGGCGCGCCAGGGCGTCGACGACGCCGTCGATCTGATCGCGGTGTACGGCGGTGACGGAACCACGATGCAGGCGATCAAGGGCATGGTCGGGTCCGAGGTGCCGGTGGGGCTGATCCCCGGAGGCACGGGCAACCTCCTGGCCGGCAACCTCAAGCTGCCACGGAATCCCAGGAGGGCGGCCAAGGTGGCGATGCGGGGCACGCCACGGCGCATCGACCTGGGACGCATGGACTGCCGCGAGGGCGAGACCTACTTCGCGGTGGCCGCGGGCACCGGGGTGGACGCCGAGCTCATGGCGGTGACGACCCTTGCCGCGAAGCGCCGCTGGGGCATGGGGGCTTACGTGGCCCGGGCCTGGGACCTGCTGGTGAAGCGCTTGAAGGTGGTGCGCCACGGCATCACGGTGGACGGCGAGCGGTTCGAGGCCGATGCCGCCACCGTGCTGGTGGCCAACTGCGGCATGATCATCCCCCCGCTCCTGCGGCTCAAGCAGGACATCGCGTTCGACGACGGCCTGTTCGACATCGTGGTGATGAATGCCAAGAACATGGCCCAAGGAGTGGATGTGATGCTGCGGATCATCACGGGGCTGGGGCACGGGGGCGAGCGGGTGCTGTTCCTGCGCGGCCAGCGGGTGACCATCGAGA
>JBDHDE010000063.1:0-28453 GCA_039591655.1 Gemmatimonadota bacterium
TGTACTCGTGGCTCGACGCCAGGATCTCCCAGTCGCCTCCGACCGGCTCGACGACCTGCACCTCGGCATCTTCGTCCTTGTGGTTGCGCAGGGTGATCTCCCAGGCACTCTCCGAGACGCACCTCGAGACGACCTGGTAGTCCATCTGCCGCCGGTCACCCACCACGTCGAACGCTTCGCCCATCCTGATCCGGATCCGCTCATCCCGGGGCGTATGGTCGATCCGGTCCTCCCCGATGAACTGCTGGGCGCCGGACGCGTCGGCCTTGTACACCCGCACGATCCCCCTGGGAAGCGGCACCCCGAGGTGGTTCTCCTCGCTGTTCTGGAAGTCCAGGTAGACGCCCACCTTCTGGTTCGCCTGGATCTGTCCGTACGAGCCCCGGTACCAGAACGGCTGGCCGTAGAAGATGAGCCGCTTCTGGATCCCGATGTCCTCGCCCTCGAGCAGCGTCACCTGCTTCTGCTCGTTCTGCAGCAGATCCGTGGGGCGTTGCAGTGTATACAGGTGGTACTCGAAGAAAGCCTCCTCCTGGAACTGCGGCGCTTCTGCCTCCATGGCCCTGAGCGCGTCCTGCTCCATGCGGCGCCTCCCTGCGGCCGTCACCCGCTGCACCTCGCCGGCCACGAGCTTGAGCTGGGCGTTCTCGTAGCTCGTCCCACTCTGGTTGGTGAGCGTCACCCAGCCGGTGAGGTCCCCCAGCGTGTCGTCCTCGTTGATCACCAGGACGTAGTCGGCCTTCCAGTTGAGGGCGTTGGTGAGGTAGGAGACCTCGAGCCGCTGGCGAGTCGCCTGGCTCTGCAACAGCCAAACGAGGGTGGGCTTGGCGATCAGGTTCTCGGGAATCTCCGGAAACGAGAACCGCCCGGGGAAGTTGAACGTGATCTCATCCCCGATCCGGAGAATCGTCCCCTGGTTCACCGAGAGCACCTCCGCCTCGTAGGGCTCGTCTCGGCCGCTGCGCTCGTTATAGCGGTACACCGTGACCGTCCGGCCCACGTACTTCTCCAGCAGCTTCTGCGGATTCAGCAGGTCGTATTGGTAGTTCTGCTCCAGGACCCGCAGCCCGTCACCTCCACCCAGTGCCTTGATGTGCACCGTCTCCGGCTGGATCTGGGAGGCTACGTCCCGGAACTCCAGTGCCACCTGCCCCCTGACCAGCGTGACGTCCCGCACCTCCCGCACCAGGCCGAAGTTCTGGTTGTACACGGTGATGGACACGCTCTGCCGCTGCTCGGCGGTGGACTGGTGCGTCGCGGTCGCATCCTGCCCATCGGCCGCTACGGGCCAGAGTGCGAGCAGGAGGCTGGGCACCGCGGCCTGCCAGATGCGGCGCGACCTGAGTCTCATGGCGGACATCGTACGCTCCTTGTGTCGCTGTCTATCCCGGGTGACGTCCGGGGGCCCCGGGTTTGCACATCCGGACCCGGCGGCGGGAGCCCCCAGGAGTCGGCGCCCGATGGGCGGTCAGCCCTGGGTTGAAAACCCGGAGTCCCTTGGAGAAATTAAGCGCTCCTGGAGATCCTTGCTCAGGAATCCAGATGCGTGCCGGGCCAGCTCCACGGGATCGTCGCCGGGCCGAAGCCGATACTCATACAGAAGCAGTACAGGAGAAACCCACCATGCGCCCCCGAGCAGCCACCCTCGCCCTCGCGTCCCTCATGGCCTTCGCCTCGCCCCTCGAGGCGCAGGTCGATGCCCGGATGTTCCGCTATCCCGACGTCTCGGCCACGCACATCACGTTCGTGTTCGCCGGCGACATCTGGGTCGTTGACAAGGTGGGCGGGACGGCCCACCACCTGAGCTCCCCGCCCGGCGAGGAGGCCTTTCCCCGCTTCTCGCCCGACGGCTCGCAGATCGCCTTCAGCGCCAACTACGACGGCAACACCGATGTCTACGTGGTGCCTACCCTCGGCGGCGAACCCGTGCGGGTGACCCATCATCCAATGGGCGACCGCATGCTGGACTGGTACCCCGACGGCACGGCGCTGCTGTTCGCATCCGCCCGGGAAAGTGGGCGCCAGCGCTACCGCCAGTTCTTCCGTGTGGCGCCGACAGGCGGGCTACCAGAGAAGCTTGCCCTGCCATATGGAGAGTTCGGCACGCCGTCGCCCGACGGCGCCATGCTGGCCTTCACGATCCGGGCGCGGGAGTTCCGCACCTGGAAGCGGTACCGCGGAGGCATGACAACTGACATCTGGCTGTTCGATCTCGAGACCCTCGAGTCCCGGCGGATAGCCAGCCACCCGGCCACCGATGCGCAGCCAATGTGGTATGGGCGCACGGTCTACTTCTTGTCCGACCGGGATGAGAACCAGCGCTACAACCTCTGGGCGTACGACCTCGATACCGAAGGCGTCCGTCAGGTAACGCGCTTCGTGGACCACGACGTCACGTTCCCCGCTGCCGGGCCGTCCGACATCGTGTTCCAGGCCGGCGGGCGGCTCTATCTGCTCGACCTCGCCACCGAGCAGTTGGTGGAGGTCGAGATCGACGTGGTAACCGATCAGACGACGCTGCGACCGCGCAGCGAGAAGGTGGCCAGCCTTGTCCTCAACGCCGGGATCTCACCGTCGGGCAAGCGGGCTGTCTTCGAGGCCCGCGGCGAGGTCTTCACCCTGCCCGCAGAGCACGGTCCGGTCCGCAACCTCACAAACAGCTCGGGCGCGGCGGAGCGCTACCCCGCATGGTCCCCCGATGGTCGGTGGGTGGCATACTGGAGTGACCGTAGCGGCGAGTACCAGCTAGCGGTGCGGCCGGCCGACGGTTCCGGTGAGGAGCGCACCCTCACCGAATACGGCCCTGGTTACCGCTATCAGCTGGTGTGGTCACCGGACTCGAAGAAGCTCGCCTTCGTGGACCAGACGATGACGATCCGGATCTACGACATGGACCGGGGCCGGACAACCGACGTGGATCAGGCCCTGGGGTGGTATCAGGGGTCGCTGAACGCCTTCCATCCGAGTTGGTCGGCGGACAGCCGGTGGCTCGCCTACGCCCGGGACCTGGAGAACCAGAACAACGCGATATTCCTGTTCGACAGCCGTTCGGGCCAGCTGCATCAGGTGACGTCAGGCTACTACAGCGACGCCCAGCCGGCGTTCGATCCGGATGGGCAGTACCTGTACTTCCTCACCAACCGGTCGTTCCAGCCGATCTACAGCGACTTCGACAACACCTGGGTGTACCCCAACGCCACCGGCATTGCCGCTGCTTCCCTACGCGGGGACGTCCCGTCCCTCCTCGCGCCGCGGAGCGACGAGGAGGCAGTGGGGGAGGACGAGGAGAACGACGCCGACGATGATGAGGTCGACGCCGTCGAGATCGACCTAGTGAATTTCGAGCGCCGGGTGACAGTCCTACCGCCCGAGCCCGGGAACTACAACAACCTGCGGGCCACCCCCGGCAAGATCGTGTACCGTCGCCTGCCGCGGTCGGGGAGCGGCAGCGAAGAGAGCCCCATCGTCTTCTGGGATCTGGAGGAGCGCGAAGAGCAGACGGTGATCGGTGACGCCGACGGGTTCGACGTGTCGGCCGACGGGAAGAAGCTGCTGGTCCGAGAGAGCCGCCGGTTCGCCATCATCGACCTCAAGCCCGACCAGAAGATGGAGACGCCGCTGAGCACGTCCGAGATGGAGATGCTCGTGGATCCCAGGGCCGAGTGGCGCCAGCTCTTCACCGACGCATGGCGGCTGGAGCGGGACTTCTTCTACGACCCCAACATGCACGGGGTGGACTGGGCGGCGATGCGCGGGCACTACGGTCGCCTGCTCGAGGACGCCGTGACCCGCTGGGACGTGAACTTCGTGATCGGCGAGCTCATCGCCGAGCTCAATGCCTCGCACACCTATCGGGGAGGCGGTGACACGGAATCGGCGCCGCGGCGCCAGGCGGGGATGCTCGGGGTCGACTGGACCCTGGAGAACGGCGCCTATCGCATCGCGCGGATAATCGACGGCGCGCCGTGGGACACCGAAGTCCGCTCCCCGCTCAATCAGCCCGGCATCGGCGTGGGCGAGGGCGACTATGTCTTGGCCGTGAACGGCATGGCCCTCGACCCGGCGAAGGACCCGTGGGCGGCGTTCCAGGGTCTGGCAGATCAGACCGTGGAGCTCACCGTCAACGACGAACCGCAGATGAACGGCGCACGGCGGATCCTGGTGAAGACTCTCCAGAGCGAGACGCGCCTGCGGCACCTGGCCTGGATCGAGGCCAACCGCAGGACGGTCGACGAGGCCACGAACGGCCGTGTGGGCTACGTCTACGTCCGCAACACCAGCCGCGACGGGCAATCGGAGCTGTTGCGCCAGTTCCGGGCCCAGATCGACAAGGACGGGCTGATCATCGACGAGCGCTGGAACAGTGGCGGGCAGATCCCCGACCGGTTCGTGGAGCTGCTGAACCGGCCAGCCCTCGCGTTCTGGGCGGTGCGCGACGGCATGGATTGGCCGTGGCCGCCAATCGCGCATTTCGGTCCCAAGGTCATGCTGATCAATGGGTGGAGCGGCTCAGGTGGAGACGCATTCCCCGACTACTTCCAGAAGGCCGGGGTCGGGCCGCTCATCGGCACACGCACTTGGGGTGGCCTCATCGGGATGACCGGGGCCCCGAGGCTGATCGACGGCGGCCGCGTGACGGTGCCGACGTTCCGGATGTACGGCACCGATGGCCGGTGGTTCGCCGAAGGACACGGGGTGGAGCCCGACATCGAGGTACCCGAGGACCCCACCGCCCTGGCGCAGGGCCGCGAGCCGCAGCTCGAGCGGGCGATCCAGGAGGTGCTCCGCCTCATCGGGGCGAGCCCGCCCGTCAGGCCACTGCGGCCACCGTACGAGGACCGCCGCGCGCCGGCACAGGTCTCGGAGGAGGGCACGCGGGAGCCGTAGCTCCTTCGACCAGGTGCGGAAGCGAGGGGATGGGGCTCACCAGAGCGAAGAGCTACCAGCGCTCGTTTATCCCCCGGGCCACGTGATCGGCGATGGCCATGATGGTGAGCATGGGGTTGACCCCGCACGAGGTCGGGAAGGCGCTGGCGTCGGCGACGTAGAGCCCTCTGACCTCGTGTGACTCCCCCGTCTCGCCCACCACCGAGCGGGCCGGATCGTCGCCCATCGCGGCGCTCGCGACCTGATGGAACGAGATGTACGACAGCCGAATGTGGCGGTACCCCCGGCCGTCGGCGGCGGCCGCAAAGCGATCCCGCCAGCCCGATTCACCGGGACGCACCCGGGCCGGCGGCGTCTGCAGGGTGAAGATCTCCTCGGCGCCGGCTGCCGCCAGGACCTCCGCCGCGCCCACCATTGCGTTTCGCACGTGTTCCGCATCGAAACTGGAAAGCTCGTACTGCACCCGGGGCTGACCATCCCTCCCCACGGCCACCCGACCCGGGTCCCGATCGCGCAGCAGCAGGCCCACCAGGCCCAGGTGCCCGAGCCTCGCCACGTCTTCCTTGAACTGCCGTGCGCTGTCCCACCCGAAGGCGCTGGCCGCGAGGACGAAGTGCGCCGGTGCCGTCTCGAACTTGGCGCCGTACCCGTCGTGCTGATCGGCGAACTGATCCGAGTACCGCGTCTGAGTCGACCCGGTCCAGGGATCCACGCGCTCCGGGAACACTCCCATCAGTGCTGTAGCCGGCTGCAGCCGCAGTCCGCGACCGATGCTCTTGTTCGTGAGGCCGGAGCGAGCTAGTACAGCCGGCGTGTACACGCCGCCGGCCGCCACCACCACGATCCGCGCGTGCACGGTGAGGCGGCATGACGTGCCGTCCGGTCGCTCCACCGTCGCCGTGACACCGGTCGCCCGGCCGCCCTCGACGAGCACCCGCTCCACCTCACATCCCGGGATGAGACGGGCGCCTGCTGCCACCGCATCCCTCAGGTACGTGCGAGCCGTGGAGTTCTTGGCGCCGTGCCGGCAACCGTAGCCACAGAACCCGCACTCCACGCCCTCGAGGCAGTCGGTCACGTTCCGCGGCATGCTGTCGACGTGCCAACCCAGAGCCCGGCATCCTCGCTCCAGGATCTCGTCGCGCTTGCCGGGCGTGGTCCAGCGCGTGCCCACGTCGATGCGGGCGGCGACCCGCTCCAGCGATTCAGTGAACCGCCCGCTCGAGAACAGGGTGAGCCCGGAGAGCCGGTCCCACTCATCGCGCACCGGCGGCGGCGGCTGGAAGCTCGTGGTGTAGTTGATGACCGTCCCACCACCGAGGCAACTGCCGGCGAGAATCGGCATCGAACCACTCTGGGTCATGAGGAGCCCGCCATCCAGGTAGAGCGAGCTCAGCATATCCCCCTCGATCTGGGTCATGTCCCGCGAGCCGGGGTTTGGCCCCTTGTCCAGCACCACTACGCTGCGGCCCGCCGCAGCACACACACCCGCCACTACTCCACCGCCCGCACCGGAGCCCACCACCACCACGTCGCAGTCCAGCGTAGTGTCCTCCTCCACGGCAACCGCCGGGAGCGGCTCGACGGCCGTCTCCGGCTGCGGCAGTGGCCCGGGATACCCGACCGCCCGCCACGCCGGGTGGGTCCCGTCGACGGGCCATCCGTAGTAGGCCACATGCGCCAGGCGCTTGAGCGCCTGGAACCCTGCGCGGCGGAGCGGTAACCGCGAGTGCGCCCACCCTCGCAAGACCGCCTCACGGGCGCGCGGGGCCATCGAGGTGAACGATGCCGGGCGCCCGCTCAATACCAGGTTCGCCAGCGGCGAGCCCAGGACGGTGAGCAGCGTCTTGAGGCGCTCCCGGTCCCGGGTGTCCCGCAGTGAGGCGATCAGCTGCTCGACTCGACCCGCGGTACCGGCCGCCTGCGCCCCGCTGGCGAAGAAGCCCGTGGGGTCGTCGTCGCGCTCGATCTCGGGAAGGAGTGTGTCGCAGACGGCGGCGAGCACCTGGCGCTGCCGCACCGTGAGGTCGGATTGGCTCGGCTCAGTCGTCATGGTGCGCATAAAGTGATCCCCCCGGCACGGGGCAGGCAAGCCGTTCACCGTGGGACGCCATGCTAGATTGCGACATGCGTCTCTCCGCCAGCGATCTCTACACCTATCACCGGCCCAGCCGCTGTGATCTCCGCGTGGTCCTGCGGCATCGGGGCGAGCTGGAGTCCCAGCCCGGCGAGTACGAGGAGGTCCTGCGTCGCCTGGGAGAGCGCCACGAACGCTCGCACCTCGCGTCCTTGACCGGCGCCGTCATGCTGGATACCGGCACCCGAGAGGAGCGGGAGCGCCTCACGCGCCAGGCGGTCACCGACGCCCAGGAAGTCATCTATCAGCCAGCGCTACGGTCCCACATGGAGAGCGACGGCGTCCGCTGGGAGGTGGTCGGCGACCCAGATCTCTTGATCCGGTGGGGGGACGGCTACCTCATTCGCGACTGCAAGATCGCGCAGCGCATCACACACGCCGACCACCCAGAGATCCACCTGCAGATGGAGCTCTACGGATGGCTCTACGAGCGCGCCTTCGGCGTGCCGCCCAAGGCCCTCGAGGTGTACAACGGTGCCGGTGAGATCGTGGAGCTCGCCTACAAGGGAGGAACGCGGGCCCTACAGGAGCTCGAGCTCATCGCAAGGCTCAAGCGGTCCAAGCGCGAGCCCTACGTGCCCGTCGGCTGGACCAAGTGCAGCCACTGCGGGTTCCGCTACCGCTGCTGGCCCCAGGCGGAGGAGCGCAAGGACGTCGCGCTCGTATACGGGGTCGACCAGTGGATGGCCCACGAGCTGAGGGAGGACGGCGTCGAGACCTACCCCCAACTCGTCGACCGGTTCACCGCAGAGCGACTGGCGCGACTGACCAGGCCCACCGCATCGCATACCTGGAAGGTCGGCAAACGGGCCCCGTCCATTCTGCGCATGGCGCGCGCGCTCATGGCGGGACACGAGATGCTGATACAACCTCCGGTCATCCCGGAGCATCCCAACTACGTGATGTTCGACCTCGAGGGCATGCCGCCCCAACTCCAGGAGCCAGCGAAGATCTACCTGTGGGGACTACAGGTCTTCGGCGATCGACCCTCGGAGTTCCGCTACGCCCTCGCGAACTTCGATCTCGACGGCGACGGGAATGGGTGGCGCGACTTCCTGGCGTTGGCGGGCGTGGTCTTCGAGGAGTACGGGGATCTGCCGTTCGTCCACTGGTACTCTTATGAGAAGACCAACATCGCGATGTACGTGGAGCGCTACGGTGACCCGGAGGGCATCGCGGCCCGGGTGCTGGCCAACCTGGTGGACTTCCTCCCCATCACCCAGGAGTCCATCGCGCTGCCCCTCTACAGCTACAGCCTGAAGGAAGTGGAGCGACACATCGGATACGAGCGGTCCTTGGCGGGGACGAGCGGTGACTGGGCGATGGCGCGCTACGTGGAGGCCTTCGAGACCCGGGACGAGCTCGAGCGCGAAGCGCTCATGAGCCTGATCATCGCCTACAACCGGGAGGATCTCGAAGCGATGTGGGCGGTGGTGCAGTGGCTCAAGAGCAAGGCCAAACCGGACCTCAAGCTGGTGCGCGTAGAGGAGTCTCCCACATAGGAGCGGTGAGTCGCACGTCCATGCGTTGCCCTAGCCGGCGCCGCCCGTCCATTGCGTTCCTCCTGGCAGCCGGAGCTGCTGTGGGCTGCGGAGCCTCCGAGGGCCAAAACCCCAGCTTCGACTTCTCCGGGATCACGGCCTTCTGGGACGTCGTCGATACCCTCCTGCAAGATCGCTCGCCATCGTCGGAACAGTGGGATCGCATCTTCGAGACACCCGGCTATGCAGCGCTCACAGCTAGCGAGTTCGATCCGGAGTTCTTCAAGGAGCAGTTCGCGCTGGCGTACCAACCATCTCGCGAAGCCGAGCGGGTGGCAGCGCTGGACTCCGCAACGAGCACCCGGTTTCTGCGGCACTACCGGCGGGTCGGCGACGCGCGATCCCAGCTCGAGGAGCAGGCCGGCCTGCTGCGCCGCACTCCCCTGTGCAATGATGCGCTCACTCGCAGCCGGGCCTTCCTCCCCGAGCCCCAGTACACAGAGTGTCCTCCTGTCTCGTTCGTGATCTTCGCGAACGACGGTCGGGGTTACGACCCCATCGTCGTGGACCTGCTGGCTTCCATCAGCTGGGATATCGGGCCATTCCTGGCGCACGAGTTCCACCACTGGATCCGTAATCGGCAGCTCGCGTTCGACTGGAGTGCGGTGGCGGCGGAGGACCGCGATCTGCTCTGGGTCCTCGATCAGCTGCAGGCCGAAGGAATCGCCGACCACATCGACAAGGCTGCCTGGATGGAGGACGAGGCGGCGATTCCCACCGGCCGCGCATCGTACGCAGCGGAGTACCGGCGACACGTGCTGGACGCGGCGGCCCTCCTCGGAACGGTGGATTCCCTCTTGTGCGAGCTGAGCGACAGCGGCGCTGACCGGCTGGCGGCCGGGGCGCGGCTTCGGAGTATGATACCGCAGAGCGGTCACCCCACCGGCTTCTACATGGCACGAACCATCTTGGAGACGCTGGGGCGGGAGGCGCTCGTGCAGGAACTCGGCAACCCGTTCAACTTCGTGGTACGGTACCAGGAGGCGACCACGCGACGCGAAGGTCGCCCTGGGTTCTCCTCATGCGCCACGATCGCCCTTGATACGCTGCGGCACCGGTACGAGCGCCGGCCGGGGGGCGGCTCGTGACCCTCCCCACCCGATCCCTCGGCGCGAGCGGCCTCGAGATCAGCACCGTGGGATTCGGCGCCTGGGCGGCCGGCGGCGGTGGCTGGGCTTTCAGCTGGGGACCCCAGGATGACGAGGATTCCCTCGCTGCCATGCGCCACGCGCTGGACCTGGGCATCAACTGGATCGACACGGCTGCCGCCTACGGCCTGGGACATTCCGAGGCGGTGGTGGGACGGCTGCTCCGGGAGCTCCCCGCGGTGGACCGCCCGCTGGTGTTCACCAAGTGCGGGCTGGTGTGGGACCCCGACGATCGCATGGCCATCGCCAAGCAGTTGCTCCGCCCCGAGTCGATCCGGAGGGAGTGCGAGGCGTCGCTGCGGCGCCTCGGTGTGGAGCGGATCGATCTCTATCAGTTCCACTGGCCCGACGACTCGGGGACGCCGATCGAGGAATCGTGGGGCGAGATGGGGCGGCTCATCGCGGAGGGGAAGGTCCGCTGCGGTGGGGTGTCGAACTTCGACGTGCCGCTGCTGGAGCAGTGCGAGGCCGTGAGACACGTGGACTCGCTCCAGCCGCCCTTCTCGCTCATCCGCCGCGAGGTCGCCGCCGAGGAGATCCCGTGGTGCGAGTCGCACGAGACCGGTGTCATCTGCTACAGCCCGATGCAGGCGGGGCTGCTCACCGACTCGTTCACCGCCGATCGCGTGGACCGGCTCGCACGGGAAGACTGGCGGCGGCGCCAGGCGGATTTCCATCCCCCCCTTATCGGGCGCAACCTGGCCCTGCGGGACTCCCTGAGACCCATCGCCGGGCGACACGGCACCACGGCGGCGGCGGTAGCGGTGGCGTGGACGCTGGCGTGGCCCGGTGTGACCGGCGCCATTGTCGGCGCCCGCTCTCCGCAGCAGGTGGACGGTTGGGTGGGAGCGGCGCGCCTCGAGCTCGGACCCGAGGACCTGGACGAGATCGCCGCGGCCATCGAGGGTACCGGCGCCGGCGGCGGACCCGACCGGCCCTGACACCTGCCCCTGCGGGGAGACCGCCTCCCCACCCCGCGACACGCAATTGCGCGCAACGCATCGCCCCTCCCCCAAGGCGGGGGAGGGGCGTTCGGATCACGCCTGCCGGCCCGCGGCGCTCAGGACCCCGGTGGGAAGTCCTTCAGGACCTTCGCGGCGGCCTCGTTGATGTTTGCCTGGATCCGCTCGGGATCGCGCTCCTCCCGCAGCGTGGCCGTGCCGGTGCCCCGCCACACCAGCTCTCGGCGCGCGGCATCGATGACGTCGATGAGGAGAGTCCCCTCGTCCCACTCGTTGACGTAGGTCTGCGCCGAGGAGATGCCCACGCCGGGGCCGTACCACCCATAGCCGTAGCCGTAGCCGCTCTGCACCGTGGTCAGGCTCATCTTGCCGTCGATCGCGCCGTGCCAGGCCACCAAGAAGTCCGGGTTGGCACTCGCCTCGCGGAAGCCCTTGGCTTGGAGAGCCTCATCTACGGCCAATCTGATCCGCCGCGCGGTGATATCGTTGTACACCCGCGGGTCGTCGGTGCCCTCAGGGGTTCGCTCCGCCCACTGGTAGGTCTGGTAGCCCGAGAAACCCGCCGTGGGATCGAAATCCGTGCGGACCTGGATGCCGCTTCCGCAACCGACCAGGGTCACGGCTGCCGCCGTCAGCGCCAAGAGGTCAATGCGTCGCATGAGGGTGCTGCGCCTCCCACACAAGTGAATGATGATCGTGCCAGACTCGGGTAATCTACCGGAGTGGATCCCCTTCCCTCAACACCCGGGGGTCTCGAGCCGGTTTCATCACCCCGCGTCCGCCGCACCTCGCCTCGTTGCAGGCTGCGAGAGACTTGCGAATCCCGCCTGACCGGTGAGCGTTTCCGTCATGGTGAGAGCCTTCACTGCCCTTGGCGTCATTGCGCTGGCGGCGGCGCTGCCGACGGCCTCGTGGCAGCAGCCTGATCACGTAGAGGTGCTATTCCTTGATGTCGGCCAGGCGGAAGCCATAGTGATCCGCTCGCCCGAGGGCAAGGTGGCCCTGGTGGACGCGGGCCGGGAGTCCATCGTAGCGGACCTGCGGCGCCACGGCATCAACACCCATCAACACCATCGACGTCGCCATCGCCACCCACCCGCACGCCGATCACATCGGCGGTATGGCAGACCTGCTCCGCGCCATCCCGATCCGCTACTACATGGACAACGGCGTGCCCCACACCACGGCAACGTACCGGCGTCTCATGGAGACGCTACGGGCATCGGACGTCACTTACCTCCAGGCCACCGAGCGCGCCATCGGACTAGGTAGCGTGCGGCTCAGGGTGCTGCCGCCACCCGCCCAGGCGGAGGAGATGAACGACCAGTGCGTCGGGCTGGTCGTGGAGTACGGTGACTTCAGGACACTGCTGACGGGGGACTCCCAGGTGGAAGAGCTGAACCACTTCCTCGGGCTCGGCGTGCCGCGGGTGACGGTGCTCAAGGCCGCGCACCACGGGTCGCGGGACGGCGTGACGCCGGCCTGGCTCTCGGCCACGCGCCCGGAGGTCGTCGTCATCTCCGTGGGCCGAGACAACCCGTACGGTCACCCGAGCCCCTGGGCGCTGCGCTACTACGCCACCACCTGCTCCAGCCACAGCCGGATCCGGGCTCTCACGGCCTTAAACTCGACTTGCTCTGTGGTTGACGCGCTGCGGGCTGGACAGCTACCATCGCGGCACGGCCCGCGCACTGGCCGCAGCCTGACGTGCAACCCGGCGGGGCAAAGACCCAGACCCAAGGAGGATTAGGGATGAAACGACTACTCGCCATGGCGTGCGGGTCCCTGCTCCTAGCGGCCTGCGCGGACAACAGCCCGCTAGGCGTTACCTCGGAGGACGCAGCGTCCTCCATTACCGAGTTTCGGTCGGACAACGCCGCCAGCAGCATCAAGGTGATGAGCCGGAACATGTACTTCGGGGCGCCGGTGGAGCCGATTCTGGCGGCGGAGGACCTCGAGAGCTTGCTCGAGGCCGTCGGCGATGCATGGGACACGTTTGTCGAAACGGACTTCCCGGCCCGCTCAGCGGCGATGGCACGAGAGATCGCTCAGACACTGCCCCACCTCGTCGGGCTGCAGGAAGCCGCCATCATCACCCGGATCGACCTCCAAGGAGGCGTGATCCACTCCGATTTCGTCACCACCCTACTCGACGAGCTTGACAAGCGCGGGGTGAGCTACCGTGAGGTAGCGAGGATCGCGACCACGGACGTCGAGCTGCCGCACCCAGAGGGCGGAGGGGTTCTGCTGAAGGACTACGACGTAATCCTCGCCCGGGGGGATGTGGATGTCGACAATGCCGACGCAGCCAACTACGCAGCCCTAATCCCCGTTCCGCCGGACGACCCGCAGTTCGTGGTCCTCCGCGGCTGGACTGCCGTAGACGCCATCGTCCACGGCACCACCTACCGCTTCGTGAACACGCACCTGGAGGCACCGGAGAACCCGGTCGTCGAGGACCTCATCCAAGTGCCACAGGTCCAGGAGCTGATCAGCATCTTGGCCGAGGAGACGCTGCCCCTCATCGTGGTGGGTGACTTCAACTCCGGACCCAACAGCTTCTTCGATCCGATTCCCGGTGTCCTGCCGCCGGGAGTCCCCAGGAACCGGGGCTACAACGCGATGCTCGCCGCCGGCTACACCGACCTGTGGACCCTGAAGCGCGGCCACCGGGAGGGCGACACCTGCTGCCACGCGGGGGACCTGTCAAACCGGCGTCCCACGCTGGACGAGCGGATCGATCTCGTGTTCATCAAGAACTTCGATGTTCTATTTGCAGTGGGGAATCCGCGCTCCGGACACGCCCTCGTCCAGGCCAAGCTGGTCGGTAACCGGGTGGGCGACCGCCGCCGCGCCGGCGTATGGCCCTCGGATCACGCGGGTCTCGTGGCACGGATTCTCTTCCCCAACCCGGGAGGCGTCGCCAACGATTAGCCGAAATCGGGACCGCCGGTAACTTAAGAGGGGGAGGCTGGGCCGCCTCGCGGCACCCGCCTCCCCCGGCTCGCGCAGGCGCCACGGTGCGACCACCCCTCCCGCCCGGGTCGCCGTGGTCCAAAAGCGCTGGATTCTCCCGCGCCGCTCCCCCGGCACGGATGCTGCAGCCCGGGGTGGCATCGAGCGGTGTCGCCCAGCGGTGCGCAATGAGAGGTGAATCGATGGCGAGTGAGCAGCTCTACGCGGTGGACCGGATCCAGCAGCGCACAGCGGTTCTCGTAGACGACGACGAGCATCACGTGCTGGTGCCGATGTCGCGACTCCCCAGGGAGCCACCGCAAGGAGCAGGGAAGGAAGGTCCTCGAGGAGCTACAGAACCGCGACCCTGGAGGAGATATCGAGACCTGACGCGCGCCCCGGGGCGTCCACGGTCCTGCCCCCCTACTGCGCCAGCCCTGCGAGCTTTGCCCGTTCACGGCGCTCGGCGGCCACCCCAGCCCTCTCCATCCTCTCGAGCAGTGCACTGAACCGCGGATGATCCCGCACTGTCCCCGGGATCGCCGCGATCCGCAGGTAGGGAACGGACATGGGCGACGGCTGCGCGAGCAGCTCCTCCAGGTGCGCCAACGACGCTTCATCCTGACCCACGAGCGCGTAGATCCATGCCAGAGCACTTCGCAGGACGGTCGCCTGGAGCGCGTCGCCTGCGCCAGCGATCACTGCCTCTAGCCGCTCCGCCTGCGCCAGCGCCTCCGCACGCCGACCCAGCCCGGCGTACGCCCGCCCCAGGAGCATGCCGACCATCGGATCGTCCGGAGCCCGTGCGGCGGTCCGGAGAACCGCGGCGAGGGAGTCGTAGTACGCGTGGGATTCGGCGGCTCGGTTGCGCAACCGGTAGAACTCGGCCTTGGTGAGGAGGTAATCGAACGGCAGCGGTCCACTCACGGCGCCGGCCGACAGCGGATCGAGGATGCTATCGTAGGCCCCCCCGACAACGAGCTCAGGCGCCACCTGTACCAGGGCCACTGCCACCTGCCCCGGCGTCACGGTCCGCAGCATCTCGCGTGCTGCGGCGTGGGCCCGCGTCGTGTCGCCGTCCCACCGCAGGTACAACGCCATCTTGTGCTGGTGTGCCTCGGCCAGGTCGGGAGCAATGGCCAGGGCCATATCGAGATAGTGCTCCGCCTCTTCGTACTGCCGAGTGAGCATGTGGAGGAAACCCGCCGTCACCGCCCACTCCGGCTCCCGCGGATCGAGCTCCGCCGCCAGCGACGCGTTCTCGACCGCGTCATCCCACACCCCCCGGGTCGCCTGGAGCACCGCGATGAGCGTGCGGGCGTAGGCGTTGTTGGGCTCCCGCTCGGCTACGTGCCGAAACTCCCGCAGCGCCGACTCCGGATCCGGTTCGGGACCCCAGTAGCTGTAGAGTCCCAGGGCCAGATGGCCGGTGGAAAGCCCGGGGGTCAACGCCAGGGCCGAGTCCACCGCCGCCTTGGCCAGCCTGGCGCGCTGATCGCTGCGGTCCACGAAGTAGCGGTACAGCCAGATGTGGGCCAGCGACAACTCGGCCCATGCCTGCCCGTACTCGGGATCCACTGCGATCGCCTGATCGAAGAAGTCGATGGCGATCCTCCGAGCATTGGCGTCGCCGTTGCCGCGGTTGCCCTCCAGATAGTCGTGCCCCCGCAAGTAGAGCTCGTACGCCTCCAGGTTGTCCGGTATGGGGCGCTCGGCCAGCTGCTGGCGCTGGCCTCCCAACAGCGTCACGTCCATCGCCCGGGCCACTCGCCCCGCGATGTCGGACTGCACGCGGAACACCTCAGTGAGATCTTCGTCGTAGACCCCAGCCCACAGGTGCGTGTCGTCCGACGCACGGATCAGCTGGGGAATGATCCGCACCCGGCTGCTCGGATCGGAGGGCCGCTCGCGCTGGATCGTCCCTTCGAGCACGTAGTCAGCCCCCAGCTGCGCCCCGATCTCCCTGGGCGAGAGCTCGCTATCCCGATAGTGCATCGCGCTGGTACGGGAGATCACCCCTACCGTACCCAGGGTGGCCAACCTGGCCGTGATGGCGTCCGTCACGCCGTTGGCGAAGTACGAGTCCTCCGGCGGGCCCAGGTTCTCGAACGGCAGTACGACGATCACCGGCAGGTCCGCCGCCGTGGCCGGCGCCGGGCGGCGCAGCAGCCACCCACCGAGGAGGGCGAGCACCAAGAGCGTCCCGACTACGGCCGTCGCCAGGCGTCGTCCCCTGGTCCAGCCCAACGGGGCCGGAATGCCCGCCACGGAGATGCGCTCCAGCCCGCCGCCGGGGGTGGCCGCGAGCAGGTTGAGGTCCTGGACGGCCTCCTCCGCCGTCTGGTAGCGCCGGTCCGGGTCCTTCTCGAGGCACTTCATCACCACCCGGGCAAGCTCCGGCGGGAGGTCGGGCCGGAGCTCGGTCACCGGGGTCGGGGGCTTGGACACGACCGCCGTCATGATCTCGTGCGTCGAGGTCCCGCCGAAGGGAGGGCGGCCGGTCAGCATCTCGTACGCCACCGCTCCCACCGAGTAGATGTCGGCCCGATGATCGATATCGGGATCCGCCATCGCCTGCTCCGGCGCCATGTAGGCTGGGGTGCCGAGCACCAACCCGGCAGTGTCGGACTCGTGTCCCTCGGCGGCGGCCGCCAGCGCCTTGGCCACCCCGAAGTCCGTGACCAGGGCGTGCCGCCCTGCCAGCATCACGTTGCCCGGCTTGATGTCCCGGTGCACGACGCCCCTTGTGTGGGCGTACTGCAGGGCGTCCAGCACGTCGTGCAGCAGCGAGGTGACCTCCGCCAGCGGCAGCCGCTCGCCCGTGCCCAGCCGTTCCCCCAGCGAGCGGCCCTCCACGACGGGCATCACGTAGTAGAGGAAGCCCTGGGCCTCTCCAGAGTCGTGGACCGGAAGTATGTGGGGGTGCGCGAGGTTGGCAGCGATCTTGATCTCGCGCAGGAAGCGTTCGGTGCCCAGCGTGGCGGCGAGGTCCGGCCGGAACACCTTGAGCGCCACCTGCCGGTCGTGCTTCAGGTCCGCTGCTAGGTAGATCACCGCAGCCCCCCCGCGCCCCAACTCGCGGAGCGGCCGGTAGCGACCGGCCAAGGCGGTACTCAGGTGGTGTTGTAGCTCCCTCATCGCGCCGTAAGATGGGGACCGGCGTGGTGAGATGCGAGCGGCACACCGCCGATGGCTGGACGGGCGACTCCGGAACCAGCTATCATGGCTTGGGCATGACCGAGGCCTCGTTGGCCGACGCCGGTGCTGGAGGCACCACCGGTGTTTATCATTGCGGTACGTCGATCCGATGAGAAAGTTCCACTTTCGGGAGGTGGAAACCCCGCAAGGGGCCCTGGGGGTATAGGGACGTCAGCACGATCCAGCATGGAGCCGGCGGGAGCGTGTGGTGTTGCGCTCCGGCGCCGCTGCGCCCGGCCAGTCACATCAGGAGGGATCATGATCGCTGCCACCATGGGCCTGCTGCTCGGCCTCGGCGCGGGCGCCCAAACCGCACCCTCTCATGCGCTTGCGGCGGGGGGCCAGCCGGACACCAACTGCATCGTGATGGGGATGCCTACCGAGGGGCGGCTCAGCCCGCTGGATTCCCTCACGTTCACGCTGGACGACCACGCCGCGGTGAAGATCTGCTACGGCCGGCCCTCGGCCCGGGGACGCACCATGATCGGCGGCCGCGAGGTCCCCTACGGATCGCTGTGGCGCACCGGCGCCAACGAGCCCACGATGATCCACACCACCGTGCCCCTGAGTGTGGCGGGGATCGAGATCGAAGCCGGCAGCTACTCGCTCTACACGATCCCCAAGGAGGGGGAGTGGACCGTCATCGTGAACCGGTCCATCACCCAGTGGGGTCACATCGCGCGGTACACCTCCAAGGTCAAGGAGCAGGAAGTGGGGAGTGCCGCGGTGCCCTCCGAGCGACTGGGCGAGCACGCGGAGACCATGACGTTCCGCGCAGAGCAGGAGGGGAGCGGCGAGACGCTACTGCTGCTGGAGTGGGAGCACACCCGGGTCACGATCCCGATCCAGGCGCGCGAGGGGTAGCGCAGGCCGGCCGCTACCTCAGCAACTGCAGTGCCCCCGGCACGACAGTGATCGTGGCGGCTGCCGACTCCACCGCCTCACCGTCGAGGTCGAACGGCGGGAGCGGTGCCTGGGGCTCGACGCGCACCTCTCGCCCCCGGCCCACCTGCACGAAACCCGCTCGCACGTGCGTGCCGAGATAGATCTGGGGCAGGCGCACGAGGAGCTGCCAGCGGGGAACGGGCCGCACCAGGATCACGTCGGCTAGGCCGTCGTCCACCACCGCACCCGGGGCGATCCGCATACCATTGCCGAACGTGGACCCGTTGGCCACCGCCAGCAGGAGGACCGCGCCGTCGTACCACTCTGCGCCGTCCACTGCGACCCGGCAGCGCACGGGCCGGTAGCGCCACACCGCTCCGAGCGACGCCCCGAGATACGCCAACGCGCCGCGTCGCTGGATGCGGTTCACGGCCTCGTCCACCAGGCCCGAGATTCCCGCCGACGCGACGTTGAGCACATACTCCCCGCGACCGTCGTCGGTGGCCACCCGGAGCACATCCATGGGCTGCGGCTCCGCTGCCAAGGCGAAGCGCAGGGCCGCGGCGGGACGGCCGGGGACGCCGAGGGAGCGCGCCAGGTCCGACCCCGTGCCCGTCGGCACCACCCCTATCGCGACCTCTTCGCCCAACCCCAGCTCCAGGATCGCATTCGCCACCAGGTGAAGCGTGCCGTCACCGCCCACGACCAGGACCCGGTCGAGCCCTTCGTCCAGCATCCCCGCCAACTGGCCCCGGGCATGTGCGGGGTCGGGGGACATCACGACCCGGGCCTCGCGCAGCCGGGGATCGATGACCTGGAGAGACTGCCAGACCCGCTCGCCCCGGTGGCTCCCCGCGTACGGGTTCACCACCACCACGAGATCTCTCATACCACCCCCTCGGGGGACCAGGCGCTGAGCGCCGCGGAGCAGGCCTCCTCTTCCCTCTCCCACCGGGCGCCATCCCACCCCAGCTCCTGTTGGAACAGGGGGCGGAGCAACGGCATCAGTTCCCGCGCCAGGGCGGGCTCCCACAGGCCGACCCGCGCGCGCCGCAGCAGGAGATCCTCGAGCCTCAGGACGGCGCCGAATGTGAGGTGTACCCGGACCTCCGCCGCCGAGAGATCTGTGCCGGCGATGAGCGGATCGAGCTCCTTCGGACTCCGGGCAAGGCGCGGGGCCCACCACGCCCAGGACCGGAGCCTCCGGGCCATGGCCCCCGCCACTAGGTGCAGCATGTCATGCTCCTGTTGGAGGGCGGCCTCGAGATCGGGAGGCGCCACACCGACCAGCGACGTGCCCTCGGTGTAGCACGGCGCCGCCCGGTCTACCCGTTCCTCGGGCAGGTACTTGAGGGCTTCGTCCACGACCTCTTCCGCCGTAACGCGCCAGGTCGTGAGCTTCCCCCCGGCCACCGTCAGCATCCCCTTCTCCTCCCAGATGTCCTCCTCGCGGCTCGCCTCCGAGGGGTTCTCGGCGTGCGTGTCCAGGATGGGCCGCAGGCCGGCGAAGGCGCCGACCACATCCCCTTCTGCCACGGCATTGCCCGGGAACTGGGACTGCACCGCCCGCAGCAGATACGTGACCTCGGCACGGGTGGCTCGAGGATCGTCGAGGGAGCCCTCGTGATAGATGTCCGTCGTGCCCACCAGCACGCCTTCCGGGTGGGGAATGAGAAAGACGGGACGACCGTCGTCAGGGGAAGGGATGGTGACCGCCGAGCGCAGCGGCAGCTTGGCGCTGGGCAGGATGATGTGTGAGCCCCGGGAGGGGCGCACCCGTTGGCCCGGAATGCCGAAGGCGTCGCGCAGCGCGTCGACCCACACCCCGGAGGCGTTGACCACCAGGTGCGCCCGGGCGCGGCACGTCTCGCCGCTCTCCTGGTCACGCAGGACCACACCGCTGATGCGCCCGTCCGCACCCGTGATCGGCTCGATCACCTCCGCCCGGGTGAGAACGACACCACCGTATGCGTAACCGGTGGCGGCCACCGCCAGCGTGAACACGGCATCGTCGGTCATCGCGTCGGTGTAGGCCATGGCCCGGTCCAGCCCCTCGAGCTTGAGTCCTGGGGTCATCTCGTGCACCTGCTGTGGCCCGAGGTGGGTGTGCTTCTCGGGCCGGTTGGTCAGCCGATCGTACATCCAGAGGCCGAGGTCCACCTTCCAGCCGCTGGTGGAGTCCTCCTCATGGGCCGGGTAGAGAAAGCGAATCGGCCGCACGAGGTGGGGGTTGAGCACCACCATGCGGTCACGTTCGCGGCAGGCGAGGCGGGTGATCCGGAAGTGCATCTGCCTGAGGTAGCGCAGGCCGCCGTGGATCAGCTTGGATGAGCGGGACGAGGTGCCCGAAGCGATGTCGTGCCGCTCCACGAGCAGCACGCGGAGGCCCCGCTGGGCGGCGTCCAACAGGATGCCGGCGCCGGTGATGCCGCCGCCGATGACGATGAGATCGAACGTGTCGTCGAGTTGCGAGAGTGCCATGTCGCGCCACCGTGGGTGAAACATCGTCAGGCCTCCAGCCGGTCGATCGGATCGAGCAGCACGTGGGGGTTGAGAATGCCGAGAGGATCGAGGGTGGCCGCGGCCGCTCCCAGGAGCCTGATCCCCGCCGACCCCACTTCGCGCTCGAGCCAGGGCGCGTGCCAGCTCCCGACACCGTGGTGGTGACTCAGCGTTCCGCCACCCGCCACTACTGCCTCCGTCGCCACCCGCTTGATGATGGCCCACCGGGCGATTGCGGCCTCGGGGTCCGCCGGGCAGCGGAAGAACACCGTGAAGTAGAGCGAGGCCCCATCGAGGTACGGGTGAGAGGCGTGGCACAGCACCGCCACGCGCTCGCCATCCCTCTCGAGGGCCGAGTCCAGTGCCTGCCTCACGGCGCGGGCGAGCGCGGCCAGGCGCGACCAAGGCGCAGCGGTCTCCAGCGTGTCGGTGGCGATTCCCAGATCGAGCAGGGCGTCACGCAGGTAGGGATGCCGAAAGCGGTCCTTGAGCCACTGCCGACCCGGGCTCCGCCCCAGGCCCACTCCGCCGTAGCGCCGCAGGAGGCGGCGGACCTGTGCCAGGGCGCGACGCACCGCGCGCACCCTTCCCGCCGCACCGCTGAGCAGCAGGCAGCCACCTCGTGCCACGCCCTGCCACGCGAGCCACCGCCGGGCGAGAGGTGCGAGAACGGGACGGTGCGCCATCCCGAGGGTCAGGGCGACCTCCGTCTCCGCCGCGTCGGAGAGCCGCAGGAGGGTGAGAGGTAGGCCCACTCGGAGGACCTCCGCCGCTGCCGCCAGCCCCTGATCCCACGAGGGCAGCATCGTGCCGATCACCTGCTGCACCGGCGGCTGCGGCCGCACCCGCACGGTAGCTCGGGTCACGACCCCGAGGCGGCCCTCACTTCCCAGCACCAGCTCCCGCAGGTCCGGGCCGGCGGCACTGGCCGGCTGCGCGGGAATCCGCAGACGGCCCGCCGGCGCCACGAGATCCAGGCCAGCGACCAGGTCGTCGATGGACCCGTATCCCAGGGACTCCTGCCCGGACGAGCGCGTCACGATCCAGCCCCCCAGGGTGGAAAGCTCCCAGGATTGCGGGAAATGGCCGACGGTGAGCAGATGCGGACCCAGGGCTCCCTCCAACAGGGGGCCCGAGGTGCCTGCCCCGAAAGTGGCGAGCCCCGATTCCCGGTCCAGGTCGACGAGGCCGCTCATCCGCTCCAGGCTCAGGACGACCGTAGGCTGCCGGGTCGGCATCGTCGTGACGCCGCCGGTGACTGAGGTGCCGCCGCCCCAGGGAATCACCTGGACACCGTTCTCCGCACAGCAGCGCAGAATGACCTCGACCTGTTCGTCACCGGTGGGTCGCAGCACTGCGTCGGGGGCGGCCGGCAGCGCCCCGGTGCGCAGCCGGACCAGATCGGTGATGCCCTGTCCCCTGGAGTGCGCCAGCCGGTCCTGCGGGTCCTGGGACACCGGCACGGCGAGTGCCGGCAGCCGCTGGGGAGGCGGGACGCTCACGGCGGAAGGGTCGATGCCCCTGAGCGGAGTGGTTTCCCCCAGCCGCTCCGCGAGCCAGGCGAGCAGCTCTGGGGAGGGCGGGTAGCGCTCGCCCTCGAAGCCCCAACCCCCGATCCGCCGCTGCAGTAGATCCACCGAGGCCTCCCGCCAACCGGTACCGGCAAATCTACGGGTCGCGGCACCGCCTGGGGCAGGGTCCGGCCCGGACGCATCCTTCCCGGGCCCTTAAGCGTTTTGTCACCGTGGGGCATCTAATCCGGTGACCGGATCCCACCACGGGGAGCGCTCTCATGAAGGACCATCACATCGCCCTGCTGGTCGTCGGCGGCACCCTCTGGGCTTTCGGGCTCTGGGTGACGTCGACGTACGACTCCCATCGTGACGCAGCGTCACACCGCCACGCCCACGAGTCCGACTGCTGTGACGATCAGCAGCACCGCAGCTTCCTGGTGCTCGAGCGGCAGCTGGAGGTACGCCCCGGCGGTCGCCTGCTGGTGGACGTGCACGACGCCGACGTCCAGGTGACGACCGGCGGCGGTGGGACCGCCACGGTGAAGGTCTACGCCAGCGCCCGTGACGAAGAATGGGGACGCAGCGTCGTCGAGCGCATGCAGTTCGCCATCGACACCGAGGGCAGCGACCTCTTCATCGAGGCGGACGATCCACATATCGAGGACCGGGAGTGGAGCCGCAACAGGGGGGTCGGCGTAGAGGTGCGGGTCACGATCCCCACCCGATTCGACGCCGACATCCGCTCGGGCGACGGAGATATCTCGCTGGGCGATCTCGAAGGCCGGGTCAATATCCACTCATCGGACGGGGATCTTCAACTCGGTACTCTCAAGGGCCCCGAGATCAAGCTGCGCACCTCGGACGGCGATGTGTACGCCGCCGGTCTCGAGGCGCCGGCCATTAGCCTTCACACCAGCGACGGTGACGTGGAGGCGCGCCGTGTTACCGGGGCGCTGGAGGCCGCTTCCGGAGACGGGGACATCACCGTGCGGCTCCAGGCGGCCCGGGAGACCCGGATCCGCACCGGCGACGGCGATGTGACCGTGTATGTTGCTGGCTCCCTCGGCTTCGAGCTGGATCTCAGGGCAGAGGACATCTACCTGGGCTCTGGCTTCCAGCTCGATGGGAGCCGTGGCTCCGGGTACGTCCGGGGCCCCGTCAACGGCGGCGGACCGGTGCTGGCTGTGCGCACCTCGGACGGGACCGTCCGGCTCCGAACGGGCGGCTAGCGCCGAGCTGAGACCGGCACGACGGGCGGATCCGGGGTATGCGATCCGCCCGTATTGCATGGGGGCTTCTGGACACCCTTCCGTCGCCTATCTTTGGCAGCTACCGGGAGCCGGAGGCTGGAACCAACTCCGGCGGCGGCACCGCCGACGATATCGAGGGGGGTGGGGCCGGCTACCTCCAGCTCATCGGATCGCGCCGGCTGTCCACGGAGCTCGGCGACTTGGCAGAGGCGGTGAATACCCAGGGCACGCACGGCATGCAGTTCGACTACCGGTTCGACGCACCGGGCCACCCCTCCAACTACTACTGCCGCAGCGACCACTACATGTACGCCCGCTTCGGGATCCCCATCGTCTTCTTCACGACGGGGAACCATCGCGACTACCACCAGGTGACCGACGAGGTGCAGTACATCGACTATCAGCAGCTGGCGCAGGTGGGCAACTTCGTCTATGACGTTGCACTCGCCGTGGCGAACCTGGACCACCGCCTCGTCGTGGACCAGCCGAAGCCCGACCCGAACGCGCCGCGCCAACAGTAGCCCAGGCCCGGGTCAGAGCGTAGCTTTACGCAATCCCAGCCGGCGGGACGAGATGGCCACTGAGCACTACCTGGCGGTGGACAAGGTCCACGATACCGACGCCGTGATCCTCGACGATCACGGACGGGCGTTCACGGTGCCCCTCGACCAACTGCCCAAGGGACTCACCGAGCGTGCAGTGCTGCGGGTCATGGTTGACGACGCCGGCGATCCCGACTGGTCGTCGGCCAGTCTCGACACGCCCGAGACGAACCGGCGCAAGCGGCTCTCCGCGGAGCTCACTGACAAGCTCAGGGAGGCCGACGAGCACGGCTTCCTGCACCCCGAAGAGGACGGCTGATCGACCGGAGCGATACCAGGTAGTCCCGCCTGCCATCGCCGCTCAGCTTGCTGAGCGGCGTTCTCATTCCGGCGGGTTAGTGAACCGCACCACCTCCAGCGGTCGGCCCCACGTCCGGGAGCGGCGTCTCCGCCGTTTGCGGCGGCAGCACCGGATACTCCACGCTGGGCTGCACTCCCGTGAGCGTCGCAAGGAAGGCCACGACCAGGGCCTTCTCCTGCTGCGTGAGGGCCGCGCCAAGTTGCGCTGTCCCCATGACGCTGACGGCCTCGCCGAGCCCCCACACCGCCCCCGAGTGGAAGTACGGCGGCGTTAGCGAGACGTTGCGCAGCGTAGGGGCCTTGAACACGTACTCGTCCTGCGCGGAACGAGTGACGGTGTAGCGACCCTTGTCAGCGGGCGGGAGGATGTCGGCCCCGGGCTGCTGCACCAGACCGAACGGGTAGTATGCGCCACCGCCAACGTTCACGCCGTTGTGGCAGCCGGCGCAACCCTTCTGCACGAACACGCTGAGACCCTCTTTCTCCCCAACGGTGAGGGCATCCTCGTCGCCGCGCAGGTACTCATCGAACCGCGAGTCCGGAGTGACCAGGGTAGCCTCGAATGCCTCGATGGCCCTGGCCATGTTCTCGAAGCTCACCGGATCCGCGTCGTCGGGGAAGGACCTCTCGAACCGCTCCACATATTCCGGGATGCTCTTCAGCGTACGGATGACGCGCTCCGGCGTACTGGCCATCTCGACGGCGGCCTGTACCGGACCCTTTGCCTGCTCCTTGAGATCTTCCGCCCGGCCGTCCCAGAACTGCGCCACATTGTAGACCGCGTTGAACACCGTGGGGGCATTCCGCGGGCCCTGCTGCCACCCGTGCCCCACTGAGGTCTCCAGCAGGTCGACGCCACCCAGTCCCAGGTTGTGGCAGGTGTTGCAGCTGATGAGCCAGCTCTGGGAGAGCCTGGGGTCCATGTAGAGCATCTTGCCCAGCTCGACCTTGTCGGGTGTGATGGGATTACCGTCCAGGGTCGGGTGAGCCTTGGGTATCGGCTCGAACATCTCGAGTGAGGCCGACGTCAACCGAATCCCGCCGAACTCCTCGGCCTCCTCCACTGGAGGGGCCTGCTGACAGGCCACGAGCCCGAGCGCGACCGCCACCGCCGCCCCAGCGCACCCACCAAACGCGATTCTGCGCATGTGGTCACTCCTCCATGTGTCGACTCTCCGCCTCATTCAGGCCGTCCCAGCGGCATGAGCCCCAGGGGGTGCTCCGCCGCCGGGAGCCCTAGTATTTGCTTCACCTGGCTGTCCTGGAAGGCACCCACGAACGTGGTACCCAGACCGAGCGCGGCAGCCTGCAGATAGACGTTCTGCGCGGCATGCCCCACCTCCATGTGCACGTACTTGCGGCCCCGCTCACCGTACTTCCCGGTGGTGCGTGCGTAGACCGCGGCGACCACGAGCGTCACCGCCGCTTCCCGCATCCAGGTCTGCCGCACCGCTACGTTCGCCAGCTGGGAGCGATGGTCGCCGGCCCCCACGACGGCGAGCTCGTGCCTCCCCGGTTGGTAATGGTAGACCCCCACGGGTAATCCCTCGACGCTCCCCACCACGGCGTAGAGTTCCAGCGGATAGAGGGCTCCGGCCGATGGCGCCGTGCGTCCCGGCGGCGCCCCGCGTTCCCCAGTGCGTCGGTTGATGCCCTGTGCCGCCCACAGCACCTGGCCCAGCTCGCCCAAGGTGAGAGCTTGATCGGTGAAATCCCGTATCGACTGCCGCGCCTGGAGCGCGGCCTCTACGGATACGGGTCCCTCCAACTTCGGGGCGGGAAGCCGAATGCGCTGATCCTGACCCACGGCGGTGTGACCGGTTGCGACCTGCAATGTGAGCGCCAATGCGAGGGACACTAGCGCAGGGGATCTCATGGTGCCGATCGGTGCAGGCTGTGACGGTGCTACGACGGGACGATGGGAAAGTCGGTCCCCTCGTTCTCTTCCTGCTCCAGCTCCTGCAGCAGGCAGTTCACCGTTTGCTCGACGAGGGTCTCGACCTCGACACCACGGCGCCTCGCTTCACCCTCGTAGGAGTGATACGCCTCGTCACTGAGTGCCGCCCAGACTCGCACCTTCCGCATGCGATTCCTCCTAACCACGACCGGCGACTGCCTACCCGACCGGTACCCCCTTGTGGCCGTAACATAGGATGCCGCCGTGTCCCTCCTTGCGGATCAACCGGAACTCGAGCTCCACTTCGGTGCCCGGCTTCACCTCCGCCGGATCGCAGTCCACCACCTGGATCATGAATCGGGCGCCCTCCGGCGTTTCCACCACCGCCATGGCGTACGGCGCCTCCATGAGGAACTCCGTCGGGGGCACGTGGATGACCGTGGAGGTCACTACCTTCCCATGGCGGGAGAGTCGGATTGCCTTCCAGTCCTCGGCCCCGCAGGACGGACACACCCGGCGCGGCGGGTACGCCACCTTGCCGCAACCGCAGCAGCGCGACGCCTCCAGGCGGTAACGGCTGGGGATCTCTCTCCAATACCTCGGACTCGGCATGGCTCACACCCTCTGGAAGACGTGGACCACTGAGCTGGCGCCTGAACCTCCCATGTTCTGCGCCAGGCCGACGTGAGCTTCCTTCACTTGGCGGTCTCCGGCCTCGCCCCGGAGTTGCTCGAAGATCTCGATCGTCTGCGCGATCCCGGTGGCGCCCACGGGATGGCCCTTCGACTTGAGGCCCCCGCTCGTGTTCACAGGGATCTTGCCGTCGAGAGCGGTGAAGCCCGAGCGGGCCGCCTCTCCCCCTTTGCCCCGCTCCACAAAGCACAGGGCTTCTGTGACGCAGATCTCCGCTATGGAAAAGCAGTCGTGGACCTCCGCGACCTGTACGTCCCCGGGCTTGATGCCCGCCATCTTGAATGCGCGGCCCGCCGAAAGGCTCACTGCATCGAGGAACGCCGGGTCCTGCCGGTCCGCCAGGGCCATCGAGCCCGTGGCCTGACCGCTGCCCGTGATCCGGACCGGTTGGTCGGTGAACTCCTTGGCGCGGTCGAGGGGGCAGACCAGCACCGCCGCCGCACCGTCACTCACCGGTGAGCAGTGGAGCAACCGGAGCGGTTCGGCCACCATCGAAGAGCTCATCACCTCGTCGACCGTCACCTCGCGCCGGAACTGCGCCTTGGGATTGAGTGCCCCATGTCGGTGGTTCTTCACCGACACGGCCGCCAGATCCTCCTCGGTCGTGCCGTACTCCTCCATATGGGCCCGGGCTATCATGGCGTACAGCCCCGGGAAGGTGATGCCGTGATAGGCTTCGGTCTCCTGATCGGCTGCGCTCGCGAGCACCGCCGTGACGTCCGCGCCATCGTTCATCTTCTCCACACCGGCCGCCAGCACCAGGTCGCTCGCCCCGGAAGCGACCTCGAGAAAGGCCGTCCGCAGCGCCGCGCCCCCGGAGGCGCACGCCGACTCCACACGGGTGGCGGCCACCCCAGCCATCCCCAGGTAATCGGCCATCAGCGGGCCCAGATGCTCCTGCCCGACGAACTGTCCACCCGACATGTTGCCCACATAGATGGCATCGAGGTGGTCCGCCTTGGCGCTGTGGAGCGCCTGCATCGCGGCCTCGACGAACAGATCGCGCAGGCTCGACTGCCACAGTTCGCCGAACCGGGTCATTCCAGCCGCGACGATCGCCACGTCGCGCATCGCTACCTCCTCTCTCCCTCCACCGTCCTCTATCCGCCCGTCACTCGTTCACGATGATCTTCTCGCGGTACTTCGAGTACTCACCGTACGTCAGGTACCTTCGGCGCCCGTCGAGAAACGACCGCACGGTCGGCGCACGCGGCCGGCGCTTGGGCAGCTCGGCCGTGGCCCTGAGCACAAAGGAGTCGCTCGCCGCACCCGAGCCGAAGGACGTGATCAAGATCAGATCGCCGGGATCCGCCACGTCCAGAATGGCGGCCAGACCGGTTGGGGAAGACCCGGAATAGGTGTTTCCCATGGTGCGTACGACCCATCCGGTCTCGAGCTGTTCCTTCTTGAACCCCAACGTCTTGCCTGCCGAGAGTGGGAACTTCCCATTCGGCATGTGGAAGACCGCGTAGCGGAAGTCGGAGGGCTTCAGACCCGTCTTCTCCAGGATCCCGCGGCTCGCCGCCAGCACGTGCTTGAAGTACGCCGGCTCACCGGTGAAGCGCCCGCCGTGACGGGGATAGAACTCGCCCTCCCGACGCACCTCGACCAGCACGTTCTTGTTGCCGAAGATGAACGCCGCACCTCCCGCCGACGCTGAGAACTCCAGTGCGTCGTTGGGTGCCCCCTGCGAGGTATCGGCGCCGATCCCCAGCGCGTACTCGACGCGTCCGGCCTCGACGAGTCCGTGTGCCACGAACATCGCTTCCGTACCGGCCTTGCACGCGAACTCGAAGTCGGCCACGTGGAGCTCCGGACCGATGCCCAGCGCCTCGGCCACCACCGTGCCGCTGGGCTTCACCGCGTACGGGTGGGACTCCGAGCCGATATAGACAGCGCCGATCCGCGTGGGGTCGATGCCGGCGCGCTCCAGGGCCCCCCGGGCGGCGGCCACCGATATGGTGATGGTGTCCTCATCGATC
>JBDHDE010000064.1:0-28982 GCA_039591655.1 Gemmatimonadota bacterium
TAACGGTCACCGCGCCGCGACCGCGACCGGCCGCCCCGTCCCGGACGCCGCCCGCCGTGGGCTCCGTCGCCGTGGCGCCGGCCAGCGCTACCACAGTGATCGGCCGCGCCGTGCAGCTCCAGGCCGTCGTCTACGACCAGCGGGGAGTCTCGCTCACCGGTCGGTCCGTCTCATGGTCATCCAGCGACCCGAACGTAGCGCGGGTATCGGCCGCAGGAACGGTCACAGGCGTGTCCCAAGGAATGGCGACGATCTCCGCCTCCACCGCCGGGCACTCCGGATCGGCCAGCGTGTCAGTGGGACCGACGCCGGTTGCCTCGCTCGGCGTCGCGCCGGAGCGTGCCGCCCTCGAGGTCGGAGCGACGCTACAGCTTTCCGCCACACCCCGTGACGACCGAGGAGCACCCGTGACGGGGCGAGCCGTCGCGTGGCGCTCCGACAACCCCGAGGTAGCCACCGTCTCGCGCACTGGACAGGTCATGGGCGTCGCGCCCGGGAGCGCCACCATCACCGCCGCCGGTGGGGGAGCCTCGGCGAGCGCGACCATCGTCGTGGAGGCGCCGGCCGCAGCCCCGGCGCCCGATCCGCGGAGCGCGATCCAGGACGTGGTCGAGTCCTACCGCCGCGCCATCGAGTCGCGCGACCTCTCGGAGCTGCGCCGTGCGTACCCGGGGATGACCCCCGAGCAGGAAGACGCCTGGCGCGAGTTCTTTGCCAACGTCGACGACCTCACGGCAGAGCTGCGCATCGTTGATCTCGAGATCTCGGGCGACGACGCGCGCGGGCGCATGGAGGCCACGTACCAATACCGCATGAATCGCAATCAGACCCGGACGTTCGAGTTCCGCGCCACGTTCAGGCGCGGGCCGCAGGGTTGGACGTTGACGGAGGTGGAGTAGCGCACCGCCGGCTGGTGCACCTCCCACCGGTATCCTCAGGCACTTCGACAGTCAAGCAGGAGACCTGCATGAAGCGTTGCGTGATGATCTTGCTCGCCGCCATGGTTGTAGCTACCCCGGCCTCCGCCCAGGGGCTGCGGGAGAAGATCGGGGATCTGTTCATCTTCGGGTCGGGCGAGGATCCCCTCTTCCTCGGCGGCACAGCCGACCCCAACAATCCCGCCTCGGTCCAGGTGCACGGCTCCCACTTCGTGCCGTCGGCGGTGGAGAGCAACGGCACGCTCATCTCGTTCCTCACCGCCGCCATCGGCACCAACATCGCGAACCTGCCAATCGGTGCGACGAGCAGCGGCCGCACGTACAGGTTCGTAGGCGGCGTGCCCGTCGCCACCGCCACGTCGCCCGGCCCGATCTTCGCCGAGCGGGCCCAGACCCTCGGGCGGGGGCGCGTGCTGGTGGGCGCCACGGTGAACGTGTTCAACTTCCAGACAGTGCGGGGGGTCCGCCTGGACAACATCGGCCTCAACTTCACCCACGCGAACGCTGATTTCGAGGGATGCGACGAGCTGCTCGGTGACGACTGCACACAGATGGGCGTGCCCGTCCTCGAGAACGACTTCATACATCTCGATCTGTCTCTCGACCTCCGGGTCACCGCAGCGCTGTTCGTGCTGAGCTACGGCCTGCTCGACTGGATGGACATCGGCGTGGCCATTCCGGTGATCTCCACCTCGATGCGGGGCACGAGCGCGGCGCAGGTCGTGCCGTTCGGGGGGGACGAGGCCACCCACTTCTTCGGCGGGACGCCCTCCAACCCGGACCTCGGCGCGAGCCGATTCGTGGAGGGCTCTTCCAGCGGGTTGGGCGACATCGCCGCGCGTCTCAAGATCGGATTCGCCCAGTCGGACAAGGCGGGGTTCGGCATCCTCGCCGACGCCCGGTTCGCCACGGGCAGCGAGGAGGATTTCCTCGGCTCCGGGCACACGTCCATCCGGGGCCTGGGCATCGTCTCGGGCCTGTTCGGCAACTTCTCGCCGCACGCCAACGTGGGGTACGTATACCGCAGCGGAGACATGCAGACCGACGCAGTCCTGGCCACCGTCGGCTTCGACCACGCCTTCGCCTCCTGGGCCACCCTCGCCGCCGACCTCATCACCGAGCTGCAGGTGGGCGACACGAAGCTCACCGTGCCGGGGACGGTGTCCATCGACCAGCCGTTCGACCGCACCATCGAACCGACGAACATTCCCAACATGCGGGACGACATCGTCAACGGATCCATCGGCTTCAAGTTCACGACGGCACCCGGCCTCATAGTCGTCACCAACGCGCTCATCCCCCTGAACGACGGGGGACTGCGGCCGGATGTCGCCTGGACGCTGGGGCTGGAGTACAACTTCTAGGACCGCACCTGCAAGCCGCGAGAGAACATCGGCCCGCGCGAAGGCGTGCGGGCCGATTCGCTGCCTACGACCCCGCCCCGTACGCCACGAAGAAGTCCGTCACGCGGCCTCCCGTCCCACCGCCACCACGAACTCCCCGGGGATCTCGTAGCGCTCCCCATTCCGGTACGGCTCGATGGAGGCCAGGTACTCCGCGTGGGTTTCCTCTCTCGTGGCCTCGTCGAAGCGGGAGTACGCCAGCGCCACCGGCCCGCCAACGAAGGCAGCGCCGATGGCATCCTCCGGAGTGTCGTAGTCCAGCCGGGTAAGGAGTCGTACGACCTCGACCTCTGGGAAGCCCGCCAGCGTGTACGCCATGCGCAGGGCGTCTCCCGTGCCGAGCTGGAAGAAGAGAGGGCAGACCTCGGACTCGACCCGCGCATCGACGATCGGGAAGATCTCGGCCCAACCGCAGCGCTCCCTTGCACCCCACACGGCGGATACCGCCCTGCCGCCGGGGCGCAGCACACGACGCATCTCCCGCAGCGAAGCTACCGGATCGGGGAAGTACATCAGGCCCAGAGCGCAGAGCGCCGCGTCGAAGGAGGCCTCCGGAAACTTCAGCTCCTCCCCGTCCATCCGCTGAAACGTCGTGTTGTCGTGGCCGAGCTTCTCAGCCGTGACGCGCACCGCGTCCACCATCCTGTCGGAGATGTCGGTGCCGACGACGCTCCCCTCACTCCCCACAGCGGCCGCCGCGGGTAGCGTCACCAGTCCAGTACCGCAGGCAACGTCGAGCACCCGCTCCCCCTGCTCGAGCTCCGCCAGCTCCAACAGCCGGGTCTGGGCCGGCTCGAGCTGCTGCGCCCAGAACTGCTCGTAGTCGGACGAGGCCTTGTCCCAGCCGTAGCGCTGGACGCGCCGCTGTAGCCTCGCGTCCATGACTCAGGCCTCCTGCGTGGTGCTGATACGCACCTCGCGCCGCACGTCCATCGGGCGCGTCCACACGTCGAGGTAGGCACAGTGGCGGTCCGCCTCGTCCAGCATCCGGAGGACGTCCGCTTCGGGGGCAGGGCTCTCCACCGTGACGATGTAGCGGGCCCGGAGGTAGCCCACCGGCACGTCGGCCAGGCCGTACTCTCCCCGGGCGTCGTAGTCAGCCTGCACCTCGACTTCCAGGCTCGTGAGTGGCACTCCCAGCCTGGCCGCCCAGAGCCCGTACGCGACGGTGAGACACGAGCCCAGGGCTGCCCGGCCGATCACTCCCGGGTTGGGACCGGTGTTGCTGCCGCCCGACTTCTCGCTCATGTCCACGAGGACCCGCCACGGTCCCTCCTCCGCCTCGCAGGCGAGCCCCTCTCGGAGCCGCACCTTTGTGACGGCGGTGCCCTGCCCCAAGTAGGGCCTTTCGGAGAGAGCCTTCACGCTCCGCTCCACGGCGGTCTTGATGCGCGCTTGTGCTTCCATGAACCGGATTCCATTCGCGTTGGTGTGCGCTGCCCTCCGGGAGTGGTCGCCACCCCCGACAACAAGTTATGCCTCGGTCTCATAGGGACATGCGGGGAACGCGCCCGGGAGGGGACACCGGCCCGGCCCCGGGCAGGCAGGATCTGCGCGCGGTGGCCGGGAGGAGAGGCCTAGGGGTCGCCGGCCCGGGCACCGCGGCCCGACAGGGCGTGGTTGAAGGGAGTGGCTGAATCGTGGCGGCTGTCCCATCGCTCGCTACCGTAAAGCGTTGTATACCAATGAGTTGAAAAACATGAAACCAGGTATTGCGAAATACGTAATACGTAATTACACTACGTTCCAGGTCAGGGAAAGCAGATCACCGAACAGGAACCGAGGCGGCGATGACCGAGATCAACCTCTCCCAGATCTGGGGTCGCATCCGCGACGAGCTGAAGACCAAGGGCATCGACCTGGACACCGGGTGCTGCGACGCCGCGGAGGGCTCCCCGCTCAAGGTGGTATGCATGGCGGGCGGTCTGTCGGACTCCCTCAGGGAGATGGGGAGGACCACCAGGGACCAGGTCGTGATGGTCCGCATCGACGAGGACACCAGCAGGAAGCTCGACCATTGGGTGGAGACCGGCGCCTTCAAGAGCCGCTCCGAGGCTGCGGCGCTGTTCATCCGCGAGGGCCTGAAAGTGCATGCCCGGGAGTTGGACGAGCTGGACGAGGCGTTGCAGGGCGTGGAGAACGCCAAGGATCGCCTCCGCCGGAAGGCCCGCCAGGTGTTCGAGCCGGAGCCGGAAACGGAGACAGAGGAGAGCTGAGCCGCGCGCGCCGGCGCGCACGCTCTCAGGAGGGATGACGATGTCCTGCAACTGCTGCGATTCGCACTGCCACTGCAATGCCGTCGTGGTCGTCGGCGGCCTGCCACTCGTGTTGGCAGTGGGGGCAACGATCTACGGGCTGGTGAAGCTGATCGGTCTCGTCAGTCTAAACGTGTCGCTGCCGCCGGTGGTGTGGATCCCGCTTTCCGTCCTGGCAGTGGCGGGAACGCTCTGGGGACTCTGGCTCGGCTTCACCGTCCACGGGCGCGCCGAGCCCCTCGCCGTGGGTGCCTTCGGCCTGCTGGTGACGGCCCTCGGGTTCGTGCTCTTCGCGCCGCTGGCTCTGGTGGGCGTGCTCATCGTCCTCGGGGCAGCCGTGTGGAGCGCCGTGGCGTACCGGGCGCGGAGCGCCCAGGCCTGACGGCCACCCGGCCCCCGTACGATGGCGGCGCCCCTCGGGGCGCCGCCGGTTCTCCAACCAGCCGCGTCGTGCCCTAGCCACCCGCGCCGGTGGATCCACACCCAACCATTAGGACGGCGAGTACAACGGCGAGGCGTAGCCCGTGGCCCACCCACGTCACTAGTACAGAAATGTTCATCTGTGATCCTCCCTTCACGTTCTCTGCCCTTCGGACCTCACTGTCCCGCGGCTATTCCAGCCGATATGCCACAACCCGGTTGTCTACGAAGGTCGGGATGACGAGCAGGCTCCGCTCCGCGACCAGCTCGAAGTCCGCCGTGTTTTGCAGCTCGGGCATCGTGTCCAGAATGCGGATCACCTCGCCCCCGGGGGTGATGCTGTAGGTCCGCCCCTCCCAGTGGGAGACCAGGAAGTTTCCCTCGTCGTCCACACGAATCCCGTCGATGATCCCCGGGGCGAGTGACACGATCCGCTCGACCTTCCCGTCACTGAGACGCAGCCGCTTGAGGAACCCGTCCCCCGAGTTCCCCACGATGAGGTGCCCGTCGTGCACCCACAGCCCGTTGGCCCGGCTGATCCCCGCGTTGGCCCACACCTCGAAGCTGCCGTTCCTGAACCGGTAGATGCGGCTGTCCTCCCAACTCGACGGCCGCGTGTCGGAGATGTAGATGTTCCCCTCGTCATCGATCACGAGATCGTTGGGGAAGTCGGCATCGGGTATCTCGTGACGAGCCGCGATTTGGCCGGTCTCGAGGTCGATGGCGGTCAGGTGCCGCCGCTCACAGAGCCAGAGGGTGTCCCGGTAGATATCCATGCCCGTGGGCGCGTGCAGCCCGGTCACCCACTGGTGCTCCAGGACATCACCGTCGAGAGAGAGCTTGGACAGGTAGCCGGTGACCTCCTGCTTCTGATTGAACTCGCTGTCGAAGCTCGTGACGTACAGGATCTCCCGCGCGGGGTCGTACAGCACCGATTCCGGCGTGAGGAACACCTGCTCCGTCTCCCACACCTTCGTGAGCCGGCCGGGGTCCTCCAGGGGCGGCAACAACTCCGGATCGGCCTGCATCATGAAGCCCCAGCCGCCGAACCGCTCCGTGACCATGAGGAGGACTTCGTTCAATCCCCTCTCGAGCCGCACGTGCACGGCGTCGTTCAGGCCGACGACGCCGAGGAAGGAGCGGTCCCGTGACCGGTACGCGCTATTGCCCGAGAACACCTTCCGCCCGTTAACGAACAGATCCACCTCGTCGCTGTAGCCGAAGGAGAGTCGCACGTCCTGCTCCTCGTCCGAGCGGAAAATCGTGCGGGCCAGCACCACGTCGCCCGTCTCGTACTCGCGCCTCACGTGGCGGGCGATGTCCACGAGGCCGGAGGGCTCGGCCACGGCTGGGCGCCACTGCGAGTAGAAGATGGCGTAGAAGTGGGGGTAACCCTCGCGGGACACTCGGTCCGCCGGGTAGGTGCGCGACACGGACCAGTCCGTGACGAGGCCGGCAACCGGCTCCAGCGCGGCCGCCTCCGTGAACGTGAGGGCGTCGTCGGCGCGGTACCGGAAGTTGGAGAAGTACGCCGAGCCGTCCTTCGGTCCCGAGAGCCCAATGGTGCCCTTGCTGATCCCGTGCTTGAGATCCGTGACGACCAGTGCAGGCGTCTCCATGTCGCCCAGGAACACGCGTGCCTGCGTGCCGTTCACCTCCAGTTTCAGATGCACCCACTCATCGATGGGGACTTCCGCCCCGGCGGTGAAGCCGTCACCGTGATACAGCTGCCAACCCGCGACCCGGTTGATCACCGGGGTGTACTGCAACGCGTCCGGGTACAGTCCCGCACGGTGCGGCCGGACGTAGAAGCGCTCGTAGTTCTCCTCCGACTGTATCCGGAACACGAGGCCCGGGTAGGAGCGCCTCCCGTCCACGGCCACGTCCACCTCGATCACGCCGTTCTCGAACTCCAGGTCCTCGAGGAAAGCCACACCCTTGAGACTGGGACGCCCCATGTGCTCTACGAGCTCGGCGTCCACGAGCTGCCAGCGGACGGAGTCGAAGGGGACCGTTTGCAGCTGCGCCCGCGCGCCCGGGGCTGCGAGGAGTGAGGCGATCAGCAGTACGCGAGCGATGCGCAAAGGGGTGCTCGTCATCGACTATTGCCCCGCGGATAGGGTCGTCCGGCTCAGCGACAACAGCGACGCCCGTCCTTCGGGCGTCGCTCCACCAATGAGTACATCAAAGGGTGACGCCCAGGTTTCAGGAGTGATGTGGTCGGAATTTGCTGCGTCGGAAGGGAGAGTGCGGGTTTTGCAGCTGCTCGCACCCCTACACGGCTCCAACGCCGTACCCCGCGCGAAGCCGGGGGCTCAAGTGTAGGAGGCGGCTAGACTCCGGCCAGCAACGCGCTGCGGCGGCACCCGGTGCAGTGCACCTCCTGCATCCTCACGCCTTCCCGCACATCGGTGGGTCCCAGCAGGAGGTATCCGCCGCACAGCGGGCAGGCAGCGCTGATATCCGGGCGGAGAACCATCTGGCGGATGAGCTGCATCTCCTCGACGGGGAACTGCCCCGCTGCCGGGCGGCGGCGCTCGCGCGGCGTGCGGCGCTCGCGCTCGGCACGGCGATCGCTGCCGGCGCGCCGCTCGACATCCACCGGGAGCGCCGTCGCCCGCCGATCGGACTTGCGGCGCTCACTCCCGGACCGGCGCTCGCCGCCGGAGCGGAGATCCGCAAGGAACCGCCGCAGACCCTCAACCGGGCCGGAGGGGCTTCGCTCAACCATCGCCGAAAGCTCGCGACACTGGGTGCTCCGAGGTGCTGTGATCCACCGACACTGATCTACGCCGCGGACCGTGGTTCCGCCAGTCAAGCGGAGGTCCGGGATGTCGGGCGACTCAAGGTAGCACGTCCCGTGCCACCCAATGGCCGGCTACCCCTCGAGCGCCTCTCTGAGCCGCTCCAAGTGCCCGTCGCTCAGCGCTTCCATCTCGAACAGCGAGACGCCGGTGGCACCGCCGTTCCGGGCGACCCGTACCGCCCCCCCAAGATCCTCCGGCGAGAGGCTCGGCAAATAGAGCCCGCTGTACAGGGGGACGCCCGCCGCCAGCGCATCTACGCCCTCACGGGTGGCATCCCCGATCCACGCCACCTCCTCCTCGTAGAACTCGTGGTACAGCATCGGGAAGAAGGCGTCCAGCGGCCACCGATCCCAGGCCTGGCGCACGAGCCTGCGTGCCAGGCTCGGCGTCGGGAAGACGGCGGCCGTGATGGGCTTCTCCTGCGCGCGAACAGCCTCGGCCAGCGCCCGCACTAGCCCCGTCACGCTGTTGCAGCGGAACTCCCGCCACTCGACATCCTGCGTCGGGTCGGCGATCTCCAGCGGGTCCCTCCCGGTCCGCTCCGCAAACGTCTCCCGACAGACGTCGCAGTAGCAGAAATCGAACTCGGGGTGCTCCCGATCCTGCACCAGGCCGTACTTGGACCAGAGACCCACCGGTAAGATGACGTCGGCGTGGCGGATGTAGTCCAGGTGCACGCCGTCCACGGTGGGGGCGGCAGCGACGTCCGCGACGACTCCACCGAGGTACTCCCGCACCGCAGCGCGCGTGGGACAGACCCATTGGTAGTAGTCCACGTACGGCGGCTTATCGAGACTCGACTCGCCGTTGCGGCTCACCGTGTACCACTCGGGATGGTGCTCTTTGGCCCACTGGTCGCCGGCGCGATTGAGGATCCACATCCAGCGATGGAACGCGAGTCCCTCGGCGTGCGCCGCCTCGGAGAGCATGGCAGTGTCGCCGCCGCCCACCAGCACGCCGCGGATCCCCGCCTGACGGATCCGGGCGAACTGCCGCCGCCATTCAGCGAGGTCCCGCTCCCGGTCGCCGTGGACCCAGGTCCAGTTCTCGGGCAGCGCGGTGCGGCCGATTCGCGGCCGGCATCCCGACGCGAGGCCGAGGAGGGCGGCCGCGCCGCCCAGCGTCTCGAGAAACTCGCGCCGTCTCATGCTCCGTCCGCCGTGTCGCTCACTCGCCCCGCCTTCCTCGCTCGCCCCAGATCCTGCCGTCATCGCTGATATGCCACGTCGTGCCGCCGCCCCTGCCGGGGGCCGTGGCCACGTACGCCGTTCCCGAGGACAGCAACCGCAGCTGCACCAGCGAGCCGTCCGGCAGGCGCGGGCTCACCCCCAGCTCGTCGAACCAGCGGGAGTAGCGGTCGTGCTCCCGGAAGTAGGCCCGCTGCGCGTAGTACACCTGTCGCAGCGTCCACCGTACCGCTTCGTCCTCCGGCGGAGTGAAGCCGGTCGATCCCTCCCCCACGGCGATGTCACTGAACTGCACGATGCCCCACATCTCCGGCATGTGCATGTTCACCGCTCCCTGGGGCGACCACACCCAGTTGTGCTCCGAGAGCGGCTTCCCCGTAATGGAATCCGTCACCTTGCGGTACTCGTCGCCCACCACCTCGAGGTCCCACTGCACTCGCGAGAAGTTGACCCGCCAGTGCTCCCCATCCCGGGGCGGTCCCGGCGGCCTTGCTCCTGTCGTCGGCTCGGTTGCCGCAGCGCCGGGGTGCAGATCACTCCACGGGATCGCCAGCTCCACGGTCCAGCTCGTGTCGCGGTCGGACGGATCATTCGCAGTGCCCGCCACCGCCACGGCGGACTGGAGTCCCCCGATATCCCACCGGTTCACCGCGGGCCCGCCGTCGCGGTAGGGCTTCACGAGCAAGAGGTCCCACACCGTCCCCAGGGCATTGATCTCGAGCTCGTAGTAGCCGTGGGTGTCGCCGTCGGGATCGAGGAAGACCTCGAAGTCGTTGTCGTGATAGATGATCGTGTCGCGCTTGACCAGCGTGCCCCAGACGTGGGGCTCAACGAGCTCCGCTGCGAAGTAGAAGTGGGTGTCGTCCCACAGCATCTTGACCCGGGTGAGCCAGATGGGCGCGGGCTTTATGGCGCCCTCGATGTCGACGAACGGCTCGCTCCAGGCAGCCGCCCGCCACGCGGGCTCGTCCAACCGGCCGTCGATGGCCGGTGGGGAAGGGCTGAGGTAGCAGACGTAGTGGCGCAAGTCCGGTGGACTCGACGGCGCTCGACCACCGACGCAAGCCAGGAACAGTGCAGCGACGATCGGCGCTCGACGCACTCAGTAGTCGGTCCGGTCGAACCGGCGCATGACCAGGAAGGCTGAGGCCAACGCGAGCGCGCCACCCGCGAGCAGCGACTTCCACGGCACGGCCCCGTCCCATGCCCGCACATCAGCGATGTGCCGCAGGCTCCAGTCCGCGAGCCCAGTCAACGCACGAATTGTCTGTAGCGCCACGATCACCGCTACTACGACAAGCGCTGCTCGTACCGCGTCCCTGGTCAGGGCGGTGCTCAGCATGCTGGGCGAGATCCACAGCGCTGCCGCGAACGCCGTCAGGAGCGTGGCTACCAGGAGGCTACCCACCGGCACGCTCAGTCCGGCGATGACGCCGGCGAGCACAAAGATCAGCGCCTCCCAGATGACCAGCAGAAAGACCAGCGCACTGACCACGATCCACTGGGCGCCGAGCCACCTGCGACGTCGCTCCGGAAGACTCAGCGTCATCAGGTTGGAGTGTGCGTTGCCCAACGTCATCGTTCCGCCCACTCCCAGCACGACCGCGAGGATCGCGAATACGTAGTACGAGTCGCCGTGGATCCATCCGGTGACCAGTAACTCGAACGGCCCGCCTGGCGCCTCGGTCGCTGGGCCGTGTCCGGGCTCGGCGATCTCACCCGCCGTGGTGGCACCGCGAGCGGACTGCACCGCCGATCTGATGGTCACCGGCGCGGCCATCAACGTCACCAATAGCACGCACAGGTAGAACCGGCGGCTGATGTCAGACCAGGCTTTCCACAGCTCCATCGAGCCTGCCCCTCTCATAGTTGGTGAGCGTGAGGTAGATCTCCCGCAGGTTCATGTCGTGGACCTCGACCCCGGCGGCTCCCCCGCTCTCGAGCCGTCCGCGGATCCGAGCGGGATCGGCGTCCACGATCACCGTCTTGAGGTCGCCCGACGCCGACACGCGACGCACGCCATCCCACCCGCGGATCTCGTCGACCGCCGGTCCACCGAGAACACGGAGCGACTTCCAGCGCAGCTTCAGCTCGTCCAGCACCCCGCTGAGCGCCTGCCGCCCCTCCACCATCACGGTCACGTGATCGCAGATCCGCTCTACCTCCTCGAGGCGATGCGTCGCCAGCAGCACCGCCCGATCCTGATCCGCCGTCCACTCGGCGATCAGTGACAGCAACTCCTCAACGCTCGCCGGGTCGAGATCGATGGTGGGTTCGTCCATCAGCAGGACGCGCGGCCGGCGGCTCAGCGCGGCGGCCAGCACGAGCTTGGCGCGCATGCCCTTGGAGAGCTGCTTGATGCGCCGGTCCACCGGGATCTCCCACTCCTCGAGCAGGCGGGCCAGCACCGCCTCGTCCCACTCGGGAAAGAAGCTCCCGTAGAAGCGCGCGAAGCCGCTCACGCGCATATCGGGGTACAGCAGCTTGTCCTCGGGAATGAACGCCGCCTCCCGCCGAACGGCCACCGACTCCCGCACCACGTCGTGGCCCAGCACCGTAGCGGACCCCGCGCTTGGGCGGGTCATCCCCAGAAGCATCTTGATCGTCGTCGTCTTGCCTGCGCCGTTGGGACCGACCAACCCGACGATGGACCCGGCGTGCACCGTCAGATCGATGTCGTCCACCGCACGGACAGGCCCGAAGGCCTTCGAGAGGCCGACGGTCTCGACCAGCAGGTCACCCATGTTCGGCTCGCCCCGTGTCACCGGACCGCGATAGCGTCCTGTCGATGAGGGCCCTCAGCTCATCGGCCGAGAACCCCAGCACGCGGGCCTCGGCTATGAGACCATCAATGTATGGCTGGAGCCGCTTGCGCCGCTCGTGGACCAGCAGCGCGGGCGGCGAGTACTTGACGAACGTACCCCTCCGAGGCCCACCCTCAACCAGTCCGGCCCGCTCCAGCTCGCGGTATGCGCGAGCGACTGTGTTCGGATTGATGACCAGATCGGCGGCGAGCTGCCTGACCGTGGGCAGCCGATCGCCCGGCCGCACCGCACCCGTGGTGATCGCGTGAGTGATCTGGCGAACCAACTGTTGATAGATCGGCTCGCCTGATTCGGGCCGGACGTGGAACATGGTCAGCGCTCGGTGCTGGCGGGTACGGGGCGGAAAGGATGCTCCCACCCGCTTGATAGTAGCCGCGACGACAGGCGCAGACCACCGCCGCGCCGGGACCCCCACACGGATGCCGGGGGCCCCGACGGCGGCGGTCTGCCGCTACGGAGTTGCACTGACCTGCTGGACTGCCTGCTGGAATTCCTCTGCCGTGGTCGGGTCGGTGTGCGCCGTCACGAAGGTCGCCACTTCGAGACCCAGCTCATCCAGCCTCTCCGCGAAGGAGATGAGCAGCGGGGGCGGCGTGAAGCCCGGCATGTACCCGTAGATGTCCGCCACGTACAGCAGCTTGTGCGCCGGCAGGTACACAACCAGGATCTCGTCCGCGTGGGGATTGGGGCCCACGTCGTACAGCTCGATGGTGTTGGCCCCGCTGCCGTACACGCGCTTCCCCTCGACCGTCTCGATCACCGGGCTGGGGGCGGCGGTGACGCCGCTCCCGGTGACCCGGGGGGTCGCCGCTACCGATTTCACGAACTCCACGTTGCCCGGTGTCGTGATGATGGTGATGCCCTCTTCGAAGTACGGCCACAGGCCGCCGCTGTGGTCGAAATGGTGGTGCGTGAGCACGGCGTACCTGATAGGCTTGTCGGGCACAGTCTCCCGCACCGTCCGCATCACGCTGCGCGACAGCACCGGATTGCCCGGCGTCTCGATCACGATGACGTGGTCGTCCTGCTCCACGAACATCGCGTTGTAGCCGCTCTGGACGCCCTGCATCAGGTAGGCGCCGTCCACGATCTCAGATGCCTCGAGCGTGCGGACATCCTGCTCCTCGGCGTCCTCCGGACGGGCGAGCACCGACTCGTCGAACTCCACGTCCAGAGTCATCTCCTGGCACTCGGCCTGCGCCAGCAGCCACTCGTCCACCCATGTAATCGAAGCGTAGGGCTGCAGCATCCCGCCGACTTCGCGGAAGTCGGAGAACTCCGTCTGCTGCACGGCATCCCCGAACGGCTCATTCGGCGCGACGACCTCGAGCCTCGCCAGCAGGCCGCTCATCGGCGTAGGTGATCACGTCGTATGCCTTGCCCTTGGCCTCGTGCCGACCGAGCGAGCGGAGCGTGCCCGAGCGGGCCCAGGCATCCATCAGGTTGTCGCCCACGTAGGGCATGGCGCGTGTGACGCTCGCCAGGTAGCTCTCGTCGATGTCCCTCACCGTGTTGTTCGCCACTGTGTGCACGAACGTGTCGTCCTCGGTGCTGACTGCCCGCGCGGCGACCTGCGGCGGCTCACCCGGCCGCATGGCCTCGAGCACGAAGCGATCGTTCTCGAGGTCCGTCGTGATCACGTAGAGCGCGGGCCGGCCCTGACCGCTGTCGGCGGTGGGACTGGGGTCCTGACCCATCATGTATCGGGTCACGCCCACGCGGACCATCACTGTCCGCACATTCTGCATCTGCTCGAATCCACCGTGGGCTGCGATGCCGCGGCTCAGGATCTGCGCCGCTTCCTGCTGGGATTCGAGCGTCCGATTCCCCTCGGTCTGTGCCGCGGTTGTGCCGGCCATCAGTGCCAGCAAGAGCGCCGCTCCAAGGGGGGCGAGTCTGGTACTCATCATGATCCTCCCGGTGTCTGCCGCATGGCGGCATTGGTCGCAGGCCGCCGTGGCGGCCTAAGTTAATGTACTACGACATTAGGACAATCGGGAGAGTTGAGCGGTTCCCACGGGCCTGCCACGACGCTCGGCATCACGTTGTAAACGCATGACGAGCAAGCAGTTACGGGTTGCCGCAGAGGCGCGGCGGATCCAGGTGGCTCACGGGCGCCCGTGGGGATACGCTTGGTGCATATGTCGGACGCTGTGACGGTCACGGCTACCGCGGCCATCGTCGTATCGGCCGTGCTCGCAATCCGGGCGCATTACCTCGGCCCGCGAGCCCTATGGCGCGTCTATCTGTTCAAGCCGCTCACGACGGTCCTGATACTGCTCCTCGCGGCGCTAGCTCCGACCCTGGACTCGCGCTACGGGGTCGCGATCGTGGTTGGGCTCGGCTGCTCTCTCGTGGGCGACGTCTTTCTCATGCTCCCCAAGGACCGCTTCCTTCCCGGACTGGTGAGCTTCCTGCTGGCACACATCGCCTACTTGGCGGCGTTCACCGGCGCGCTACGGTACCAAGCGATCCTGGTCCCGCTCGTTCCATACGTCGTTTTTGGTGGGGGGATGCTGCTGGTGCTGTGGCCGGGCCTGCAGCGCCGCCTACGAATTCCGGTGACGCTCTACGTGCTCGTCATCACGCTCATGGCCGGTGCTGCACTCGGCCGCTGGACGGAGTTCCGCACGCTCGCGGCCCTGGGCGCTGCGATCGGCGCAGGTCTGTTCGTGGTGTCGGACGCGCTACTCGCCGTCGACCGGTTCAGATGGAGCCTTCGCGCCAGCCGGACCGCGGTGCTCGGTACCTACTGGATGGCGCAGTACCTGATAGCGCTGTCGGTGAGGGGCTGAGGGGGGGGTCCGCTCCTACCGCCCGATTCGCACCGGGAGCCGCTTGGCGCCCCACTTCCCCGGGGGGCCGTCGAACACCCCGGCGCAGGGCGCGTTGCACTTGGCGCAGTGGCCTTCGTCGGTGAGGTTCCAACCCCGCAGCACGTACCAATCCCGGGCGATGAGGGTCTCGCCGCACTGGTGGCAGACGGTGCTCCCGCCCTCCACGTCGTGCACGTTGCCAGTGTACACGTACCGCAGTCCGCTCTGCAGCGCGATCTCCCGAGCCCTGGTGAGTGTGGCGGGCGGCGTCGGCGGCACGTCCAGCATCTTGAAGTCGGGATGGAACGCCGTGAAGTGCAGCGGCACGTCGGGGCCGAGGCGCTCCACCACCCACCGCGCCATCTCCTCGAGCTCCCGCTCCGAGTCGTTGTTGCCCGGGATGACGAGGGTGGTGAGCTCAAACCATACGTCGGTCTCGTGCTTGAGATACACGAGGGTGTCGAGCACGGGCTGGAGGTGCCCCTTGGCGAGCCGGTGGTAGAAGTCGTCGGTGAACGCCTTGAGGTCCACGTTGGCGGCGTCCATGTGGCGGTAGAACTCCGCCCGCGGCTCCTCGCACACGTACCCCGCCGTCACCGCCACCGTCTTGATGCCCCGCTCGCGGCACGCCTGGGCAACGTCGATGGCGTACTCATGGAAAATGACGGGATCGTTGTACGTGAACGCCACGCTCTTGCACTCGAGCTGCCGCGCGACCTCGGCCAGCCCCTCGGGCGATGCTGTGTCCGCCAGCGTGTCGATCTCCCGCGACTTACTGATGTCCCAGTTCTGGCAGTACTTGCACGCGAGGTTGCAGCCCGCGGTGCCGAACGACAACACGGGAGTCCCCGGAAGGAAGTGGTTCAGCGGCTTCTTCTCGATTGGGTCCACGCAGAAGCCGCTGGAGCGTCCGTATGTCGTGAGGACTATTTGGCCGCCCTGGCACGCCCTGACGAAGCACATGCCCCGCTGCCCCTCCCGCATGCGGCAGTAGCGGGGGCACATGTCGCACTGCACGCGTCCGTCGTCGAGCGTGTGCCAGTACTTGGTGGGGACAACAGATGCCAAGGCGTCAGCCATGGCCTCGCCGACCTTCGGGGGGAGCTATATAAGGATAGACGGATACGGGGCGGGCCGACAGCCGCTACTGGGGGAGGCGTCGTAAACACGCGGGGCCGCCAGAAGGCGGCCCCGACGACGATGCACCACTGCTCTCGTGGGGATCAGCGATCTCCCGCCCGCCTGGCCTCCTTGACGTCCACCTTCACCAGGTCGCGCGTCGGCACATAGTAGACCGACGTCACCACTCCGGTCAGGTCCACGACTTCCCCCTTCACCTTCGCGGAACCCCGGTCATCGATCCCCTCACCGTGGGGAAGAGCGCCGTTCACGAACGCGGGGAGAGGTACCGTATCGCCCTTGCGCGGGATGATGCAGCACCTCGTGAGCCAATTGGACAACTGGGGGAGCACTCCTACGTAGTCGTCGCCCCAGAGGGTGCACTCGACTCTGTACGGCTTGCGAAGCTTCACGATTCCAGCCCTGCCACGAAGAGACGGTTTCTGCTACCCAAATCGTACAGCGTACGACGGGCAGAGAAGCCTAATCTCGTACCCTGTACGAGTCAAGCCTAGCCCGGCGGACGCCCGGAAGCCCCGAATGGCGCGGAGAAACACATCACCGTACATTGTGCGAGCCCAACCACTCACACCAATGATCCTGCGACGCCGCAAAAGACCCCCCCGGGAGAGCAGCGAGGCCCGCCAGGCCATCGTCGAGGCTGCCCTGCGAATCGTGGAGGACCACGACCGCCAGTTCGACGCCCGCGCGGTGGCGAAGGAGGCCGGGCGCAGCCTGGGGACCCTCAGCTTCCACTTCCGGGACGGCGGGCTCCGGGAGCTCAGGGGCGCCGTGGCGGTACGCGGCTTCACCATGCTGGCCGAGGCGGTACACGTGGCCGTCGAGGCGGCGGCCGACCCGGAGCAGCAGCTGCGCCGGGTGGCGCAGGCGTACGTGGGGTTCGCGGCCGACCACCCCCGACTCTACCGGGCGATGTACAGCGAGGATTGGGGGGAGCAGGTGGCCGACGCTCGGCGTGACATGGCGGGCATCGTCAACGAGCGCATCGCCCAGTGCCAGCAGGCCGGGGTGTTCCGGCCCGGCTCGGTGGGCCGCATTGCCCGCACCGGCCAGGCGCTGCTCCACGGCATAGCCGTGCTGCACCTCGACGGGCAGGTGAGCGCGACCGAGCTCGAGGCGTTCACCCAGGAAGCCATCGCCGACCTGATCGACGGTCTGCGGGGACGGGACTAGAGGGCTACTCCAGCCAGCTAAGCACGCGCCGGGCCAGCCGGTTGAGGCGGCCGCGATACGGTGGGAACAGCATGCCGGTGAGCACCGGCCACCGCTGGCGAGTCACCGGACGCTCGTGGGACATCGCCTGGAAGCCGAAGTAGCCGTGGTAGCTCCCCATGCCGCTGGCACCCACCCCGCCGAACGGCAGGTCTGAGTTGGCGTAGTGCATCAGCGTGTTGTTCACAGTGGTCCCGCCGGCGGGCACGCTGTGGAGCAGGCGCTCGATCACATGCCGGTCGCGACTGAAGATGTACGAGCCCAGCGGCTTGCCGTTGCGCCGCACGATGCCCTCCGCCTCGTCCAGGTCGCGGACCGCGATGACCGGCAGCACGGGACCGAAGATCTCGTCCTCCATCGCCGGCGCGTCCGCGGTGACCCCGGAGAGAACGGTGGGGGCGACATACCGCGCCTCCGCATCCCATTGCCCCCCAACCTCGATCCGCGCACCGTGGGCAACGCTGCGCTCGACGAGATCCACCAGCCTGTCGAAGTGCTCCTGGTCGATGATCCGCCCCAGATCGGGCGACGCGCGCCGCCCGGCCTCGTCCCCGCCGTAGAACCTTGCCACCGCGACCTTGAGCTCGGTCACCAGGTTCTCGGCGATGGCTGCATCTACCAGGACGTAGTCGGGAGCGGTACACGTCTGCCCCGCATTGTAGAACTTCCCCCAGGCGATGCGCTCGGCGGCGGCCTTCACGTCCGCCGTCCTGTCGACGATGACCGGCGTCTTGCCGCCCAACTCCAGCGTCACGGTGGCCAGATGCTTGGCCGCGGCCGCCATGACGAGCTTCCCGATGTGTGTGCTTCCGGTGAAGAAGAAGTGGTCGAACGGAAGCTCGAGCAGCAGGGCGGCCACGTCCGGCCCCCCTTCCACCAGGGCGACCTCCGACTCGTCGAACACCTCGGGGATCAGAGACGCCAGGAGGCCCGCCGTGGCCGGCGCTTTCTCAGAGGGCTTGAGCACCGCACAGTTGCCGGCGGCGATGGCAGCTATCAGTGGGTTGATCACGAGGCTGAACGGGTAGTTCCACGGAGCCATGATCAGGACCACTCCCCGGGACTCAAACATGATCCGGCTCGACGTGCCGAACAGCATCGCCGGCGTCGGCACCCGCCTGCTTCGCATCCAGCGGCGCAGGTGCCGCACAGCGTGGTCGATCTCTTGCACGACGTGGTGGATGTCCACGAGCTCGGACTCGAAGCGCGGTCTGCCGAGGTCCGCGGAGAGAGCGGAGAGGATGTCTGCGCGCCGCTGCAGAACCGCCTGCCGCAGCCGGCGCAGTCGCTCGCGCCGCTGGGCCACGGTGGTGCGCGCCATCACCGGGGCGTGCGCCCGCTGGCCCTCCAAGATCCGCCGCAGCTCGGCCGGATCTATTGGTGTCCCTTCGACCGCCCCGACCTGTGCCACCGCGTTTGCCCTCCTTCCCGGAGCGACCCTGCGCCAACGTGACGATGCCCGCGGCCTCGAGCCTTGTCCAGGGCTCGCCACCCCTCGTGGTACGAGCGCCGGCACCTCAGAACAGAGGCCGGCCGCAGCCTCTCAGCTCCCGCCCGTCCAGCAACACCGTGACCGTCGTCCCGTACGATTCCTCCACCATCGTGTCGAGACACCGTTTCCCCTCGAGTGTCACGACCAGTGCGTGCTCACCATCGTCGGTGCGGTACACCGTACGCAGCTCGTCACGATTCACGTCCGCCACCGGCGTGGGGAACGCGTAACGGCTCGTCCCATAATCCGATACCAGCACGATGCTGTCGCCTCGGGTGATCTCCATGTGCCACCCGGGCTCATTGCCCACGGCCCGAAACTCGACGCCGTTGAGCTTGGCGTGCTCCCACACGGCTTCCCGCCGGTTGTTGATGCATCCCTGGGCCGTGATCTCCGGCGACTCTATCGATGCCTCCTCCCCCTTCGACCAGTAGACCGTCTCACCATCGCTGTATCGCGCGCCCGACGCCGAGGGCACGTGGGGCAGCGCCACCGTACGGCCGCGTAGGAAGAGCCACACCCTGTCCCCCTCGATCCGCGCCACGAAGTTCGCGCCGCCGGGGCACTCGTGCACCATGGTGGCGACCAAGCCCTCCTCCCCGCCCACGGCTGCGGCCGACTCGCTCTCCTCTCGCAGCGCTGTGTCCTCCGTCCCGCACGCCGAGAGGAGTGCCAGCAGGCACGCTGCGCCGCACCAGACCGAAAGGGAACGGACATGTACCCAGCCCATCGCTGGCCTCCCACACATGGTAAAGATTCGCGTATTCATCCCAACTCTCGCGGAACTCCCAAAGCTACGGTCCGGCCGCAGCGTCACGCGCTGCGGAATCCGCTCCGAGCAACCGCCCAATCAGCGGCTCGATGGTCAGCCCCTGCACCACGATGGAGAAGCAGACCACGACGTATGTTACCGTCACGAGCAGGCTACGCTCAAATCCCGCCGGTAGCGAGAGCGCCAAGGCCACCGAGATCCCGCCGCGCAGTCCGCTCCAGGTGAGGATCTTGACGGCGTGGGGGCTGAAGCCCCGCAGCCGCTTGAGCAGCTGCACCGCCCCTCCTACGCTCACGAAGCGGGCGAGCACAACCAGCGGTATCGCCAGCAGCCCCGCCGCGATATACGAGCCGCGCAGCTGGAGGACTACCACCTCCATGCCGATCATGACGAACAGCACGGCGTTCAGGAATTCGTCTACCAACTCCCAGAAGGAGTCCAACCGCTCCTGTGTGCGCTCCGACATGGCCAGCGACCGACCGCGGTTCCCGATGAGGAGACCCGCCACCACCATGGCAAGTGGACCCGAGACATGGAGGTGCTGCGCCAGGGCGTAGCCGCCGGTCACTACGCCCAGGGTCACCAGGATCTCCACCTGGTAGTTGTCCACGCTCTTGAGGAGGCGGTAGGCGATCCACCCGATCACCACCCCGTAGGCGAGGCCGCCCAGCACCTCCACCAAGAACAGCTCCCCGACCTCCACGGCGCTCACCTCGTGGCCTCCCGCAGCGACGCCGAGAATCACCAGGAACAGGACTACGCCGATGCCGTCGTTGAACAGCGACTCTCCTTGGATCTTCATCCGCAACGAGTGCGGCACCCCCACTCGCTTGAGGATGGCGCCCACCGCGATGGGGTCCGTGGGAGAGATGAGGGCCCCGAACAGCAGGCAGTAAACGAACGGAACGTCGAGTCCAAGAGCGCCGAACACCCACCAGGAGCCGAGCCCCACGATGGCCGTGGACAGGAGCACTCCCGCGGTGGCGAGCAGAGCGATGACGCGCTTCTGCTGCGCGATGTCGTTGATGTTCAGGTGGAGCGAGCCTGCGAACAGGAGTGCGCCCAGCATCCCGTGCAGTAGCGTCTGATCGAAGTCCACGGATTCGAGCATCCGCTCCAGCACGTCCGCCATGCCGATCCCCGCCCTGCCGAGCAACACGAGCACCAGCGACCCGGCCAGGGCAATGATCATGACCCCGATGGTCATGGGCAACCGCACGAACCGATGGTTGAGCCACGCGGCCAGGGCCGCCATGGTCAACAGGAGGGCCAGCAGGTCGAAGCTGCTGACGAGGGAAGCCGGTGTGGGATCGGTCATCGTTGCGTGTGTGGCTGCCGCCCCAACTTAAGTGGAATCCGACGTCCGCGGCAGACGAGTCGCTGGTGGAGCTCGAGTTTCCGGTATCGCCGCCGGTTCACCGAGGGTCACCCCCCTAACGCCGGAGGAGCACCGCCCCATCCACATCACCGTGCACGGGTATCCCAGCCAGCGAGGCCAGAGTAGGCGCCACGTCCAGCGTCGTTGCAGGCTCCGTCGAGGTCCGTGCGGGCACGCCCGGCACCATGAAGATGACCGGCACGTACCGGTCGTACTCGTAGGGAGAGCCGTGGACCGAAGGGTCGAGGTCGATCACGACACCCTCGGCCAACCGCACCATCAATCCCGCCTGGGCGATCGGCGACTCGCCAGTCGCGAACGAGAAGAGCGGGAGGCGGGGGATCCGATCCTCGCGATACGACTTGCGGTACAGTGACAGATACGGATCATCGGAATCGTCAGCGGCGGCCAGGTCGGCACCGGTATACACTGCGGCCACATAGTCTCGCTCCTCCAGCATATCCACTATGCTCTTCTGCGCTGTGGGAGGACGCCCCTCCAGAATTCGGTATACCTCTCCCAGCAGCGCATCGATGGTCGGCCAGCTGAGCCGTCCCCCGCTGCGGCCCGCTTTTCGCTCGATCTCCGGGATATTCGGCATTCCATGATCAGAGGTTAGCGCGACGACATACCGGTCCCTGCCCACAAGATCGTCAAGTAGTGAGAAGAACTCTCCCAGCCAACCGTCGATCTTCACCAGGGCGTCCAGTACCTCGAGGCTCAGGGGACCGTAGTAGTGGGTCTCGCTGTCGATTTGGGATAGTACGATCGACAAATAGTCGGTTGCCTCACGCTGGCCCAGCTGCAGCTCCCGCACTGCCGCCCCGGCGAGTCGCAGCGTTGCCCCGTCGAGCATTGGCGTCCAACCCAACCAGCTGCCCGGTGCCTCCGTAGGCTCCCAATGCTCGGGCGCCTCGGTATCGAAGCGGTGGGGGAAGGTCGTGTGGGTCCTGTCAGCCTCGTACGGTGACGAGTCGGTGCGGGCGAGCGACCGGGCGGGCTCGGGCACCGTCAGGTCCCACACCGCCGCGTCGGCTACGATACCGGGAAGGGCATCCGCGTTGAATCGCTCGACCCACTCGGGATACGCCGATCGGTAGTAAGACGAAGTCACGAACCGGGCAAGAGGACGCTCATACCAGTACACGTGAGCCGGCGAGTGATAGACGTGCAACAGCGAGGCATACCGCCCAGATCCGACCGACACCGCACGTCCCTCCGGATCGGCGCGGGTGACCCACTCGGCGAGGCCCTCGACGAGCACTTGCCGGGGGGAGGCCCCGGCAGCCTCCGGAGAACCGAGGATGCGCTCCGACGTGTCGCGAACGGCATCCACCAAGTGGCGGTCCCCCGCCGGCCCGGGAGTATAGAACGCCGCATCCACTATCCCGTGCTTCGCCGGGACCCGGCCCGTAGCGATCGTCACATGGCCTGCATGCGACACGGTGATTCCATGGTCCACGTAGGCACGCGTGAATCGCACGCCCTCGTCCAACATCCGACGGAACCCACCCGCGAACGCCGAGTCGTACCGGTCCAACAGGTCGCCACGCAGTCCGTCCACTGTGATCAGGACCACGAGCTTGGGTGGTGCATGGCTCGGCGGGCGGCATCCCCACGCCGCGAGCAAAAGCAGCGGAAACAGAACTCTCACATCCTCACCCTCACGAGCACGAAGTAGAGCACGAGGAGCGCAGCCACGGCCACCATCGTCCAGTTGAGCTCCCTTCCCCGGCCGCTGAGGAGCTTGATGGCCGGGTACGCCACCAGCCCCAGTGCGAGCCCGTCGGCGATGGAGTGCGAGAGCGGAATCCCGATCATGGTGATGAATGCCGGAACGCCCTCCGTGTAATCCGTCCACTCGATTCGCGTCACGTTCCGCACCATGATGGCGCCAACCAGCACCAGGGCCGGCGACGTGATGGGCGGGTAGCTCCCCACCATGGCGATGATCGGATAGAAGAACAGCGCCGCCAGGAAGAGCCCCGACACGGTGACTGCCGTGAGCCCCGTCCGTCCGCCCTGCTCGATCCCCGCCGCGCTCTCGATGTAGCTGGTCACGGTGCTCGTCCCCAACGCGGCGCCGGCCACGGTCCCGATGGCGTCGGACAGCATCGCCCGCTCCCCGCGCACGAGCTTGTTCTCCTTCAGGAGCCCGGCTTCTTGGCCCACTGCGATCAGCGTGCCCATGGTGTCGAACACGTCCATGAACAGGAACATCACGACGATGGGAATCACCGCCGCGGCGAGGGCACCCACGATGTCCATCTTGAAGAGCGTCGGAGCCACCGACGGCGGCAGCGCGAGCACCCCGTCGGCGGGCGCGAACTGTGCCCACAGGAGCGACTCCCGCACCAGGGCGGACCCCGATACGGACGCCGGCAGCGCTGGGAGCAGGAGCTTGAGCAACAGTGCCACCGCCAGCGAAGCCGCGATCCCCCAGATGATGGCGCCGGCAACGCGCCGGGCGTACAGCACCGCGGCCACCAAGAAGCCCACAACGAACACCACCACGTCCGGGGAGACCAGGGCGGGATTCATCCGCACCATCGTTCCTGGGTCCGCCACTACGACCTGGGCGTTCTTGAGCCCGATGAACGCGATGAACAATCCGATTCCCACCGCCATGCCCTGCTTCATGCTGGGGCTCACCGCGTCCATCAACTTCTCGCGGATCCCCATGAGCGTGATCACCAGGAACAGCACGCCGGCCACGAACACCGCCCCCAGAGCCACGCGCCACGGCTCCTCCGCGCCGGCGGCGGCGGCCACGGGGATGGCGCTGAACACGAAGAAGAAGTTCTGGCCCATGCCCGGGGCCAGCGCCACCGGGTACTTGGCGTACAGCCCCATGATGGCCGTCGCCAGAGCCGCGGCGAAGCAGGTGGCCGTCGTGACCGCGCCGAAATCCATCCCCGTCGACTCGCCGAACATCGACCCCGACAGCACCGCCGGCTGTACAAAGATTATGTACGCCATGGTGAGGAACGTCGTGACGCCGGCGAGGAGCTCGGTGCGCGCGGAGACGGGTTGGCCGGAGTTGATCAAAGGATCGGTCATCCGCCGATGATACGCCGACGGCCGAGGGTCGGCCAGGCGTCCGCGTGGCGGCGCCGCCCCCTACCAGCTAACCTTTCCCATCGGCAGCCGCCGCAGCCGCGGCATCAGGCCGTCCGTCCGCTCATCAGGCATCGTTCGCGAGGAGCCCACGTGCGCACCGCCAAACCCATCTCGGCCGAGTTTCCTTTCGCCTCTCGCTACGTCGAGGTGCACGGCAGCAGGATGCACTATGTCGAGGAGGGATCGGGCGATCCGATCCTCTTCCTGCACGGGAACCCCACGTCCTCTTACCTGTGGCGCAACATCATCCCGTACCTCGTGCCGCACGGGCGCTGCATCGCGGTCGATCTGATCGGTATGGGAAAGTCGGACAAACCCGACCTGGCCTACCGCTTCTTCGACCACAGCAAGTACGTTGAGGGATTCATCGAGACGCTGGGGCTCTCGCAGATCATGTTCGTGGTCCACGATTGGGGGACCGCCCTCGGCTTCCACTACGCGAGGCGGCACCCGGGCAACGTGAAGGCGCTCGCCTTCATGGAGGCCATCGTCAGACCGATGAGGTGGGCGGGCTTCCCCCGCGACTTCAAGCTGGGATTCAAGCTGATGCGCACGCCCGGGGTCGGCTGGTTCATGATCAGCGTGATGAACGTCTTCCTGAAGCAGATCATGCCCAAGACGATCGTCCGCGAGCTGACGGCCGAGGAGAAGCTGCGCTATGCCGAGCCGTTCCCCACCGTGGCGAGCCGCAAACCGGTGCGGCGGTGGCCCTGCGAGATTCCCATCGACGGCGCGCCCGCCGATGTAGACGAAGCCGTGTCCGTCTACAGCCAGTGGCTGCAGGAGACCTCACTCCCCAAGCTGCTGTTCCACGCCGACCCCGGCGGCATCATCGATGCGCAGACCCTGGAGTGGTGCCGCCGGCACTTCCCTTACCTGGAAACGGTGAACATCGGTCCCGGGATCCACTACCTGCAGGAGGACAACCCCCACCTGATCGGGGAGGAGCTGGCGGCGTGGTACCGGGGGCTCAGCGCATGATCCACCGCGAGGATCGTGACTCGGTCGCCGTGCTCCGCATGGACCACGGCAAGGCCAACGCCCTGGACGTAGAGCTGGTGACGGCGCTGGCCGACGAGCTGCAAGAGATCCAGCGGGCGAGCTCCCACAATGCCGTGGTGCTCACAGGCAGCGGCTCGATCTTCTCGGCTGGGGTTGACCTGTTCCGGTTTCTGGAGGGCGGCGAGGACTACCTAGAGCAGTTCTTCGCGGCGCTCGTCCGCAGCTTCTCCCAGCTATTCGTCTTCCCTCTCCCCATGGTGGCCGCGGTCAACGGTCACGCCATCGCCGGCGGCTGCGTCATGGCCGCGGCGGCGGACTACCGCCTCATGAGCCGGGGCAAGGGCAGGATCGGCGTGCCCGAGTTGCGCGTGGGGATCCCGTTTCCCGTAGCGGCCATAGAGATCCTGCGGTTCGCCGCCTCGACCCAACACCTGCAGGAGCTGGTGTATCTCGGCCGGAATTACACGGCGCCCGAGGCCTACGAGGTGGGCCTGGTGGACGAGATCGCCGAGCCCGACGCGCTGTTGGATCGAGCCATGGAGGTCGCAACGACCCTGGGCTCCATGCCGCCGGGGCGGTTTGGCATCACCAAGCGGGAGCTCCGGGCGCCGACCCTAGACCGCATCGAGCGCCATGCGCCGGCCATCGACCCCGAGGTACTGGCCGGCTGGAAGGCGCCGGAGACGCACGCGGCGATCCGGGCGTTCGTGGAGGAAAAGCTCAGCCGGAGCAGGTGAGACCGAGGACCTTGACGGCGCTGGACTCCCTGCGTTCGTGTCAGCCGCGCCCCACCAATCGCTGAAACCTCGGGTTGCCTCGCAGATAGGCGAGTAGCGGATCATGCCGGAACTGCCATCTGGTCCAGAATGAGGTGACGGAAAGCAGATACTCGAGCTGTTCCAACACCTCATTCTCGTATCCCAGCAGGGCGTAGACCCGCACCAGGTTCCACACGGCGTCGAGGCCGCGAACCGCATCTCTCGCCACCGGCAGCAGCTCCGTGGCCCGCTGCGCCGCCGCGATCGCTTCTGCGATGATGCTTGAGATCTTCGGCCAGGTAGACCGTGGCCATCCCACCGCTACCGATCTCTTGCTCAATCGCATAGCGGTCGGCCATTGCGGCCTTGAGGCGCTCAAGGAGATCCGTCACTATCCCCCCCTTGGCTCCCCCACGAGCCCGGCGATACGCTGCCGCACATCTGCAACCTGCGGCTGTAGCTCGGGGTCGGCATCCTTCCACAGCTCGACGAACCGATTGTAGTACTCGACGGCCCGCTCCGTGTCGCCCCGCTCCTCATACAGCTCACCCAGCCGCCGGTAGGCTACCGCCAGGTGCACGTGATCCTGCGCGAGCCGCTCGAGCCATGGCGTGGAGACGTACCGCTCGTAGAGGGCGAGCGCGGAGTCGGGGTGGCCCGCCACGTCGTAGGACCGCGCCAGCCAGGGCAGCGCGCATATCATGCACGGCCCGTCGTCCGACTCCTGGAACTCGTCGATGGCCTCGTCCGGGCGTCCTTCGGCGAGCGCCACCGCACCCCTGGCATGGTGGTGCAGTGCCCGCGCCTGTCGATTGTGCTCCGCGGCCCCCGAGGCCTCGTACTCCGCCAGCAGCGCCCCCGCTCTCTCCTCGTCTCCGGTTAGAGCGTGCAGCAATACAAGAGCCTGATAAGGTCGGTCCAGGATCGGAACCGATTCGAGCGGATACCGCCGCAGCGCACGCTCCACATGCTCTAAGCCTCGTGCCGGCTGCTCGCTTACCACGAGGTCGGCCAGCGCCCGGCGAGCCACCAGTGCTAGGTACTCCCCGGGCAGCTCCCGCTGCTCCGTGGCTGCGACTGCGGCGGCCCAGTGTCCCGCGGCGTCCCGCAACCTTCCCTTCAGAGTGGCCACCTGCGCCAAGCCCTCGCTTGCCGCGGCCTCCCAGAACAGGCTGCCGCGCTGGGCATCCCGCAGCTCCCGGAACCGGCGCTCGGCCTCCCCGTGGCTTCCGCGCGCCGCCTCGAGCCAGGCGCGGAACGCCATTACAGAGGGCCCCCCGGGGAATTGCAGTGCGAAGCGCTCAAGCGTGGCTTGCGCCTCCGTGTCCTTGCCCTGGAGAAACCGGGTCTCGGCCAGGTTCCAGTACGACGCCGCCTCGGACGGATCCGCTTCCAGCGCGCGCAGCGCGAACTCTTCGGCCCGGGCGTTGTCCCGCAGGCTCCAGTAGAGGAACGCGAGGTTGTTCAGGGCGTAGGTGTCCTCCGGAGCTAGTTCCAGCAGCGTACGGTAGGCGTCGATCGCCGCTTCCCATTGCTCGGTGACTGAAAGATGGTACATGCCAACGGCTCGGTAGCGCTCCACCTCGGTGAGTCGGTCGCGGTGGACGAATGCATTGGTCACGGCCTCGGTGCGTCGCGTCGGTTGCTCCCTGGTGTTCCCCAGAATGACCCCGATCTTGCGATGCGCCATGGCGAAACCCGTGTCCAGGCCGACCGCCTCGTCCAGCAGGCGCAGCGCGCGCCCGAAATCGCCCTCGTTCTCCGCGCGAAGCCCCTGCGAGTAAAGACGAAGCGCCTGGAGCGAGCCGGTGGTGACCTGCTCCAGCGCCTCAGCGCGCCGGATCGTGCGCAATGACTCGCCAATCCGCTCCCGCATCCGACTGGAGAGCCTGCCCACCGCGGGGATTATCCCGTCGGCGTCGTCCGCGGATTCCTGCTGCGCGGTGAGCACCTCGCCGGAAGCACTCATCACCCGGGCGGAGAGCACGAAGCCGCTTCCCACGGCGATGATCTCCCCGGCGATCACCGCCTTCAGCCCCTCCCGCTCGGCCACCTCGATGGCGAGGGGGAGGTCGAACCGGGCGTCGGCCTCGCGATCCATGCGCTGCAGCACCTGCACCACCCGGCCCGGATCCAGGAGATCCACGACGGGCGACTGGTCGAGGCCCACCCGGAAGAGCTGCGTCACGGCATAGGCCAGGGTCGAGTCGTCCGTGCGATTCTCGAATTCGGCCAGGACCAGAGGCTCGCGCTCCTGGAGCGCGCCCGTCGCCACGAGCGTCCCGTACGGTCCGATCCCGAGCATGCGCATTGCGGAGTACGCCGTGACCGCCAGCCCCAGGGACGCAAACGCCAGCACTCCTCCCAGCATCGCCCGTCGCCAGGTGAGCCAGCGCTCCGGCCCGCCACCGGCGGCAGCGGCCTCGCCCGTTGCGCGCATGCGGGCACGCTCCCGCTCGATGCGCGCCGCCGACATCACGATGGGAAGCCCCACCGCGAGCAAGACGATGGTGCTCGGCAGCACCCAGTCCGGCAGCCCCAGGAGCTGCATCAGCGAGTACACAACGCCCACGACCCCCACCGATGCCAGCCCGAACAGCGCCGCTACGCGAGCCGGATGGTGACGCTCCAGCGCCTCGGCGGTGGAATCCCCCCTTGCGGCCCGCAGGCCCGCCTCCGCGAGCGCCTCAGCCAGCTGCCCTGCGGTGGCGAAGCGATCGGCCGGCGTCTTGGCCAGCGTGCGCCCCAGCGTCGCGGCGACTGAATTGGGCACCGTCGGCCGCAGGTTCGTGACAGGCGATGCCTCGACCGCGATGTGCTGGCGCACGACGCTCTCCACCGACGGCCCGACGAAGGGTGGTTGGCCGGCCAGCATCTCGTACAGCACACATCCGAGGCTGTAGACATCGCTGCGGCCATCCAGTTCCCTCTCACCGGCCGCCTGCTCGGGGCTCATGTAGCGAGGCGTTCCCACGGACATCCCCGTCTCGGTGAGGCTGTCGCCGCCGGCGGCCGTGATCGCCCGGGCGATCCCGAAGTCCGCGACCACCGCGTGCCCCGCGTCCAGCAGGATGTTGGCTCAACGCGTCGGCCACCTCCCACGCGATATCCAGCGCGTCTTCAAGGGGAAGCTGTTTCTCGCGGACAAGCCGGTCGCGCAGCGACTCGCCCTCTACGTACGGCATCACGTAGTAGAGGAGTCCGTCCGCCTCGCCTGAGTCGTACAGCGGCAGGATGTGGGGATGATGCAGCCGGGCTGCGATCTCGATCTCTCGCAGGAAGCGCTCGGGCCCCAAGGCCGAAGCGAGCTCCGGGTGCAGGACCTTCACGGCCACCTGGCGGTGATGCTTGAGATCCTCGCCCAGATAGACCGTGGCCATGCCGCCTCTGCCGATCTCCCGCTCGATGGCGTAGCGGTCGGCCAGGGCGGCTTTCACACGATTCACAGGATCGGTCA
>JBDHDE010000065.1:0-13395 GCA_039591655.1 Gemmatimonadota bacterium
CGTACGACCTGATCGAGGCCAACGAGGCGTTCGCCGTGCAGGCGCTCGCCGACGGCCGTGGTCTGGGCTGGGAGTGGGACCGGGTCAACGTGAACGGCGGTGCCATTGCCCTGGGACACCCCATCGGGGCCAGCGGTGCGCGGATCTTCACCACGCTGCTGTACGCGATGAAGGACCGCGGCGCGAGCACCGGGCTCGCGACCCTGTGCCTCGGCGGTGGGAACGCGGTCGCCTTGAGTGTGGAGCTAGCTGCATGAGAGAGAGCCGGATGGCGCACCTGACCATGACCCCGACCGTCGTGGCGCGGCGGGCCTTAGCGATCCTGGCCGGCGCGCTCTTCGTAGCGCTGGCGGCCCAGGTGGCGGTTCCGCTGCCTGGCACCCCGGTGCCGGTCACCTTGCAGGTCCCGGCGGTGCTCATTGTGGGCGGCCTCTTGGGGCCGCGCCTCGGGGCGGCGAGCATGGTAGTCTACCTCGCGCTGGGGGCGGCGGGCCTGCCGTTCTTTGCGCCCACCGGTGTCCCGGGCGCAGCCCGGCTGTTCGGGCCCACGGGCGGCTATCTGCTGGCGCATCCGCTGGCACATCCGCTGGCAGCCGCCATCGTGGGGTTGGTGGTGCAGCGGGGACGGTCGTGGATCCGGATCGGGCTGGGCATGGTGGCGGGGGTCGCGGTGGTCCACATCGGTGGTGTGGCCCAGCTGGCGATCATGACCGGTGACGTGGCCACGGCGTTTGCCTGGGGCTCGATGCCGTTCCTGTTGTTGGACTTACTTAAAGTGGTGGTCGCCGGGCTCATCGTCCGGCGCTTCGCAGCGACGACGCGCGCGCTCCTCTGAGGGCGCGCGTCGTGTTTTCGGCCCTCGCCGCCCTGGTCGGCTTCTACCTGGCGGTGGTGCTCGTCGCGTTGCCGCTGGTGGCTGCGATCCCCGATGGGTGGAAGGCTGGCCCTCTCGGGATCGTTGCCCAGTCGCTGCCAGTGTTGGCGGCGGGGATGTTGGTCAACGTCCTCCTGGTGCGCCGCAGGTTGGCGAGCTGGGAGATGCTCGGGTGGCACGGGCGCTCCCGTGATCTCAAGGCCTTCGGGTTCGGCATGGGGGTCGGTGTCACCATGGCGGTCGGCGCGCTGCTGGTCGCGATCCTGGCCGGCGGCGCGGGGCTCGAGCTCAGCGGGGAGTCGCTGACCGCCTATCTGCCCGCGGCGGCCCGGCTGGGTATCGGGCTCGCGGTGGCAGCCCTGGCCGAGGAAGTGCTGTTCCGGGGCTACCCCTTGGCCCGGCTGGCGCAGCCGATGGGGAGAGTGGGAGCGAGCGTGGTATTGGCCGGGTTGTTCGCGGCGGTGCACCTCGGGAACCCCGAGGTGTCCCCGCTGGGGCTCGCGAATATCGGGCTCGCCTCGCTGGTGCTGAGTGCAGCGTTCTTCACTCCGGGAGGGCTCGCGGCGGCTTGGGGGCTGCACCTGGGGTGGAATGCGGGGCTCGGGTTGGGCGCCGATGCCCCCGTGAGCGGCATCGCGCTGGAGCTCCCCACGCTCGAGTTTCGGACGGGAGGGCCGTCCTGGGTGACGGGCGGCGCGTTCGGACCGGAAGGCGGCCTGGCCGCCACGGTCATGATGGGACTGGCATTGATCTGGCTCAGCCGTCGGGTGGCGCGGGCCGGGAAGGGGGAGTCGACGTGAACGGGATTGCGGTGGTTGGTGCCGGCACCATGGGCAACGGAATAGCGCATGTCTTCGCGCAGCATGAATGGGACGTCACGCTGATCGACGTGGTCGAGAAGCAACTCGACAAGGCGTTGGCGACGATCCAGAAGAACATGGACCGGCAGGTCAAGAAGGGCGCGCTCTCCGAGGGCGACCGGGATGCCGCGCTGAAGCGTATCACGAAGGCCGCGAAGCTCGAGGCCGCGGCCAAGGCGGACCTCATCGTAGAGGCCGCAACCGAGAACGCCGAGCTCAAGTTCGACATCTTCAAGAAGCTCGATCAGGTGGCGCCGAAGGGAGCGATTCTCGCGACCAACACGTCCTCGATCTCCATTACCGAGATCGCGGCGCGCACCGGGCGGCCCGACAAGGTGATCGGGATGCACTTCATGAATCCGGTGCCGATGATGCAGCTGGTGGAGGTGATCCGGGGGCTGGGGACGTCGGACGAGACGATGGCTGCGGTCATGGAGATGGCGAAGGCACTGGGCAAGACACCGGTCGAGGCGAACGACTACCCGGGTTTCGTGGCGAACCGGGTGCTCTTGCCCATGATCAACGAGGCCGTCTATTGCGTGATGGAGGGCGTGGCGACCCCCGAGGCGGTGGACACTGTGATGAAGCTCGGAATGAACCACCCGATGGGACCGCTTGCGCTGGCGGACCTCATCGGGCTCGACGTCTGTCTCTCGATTCTGGAGGTGCTGCACAAGGGGCTTGGCGATCCCAAGTACCGGGCATGCCCCCTGCTGCGGAACAAGGTGGCCGCCGGGCATCTCGGCCGGAAGAGCGGCCGCGGGTTCTATGACTACAGCTGAACCCCGGCTCTCTGCGATCGACGAGGAGAGCCGTGCGATCGTCGAGGCGGCACGGGAGTTCGCCCAGAACGAGATCGCACCACACGCCGCCGAGTGGGATCACACCAAGACGTATCCCGCCGAGGTCATGCGGCAGCTTGGCGAGCTGGGGTTTCTGGGACTGAGGATTCCGCAAGCGTACGAGGGCCTGAGCCTCGACACTCTGACCTACATGATGGTCCTCGAGGAGATTGCGGCGGCGGATGCCACCGTCTCGATCTCCCTCTCGGTGCATAACTCCCTGCCGGTGACCATGTTGCTGGCCCACGGCACCGCAGAGCAGAAAGAGCTCTGGTTGCGGAAGATGGCGCGGGGCGAAGTCCTGGCCGCGTTCTCCCTGTCCGAGGCGGACAGCGGGTCGGATGCCGCCAGCATCCGGGCGCAGGCGGTGCGAGACGGGGACGGCTGGGTGCTGAGCGGCGAGAAGACGTGGGTCACGAACGGTGACACGGCGGGCCTCGTCGTGGTGATGGCACGCACCGATACGCCGCAGGAGCGGCGCGGGGCCCGGGGCATCTCGGCCTTCCTGGTGCCCACCGACGTCCCCGGCGTCGAGCCGGGGAGAGCCGAGGACAAGCTCGGGCTGCGGGCGTCTCGCACGACGAACTTGGGGCTTCAGGACGTGCGGCTCGGGCCGGAGCACTTGCTTGGGGAGGAGGGGCAGGGGTTTATTTACGCGCTCATGGCGCTGGAGAACGGGCGCATGGGGGTGGCGGCGCAGGCGGTTGGCATCGCCCGGGCGGCGCTGGAGCATAGCATTCGGTACTGCGATCAGCGGCACCAGTTCGAGCGGCCGCTCAGGGATTTTCAGGGGATGCAGTTCAAGCTCGCCGACATGGCCACCCGCCTCCAGGCGGCGCGCGCCCTCACGCACGAGGCGGCCCGCGCGAAGGACCGTGGCGAGCCGGTTACGGAGCTAGCGAGCATGGCCAAGCTGTTTGCCTCGGAGATGGCGATGTGGGTCACTACGCAGGCCGTGCAGGTCTTCGGGGGATATGGTTTCATGCGAGACTATCCAGTTGAACGGCTGTTTCGCGATGCAAAGGTGACTGAGATCTATGAAGGCACAAGTGAAATCCAGCGAGTCGTTGTTGCACGGGGGCTCTACACCGACTAGAGCCGAAATCACCAAATCACTGGACGACGGTTTGTTCGAACTCATCGGCGAGCACCGGCACGAGCAAGTAAGCCTCTGGCACGAACCCGACATCGGGTATCGGGGCGTAGTCGCGATCCACAACACCACGTTGGGTCCGGCCTTGGGCGGCACCCGGATGTGGGCCTATGAGAACGACCTCGAGGCCCTGATCGATGTGTTGCGGCTCTCCCGGGGCATGACCTATAAGGCGGCGGTCGCCGGCCTCAACTTGGGCGGCGGCAAGAGCGTCATCGTGGGCGACCCCGGCGCGAAGAACCGTGAGGAGATCTTCCGGGCCCATGGGCGCCACGTGCAGTCGATGTGCGGCCGCTACATCACTGCGGAGGACGTGGGCACCAGCCCGAGCGACATGGAGTTCGTCCGCCAGGAGACGGAGTACGTCGTGGGGCTCGCCGGCCGATCCGGCGATCCGTCGCCGGTGACGGCTCTCGGGGTGTACCGCGGCATGCAGGCCTGCGCCAAGAAGGCGTGGGGGAGCGACTCTCTGGCCGGCAAGACCGTCACCGTCCAGGGGGTGGGCCACGTTGGCTACTTCCTGTGCAAGCACCTCGATGAAGAGGGTGCGAAGCTGGTCGTGAGTGACATCCACGACGACCGGGTGAAGCGCGTGGTGAATGAGTTCGGCGCAACGGCTGTGGGGGCGGAAGAGATCTACGCCGCCGACGCCGATATCTTTGCACCGTGCGCATTGGGGGCCGTGATCAACGACGAGACGATCCCGATGCTCAAGGTGGAGATCGTGGCGGGCGCCGCCAACAACCAGCTCGACGAAGAGCGGCACGGCGATGTGCTTCACGAGAAGGGTGTGCTGTACGCCCCCGATTATGCGATCAACGCGGGCGGCCTGATCAATGTGAACGCCGAGGTGGAGGGCTGGGACCTCGAGCGGTCGCATAAGAAGGCTTCCGAGATCTACGACACGATTCTCAAGATCGTGCAGATCGCCGGCGACAAGCGGATTCCGACGTACCGGGCTGCCGACAAGTTGGCAGAGGAGCGGATCGCCGAAGCCGGAATGAAGAAGAAGAAGAAATGAGTGAGGTGCGCGACCGCATGCAGCCACTGGATGCGGCTGATCCCGCCATCTGCGGGCTGATCACGCGCGAGATCGAGCGGCAGGAGAACGGTCTCGAGCTGATCGCCAGCGAGAACTTCGTCTCCCGGGCGGTATTGGAGGCGATGGGGTCGGTGCTCACCAACAAGTATGCCGAGGGATATCCCGGCCGGCGGTACTACGGCGGCTGTGAGGTCGTCGATGAGATCGAGCAGCTGGCTATTGACCGGGCGCTCGAGCTGTTCGCCGCCGAGCACGCCAACGTGCAGCCGCACAGCGGCGCGCAGGCCAACATGGCTGCCTACCTGGCGGTCCTCGAGCCCGGCGAGACCATCATGGGGCTCAAGCTGCCCCACGGCGGCCATCTCACACACGGCGCGGCTGTCAATGCCAGCGGGCGCCTCTTCCACGCCGTGCAGTACGGTGTGGATGAAGAGACCGGCCGCATCGATCTGGATCAGGTCCGGGAGATTGCCCGGGCCGAGCGGCCCAGAGTGATCATCGCTGGTGGAAGCGCCTACCCGCGGAACATCGACTTCGCCGGTTTCGCCGAGATTGCCCGGGATGTGGACGCCCGGCTCATGGTGGACATGGCCCACTTCGCCGGGCTCGTGGCAGGCGGGGTGTGCCCCTCGCCGGTGCCGCATGCCGATATCGTCACGAGCACGACGCACAAGACGCTGCGCGGGCCACGGGGCGGGTTCATCCTGTGCCGCGAGCCGTTTGCCAAGCCGGTGGACAAGCAGGTGTTCCCCGGCACGCAGGGAGGACCGCTGGAGCACGTGGTCGCGGCCAAGGCCGTGGCGTTTGCCGAGGCGCTCACGCCGGAATTCAAGGTGTACGCCGCCCAAGTCGTGAAGAACGCCCAGGCCATGGGCGAGACGCTCATCGGGCGGGGCTATCGGCTCGTGTCGGGCGGCACCGACACCCACCTCCTGCTGGTGGACCTCCGCTCGGAGGAGTACACCGGGAAGGAGGCGGAGGAGGCGCTGGGGCGGGCCGGCATCCACGTCAACAAGAACACCGTCCCAGGTGATCCGCGCTCGCCGTTCGTCACCAGCGGTATCCGGATCGGGAGCTCAGCCCTCACCACGCGGGGGATGGCCGAGGAGGAGATGCGCCGCATCGCGGGGTTGATCGACGACGTGCTGCGGTCCAGGGACGATGCCACGGTCCAGCGCGTCGCCGGTGAGGTGCGGGATCTGGCGGCGGCGTTCCCGCTGTACTCCAGCCTGGCACGCATCTAGCAGGGATCTCAGGGCGACCAGAGGACAGTCACGCGGCCCTTGCCGCTTGAGCAACCATTCTTCACCTTACAGGCGTGTTTGAGCTACAATTGGCTGCCGAGGTCACCGAGCGGATTCGCCGACTCGACGGGCGCTATCACGAGCGTGGATACCTGTTCGTGTTGGCGTCGCTGGAGTACTGCCAGCAGAAGCGGAGGGTGCGTGGGCACATCTCCGGTTCAGAGCTGGCAGAGTCGTGCCGCGAGTTCGCCCTGGAGCAGTTTGGGCTGACGGCCCGCACGGTGCTGTCGCACTGGGGCATCGAGTCCACGGAGGATATCGGCCGTATCGTGTTCGTGCTGATCGAGGTCGGCTTACTGATTCAGCATCCCAACGACCGGATCGAGGATTTCACCTCCGTATACGACTTCGCGCAGGCGTTCGAGGGTGACTACCCCTGGGGTGGGGTCGCTCGCGCGGATAGCCTCGGGTAGGGTGTCGCAGCGCTCGGGCAGCGGCCTTCAGCCTGCCAGGGCTGAAGGCTGTAGGTTTCTGGGGAAGGGAGGAGCAGCATGGTGGAGATCAACTGGCCTACGTGTCTCAAGTGCCAAAAAGGGGTGCTCATTCCGTTGTCCGACTACGGGCGTGACGGGGCTCCGATCAAGTACAAGGCGTGGGCCTGCACGAGTCCGGACTGCGGCTTCAATATCCGGATCGACAACGGCGAGATCTCTTTCGGCCGCGTCATCGGCCAGAGCTTCAAGTAGGCCAGCCCCCCGGGCCACAGCTTCCGTTCGCGGGCCTTCGGCGGTCGACGCTCGTCGGGTGTGACGGCTCATCACCTGCCGCGGGCCTTCCGATCGCCCGGGGCTGACGGCTGAAGGCTCTTCTTTGATGCCAATACCGGTCCTCAACGCCGCCCAAGCAGCCGAGTGGGACGAGCGCGCGCGGACGGTGGCTTGCATCCCCAGCCGGGTGCTGATGGAAGCCGCCGGCCGGGCTGTGGCGCAGCTGACGGCCCGGGACTATGCCCCGCTGCTGGACGGCGGCGTGCTGGTCGTGGCCGGCCACGGCAACAATGGCGGCGACGGCTGGGTGGCGGCCCGGGCGCTCAAGGCCGGCGGCGTGCCCGTGTGGGTGGCGGAGCTCGATCACGAGCGGTCGGCCGACTGTGAGGCCAACCGGCTCCTGGCGCTGGCCGATGGGGTGGAGCTGCTCGAGGCCGCAGCGACGTGGCCCGAGGCAGCCATCATGGTGGATGCCCTGCTCGGCACCGGCGCTTCCGGCGCCCCGCGGGGACCCATCGGTGAGCTGGCCGGCCGGCTCGCCCGGCATGGTGGACCGGTTGTGGCGGTGGACGGCCCCACGGGCCTCGATCTCTCCACCGGCGAGGCGTTCGGCCCCTGCCGCGCCAGTCTCACCGTGACCTTCGGCGGCGCCCGCCGGGGACACCTCCTGGCCCGGGACTGGTGCGGCAAGGTAGTGGTCGCCGACATCGGGTTCCCTCCGGTGGATCCCGCGTGGCCCGTGCTCCTCACCGGCGCCGAGGCGAGCGCCCTGCTCCCTCCGTTTCACGCGACCATGCACAAGGGCGATCGGGGCCGGGTGGTGATCATCGGCGGTGCCGAGGGCATGGCGGGAGCCGCACTGCACGCGGCGTCGGCGGCCTTCGCGGCGGGCACGGGGCTGGTCAAGATTGCCGCCTCGCCCGTGACCGCGCAGGCCGCGCAGACAGTGCACCCCGACGCCCTGACCGTGACGACGGCGCTGGGTCCGTCACTCGAGCCCGAGCTGGAGGAGGCCATCCGGTGGGCCGATGCCGTGGTGCTGGGCCCTGGGCTGGGGCGGGGAGAGGACCGCAACGCCCTGGCGGCCGCGGTGCTGGAGCGGGCCCGGGTACCGGTGGTCATCGATGCGGACGCGCTCCACACCGGCGAGGCCCTGAAGGCCGGCAACGCACCCCGGGTTCTCACGCCGCATCCGGGGGAGTTCCAGGCCGCTTTCCCCGCTCTGGGCGACGTGCTCGAGGCCGACCGGTTCGCCGCCGCGTCCGAGGCGGCTCCCGGTGTGGCCGCCGAGACGGTGCTGCTCCTCAAGGGGGTACCCACGGTCGTAGCCACTGAGGGGCGGCCCCCCCGTGTGGTGGCTACCGGAAACCCGGCCCTGGCCACCGGCGGCAGCGGTGATCTCCTGTCAGGCTTCATCGCGGCGTTCCTGGCCCGAGGGCTCAACCCCTTCGATGCCGCCGGGCTCGGGGCGTTCGCGCTGGGTCGCAGCGCCGAGCTAGCCGCGGTGCAGCACACGGTGCGGGCCACGCGCCCGGCCGACGTGCTCGCCGCGGTGCCGGAGCTGTGGCGGCTCCTCGCCGGGCCCGGCTCCTACATGCCACCCATCCTGGTCGAGCTGCCGTCGCCGGCACTCGTCTGATGCGTTCCGCACTCCTGCTGTCCGCCGCGTTGGTGTGCGCGCAGCCGCTCGCCGCCCAGCTGGGCTCACGGCTGTGGCGGCCCGAAGAGCGGGTGGTGCTCACCGACTTGAGCTTTGTGGATGCCGTGGCCGTCTCCGACGATGTGCTCTACGTCGCGAGCCGGGGCGGGCTGGGGGTGTACGACCGGCCGTTCGACCGCTGGCTGCCTCCGGTCACCCACCTCGACGGCTACCCGCCCGAGCGCATCCGGACCGCCCTGGTGGATCCCGTGGACCGCTCGCTCTGGCTGGGCACCGATACACGTGTGCTGCACTACCAACCGACCCTGCGACGCTTCGAGTCCGTCGCCGCACCCGGCGGCGCCGTGGAGCTCATGTTCGACCGGGCCGACTCGTTCAAGGGGATCTACGTGCTGGGCCGCCTTGGCTGGGGATTCATTCCCCGGGGGAGCTTCCTCATGACGGAGGCGCCGCCCCTGCCGCCCCTGGGGCGGCGGGAGCGCACGATAACCGTGGAGGAGGCGCTCAACATGGTGCCCTTCATGGCGGCTTGGGCTCCGGCGGCCCTCACCGACGAGAGGCTGCGGACATTCCGCTACACCTCGGCGGCCGTGGCCCGGACCACCGAGCAAGTGTTCTTCGGCACCGACGGCATGGGGCTTCTCGGGGTGGACGGCCTGACCACCGACGTCGTGCGGATGCCCTTCGGCCTCCTGGCTACGGGCGCCCGGGCCGTGGTGACGGCTCCCGGGGGTGTGTGGGTCGGCACCGGCCCCTTGGCGCCCCGGGTGGGCCTCACGTTCGTGAGCCGGGATCTGCAGGAGTTCCGCTACGAGGAGGGGGCCCGCGCCGTCGGCTTCCAGTTCACAGTTGTGCGGGACCTGGTACGCCGCGGGCGCACGGTGTGGGCTGCCACCGACCGCGGTGTCATCCGACTCGAGGCCGGCGGGCGCCCGGAACCGGTGCTCACCGGGTTCGGCACCGGGGCCGACGACGCATTTGCCCTGGCCGGTACCGGGCGGGGCGTCTGGGTCGGCACCGGGCGGGGCCTCATGTTCATCACCGACGACGCGGAAGTTACCCTGGTGGACGAGCAGGTTCGGGAGCCCATCTACGCCCTCGCCGCCGCCGGAGACACGGTGTGGGTTGGGGGGCGTCGCGGCGTCGGGTTCACCTGGGAGGGCAGCGATGCGATCTACGTACCCGACCGTGGGGAACTGACCGTCCCCGTGTCCGAGCCGGTCATCGCGCTGGCGCTCGTGGCCGACACCGTGGTGGCAGCGACGCCGGAGCGCATCCTGTGGCGCGCCCCAAATGAGGAGTGGGTGGTGGAGCGCCTGCTCACCGGGGACCTGGGAGAAGTCACGGGCCTGGAGAGCGATGGGGAAGGGGTGTGGGTCGGCGGTGTGCGGGGGGTGGCGTACTTCCGTCTTCGGTTCCGCGACTTCCGGGTGTTCAACGCCCCCGGGGACTTCCCGGGACCCGTACGGGCTCTCGCGGTGGACGAGCGGTACCTGTGGGTCGCCACTGAAGCCGGGCTGGTGCGGCTCGAGAAGAGAGCCATCATCCCGTGACGGCCGAGAGCCGCCACACTGCGCTCGGCCCCGGCGGCGAGTTCGATCGCATTCGCGCCATCTGGCGGCGCTTGGGCGAGCAGGTGAGCCCGGCGGGGGACGACTGCGCTCTGGTGACCCTGGGCGGCGAGCTCCTGGCGATCTCGACCGACGTGACGATCGAGGGCACGCACTTCCAGCCGGGATGGCTCTCGGCCGAGGAGATCGGCTGGCGCGCCACGGCGGCGGCGCTGTCCGACCTCGCGGCGGTGGCGGCGGAGCCCCGGGGGGTGCTGGTCTCCCTCGGGGCCTCACCGGAGTGGCCCGAGGCCACGGTCACCGAGATCATGCAGGGCGTCGGCGAGGCGGCCTCCGCCGTGGAGGCCCAGGTGTGGGGCGGCGACCTCGTGCGCAGCGAGCGGCTCGTCGTGGACGTCGTGGTGGTGGGGCGGGCGGACGCCCCGGTCCTGCGGTCCGGTGCCGGACCGGGCGACGGGCTGTGGATCACTGGCTCCCTCGGAGGGCCGGCGGCGGCGCTCCGAGCCTGGCTGGCGGGTGAGGAGCCGGAGAGCGCCGCCCGCGAGCGGTTCGCCCGGCCCCGTCCCCGGATCGCGGAGGCTCTCTGGCTGCGTGATGTGGGGGCGAAGGCGCTGATCGACGTGAGCGATGGGCTGCTGGGAGACGCCGGCCACTTGGCGGCGGCCTCACAGGTTGGTGTGGCGATCGAGAGCGAGCGGGTCCCGGTTCACCCCGGAGCCGCCTCTCCTGAAACGGCACTGGTCGGCGGCGAGGAGTACGAGCTCCTCGCAGCCCTCCCGGAGGGAGTGGCGACGGAGCCGGCCCAGGGCTTCGAGGAGACCTTCGGCATCCCCCTGACGCGCATCGGCCGCGTCGAGGCGGGGTCCGGCGTGCGACTCCTTGAGGGCGGCTCGCCCGTCCCGCTCCCGCCTGGGTACACTCAGTTCTGATCGAGCCATGCTACGCGCACTGTGGTACCTGCTCAACCTCACGGTCGTGACCATCTACTACGGCAGCAAGCTGCTCATCGCCGGACTGCTGCGCTTCCCCAACCGTCCGGGAGGACTGTACGACCAGGCCGCGCGGAACTGGGCCCGCAAGATCCTGAAGGCGGCCGGGGTGCGGGTGCACGTGATGGGCGCCGAGAACATTCCGCGCGACACTCCCGTCGTGTACGTCTCCAACCACCAGTCGTTCTTCGACATCCTGGCGCTGGCGGCGACCGTGCCAGGCACCATGCGGTTCGTTTCCAAGAAGGAGCTGGCCAAGGTCCCGTTCTTGGGGACGGGCATTCGGGCCGGCGGGCACATCTTCATTGACCGGCAGAATCGTCAGAAGGCGTTTGGGGCCTACGAGGCTGCGGCCCAGGCGGTGCGGGACGGCATGAGCGCCGTGGTCTTCGCCGAGGGCACGCGCAGCCGCACCGGCAACCTGCTACCCTTCAAGAAAGGGCCCTTCGTCTTCGCCATCGCGTCCCAGGTGCCGATCGTGCCGGTCTATTGCGCCGGCACGTTCGGCATCCTGCCCAAGGGGAGCATGCGCATCCGGCCCCGGCCCATCACGGTGATGTTCGCTGAGCCGATCCCGACGGCCGGCCTCGGCTACGAGGATCGTGAGCAACTCATGAGGCAGGGGCGCGCCGTCATCGAACAATTGCGGTTTGACGCAGGAGAGAACGGAAAGTAGGTTCGGCCTTCCCATGAGCACCATCATCGAAGTCACGGCGCGTGAGATTCTGGATTCCCGGGGCAACCCCACGGTCGAAACCGACATCCGGCTCGCCAGCGGTGTCATGGGGCGGGCGGCGGTGCCCAGCGGGGCATCCACCGGCGAGCACGAGGCGGTGGAGTTGCGCGACGGCGATGCCGACCGCTATGGCGGCAAGGGTGTGCAGCAGGCCGTGCGCAATGTGAATGAGGTCATCGGCCCGCGGCTCGAGGGGATGGACGCCGTGGATCAGCTCGCCCTCGACGAAGAGCTGCTCGAGCTCGACGGTACACCCAACAAGAGCAACCTGGGCGCCAATGCTATCCTCTCGGTCTCCCTGGCAGCGGCCCGGGCCGCGGCGACCGACCGGGAGCTGCCGCTGTACCGCTACCTGGGCGGCCCGCTGGCCCACGTCCTCCCGGTGCCGATGATGAACATCCTGAACGGCGGGGTCCACGCCTCGAACAACGTGGACGTGCAGGAGTTCATGATCGTGCCGGTGGGGGCCGAGGAGTTCGATGAAGCGCTGCGGATGGGGGTGGAGGTGTTCCACGCCCTGAAGAAGGTTCTCTCCAAGGAGGGTCTCTCTACCGCCGTCGGCGACGAGGGCGGGTTCGCGCCCATGCTGCCCAGCAACGAGGCCGCCCTCGAGGCAGTGCTGTCTGCCGTCGAGGTTGCGGGGTACACTGCGGGGGATGACGTGGCCATCGCGTTGGACGTGGCGGCCAGTGAGTTGTTCGAGAAGGGCGCGTACGTGTTCAAGAAGGGCGACGGCTCGCGGCGCTCGGCGGAGGAGATGGTGGAGCTCTACGGGAGCTGGCTGGACCGCTATCCCATCGTGTCGATCGAGGACGGTCTGGGGGAGGACGATTGGGAGGGATGGAACCATATGACGGAGGTCCTGGGTGAGCGGGTGCAGCTCGTGGGCGACGACATATTCGTGACGAGCACCGAGCGCCTCGCCCGGGGGATCGAGCAGGACATCGGCAACGCCATCCTGATCAAGGTGAACCAGATCGGCACGCTTACGGAGACGCTCCAGTGCATCGAGCTCGCGAAGGGAGCGGGCTACGGCACGGTGATATCGCACCGCTCGGGTGAGACCGAGGACGCGTTCATCGCCGACCTCGCTGTGGCCACCAGCGCGGGACAGATCAAGACGGGCAGCGCCTCCCGCACCGACCGGGTGGCCAAGTACAACCAGCTGCTCCGGATCACGGAAGAGCTGGACGACTTCGCGCTGTACCCGGGACGGAACATCTACAGCCTGTGACCCCCGGACGGTTCGTCGTCCTGCTGATCATCCTGGGGGGGATCGCCTTCGGGCTGTGGGGCGGTCTCTTCTCCACCCTCGACTGGTGGAAGCTCAAGCGCCGGGTAGAGGCGGAGCGCCAGGCCATCGCACTACTGGAAACCGAGATCGACAGCCTGGCCACGTGGGCCGAGGCGGTGGAGCGCGACCCGGACACCCAGGAGCGGGTGGCGCGAGAGCACTTCGGGATGATCCGGGACGGGGAGATTCTGTACCGCGTCGGGCCGGAACGGTGACTGGAGTCGGCACCCATTGGTTGGTATCTTTTGTGACAGCCGGCGGCGGGGCCGGGAAGCGCCGGCGGCAACGTGGCGGAGTAGCTCAGGTGGTTAGAGCAGCGGAATCATAATCCGCGTGTCGGGGGTTCGAGTCCCTCCTCCGCTA
>JBDHDE010000066.1:0-12847 GCA_039591655.1 Gemmatimonadota bacterium
CCCACGATCTGGCGTGTGATGAGCCGTAGAAAGCTCTGCATGCCGGAAACAGGTGCTCGGAGCTGGTGCACGGAGGTGCGTATGAATTCCGCTCGGCGCCGGTCTGCGTCGCGCAGTCCTTCGTTTGCGGCCTCCAGCGCCTTTGTTGCGGTCTTGATCCTGCTCTCGAGCTCCCCGTTCCAGCGCGCGTGCTCGGCTGCCGCCTTACGGAGCTGTGTGCTCATTGCGTTGAATGCGGAGCAAAGCTGCCCGATCTCGTCATGGCTGGAGACTGGAATCTCCACATCGAGGTCTCCACGCGAGACGCGCTCCGTGCCGCGCAGCAAACGCGTGACAGGCGTCCTCACGAACCGCTGCATGACCAAGGCCACGGCCACCCATGCGAGGAGTACGGCAGCGCTGCCGGAGAGGAGAGCTGCACGGCGGACACTGACGATGCTGGCGTCCACGGTGCGTAGCGAAAAGACCGCATCCAGTACTCCGAGCACCTGCTGGTCCCTGTCATGGCAGTCGTAGCACGGAGGCGCGTTGTATATCGGCGTGATGATGGCAAGCCTGCGTGAGCCGTCGGGGGTGGCGAAGATTCTGCCTCGTTCCAGGGGTGGGCGGAGGACCTGGGGTGGTCCGTCGGCGTGGCACTGGATGCACATCTCGTGTGTCATGTCGACAGTATCGTTTATCTCTGATCTGTCGGTCGAGAGAACGATACTTCCGTCCTTGTCGAAGAGGCGGATCTTCTCGAGCCCGTCTTCTTGGGCATAACCATCGAAGACGCTGAGGATCTCAGCGCGTCTATGGGCGAGCATCTGCGGGCGAATGCTGCGTGCGGCGATGTCGCTCATCCGGCCCGTGTGCAGCACGGCATGCGACAACAGCTGTCGTTCGTGGGTGCCGGCTGTGTGTAACAGCAAGAGGGCGACAGCGGCGAGGAGGATGACCCCGACGACGAGCATGACCCTGAATAGCAGCGAGTGCAGCACCTGGGATACCTATCGGCCAGTGAGGGCCGTTCTCAGCTCCCGTCCGTTACAACCTCAGTGACCGTGCGTCGAGTGTAGAGAGACGAGTGACCCTGTTCGTGCCAGAGCTGAACCTCGAATCCGGCAGCGGCATACCGCTCCTGCGCCGCGCGTGCCTGTTCCTCGGTCTCGTGGTCCTCGCCATCCCACATGTACTTCTTGCCGTCGAAGAAGCGAACCTTCTCTGTCATGTCGCACGCACCTGTGCAGTACTACTGTTGCCGGGTTGGCACCACGGCGACTGCCGGCGGCGGTGCAGTAGCAGGCCGCTCACACCCGGTAGGAGCTCGGGCCCAGCTCACGGACTGCCTCGCTCATGTCGCTGACCACCTGCGCGAAGCGAGGCGCCTCGGATGCGGAGATCCACTCGAGCCTGAATCGCTCTGGTTCGATGCCGAAGTCCTCGAGCATCAGCTCTATCGCCTCCTTGCGCTTCTCCGTCCGCAGATTGCCCTCGAGGTAGTGGCAGTCGCCGGGATGGCAGCCGCAAATGAGCACGCCGTCTGCTCCCTTGGTCAGGGCGTCAATCACCAGGTTGGGGTGGACCATTCCGGAGCACATGACGCGAATCACGCGCGGATCCGGCGGATACTGCAGCCGGGAGACACCTGCGAGGTCCGCGCCGGCGTAGGAGCACCAGTTGCAGCAGAAGGCAATGATGATGGGCTCGAAGTCGTCGTTTGCCATGTTCGGAATGATCCTCTATCACGCTTCCTGCAACGCGGCATCGACCATCGCGCTCAACTGATCGAGCCGGAAGTTGCGGATGAATATCCCTTTCTTGGGACACGTGGCCTGACAGACCCCGCAGCCCTTGCACAAGGCCTCATCCCGCTCGACCGTCTTCTTGATGCTTCCCTTGTGCATGTACTCGATCAGTGTGAGTGCATTGTACGGGCAGGGGTCGATGCAGTACGCGCATCCATCGCAGTTGTCATCTACCAGTTCGGAGATGGTGGCGTCGAGTTCGATCTCGTCCTTGGACAGAATCGTAGCTGCTCTTGCGGCGGCAGCGTGGGCCTGTGCGATGCTCTCGTCCACAGACTTGGGCGAGTGTGCCAAGCCGCACATGAAGACCCCGTCGGTCGCGAAATCAACTGGACGCAGCTTCATGTGTGCCTCGAGGAAGAACCGATCCTGATTGAGAGGCACTTTGAAGAGCTTGCCTACTTCCTCGGCGTCATTCCTGGGCACGATGGCAGGAGCCAATACCAGTAGGTCGCAGTCGATACGGAGATTCAAGTTCAAGAGCGGGTCGAGGGTAGAGACCTGAAGCCTGCCGTTGGTCGCGGAGACCTCAGGCTTGCGCTGCTCGTCGTATCGTAGGAAGCGTACGCCCTTGCCTCGTGCATCGGTGTAGTACTGCTCCAGTACGCCGTACGTACGGATGTCTCGATAGAGCACATGGACGGCTATGTCCGGGCTGATGCCCTTGAGCGCTATCGCGTTCTTCACCGCCTGCGAACAGCAGATCCGACTGCAATACGGCCGGGACTCGTCTCTCGAGCCAACGCACTGGATCATGACGACCGACTTGAGTTCGTGGAGCTCTGGTCGGCGCTGGGCGATCCACTCCTCCAGCTGGCGCTGCGTCAGGACGCGGGGGTGCACGCCGTACAGGTATTCGGTTGGCTCGTAGTGTGTCGCTCCCGTAGCCACGATTGCGACGCCGTGTGCCACTTGTCTGTCGACGCCGTTGTTTCGAATGGTGGACGTGAAGCTGCCGACGGATCCCTCGACGGCGGCGAGCGAGCTGCTTAGATGGAGCGTGATTCTGGGATGATTGGTCACCCTGGCGATCGTCTCTGACAGGTTTTGCCGGGGGTCGCCGCCAGTGAGCAAGCTGTGGATGTGCCTGAGGTTGCCTCCCAAGTCCGGCTCCCGCTCGACGAGATGGACTGCGAAGCCCTGGTCGGCCAGGTTCAGCGCGGCGATCATGCCAGCCATGCCGCCGCCCAGCACGAGGGCGTCGTTGTTGACCTTCAAGGTGCCCTTGTCGAGGGGCTCGAGCAGCCTGAGCTTGGCGAGGGCCATTCTCACCAGGTCCTTTGCCTTGCGTGTAGCCTTCTCCGGTTCGTGCATGTGTACCCACGTGCACTGGTCGCGGATATTGGCCATGTCGAACAGGTATTCGTTGAGGCCTGCCTCCCGGCACGTGTTGCGGAACAGCGGCTCGTGGGTGCGCGGGCTGCATGATGCGACCAGCACGCGGTTGAGGTCGTGCTCCGCGATCATCTGCTTGATCGCCTCCTGCGTGTCAGTTGAGCACGTATAGAGGTTGTCCTCCGCATACACGACGTTGGGCAGGGTCCTGGCGTACTCCACGACAGCCGGGACGTCCGCCACGCCACCGATGTTCTTGCCACAGTGGCAGACGAATACCCCGATGCGCGGTTCCTCGCCCCGCACGTCCTTCTCAGGGGGGTACTCCTTCGCCCGGATGAGCGACCCCCGTCCGTCCTCGAGTAGTGCCATCGCCTTGGAGGCACTCGCCGAGGCCTCCATCACCGTCTCTGGGATATCCTTCGGTCCGGTAAACGGCCCACAGACGTACACCCCCGGGCGTGAGGTCTCGACCGATCCTAGGCCCTGAGTTGCCGCAAAGCCATGCTCGTCCAGCTCGATGCCGAACGTGTCCGCCAGCTCGTGTGCCTCAACAGGCGGTGCCAGGCCGGTAGACAGCACGACCATGTGGAACTCCTCGGTCACGTGCCCAGCGCCGGCCGTCTGGTAGTCGAGGCGAAGATTGTTGTTGGCCGGGACTTCCTTGATCGATGATGGAGTGCAGCGGACGTACTTGATGCCTAACTCCTTGGCGCGGTTGTAGTAGGCGTCGAAGCCCTTGCCAAAGGCTCGAAGGTCGATGAAGAAGATGGTGCAATCGATGTCCGGTTCGTGCTCCTTCGCGATGATGGCTTCTTTGGTCGCGTACATGCAGCAGACCGAGGAGCAGTAGTCCCGATCTGTCTCGCGTGAGCCGACGCACTGAATCCACGCGATCTTCTTGGGAGGTGCCTGGTCGGATGGCCTGAGCACCTTCCCTAGGTAAGGTCCGCTTGCCGAGAGGATACGCTCGAACTGCAGACTGGAGATGACGTTGGGAAACCGTCCGTAGCCGAGTTCTTTCTTGGCGTGGGGGTCGAACTGCTGGAATCCGGGAGCCAGTACTGCGGCGCCGACCTCGATTCCTTGAATCTCGTCCTGTTGGTCGAAGTCAATGGCGTCGGCCTCACAGAAGCTCGCACACGCTTGGCACGTGCCTCTGAGCAAGTGCATGCACGTATCGGGGTCGATGGTGGCGACCTTGGGTATGGCTTGCGCGAACGGAAGGTAGATGGACGACCGCCGGGCGAGACCCATGTCGTAGTCCGACGGTATGGGTCTGGGTTCTAGCAGCGTGACCTTGGACAGATCGACGACGTCGACTGGGCACACTACTTGGCATGCGCCACATGCCATACAGATGGGCGAGTGCTTGTCGTACGGCGTGGTGATGTTGCGATCTGGACCGCGGTGGGCAAAGTTGATGGCGCCGACCCCCATCCTCTCTTGGCATACCCTGACACAGAGGCCGCACAGAATGCAGTTGTCGTGTTTCTTGGGGAACCGGGTCTCGTCGATGCCGAGGTCGAGTGCAAGCTCCTTGACTGCGCGGGCTTCGGGGCACCGGGCGAGCAGCAACTCCACCATCACCTTCCGTGTGCGACGGACCCTCTCGGTGTTGGTACTAACCACTAGTCCGTCCTGAGCCGGATAGACGCAGGAGGCCTCGATCCTCGAGCCACGTGACATCTCGACTTCCACGAGACATACACGACAGGCGCCGTACGGTGCTAAGGCCCGATGGTGGCAGAGCGTGGGGATCTTGACGCCTGCCTCTTCAGCAGCCTGTAAGACCGTCCTTCCGGGGTCGACATCGACCTCTATACCGTCAACCGTCAGTCTCGCCATCACCCGCACCCTGTGAAAAGCGATGCTCAGAGCCCGAACGCGCAGCTCGCGGCCTATCCCCCCGCCCCTCCGTTCTCCACATCTGTCGTGTCGAAGCGGTACACCTCGTCATCGATCCTGTGCTCGTAATGCAGTGCCAGATCCGGTCGCCCCACGAGTATCGTCCGCACAGTTTCACCGATATCACCCACCGGCCTGCAATCCGGATGGCTGCGACGAAAGGATGCCTTGACAATCGTTCCCTTTCCGCGCCGCGATGTGATCTCAAAGCTCCCTTCGGCCTCCCTGGCGGCCTGCGCCAGCAGTGGCAGCCCCAAACCGACCCGCCGCGTTGTCCTCGTTGTGAAGAAGGGATCCAGCGCCCTCCTCTTCGTTTCCGCATCCATGCCCTTGCCGTCGTCCTTGATCTCGATTGAGAGCAGGTCCTGCCTGGTGTCATCCACGATCAGGATCGCGACTCTCCTTGCGGACGCCGCAATGGAATTCTCCACTATATCCAGAATGTGAAGAGCGAGATCTTGCATTCACTGCTTCACTATTGTGCGACCGTCGGCGTGTCTCAGCGCCTTGGTGATCTCATCGAGCGTAGCCTCCTCGAGCAGAAAACAGGTGAAGCTCCTGCCGATGTCATTCAAGGAATGAGCATCGGAGAAGCGGACGACCGGGAAAGGATTCCAGCTGGTGACGGAGGAACGCGGTGATACTTCTACCGCGTCCAGCGGGAGGCCGTCGGGAATGAAGCCGAGCTGGCCAACGAGTCCGAAGCGCTCGCGGTCGATGTGAGATGCGATCGCCAAGCCTCCGCAGTCGTGGATGGCGTTCACGGTCTGTTCCAAAGTGAAGCTGGTGGCTCCGATCAAGAGCTTCGCAGTGGAACCCAGTGCGTTGTCGTATTGATCGACCACCGTCTGCGAGCCGAATACATCCTCGTCGTTCTCCCCAGGGAGGTTGTCGTAGACGAGGTCCTGCATGCACTGCAGCTGGTCCTGGTCCTGGAACAGACCCAGAATGTGGACTTCCTCGCGCGACGTGATCTCCATCCCCGGTATGATGGGGAGGTTCTGTCGCCGGCCGGCCTGGAGGACGGCACTGACGTTCTCCGCGGAGTTGTGGTCGCAGATGCCGATGATATCGAGGCCCATCTGTTTGGCCTTCTGGATGATCGCAGTCGGCACCATCTCCGGCTCCCCGCAGGGGGAGAGGCAGGTGTGCAAGTGCAAGTCAGCTCGCATTTCCCTCATGAGGCGTGCGCGGGCGATGCTGCGCCCTTGTTGGGCATTCCCCTGATGCCGAGTTTGTAGAGCCGTCCGGCGAGCTCAAATGTGGGGAGCTCCGATACCATGATCGGTATGTGTTCGACCTGCGCCTTTGCGAGCGTGTCCTCGTCCGGCTCCCTGCCATTGACCAGTATGATCCCCGCAAGATCGTTCAGGCTCGCCACCGCAACGATGTTCTGATGGCCCTGGAGGGTGATCCAAAGGTCCCCCTTCCTGGCGTGAGCCATGACATCGCTCATCAGGTCACTGGAGTATCCGCCGGTGACCTCAGCATCCAGATGATCACTGCCCGTGCGGATCCCCAGAGCGAGTTTGTCAACTACCTCAGCCAGTTTCACGGTGCCCTCCGGTCATGATCGAAATCTTGAGGTGCGTGCCTCTGCCTGGTGCGGAGTCGAGTTCCATGCTGTCCGCGCACCTCTGAATGTTGTTGAGTCCCATCCCGGCACCGAAGCCGAGTTCGCGGACCCACTGCGGCGCGGTGGAATAGCCCGGTCGCAGAGCCTTCTCGACATCGGCGATTCCGGGCCCTGAATCATCCACCTCGACCCTGATCTCGCCCGGTCCGACCTGCGCGACGATTGATCCCCCCTTTGTGAACACGATCAGGTTCATCTCCGCCTCGTACGTGGCTATCGCCACTCGGCGAACCGTGGCGGGATCCAGACCGAGCCGTCGTAGGGTCTGCTTGAGTCGGCTGGAGCTCTCTCCCCCTCGCGCGAAGTCCTGGCCTACCACGCTGTACTCGAACACGAGTTTCGTTCGGTCAGCGATGATGTCGTCGAATATGTGACTTGCTCGGTAGTGATGGATCTCCTCTTCGTGATAGTCGATCTCTAGCTTCTTCAGCAGTCCTGCTATGATGTCGCCCTTCGTGATCACACCGATCAACCGGCCGGAATGTCGGTCAGTCACCGCGAAGCGGCCGAAGCCAGTCTTGTCGAATCTGCTGACAGCTTGGACGAGCGGTTCGTCATCGCAGAGAGTCTCAACGTGCTTCGTCATCTTCGCTTCGATGACGGAGTTCTGCTCCTTGCCATAGAGCCACTTGATGAAGTCCTCGAGGCTGATGATTCCCACGAGTTTTCCGCCATCGACCACCGGTGCGCCGGAGATTCGTTGCTGCTGGAAGAGCTCCCGCAACTGGCTCATGGGGGTGTCCGGCCGCACCGTGATCACATCCGTAGTCATCACCTCGCGGACCTTCATCTCGTAAACCAGCTCCTGCACTCTGGTGATTGGTCGGTCCTGCACCAGATCTCTATTCCCGGAAGTCAGAGACGCCTAGGAGACCGCTCTTGTACAAACGGCCGCAGCTCTCGAACATCGGCAACGTGGTTCTCAGCAAGGGCAACCCCTGGACGTCGGCCATTGTCACGGTGTCGTCATCGGGCCTTTTGCCGCGGACGAAGCAGATGGCCACGATGTCGGCCATCTCGGCCGTGCGTACGACCTGGGGGTTGGTCAGCCCTGTCAGCAACAGAGAGCCAGGCTTACCGTAGGCGAGGACGTCGCTCATCAAGTCCGCGCCACAGCCCATTGTGAGCTCTCTGGCGAGCCCGTCCTCGCCGGCTATCACCTCTGCGTCGAGGATCTCCCTAACATCATCGAGTGTCATCGTTCTATGAGCGCTCCTCCCTCGCCTCAGTCCTCTGCTTCCCTATCGCACCGTATGCAGCGTTTGGCCTCTGCCACGGCCATCTCCCGGTTGAAGCCCAGTTGGACCTGTTTGAAGGCTCCGGCGCGTTCCGCGATTGGCAGCAGAGGCATTTGGGGCTTGTGGAGCTTCTCGATCTCCTCGTCCGTCAGCTCGACCGCCGCGACGTCCAGCGCCGGTCGGGTCACACGGTATTGTCGAGTGACGGGGTGGCCCTCGATGTAGTTGTGGATCATCTGGGCGGCGATCTTGCCGTGCGCCATGGCGTCCACGACGGTCGAAGGTCCGCTGACGACGTCCCCGCCGGCGAAGAGCCCCTCGATTCCCGTATGGAAGGTCTCTGGATCGGCCTCTATCGTGCTCCAGCGGGTGATGTTTAGCCCGTTGCCATCTGCCAAGGGCCGCACGTCGGGTTCCTGGCCAATGGCCGGGATCAGGGTGTCGATCTCTACTGTGAACTCAGATCCGGCGATTGGAACGGGCCTTCGTCTGCCGCTCTTGTCGATGTCTCCCAGCTCCATCCTGATGCACTCCAGGCGCGTCAGTCTTCCATCGTCTGACAGCGCCCGTACCGGTGCTACCAGTACCTGAAGGTCGATGCCCTCCCGGTCGAGCTCCTCGACCTCCTCCTTGGCCGCCGGCATCTCTGCCCTGGTTCGCCTGTAGAGTATCCTGACCTCCTTGCCGAGGCGGCTGGCCACTCTAGCTGCGTCGACGGCGGCATCCCCTCCGCCAATCACGGCTACCTTCTGCCCGATCGTGATCTCGTGTCCGAGATTCACCGCACGCAGGAAATCCACCGCATCGATGACCTGTGGGGAGTCCTCCCCGTCGATATTGAGTCTCAGACCCTTGTGGGCTCCTATGGCGATGAATACCGCGCGATACTGCTCCCTCAACTCGGACAGTTGGACGTCCCTGCCGACGGTAGTGTTGGTACGGATCTCCACGCCGACGTTGCGGATGGCGTCGATGTCATAGCGGAGGATGTCCTTGGGCAGCCTGTAGTCCGGGATGCCGGTGGCCAGCATGCCACCTGCGACCGGAAGCGACTCGAAGATGGTCACGCCATATCCTTCGAGGGCCAGATAGTAGGCGCACGTCAATCCGGCCGGCCCGGAGCCTACGATCGCGACGCTTGCGTCTCTCGGTGGCTTCGGCGGCGGTGTGAGCTGGAGGGCCTGCTCGCGCTCATGGTCGGCCAGAAACCGCTTGAGCGCCCTGATGGAGATTGCCTCTCCACCTCCTGCGCCGGACCGGCACTTGTCCTCACAAGGTGCCGTACAGACCCTGCCGCAGATAGCGGGGAGCGGGTTTTCTCGCCTGACGAGCTCCGCGGCCTCGTCGAACCGTCCCTGCGCGATCAGCCCGATGTAGCACGGCACGTCCTGGCCGATGGGGCATGTGTGTTGGCACGGAGAGGAGATGATCCCCTTGCAGACAGCCGCCGGACATCTCTTGTGCTCTATGTGTGCCTCATACTCCTCTCTGAAGTGACGCAGGGTGCTGAGCACGGGGTTCGGGAGGGTCTGTCCCAGTCCACACATGGAGGCGTCTCTTACGGCCTCTCCCAACTCCTCGAGGAGCGTCAGGTCCGTCTCTTCCCCTTCTCCGGCAGAGATCTTGTTGAGCAGCCCGAGCAGGACCTCCGAGCCTTCTCGGCAGGCAGTGCACTTGCCACACGATTCGTCATTGGTGAATTCGAGGAAGTACTTGGCGATATCGACTATGCAGGTATCGTCATCCATGACGACCATACCGCCCGAACCCATGATGGCGCCAACCTCGCTCAGACGCTCATAGTCGACGGGCATGTCGAGCAGGTGACCCGGAATGAAGCCGCCGGAGGGCCCCCCGGTCTGCACCGCCTTCAACCTCTTCCCGTGAGGGATGCCCCCGCCGATGTCGTAGATGATCTCCCGCAGGGTGATGCCCATCGGCACCTCGACCAGACCGGCGTTGTGGACGTTGCCTGCCAGGGAGAAGACCTTAGTCCCTTTTGAAGTATCGGTGCCGAGGGCCGAGAACCACTCGACCCCCCAGTTGATGATGGCCGGGACATTCGCCCAGGTCTCAACGTTGTTGATGCTCGTGGGGCTGCCCCAGAGGCCGGACTGGACGGGGAACGGAGGACGTACGCGCGGCTCAGGTGCTCTGCCTTCGATGGAAGCGATGAGCGACGTCTCCTCGCCACATACGAAGGCTCCGGCTCCCTGGAAGATCTCCAGGTCGAAGCCGAAGCCGGTACCGAGGATGTCCTCTCCCAGCAATCCGTATTCATACGCCTGTCTGGCAGCACCCTCCAGCCGCTCAATGGCCAGTGGGTACTCGATCCTCACGTAGACGTATCCCCTGGATGCTCCCATGGCGTATGCGCCGATTGCCATGCCCTCGAGGACGGAGTGGGGGTCGGCCTCGATGATGCTACGGTCCATGAAGGCTCCGGGGTCGCCCTCGTCGGCATTGCAGATGACGTATTTTGGTGCGCCTTCGGAGCCCCGGCACAGCTCCCATTTCAAGCCCGTCGGGAATCCGGCGCCGCCTCTGCCCCGGAGACCGGATCGCTTTACCGCTGCGATGACCTCCTCCGGTGTCATGGAGGTCAGAGCCTTGGCCAGCGCCTTGTAGCCGTCCCTCGCGATGTACTCCTCGACCTTATCCGGATCGATCATGCCGCGATTCCGTAGAGCGACGAGTCTCTGATCCTTGAAGAACGGAATCGCCCGCAGTTCCGGGATCGGCGCCTCCTCCCCAGGAAGCGCGTACATCAGCGATGTGACCGGTCTTCCCTTCAGGAGGTGCTCCTCTACCAAGTGGGGGATGTCTTCCCTCTTGAGACGCTGGTAGAAGATCCCGTCAGGCTGGACTACCAGGATCGGACCTCTCACGCAGAGACCGCTGGCTCCGGTGGGTACTACCAGGACATCGTCCTGCAAGCCGCGCCGGAGTATCTCGGCTTCCAGGGCGTTTTTGATCTGCAAGGAGCCGTTCGAGATGCAGTTCGTGCAGGTGCATATCATCGCGTTGGCTCTATATGGCATCGCGCTACGTCTCCTTACAGGCTTCTCTCGCTGCCTGCTGCCAGCGCGTATTCCGCAACGATCTTGCCGCCAAGGACGTGCTCCACCAGAATTCTCCTGGCCTTCTCGGGAGTCAGGTCCACGTACTTCACTGCCGGCTCATCCTGCAACTCGACTGTAATCATGGGCTCCCGGCTACAAAGACCGGCGCAACTGGAGATCGTCAGGACGACGTCCTCGGTCTTCCTGTCCTCTAGCTCGTCCATTAGCGCCTTCATTACGGTCCTGGCGCCCGCGGCTATACCGCAGGTGCCCATGTGGACGACGACCTTGGCTCGTGCGACGCCTCCTTCCCGCATGAGCATCGTTCGCTTGATCTTCTCGCCAATCCTGTCCAAGTCGCCAGGTTGGATCTTTGGCATCGTGCCACTCCGTGCCTATCTGTAGTCTCTGAGGAGCTCCGGAACCCCGGTCTCCCTCATATATCCGAAGACGTCCTCGTCGACCGTTACAACCGGTGACTGACCGCAGCAGCCCAAGCAGTTGACTAGCTCCAGGCCGAACTGCATGTCATTGGTTACTCCACCGACGTCGATGTTCAGGTGCTTTCGAGACGCCCTCAGGATCCTCTTTCCGCCCTTGACATAGCATGCCGTTCCCATGCAGACGCGGAGGAGATGCTTGCCCTTCGGAGTGAGGCTGAAGGCGTTGTAGAAGGTGGCCAACCGGTATGCCAGGCTGAGAGGAATGTCCAGCTCTTCCGAGAGATACCGGACAGCGGCCTCCGGCAGGTAGTTGTAGAGCTCTTGTGCCTCCTGGAGGACAGGTACAATCGCTCCCCTGCGACCCCGGTACTTGTCTACGATCTGTCGGAGGCTGCCCAGTTCCTCTGGCAGCGGTTCAGCGGCGGGCCTTCCGGCCGGTTCGAGATAGGGCCTATTCCTGACGAGGCAGTGTTGGACACACTCTGCACATCCCGTGCACTTGTCTGGATCGACGAAGCGTGCCTTCTTCCTCACCCGCACCTTGAAGCCGCCGGCTGCTCCTTCGATGGACTCAACCTCGGAGTAGGTGAGCTTCTCGATATTGAGGTGGCCACCGCAGTCGACCATGCGCGGGGCGAGGGTGCACATGGCGCAGTCATTCGTCGGGAAGGTCTTGTCGAGCTGGGCCATGACACCGCCGATCGAGGGGCCCTTCTCGACGAGATAGACCTTGTAGCCGGACTCGGCGAGGTCGATGGACGCCTGCATACCTCCCACTCCGCCGCCGACCACTAGTACGGCGCCGATTTTCTGGCCGTTGTCGTTAGCCATTGACCCGTCCTCCGACCTGCCACCCTCCGGCGGCGACGCCCGAGAGCAACTCGTCGGCACTCACGAAGTGCCGTTGTATTCCCAGCCGGTCAGGTGGTATCCCGAGAGCCAGCCCAATGAGCTGGGTGAAGTGGAACACCGGCATGTGGTACTGTGACTCGTACCTCACCTCGATCTCTGCTTGCCGCGTGTCGAGATTCGCGTGACACAGCGGGCAGGCTGCGGCGATCGCGTTTGCACCGACTGCCTTGGCGTTTTCCAGGATGTCGTGCGTCAGCTTGAGCACCACGTCGGTCTCGGTGAGAGCAAACGCTCCGCCGCAGCACTCGGTCTTGTAGGACCAGTCCAGCGTTGCGATGCCCAGCGCCTGAAGCAGGCGATCCATGCTCATTGGGTACTCGCACTCGTCGAACTGCATGACCTCGGGTGGCCTCGTGAGCAGGCAGCCGTAATAGCAGACGACCTTCAATTCGGGAAGCGCGGTGGTCACGGCGGTCCCCACATCCGACGTGTCGAAGATCTCCAGCGGGTGCAGCACCCTGACTTCGGTCGGGAGGGGAGCGTCGATGACCTGGGTGAGTTGGTTCCCGAGCTCGGGATCCGCAGC
>JBDHDE010000067.1:0-12828 GCA_039591655.1 Gemmatimonadota bacterium
TCGCCCACGTCGCTCACGACGTTGAGCGCCCGCTCGGCAGCTGCCAGGGTGGTCTGCACCTGACCGGTCATGTCCGAGGACATGATGTCCTGCGCCCGCAGCAACGTGCGGGTCGCCTCCTCGGCGAGCGCCACCGCACTCTCGGACAGCTCCGACTCGTTCACGCCCGCGATCATGGCGTCGTTGGGCAGGGGCTCTTCGGCCGTGCCCGGCGAGTACGCCACGAACTTGCTGCCCAGGAAGTCGAGGGAGCGGATCTCGGCGCGGGCATCCACCCGCGGACTGACCTCCTCACGGATCTGGAGGTCGGTCACCACGCGCCCTACCTGCTCCAGCCTCACCCTGGCTACGCGGCCCACGGTGACCCCGGAGATCTGGACCGGGTCGCCGGCGGTCAGCCCGCTCACCGTCTCGAATCTCACCGGGACCATCATCATGCCTCGGCCGGTGAGCGACTCGCCGGTGAGCCACAGCAGCCCGCCGAACATGATGGCCAGCGCGGCGAGCACCAGCACGCCGACCGTTATTTCCTGTTTGTAGTAGAGATCCATGGCGATCCCCGCTCAGCGGACCACGGCGGAACCGAAGTCCCGCTCGAGGAACTGTCGCACTGCCTGATCGTCGCTGTCCCGGAGCTCGTCGGGCGTGCCGACCTTCCGGATCTTCCCCTCACTCAGCAGAGCCACGCGGTCTCCCACCCGGAACGATCCCCGCACGTCATGCGACACCACAACACTGGTGACGCCGAGCTCTTTCTGCAACTTCCCGATCAACGCGTCGATGATATCGGCGTTCACCGGATCGAGCCCCGAGGTGGGCTCATCATAGAGAAGATACGTGGGCTGCCCCGCGATGGCCCGGGCGATCCCCACGCGCTTCCTCATCCCACCCGACAGGTCCGCGGGGAACGTCTCCGCCGACGTGGGCGGGAGGTTGACCAGATCGAGGCACTCCTGCACCCGCGTGTGGCAGAAGATGTCGTCGTTAGCGGAGGCTGGGTCGGTGATCCCCAGCTTGATGTTCTCGAACACCGACAGCGAGTCGAACAGCGCCCCGAACTGGAACACGTAGCCGATCCTCGTCCGGAGCCGCGCCAGTTCCTTACGGTCCAGAGTCGCCACCGGTTGGCCGTCCACGTAGACCTCCCCCGCGTCGGGGTGGATGAGCCCGTTGATGTGCTTGAGCAGCACGCTCTTGCCCACCCCCGACGGTCCGAGGAGCGCCACCGTCTCGCCGCGCTGGACGTCGAAGTCGACGCCGTCCAGCACGATGTTGTCGCCGAAGCGCTTGTGGATGCCGACCAGGCGTATCACAGCAACAACTCCGACAGTATCGCGTCTACCGCGAGGATCAGCACCGAACTCGACACCACCGCAGCCGTCGTTGCTTTACCCACCCCCTCGGCGCCCTTGCCGGTGTTGAACCCCATGTAGCACGGCACCAACGTGACCGCGACTCCGAAGAAGAGTGCCTTGAAGAGCGAGTACCACAGGTCGTACGGCCGGAAGAAGTAGCGCGCACCGTAGATGAAGTCGTAGTTCGAGATGTCAAGTGCGTGCCGCGCGGCGACCCATCCGGAGAGGATCCCCACGACGTCGGCGAAGATCACGAGCACCGGGAGCATGAGGGTGCCCGCCAGGACCCGTGGAATGATCAAGTGCGACACCGAAGAGCGGCCCAGGCTCTCGAGGGCGTCGATCTGCTCCGTCACCCGCATGGTGCCGAGCTCGGCCGCGTAGCGCGCCCCCACCCGCCCAGCCAGGATCAGCGCCGTGAGCACCGGCCCCAGCTCGAGGATCAGGGACTGGGTGATGACCCCCGCCGCAAAGTACACGGGGATCGTGCCCGTGAACTGGTAGCCCGCTTGGAGCGACGTCACGCCGCCCGCGAACCCGGCGGTCAGCAGCACGATGAACAGCGATCCCACACCCACCTGGTAGGCCTGCTCCGAGGTGCGGGGGAGCCAGATGCGCCACTCCGGGATGGCTCGAAAGATCTCTAAGACCAGGTACGAGACACGACCCATGTGGGTCGCTGCCAGCAGGAGGAGCCGGCCCGCGTAGCGCCGTACGTCGAGCTTGGCGGGACCCTTGATGGGGATTCGGTAGGCCGTGGAGAGGCGCCAGCGGTCGTCAGTCATGCAAACCTAGAACGCTTCCCACGCGAAGAGCGCGATGACGGCCAGCGCACCCGCCACGCAGGAGACGATCATGAGTCGCTTGCGGTATACCTCGAACGCCGGCGGCAGCTCCCCCTTCGGAGACGTGATCGCGAGGCCGCCCATGCGGACCGCCGTGGGCAGGGCCACGAACAGCACCATGAGCCCGGCGGCAAGCCCCACCACGATCATCACCCAGAGCTTCGGCTCCTGGAGCAGCGCACCCATCCCGCTGCCGGAGAGTCCCATGGTCAGCAGCACTCCGGACGCGAGGACCAACAGCGCCCCGAGGCCGATGACGCTGGTCTGCACCCTTGCCAGGAGTCGGAAGACCCCCGCGCGGATCTCGTTGCTCTCCTGCCGCGCGCCCAGGGCGATGACCATGGCGCCCAGGGCTCCGCCGATCCACATGCACATACCCAGCGAGTGAATGAACTTGATCAGCGTCACCCGTCGGCCTCCCCACTCCTGAGCTCCGCGGTCAGCGGCTGGCGTCCCGCGTACCCGGTATCCACCTCGTGCCAGTAGCCGATCTCCGTCTCGCCCAGCTGCCAGCAGAGAAAGACGTCCCGGTCGTCCAGGCGGCTGTGGAAGTCCACCAGCCCACCGTCGAACCCCTTGAACACACAGCCCACCGACGAAAGCTCGTCGATGTGCTCATTGATACGCTGGGCAACCCGGTCGACCTCGACCCGCAGCTCCTCCTGCTCGTCGGTCTCGCCCTGCGCCGCGGTGCGGTCTGCCGCTATGACCTCGTAGCGGAAGATGCAGTCCCGCCACCTCTTGTACTCAGCCACGATGTCCTCGACGATGCGGCTGATGTACGGGATCGTGGCGTTCGCCTCGTCCAGCGTGAAGTACTTGACAGCCGTCTCCGCCATAGCCCTTCCCGATACCGGAGGGGGGATAGGCCCCAGAAACTGGCTAGGCCGAAAGGTAACAAGGAGGTCAGCCAACCCCCAGGAAGCGGTGCAGTGTCCGCGTGGCCTCCCGATAGCCTTCCTCCACATAGCGGATCACCTCGCCCACCGCGAATGTAGCACGCTGCTCGAGGTGTGGCCTCACCAACAACAGGGGCACCGGATCGTCCTTCCAGCGTCCGATGGCCTCCTCGGTCTGTGCCGCCATGAGGAAGCGCATGGCATCATTGTGGGCCTGGAGCATGGGCGGCACGAGCAGGCCCTCCGCCGGCTCGGAAAAGAAGGACGGGCCCACGGCCACCGCCACCAGCAGGTCGGGCTCAAACTCCCGGGCCACGTCCAAGGGCAGCACCGCTCTCAGGCCGCCGTCCACGTACTCCCGGTCGCCGATCGAGGCCGGCGGGTAGTACAGCGGCAATGCGCACGAGGCGTACAACGCCTCCACGAGCGGGACGCCCTCCAACCCGCCCTCACCAAACAGCACCAGCTGCCCGTTCCGGTTGTCGACGGCGGTTACGGTGAGGGGGGTGCGGAGCTCCGAGAACCGCCGGGCGGGAACGAGGCTGCGGATGGTGTCCTTGAGCGGCTCGGCCCTGAGGAAGCTCCGGGCGAGCGGCCCCAAGAGCAGGCCGGGGGAGGGCCGGGCCACGTCGGACCGCGTCACCAGCATCATCCGCTTGAGCACCTCGTCGTAGCTCAACCCGCTGGCGAACGCCGCCGCCACGACCGCCCCCATGGAGGTGCCCACGTAATGCCTCGGACCGAGGCCCCACTCCTGCAGCGACCGCATGGCCCCGACGTGGGCCGCCGCCCGGGCACCCCCACCGCTCATCACGCACACCACCCTCTCGTACTTCGTCGCCTCGCTCGACGTCATCGCCCCGGCCGCTTCCTCCTGAGATCCCGGCGGGCCTTGGCCTCCTCGTGGCGCCGCCTCTCATCGTCGGTCTGCGGCAGCACCGGCGCCACGGGCCGCGGTCGCTCCTCGTCGTCGATGGCCACGAAGGTGAGATAGCAGCTGTTGGTGTGACGCCGTCTGCCCGTCGCCACCTGTTCGGCCTCCACCCGCACACCCACCTCCATGGAGGTGCGCCCCACGAAGTTCACGCTCGCGCGCGCCGTCACCAACTCGCCCACGTGGATCGGCTCCCGGAAGTCCACCTGATCGACCGACACCGTGACGCACGGCCCGCCTGCGTGGCGGATCGCCGCTACCGCTGCCGCCCGGTCGACAAGCGAGAGGATCACCCCGCCGAACACGTTGCCGAGCACGTTCGCCATGTGCGGCATCATGAGCTCCGTCATCACGGCTTGCGAGTCCCGAACAGACCGGGGAGGGAGGTCGCCGGCTGTCATTGCCCCTCGACGTAGCCCTTCATTGCGGCCTGATCTCTTCACGCAGCGTGAACTGGAGTGCCATGGGGACTCCTTCGGGAGGGTCGGGTTGGCCGAGCGCAGCGCGGACGCCGCCGCTCACAGCAAGATGATCATGTTGTACAGATGCGCGAGGATCCATGCGTACGCCATTACGACGAACCCCAGCTTGAGCATCAGGAGCACCCGCTCGGGGGAGCCCTTCACCAAGTTCCTCCACCCTCTTCCGGCGTCCACCTCGACCGCCGAGAGCGAGCCGCCCCGTGCCGTGACGACGATCCGCAACGCCGCCTCCAGGAGGTCGGTCCCCAAGGCGCAGATCAGGAAGAACGCTGCGATAGCCAGCTGAATGGTGAGGGCGGTGCCGAAGGGGCCTTCCTGTCTGAACGCCCACACGCATGCGATCCCCGCGAAGGCGATGTGCCGCACGCGGTCGCTGAGGGACGAGAATTGCTGCACCAGGTCGGCGGCGACGCTCGGGCGATCCGCTTGGAATGCTGCCATATGCTCGATCCTCTAGTAGTCCACCGGCCGCAAGTAGCTCTCACCTATGGTAGTGCTGCTCACCATGGCGACGGTGGGCAACCTGCGCTTCCAGTGCGTGGAGTGTAACCGCCGGCTCACCAGCTCGACCTCGGCGGCCGTGAACCCGCGGGCAACGATCCGGTGCTGCTTGAGCCCCAGCAAGAGCCAGTGGAGAATGCGGTCTGCCTTCTCATAGCTGATTCCCAAATCGGCCTCGTCGGTCTGGCCCGCCACGAGGTCGGCGGTGGCCGGCTTGTCCACGACGGCGCCGGGGACGCCCAGGTGCCCGGCCAGGGCGATGACCTGGCTCTTGAACAGGTCGCCCAGCGGGTTCACCGGCGGGGAGTCGTCGGCGTGCCAGGTGAAATAGCCCAGCAGACGCTCGGTCTTGTTTCCGGTGCCCAGGGGGAGCGCGCCGTACTTCGCCGAGAGATCGAACAGCGTGATCATCCGCATGCGCGCCATCACGTTGCCGCGGCGGGTGGGATCGGCATCCCTGTCTGCCGCTTCCAGGTAGGCGTCCACCGCCCCGCTGATGTCCACCGTGAGAAGTTCGATCCCCAGCTCCTGCGCCACCAGCTCGGCGTGCTCCAGGCTCTCCTTGCTCGACGTCCTGTACGGCATCCGCACGCCGATCACGTTCCCGTTGCCGAGCGCACGGGTCGCGAGGACGGCTGTGACGGAGCTGTCCACGCCGCCCGAGAGCCCCACGAGGCCCTTCTCGAACCCGCGGCGGCGCACCACCTCGTCACGCAGGAACGCCACCAGCCATTGCTCGGTGAGGGCGGCGTCAATGACCATGGGATCGCCGCCCTCGCTGGGAGCCAGGATCGCATGCTCGACCTTTGCGGCGGGCTTGGCGGTGCGGGGACACTCGTCCTCTACGTCGTACTCCAGCGGCGGCGCCTGACCCTCGGATCCCTCCAGCAGGTTGAGGAACTGCATCTCGAGATCGGCCAGGAGCGGCTGCTCGGAGCGCGCCCGGGTGATCTCGTCCTGCTGGACCGTGGCGGTGAGGAGCGCCTCCTCGAACAGCGGTCCGCGCACCAGCACCCCGCCGTGGGGATCGACCACCAGGGAGCTTCCCTGGAGGCCCTTGCCTCCCTCGAACCCGCCGAGCTGCGCAAAGGTCACGTAGAGCCCGTGCTCGCTCGCAATCTGCCGGGCCAGGATCTCCCACCGTCTGACGCTGGCCGGCCGCTCCCGGTCCTCACCCTTCTCATGGTCTGGCGAGATCCCCCGGGCGGGGGAGGCGCTGGGGACGATGAGGAGTTGGGCGCCGTCCAGTGCGGCGAGGGTGGGAACGATGGTGTGCCACGCGTCCTCGCATATAGCGATCGCCGCCCGGCCCCACGCGGTGTCGAACGCCCGCACCGAGTGGCCGTGGTCCACGAACCGCTCTTCGTCGAACAGCCCGTATGTCGGTAGAAACACCTTGCGGTGCACGTGCCTGATCCCCGGCTCGGAACCGCCCAGCGTGGCGTACAGCGCCGAGTTGTAGTAGCGGTTGCGGAACTCCTCGTAGAATCCAATGACCACATCCACCGGCGGGGCGCCGGCCAAGGCGTGCTGCGCCGAGAGATCCCGGAAGACTGTCCCCGCCGTGACGGCGAGCTCCCGCACCCCGCCCTCGAGGAAGTAGCCGGTGAGCGCGGCTTCGGGGAACACGACCAGCTGTGGTGGCTCATCCAACCCGGCTGCCTGCGCCAACACGCCGCCCACCCGCCGCAGGTTCTCTGCGTAGTCGCCCTTGGTGGGGCGAGTTTGGGCGATCATCAGACGGAGGTCGGGCATGGGGAGAAGATAGTGGAAGCCGGGGAGGGGCGGTAAGGACGAGGGCGCTACGAGGCCCCGAGCGCCCTGCAGGCGCCCGGGGCCCAGGACCTCCCCTGCTGAAGTGTTGCCTACCAGCTCACCTCACCGTGCCACGAATTCGTGACTTTCCCATCCGGCATCGGGTCCCTGGCCGTCCAAGTTCCGCCGCCCGTCATGCCGGTGTACTTGCCCGCCCCGTTCGTCACTCCCCACTCCCCGCCCGCAGAGCCGCCGTTCCACCAGAGCCACCACATATTGCCCTCGCCGTCCCGGACAACGCAGTACCCGGCGGCGGTGAAGCTCATACCGTCCGCCTCGAAGACATAGGTACCCTTGCAGTCCTGGCTCGTCAGGTGGAACGGGCTCGCCTTGTCCTCGGTGATGGTGAACCCCAGGAAGCTGAGCGAACGCACCGTGCGGCCGTCGGGAAGTTGATACTCCTCGGTACCTACAGGAGCGAGTAGCGTGTTGCCGTCCCCCGACCACGTCTGCTGCGCCTCGGCAGCCGTGGCAGCCCCCAGGCAGAGCAGGGCGGCGGCGGCCACGAGGGCGGTAGAGAATCTCCCGGTCATCGTCGGACCTCCTAGTAGAGTGGTTCTTCCCTTGAAGCGCGTGCAGAAACACAGCCCCCCGGGCTCACGCCCGGCGGACCACAGATCCACCCCACCTCCCCTGTATCTGTGTGGAAACGGACGAGCCAGCGGGCTCGCCGGGAGTATCAGTCCTAGAGCCAGCGCGTGAACGTGAACCGCAGCCGCCAGTTCGTCAACCGGAACGCGTGTAGGAATTAGCCGGGGTTCGGGCGCCCCTCAAGGCACTGTGCGCGGCTTCAATCTCTCCCGGCGGCCGCCGGAGCGAACAGCGCCCTCCCGAGCTCCTCGCGACCGAAGTTCCCGATCGCCCCCTGCGTCGCCCCGGACAGGAGATAGTCGAGCAGGGCACGCGCCCCCTCTGAGTTGAGCCAGGCGAAGCGCGCGGGATTCGCCAGCACCACGTGGTACGGATTGGCGAGCAGCGAATCGCCCTCTACCAGGATCTCGAGATCCAGCGGGTACTTGTGGCTGAGGAAGGTGGCGATGTCGCTGAGCGTGTACGCCTGGAGCTGATTGGCGATCTGGAGCGTAGCGCTCATGCCCTGGCCCGATTCCCGGTACCACACGCCGACGCGCTCCTCGCCCGCCAGACTCCACAGGTCGCGCTCCTTGAAGTGCGTCCCCGACCGATCCGCCCGGGAGACAAACAGGGCGCCGTGTCGCGCCACCGCGCCCAATGCCGCCAGCGCCGGCTGCCCCCTCGCGCCGGCAGGGTCATCGGCGGGCCCCACCAGCACGAACTCGTTGCGCATCAGGGAGTGGCGCGCCGCACCGTAGCCCTGCCGCACGAACTCCAGCTCCTCCTCGGGGGCGTGCACGATCAGCAGGTCCGCCTCCCCGAGGCGCCCCAGGGCCATCGCCTGGCCACTTCCCACCGCGATCACCTTGATGCGATACCCTGTGGCCCGCTCGAACGGAGGAAGCAGGACTTCCAGCAGCCCTGCGTCCCGCACCGACGTGGTGGTGGCAAGCACGATCTCACGGTCCGCGGGGGTCTGGGCGGTCAGGGGGGCGGTGCCGGGTGCGAGGAGGGCTCCTGCGCACAGCAATGAGACGGGCACTCGTCCCGCGATCACGGTAGTCTCGCGGTCTCGCTCGCTACGGATCGACTGCACCCGTCGGGGGCGTGGTCCCCGGTGGCGCCGAATCCTGCGGCACTGTGACTTGCGGCCGCCCGTCGTCTGACACACCGCCGATCCACCGCCCGAGAGCAACCGAGATGGCGATCAGCACGATGATGAGGAGTGCCCTCAGCAGTTGCCGCTTGAGGTCCGGCGCGAAGCGCTGTTTCAGGTCGGCCACTTCCTGGCGCAGCTTGTTCTTCTCCGCGGCCTTCTCGACGACCTGCACCAGGTGAGACATCTCCACGGGCTTCGTCAGGAAGTTTTCCGCCCCGCTCCGCATCGCCTCCACCGCCGCCTCGATCTCGCCGTATGCCGTCAGCATGATCACGGTGGCCTTCTTGCGGCGCAGCTGTTCGAGCACCTCCAGCCCGTTCATCCCCGGCATGTACAGATCGAGCACGGTCACGTCAGGCCACACCTCGTTCCAGGTGGCGACCCCCTCCTTGCCCGACGACGCACGGTAGACCTGATAGCCGATGCGCTCGAAGTACTCCCCCAGTGCGCGCAGGACGTCGAGGTCGTCGTCGATGAAGAGGATCTTGGGCACGGACCAGAGGCTTCCTGGCTAGAAGAGTTCTCCCTGCTCCTGCAACGTCTCGGGCGCCACCGGCTCCTGCCCCACCAACTGCTGAAGGTCGCGCGCGCTGTGGGGTGCGTGGCCCTGATAGTGATTGCTGAAGTAGCCGTAGATCGTCGAAACGCGCTCGCCTAGCCTGGCGATCACGCTCCCCCAGAGTTCCAGCTCCCGTTCCCGCTCGAGCTGGGGATACGAGAAGTCCGCAAGCCGCTTCCCGGTACCCGACCACCGCACGTAGCCGAAGTCGGCCGTCGGCTCGATGGCCAACTCCGCCATCATGTCCCGCGGGATCCACCGGCCGTCCACCAACACAAGAGCTACACCCCTGGCCCGGAGGAACTCGCTGGTCGCCGGCGTCACCCATCCCGGGTGCCGGAACTCCATTGCCCAGCGGACTCCAGCCGGCAGACCTTCGAGGAACTGCTGCAGGATGGTCAGATTGCTTCGCGTGGGCCGGAAGGCCGGGCTGAGCTGCACCAGGAGCGGGCCCAGACGTTCCTCCAGCGGGCGCACTCGGTCCACGAACCGCCGCAGCACCCGCCCGGTATCCACCAGCCGCCGCTCGTGGGTGATCTCCTGCGGTACCTTGAGTGCGAACCGGAAGTCCGCGGGCACACTGTCGTTCCAGCTCTGCACCGCGGGGTCCGGTGGCAGGCCGTAGGACGTCGACTCGATCTCCACCGTGGGGAAAGCGCGGCTGTACACGCTCAACATCCCCGCAGGCTTGGTGCCCTGCGGGTAGAACGTGCCGACCCACGCTCCGTAATCCCATCCCTGGGTGCCGAGCAGGACGTCTGCCTTCATCTCAGTGTCTCACTCTACTCTGCGCGCCCAGTACATCCGCATCTCCGTTATCTCGCCGTCCGCCGTCTCGCAAAACAGCGCCCCGCGCACGTCCACCGGCTCGCCGCTGCGGCGTCTCCGGAACGTGCACTTGAACTCCGTCGCGAACCACGGACCGGCCGCGTATACCTCGCCGCACCGGAAGGAGACCTCCGACTGCTCGAAGGGAAGATCCTTCCAGTAGTCCGAAATCGCCCCCCGCCCCGTGATCGGTGTGGCGAAGGGCTCGGGGACGAACACGGCGTCCCCGGAAAACACTCCGGCTATTCCCGCGGCGTCGCCCTTTTCCCAGCTCTCGCCGAAGCGCTCGATCAGGATCGCGTAGCGGGTCCTCGCCTCGTCAGGCATGCGGCCGCGCTCGCCGTGAGATCGCCATCGGTGAACCGCTACCCCGACCCGAACTCGGTCTCGTAGTCCTGCATAGCCGGGGATGCGGCTTCCAACGGTAGAACGGCGGTGGAAACGTCATCTCAGTGCGCCCGTGGCTCAGTAGCGGCGGACCCGCATACGTATCTTAACAAGTGATGGCCGGCACCCAAGCAACGGTCCCGATCGTCATCGATACCGACCCGGGTATCGACGACGTAGTGGCTCTCGCCCTCGCCGCGCGTTCGCCGGAGCTCCGAGTGCAGGCGGTTACGACAACCTACGGCAACGCCACCCTGGCCGCGACCACACGAAACGCCCGGGCGGCGCTGGAGCTGGCTGGAGCTGGCGGGACTCCCGTCCATCCGGGAGCCGACCGGCCGCTGGCGAGATCACTGGTCACGGCGCCCGAGACCCACGGTCCGACTGGAGTGGGCCACGCGCCGGTGGCTGCCGAGAGGCCGGTCACTCCCGACCCCACGGTCTTGCTGGATGTCCTCGAAGAGGTGGACTGGCCCGTGACGCTGGTGACCCTGGGGCCACTCACCAATCTGGCGCATGCGGTTGAGGTGGGCGGTGAGTTCGTGCGTCAGCGCGTGGCGCGGCACATCGGCATGTTCGGCAACATCCACGAGCGGGGGAACACGAACCGCTGGGCAGACTTCAACGCGTGGAGCGATCCCGAGGCCGCGGATCGGGTGCTCGGCGCCGGCCTGGCCACCGAGATGGTCGGCCTGGACGTAACCCGCCGAATGGAGCTCTCGGCCGGCGCCGTGGAGCACCTCGCGAGCGTATCCGATCCCCTCACGTCATGGCTGGGTCGGGCTCTCCGGTTCTACGTGCAGTTCCACCGCTCGCAGGAGCGACTCGACGGTTGCGTGGTGAACGACGTACTGCCGCTGGGTGAGCTGATCGCGCCGGGCCTTCTCACCCTGGCGGACCTCCGATTGGCGGTGGACCTTGGGGAGGGAGAGCACCGCGGGCGCACGGTGGAGCGCCCCGACGGCGTCCCCACGCGAGTGGCGCTGGAAGTGGACATCCACAGGATGCGGGAGCTGCTGGGGAGGGTGTTCGGAGACGACTGGGCAGGGTGACCGCGGAGGGATCCATGACTGTTGGCCAGGTACGTGTTGCGGTGATGGGTGCCGGAACGGTGGGGCGTGGCTGGGCGGCGCTGTGCGCCGCTGCGGGATGGCCGGTCTCCCTGTACGACGTCGAGTCGGGCGCGCTCAAGGACGCCCAACAGGAGGTCGCGGCGCGGGCGCGGGCACTGGTCGAGCTGGAGCGCGCCGACCGGGGAAGCACCGAGGCCGGGCTCGGACAGCTCGTCATCGCGCGCAGCATCCTCCAGGCCTGCTCGGACGTGCAATGGGTGATCGAGGCCGGCCCCGAGGATCTCCTCACCAAGCAGAAGATGTTCGCCGCCATCGAGGACGTGGCGGGATCCGCGAGGGCGGTAACCAGCTCCACCAGCGGGCTCAAGCCGGCCGACATCGCCGCCCGCTGCCGGAGAAAGGAGCGCTGCCTCGTAGCCCACCCCCTGAATCCGCCGGAGCTGGTCCCGCTGGTCGAGCTCGTCCCCAGCCCGGAGACCGAAGCCGCTCTGGTAGACCTGGTGAGGGGGTGGCTCCGCGCGTTGGGCCGCGTCCCGGTAGTGATCAGGAAGCCCGTCCCTGGAAACGTGGCCAATCGGATTGCAGCGGCGGTGTGGCGCGAGGCGATCCAACTGGTGCTCGACGGCGTGGTGGACGTGGACGATCTGGACCGCGCCGTCTCGGTAGGCCCGGCGCTGGGGTGGGCCGCGGCGGGCCCCCACCTCACCTATCACCTGGGAGCCGGTGACCGCGGTGTGTCGGGTTTCCTACAGCAGCTCCTGCAGACCTTCGAAGCGATCTGGGAGGACCTGCCCTCCTGGTCCAAGCTCGAACCGGAAGAGCAGCGCCGCCTGATCCATCTCGTGGAGCAGGCGTACGACGAGCAGGTGCAGGTCATCAAGCCGGCGAGGGATCGCCGGCTCGCCGGGATCTTGCGGGGGCTGGAGCAGGTGCGGGACTTGACAGTGCCTTGACGGTCCGGGGCCATCCTCGGTCCGTCGCCGGCTGGAGGCCTCAATGCAAAACCGTACGTCACTCCTCGTGCTCCTCGCCTGTGCGTCGCCGGCCCAGGCCGTCGCGCAGGAGCAGGCCGCGGTCGAGCCGGGGACGCGGATACAGGTCTGGGCCGACTGCCCCACCCCGAGAACCCGGGAAGCCTGCACCCAGTATGTAGGCAGCCTTGCGGCACTCAGCGCCGACTCGCTGGTGATGATCCTGGCAGCCGATTCCGTGCCGCACACCATAGGGTTGAACGAGATCGTAAGGCTGAAGGCCAACAGGGGACAGGGATCGGCCTGGAAACGGGGTGCGCTGTTCGGCATGCTCGGTGGAGCACTGATCGGGGGCGTGATCGGGTACGTGAGCTACCCAGAGGACGCGCCCTGCTGGTGGGACAACCCGGAACCGTGCCCGGCTCTCACCGCCTTCGCCGGCGCCGC